>JBPCJX010000001.1:0-37819 GCA_051004875.1 Bryobacteraceae bacterium
AACGGCTTCGGAAGTTTTGCGCCAACTCCGGAATGACGTACAGCGATGCGATACGCGAAGCCCTCCGTGGCCACGAGGCCCAGATTCACATCAGCGAGGACGGATTGATGACATTCGAGTGTTTTCGGGTTGTCGCTCGGTGCTTGGGTGTTAAGGGCGCGTGAGTACCGTGATGCAGGGAGATTCTGAGTTACGACAATTCCGTTTATCGAACGTCAGACCAGGCTCAAAGGTCGGGAGCAAGGCACGGTCCGCAGTGGCAGGTTACTACGCAGCGCAGGCCTCGAACGACAGAGAAGCAGTTGGCGATCGCATTGCCGCAATGCTTTACTGTATGCATGCGCCTCTCCGCTGCCGAGGTCTGTGAGTGGCGAAATCAGCGAGGCTATTCGAGAGCAGTTCGTCAAGTGGTGTAATCACCTCGCTCTTTGCGCTGTTGCGGAACTGGCGCGCAAACAAAAACGCACAGAAACGTTCTAGGACGAATCGCCAGTCGGAAAGAACAAGATATGCCCGGAAACGCTCGGGGATTGAATCTGTGCACGGGAAATCGCAACGACAGCATGAGAAATCGCAAGGCCGGGGCATGTTACGACGGCAGCAGCTTCCGACCGCATCGTTTCCCTAGCGGAGCACGCGATCACTCAGCGCACGGGGTCACTTAGCGCCTCTCTCAGTTGCCTTTCGCCACAATGCACCCTGTAATGCGCCCAGCTTGCCGAACGTCCCTCCGCCGCGCCAATCTCCCGCAACGTCTCGCCGTTCATGTGCTTTTTAGTTGCACAGCGTAGTTCAATTTCACCCACGCGCAAGCCCGCAAACCTGAGATGGCGACACTTCCGGCGCTGTTCCTGTTGCTCGATCAAGACTTGTTCGACGGACGGGCTGGGGTCGGTCGGCTCGTGCATAAGCCAAAATATCCGCAACTTGTCATTTCTGAAAGGTCAATCCAACGCGGTAACGAGAACTGTTTTACCAGGTGGCGGGCGATCGCTGCAACGATGTGCGCGTGATCAGTGACAAGTTGCTGCTGCTCGACTGTCAGCGCGCGGACTTCGACGCAGGGCGTGCGTGTTAAGTTCACACCCTGTTTTCGGACGCGCAGCTTGCCGCGTACAGCGCAGCGTGTGAAGAGCGTGCGTGAGCACGTGCATCCTGCGTTCCGAACGCGTGTTCACGTGGTGGCTACCGCACGTGTGATGCGTGGGCCTACGTAGTTCAGTGCATGCCCGGTGCATGCATCGGCGTCGATGCCTCACGCAGGCTGCACGCTCTCTGCACGTGCATTTTCGTCGGTTTTGTCTGGTCGATTCCGGGGCAAGAGGGCGAAACAATTCAGGGTTGAGATGTTCTCCGAGTCTTGCTCTAATGTGATGGGCCGCCTAGCTTGGTGTCATGAACCTGGCGAAATAGGCACTCGCTCGCCGCGGCGGCCGCTTCTTCAGAGCGAGAGGAGCGAGGATGATGCCTAATCGACCCTGCCGGAACCCAAATGAGGTCTGGCCTGAAATTGCAGAGGCTCTAGAGGGGCTGAATGACAATCAGTACGCGCTAGCTGTCGCGCTGGAAGGAACGCTAAAGGGAGCACGTCGCGCTTTGCGCGAAAGGTCGGCTGGTTGTGAGGACCTGAACGCCGAAGCTGGGCATATCGTACGGGAGATTTTCCCTCACGATGAACTGGCAGAGGCCGAAAGGATCTTCGGCCAACGACCCGTGGCAGCCAAAAGTGGCAAATATAGGCGAATCCATGGGCATTTCATAGAAGAACTTTTTGATAAGCCGCTTGAAGATCTCGCCTCAGGCGAAGAAGGCGTTCTAGTGCCTACCAAATCATTCCAGCTCTTACCAAGCGAGGCCAGACACGAGGAGGAGCGTTACATTGAGCGGGGCAACCGGTTAGCTGTCCAGGCAGTCGCATGGGATCTACCGTACGGAATTTTTGAACGATCAGTACCCGAAACGTTTCCATACGACGTCAGATTTGCGCTTCGCTGGCGGTCGCCCGAGCGCACTCAATTCTTAAAGGACCTGTATAGCTCGCTCGAAGTGGAGATTCTAGCCATCGAGCGAGACCGCAGAATGGTGTCGTCCCAAGCTTTCACATGCATGGCTACCGTTGCTGACAGTCCCAACATCTCGTCGTCATGCAGCGCGAACGCAATTGATCTTACAGCCGCGGCTGTAAGCCTGAAAATTTCCGTCAAGCACGTGAAGGACGCGATCGGAACTGGTGTATTGCTATGCGACGAAAGCACACAGGATCTGAGGATCTTACTCAATTCCGTCCTAGAGATGCAGGAGGAAATAGGTCGACGCTTGGCTCTGTTCGATAAGTATAGATCTAAAACGGGTCAACCATCGAAACGGGCAATTTACAACGCGGACAATTGCCCTATCCATAAGCCCGAGCTTTACGATTGGCTATACGGGATTTTGCCGCGCGACTCGATTATCACAATCAACTTCGAGCGCTTTCTCGGTGAAATGAAACCTCCGATCCGTTTCAAACAATAACGACTATTTTTCTCCCACTTCTACCATTGGTAGAGCCGATTTCTGCGCTTGATCTTCTGCCATAGTTTCCCTAGATGCTTGGGGAGTGAAGAGCACTGGTTCAAATGCAATACAAGCTGTGGCAAGCCACGCACATCAATTAGAAAACCTCCTCGACGAATACGAATATTCCGAAGTGACCGGCCGGAGCGTTGCAAGCGCTCGACGCGACAGGTTCTTCGGCCGAGGTTGCCCTTTCGTCAGGCTGGGACGGCTCGTAAAATATAGGCCGCAAGACATCCGAGCGTACATCGAGCAAAATCTCCAGGGCTGCGATGCACGGGAGATAAAAAAAGCGGGCCGCCAAACTGATTCGGCTCAGGGCCAGCATTGAGGTGAACGATGTCCGAAAATGCAAGAGGCCGAGCAGGCGGCAACCTGTCGACCTCGAAAAAACCTACCTTAACTACGACAATAGTAACGCAGAAATTACCCGATGCAAGTGCCCGTGCGATTCTGATCGATTTCGGGCAGACCGGTATCGAAGCCGCCACGACAAAAAATCTTGAGGTATGGCACGCCGGGAGAGCCGCCCTTGGCATCGCATGCGGCGAGGTGGCGCGTTTGCTCCGATGACAGCCTTACTGTCCATGTCCGGAGGCCAACATAAGACAAGTCGCTCGCGTCTACGTGCAGCAGCGAGCGACGTTAAAACCTCAGCCGACGAGCAGCCCGTCCCACAGTCGACACTCACAGCTCGCATCAAGGCGGCCGGCGGATTTGTCAGAATTCCGCGGCGAACGATCGAGGTATGGTTTCCCATGTTGAACTCGGCCGAGAAGACCGTGCTCGAGTGGGCTCTCTATCAAACTCTGGGCTGGGATGTGGAGAGCTCTGAAGAGCGGTACGATCACCATCGGCGGCAACGTGGTACGCGGTTTTCTGTCGCTGATATCTGCACGTTTACCGGCCTTCATCGAAACTCGGTAAACTCCGCGCTGAATCTCCTTCAGCATTTCAGGCTGATTGAAATGAAGCCGATCATGGCGGCGCGTTGGTACTACGTGCGAATCAATCTCGACGTCATACTTGCACAAAATCTGGGCAACTCCTACCAAGAAGTTGCACAAGAAATGTGCAAGTACCGGCACAAAATTTGTGCAACTTTAGGGCATAACTCGCACAAAAAATGTGCAACTCGCGCCTTGCTTATAGGAAGACAGAGAAAGACAGAGAGGGACAGAGAGCACACTTCCCCCTCTTTCCTGGAGTTTTGGACCCAATACACCAGCGCAACTGGGAGGGCAGTGAACGGTGTCGACGAACGCGCCGCGGCTCGTTCCTGGGAAGAATTGGCGGAAGAGGAAAGAGGCGATGCCCTGCGGGCCATCCCCGGGGTAGTGGACGGCCGGAACGCTGACCGATATTGGTTGCCGCAAAACTATCTTGCGAATCGGATCTGGACTCGGGCGCCGCAACACCGCCAGTACAGGCCGAGAACACAACCCCGCGGCCTAAAAGCCGGAGAGATCGAATGAACTGCGACCTACCTTTGCCCGACAATCTCGATGCTGAGCGCTTCGTTCTCGGCGCAGCCATGTCAGACCCGGATACGTTTGCTCAAATCGCGGACCTACTCGAGGCCAACGATTTCAGCCTTGAGAAGCACAAGCGAATCTTCCTCCGAATGCTCGATATTTTCGAGCGAGGTAAATCGATCAATTACGTCAGTGTTGCCAACGAACTTGACAACAATGATCAACTCCAGCTGGTGGGCGGGATCTCGTACCTCACGTTACTTTCCAAAGACATGCCGGCTCTCGCGAACCTCGAAAGCTTCTGTACGATCGTTCGCGACAAAGCCATCCTGCGGCGAACGATTGTTTCCTGCCAGAATCTGATCAACCGATGCCTATGCGCACAGGAAGAGCCGGGTAGCTTACTGGCGGAAGCCGAGCGCGTGACGGAGATTCTAAACTCTAATTCTCGCAAGCTGGCGGCCAGAACCGTGGATGAAGTGATCGAGGACGAAGGAGGCATTAACGCATTCCTAAGTCCAGAGTCACGCCCTGGCATTCACATCCCGTTTGAAGACATCCACCACACACTGGGGGGACTTAGGCGCTCGAAACTGATTCTTTTAGGTGCTCGACCGGCTGTCGGCAAAACGGCTCTCGCTTCTCAGATCGCCGAACATGCTGCTGCGAACGGCCACAACGTACTGGTCGTCACGCTTGAAATGGGTGCACGCGACGTGCTGCATCGTGCCATCACGGGACGGGCCAGAGTGAGCGCATACTGTTTCCGAACCGGCCGGCTGCATCCTCAGGAACGTTATGCCGTACAAGAGCAAACCGGCGAATTGTCTTCGCTGGGTGGGCGATTACGGCTTGTGGATAAGAGCGAGACCACAGTTCCCGCGATCGCGGCGTTGTTGCGATCACTCGCCGCACGGGGTCAGGGGTGCGATCTTCTAATCGTTGACTACCTTCAGCTGCTTAATTCGGTCGGGTATCTCGAGAATCGTGTGCAGGAAATCTCCGCCATTTCCAGAGGTCTCAAACGCATCACACAGCACTTCGAAATACCCGTACTCGCGCTTTCGCAGTTGGCTCGAAAAGGCGCGCAGAGCACCGAAGAACCTCAGCTTGATTGGCTAAAAGAGTCCGGCCAGCTCGAACAGGATGCCGACCAGGTTTTGTTCCTATGGCCCCAAAAAGAGCGCCAGGAACGAGAAGAGACACGAGAGATCTCTTGGCGCGTTGCAAAGAACCGTGACGGAATTCTGAACCACGGAGCGCTGACGTTCTACACACGATTTTGCCGTTTCGAGGAACTGGTCATCAGGGAGCGGCCGCGTGAGCGCTCAAACGAATTCGTTGGCCGAAATGATGAGACAGACCCACCGCGAAGCTATGCCTGACAATGGGCCGCCCGAATCATTACTGACGGTTGAAGAGGTAGCAATATGGCTGCGTGTGAGACCTGCCTGGGTACGTGCTCATGCGAACAGCAACCGGAGACCCAAGCTCCCGAGCTTGAAAGTGGGAGCATTCCGGCGATTTCGGCGCCAGGACATTCTGAAATTCCTCGAAGAGCTGAGCAAGGCAGTAGCATGATCGGCGCGATGATAGACTTCCCGATGCCTCCCCTGAGCCTGAAATGCTTGGGGAGAGCAATGTCAAGACGCCGGCATCAGAACGGATTTGTTAAACCAACGGGGAAAAAACCTCGAACTTGGACGGGCTTTTGGTACGTGTACAAGACGATCGACGGCCAAGAGAAGCGCCTCGAAAGATCGAAAGTGATCGGCCTAAGATCCGAACTCACGAAAGGAGAGGCCCAAGAAAAGCTCCACGCGCACATCCATGGCCTCCGGCCGGAACCGGATTTGGTCTTCGAAACTGCGGCGAATAACTACTTCGCTTTGAAACAAGGTGACTGGAGCCGCAAGAACAAGTCCGTCATGTCGTCGCTGTTTCAGCGCCATATCATTCCACAATTGGGCGGGCTTCGGATCAAGGACATAAAGCCGACTGACATCAAGAAGTGGATCAACGAGGTTGGCGACAAATACAGTTACTCAATCACCCATAAGTGCCTCACGCATGTGAGGGCGATCTTCGACCAGCTTGTCGAAGACGATGTGATTTTCAAAAACCCGGCGCGCTCCAAAAAAGGAAATGTGCGGTTGCCGAAGACGAAGAAGCCGAGCGAACGCTTCCTCGATCTCACAGAGTGCCAGAGGCTCATAGTGGCAGCAGAAGACCCGCGTGATCACGTGTTGCTGAGAATCCTGATGACCTGCGCACTACGGCCGAGCGAATGCTTCGCGTTGCGCTTGTGCGATGTGCTTCCGGGCAAGCTGCGCATCGACGAGGCGGTTGTGATGGGAGACGTCGGAGCCACCAAAACAGAAGAATCGAATGGAATCGTTCCAATGTCGCCGGCGCTGGAAGGGGAGTTACGAGCATACGCCAGCCGCTTCGGAGTCGTGGATCCGGCTGCATACCTGTTTCCTTCAGAAGCCGGAACGCCGTACGATCCGAAGAACTATCTGAACCGGAAATTGAAACCCCTGGCCAGGTCAGCGAAGGTAGAGAATGTGAACTTTCAGGTATTGCGCCGAACCTGCGCGACTCACTTCCAGAACTTCGGAAAGGTGAAGGACACACAGGCGCTTTTGCGGCACACGAACGCCGCGGTGACGTTGAAGCATTACCAGAAGACGCTCGACGAGAGCCTGGTGGGGGCTGTGGCTGGTTGGGACAACGCACTTACGAACACGAGCGGCAAGGTTATACCAATTCGATCAGTGCAGAGTGCGTGATGCTTGCTAGCGAAGCGAATGCTACTGGGGTTTTGCTGGGGCAGCCGTTTGCAGCCGCCCCTGAACTCATTGACTTATGTGGTAGGGGCGGCAGGAATCGAACCTGCGACCCTCAGCTTAGAAGGCTGATGCTCTATCCGACTGAGCTACGCCCCCACGTTCGTTCATCTTCAGTTTAGCGGTCTCATAACCTCCAACCAGCTACGGAACAACCGTTTGGCCATTTACGTATTCTGGTTCCGAGATCTTCAAAGGCGGGACACAGAATGACACGAATGTGGATGGGAATTGCACTGATAAGTGGCGCATTACTGACAAGTTGCAGCGAACTCGGGGGGTTTGATCGCGTTAAGGAAGACTTCCATTATTCATACCCGTTACAACCTGGGGGCCGTCTCGAATTAGACAACAGGAACGGCTCAATTGACATCGTAGGTTGGGATCGTAACATGATCGATGTCTCAGGTACGAAGTCTGCGCCTACCACCGATCGTCTGCAGCAGATCAAAATAAACGTAAGTGTTAGCGCTAACACCGCGTCAGTCAGGACGGAATGGCCGAAAGATTCGTGGCACGGATCGTACGGTGCAAAGTACATGATTCGGGTGCCGCGTCAAACTACCCTTTCGCGCGCGCAGACCACGAATGGAAGCATCTCGGTCGAGGATTTGGAAGGGGGCGGACACGTCACCAGCACGAATGGCCGGATTTCAATGGCACGCGCCACCGGCGATTATGATCTGCATACCACTAATGGCGCAATTGAGCTTGAAGAATGCAGCGGTTCCGAGCGGGCGCACACGACAAATGGTGCTGTTCGCGGCCGGCTCAAAGCAGGCAGCGTCGACTCACAGTCTACAAACGGCGCAATCGAACTTACGCTCATGCAGCCGTCCAGTAGCCAGCCTATCCGAGCTTCAACAACGAACGGCGGCATTGTATTGGCGCTTGCAGAATTTCACGACAATCCGATAAGTGCGGAGACGCGAAATGGGGGTGTGACGCTCCGTTTGCCGAGTGACATCAATGCCAAAATCAACGCCAAAACGAGCGTATCGAGCATCAGCAACAATCTCACTTTGTCTTCCACAGACGAAAATTCAAAGCATCGCTTGTCGGGGCAACTAGGGAAAGGCGGTCCGCTGATCTCCGCAACCACAACGACCGGCAGCGTACATTTAGAGCGCTATTAAGAGCCGCCGCAGCAGCTAGAATGGTGTCGTGAAGTGTATCGCTCTTCTGCTGTGTGCGTTCAGCCTGCTAACGGCAGTAGAACGCGAAGGCAATTTTGGGATACGCTTTGAACCTACTGCCAAGCTCCAGACTGGCGTCGAAGTACCATTTGAAATTCGCATCAACGATGCGCTTCATAAGCCGCTGCCCGACGCCACAGTGACACTGCAGATTGAGATGCCGGATCATTCACACCTCAAGGTATTTCCAGCGCTTGCCGTGAGCCCCGGCGTTTACATCGCCAAACCGATTTTTCCAGTCGCGGGGGAATGGAACTTATACGTCCAGGCGCGACGGAACGACGAAATGACTGCGCGAACAATCCTCTTCAACGTGCCGGAATAGAGATATGCACGTAGGGTCGGGCACGCCCGACCCTACTAGAACATGTAAAGCGGCGTGCCAACTGGTGGAGCCGAAATCTCGCCAGCATCTCCGGCCGCCACTGGTTGGCCTTCTAGCTCGCCAATTTGTCTGCAGTAGATGCCGTTCTCACCGACGTACACTTCCAGTTCCGCGGGACGGGGAAGCGAACCCTGAATCAGCGCTTCAGAAAGGGGATCTTCGATGTACTTCTGCAGCGCGCGCCGCAACGGCCTGGCGCCGTAACTCCGATCCCCGCAGGTCTTATCAAGGATGTACTTCGCCGCGTCGGTGTCAAGACGGATCTTGATCTGCTTGGCCACAAGGTTCGCGTTGATCTGGTCCACAAGCAACTCGATGATCTTGATTAAATCTTCGTCTACCAGCGAGGTGAACAGAATGACTTCATCAAGACGGTTGAGAAACTCGGGATTGAACGCCCGCTTTACCTCGCCCATCACCTGGTCCTCCACTTTCTGGGGAAGGCCCGTCGTCGAGGGTGCGGAAAAACCGATCTGGCCGCGCTTGTCCAAGAATCTCGCCCCGAGGTTCGACGTCATAATGATGATCGTGTTCTTGAAATCGACTGTATTGCCGAGTCCGTCCGTCAGTTGGCCGTCCTCGAACACCTGGAGCAAGATGTTGTAAATATCCGGGTGCGCCTTCTCGATCTCATCCAAAAGAATGGTGGAGTAGGGCGCCCGTTTGACACGCTCCGTGAGCTGGCCGCCCTCCTCGTAACCGACATAACCGGGAGGCGATCCGATCAGTTTCGAAATGGAATGCTTCTCCATGAACTCCGACATATCGAATCGGATTAGCGATTTTTCGCTACCAAACAGGAACTCCGCCAGGGCTCGCGCGACTTCCGTTTTGCCCACGCCAGTCGGTCCCAGGAACAGGAACGAGCCCGCCGGGCGTTTGGGAGATTTTAAGCCGGCGCGCGACCGGCGGATCGCTCGGGATAGGGCGGAGATCGCCTTTTCCTGGCTGATAACGCGCTTATGCAACTCCTCTTCGATGCGCAAGAGCTTATTGATTTCTTCTTCCTTGATCGAAGTCATTGGCACGCCTGTCCACCGCGCCACCACGTCTTCGATATCATCTTTGGAAACAACACCGGTTGAAGTATCGTCGAGATTGTATTTTTCTCGGAGCTGCCGCAGGTTTTCACGCTCCTTGCGTTCTTCGTCCGAGTAGAAACGCGCCTTCTCAAACTCGTGGTTCGCGATCGCATTCTCCATGCGGTGCACAATGAACTTGATCCTCTTCTGAATCTCTGCAACTTCGGTGGGCAGTGTTGTTTGCCGCAGCTTCACGCGCGCGCCGGCCTCATCAATTAGATCGATTGCCTTATCGGGTAAGAAGCGGTCCGGTATGAACCGTGTCGAGGTGTAAACGGCCGATTCGATCGCCTCGTCGGTATACGCGACAGCATGGAACTTCTCATACCGCTCCTTAATGCCGAATAAGATCCGAATCGCGTCAGTTTCGGTCGGAGGAGGCACCTTTACAGCTTGGAAGCGCCGCTCCAAAGAACGGTCTTTTTCAATGGACTTGCGATACTCAGCCGGCGTTGTTGCACCTATGCATTGAATCTCGCCGCGAGAAAGCGCCGGTTTCAAAATGTTCGCTGCATCGAGCGAACCCTCCGCCGAACCCGCCCCCACGAGCGTATGCAGCTCATCGATAAAGATGATCGCGTTCTGATTTTCCATCAACTCTTTCATGATGGTTTTCAAACGTTCTTCGAACTGGCCGCGATACTTGGTGCCCGCTACAATCAGCGATAAGTCAAGAGCAAGGATTCGCTTGTCAGACAAGAACGAAGGCACGTCTCCATCTGCAATGCGCTGCGCCAGGCCTTCTACGATGGCCGTCTTGCCTACACCCGGCTCGCCAATCAGCACTGGATTGTTTTTCGTTCGTCGGCAAAGAATCTGGACGACGCGATCTACCTCAGAGTCGCGGCCGATTAACGGATCGAGCATCCCGTCTACAGCCGCTTGGGTCAGATCACGACTGAACTCCGCCAATAGCGAACTTTCTTTGGGCCTGTTTGCCGAGGTTTTCTCCGAAGCCGAGCGTGCGATCTCTTCCCTCACGGCCGAGAGTCGGAGTCCTCGCTCATGCAGGATCTCCGCAGCAAAGCTCTTCTCCTCGCGCAACAAGCCCAACAGCAGATGCTCTGTTCCGATATGTTTGTGGCTCAGGCGCTCGGCCTCCTCTGCGCCATAGGCCAGCACGCGCTTACATTCATGGCTTAGCGGCAGATCAACGGAAGTCGATACCTTCTCACGCACTGTGGTGTGCGCTTCTATCTGCTTGCGAATCGATTCGATCGCGGCATGCGACCGCAAAAAGCGATTTGCGAGCGCCTTATCCTCCCGCAAAAGACCCAGCAACAAATGCTCGGTCTCAATATAAGGACTCCCGAACTGGCTCGCCTCATATCTCGCGAAGAAAATTACGCGACGTGCTTTTTCGGTATATCGTTCAAACATAAGTACCACCGTCAAGACGGGTTGCGTCTTGTCCAACTCCGGCTTCCTGTAACTCCATCAATGACGGAGTGCGCAGACTGCCCTTCTTTAACTCTAAAACTCGATCACAACGAATCGCTAATGAAACGTTGTGAGTCACGAAAATCGAAGTCAAGCTATGCGACCTGTGTAGATCGTCGAGCAGGCTGATAATCGCCTCACCTGTCCGAAAATCCAGATTTCCCGTCGGCTCATCGGCCAGCAACACACGCGGACTACCCGCAAGCGCTCGAGCCAAGCCGACTCGCTGCTGTTCTCCTCCGGACAACTCCCCGGCCCGGTGCGATTCGCGGTCACGAAGTCTCACCTCATCTAACCGTGTACGCGCTGTTGAGGCTGCCTCCTCCGGGCGTATGCCCCGAATCAGCAGAGGCATCATCACGTTCTCCATAGCAGTAAACTCTGGCAACAGAGATGGATTCTGCCACACGAACCCGGTTTCCCGGTTGCGAAAATCAGCCAGCGCCTCGTCCGCCAGCAAGGTGATCTCTTGATGGCCGAAGTATATCGTGCCGCTCGAAGGCTTGTCCAAGCCGCCAAGCAGATGCAATAAGGTTGATTTGCCGGCCCCGGATTCGCCTATAATCGCGAGCCGCTCACCCCGACGCACTTCCAGAGAGAGGTCCTTGAAAACAATTACTTCCGCGCCCCCAGAGCAGTACGTCTTACTGACACATTCCGCCCATACCGCATTCTTTGCGCTCAAACTCCCGCCCTCACTTATAGGGTAAAACAGGTTTGACCAGAATGGGTTTTTATTAATCGCCCAGTTGCCGACCTACCTGACCACTAGGTTCACAAGTTTATCCGGCAGGATTACTACCTTCACGAGGTTCTTGGCCTCAACAAACGGCTTTACGTTTTCCTGTTTCAGAGCCAGCCGCTCTAATTCTTCCTTGGTGGTTCCTGGCGCGACCTGCAGGTGGGCACGCAATCTGCCATTCACCTGGACTGGAATCTCTACCAAATCTTCTTTGGCAAGTTCCGCATCGTAGCTCGGCCACATTTCCCGAAACACCGGCCCATCTTTGCCAAGGATCTGCCAAAGGTCTTGAGCCGTATACGGCGCAAAAGGAGCAAGCATCAAAGTCAGCTTCTCCGAGACGTCCCACATGCATTTTGACGATAACTTTGCTTCCAGCGAGTACAATTCATTCACCAGTTCCATTAGCGCTGCGATCGACGTGTTGAAATGCCAGCGGCTATCGAAATCGTTGGTGATCTTTTTCATTGTCTGATGCAGTTTTCGAAGCGCCTGCCGGTCGGCTGCACTTACCTCGCTTTCATTTCCTCGATCGATATTTCGCGTGATGAATCGGTATAACCGCCCGAGAAATCTGTATTGGCCCTCTACGCTAGATTCGCTCCAGTCCATGTCTTTTTCTGGAGGAGCGGCAAACAACGTATAGAGGCGGCATGTGTCGGCCCCGTATTTTTCGACCATTTCGTCCGGATCGACAACGTTGCCTCTCGATTTGGACATGGCGCTGCCGGCCATCAGAACCATCCCCTGGGTGAAAAGGTTCTTTGCGGGCTCACTGTTCGCGATTAGTCCGAGATCCCGCATCACTTTGGTCCAAAACCGCGAATAAATCAGGTGCAAAATGGCGTGAGTGATGCCGCCGATATATTGGTCGATCGGAAACCAGCGCGCAATGATTTGGGAATCGAAAGGCGACCGGTCATTGTGCGGATCGCAATAACGATAGAAGTACCAGGAGGAATCGATGAAGGTATCCATGGTATCGCTCTCGCGTCGCGCCGCTCCGCCGCACTTCGGACATTTTACGTTCATGAATGTCTCGACGCCTAGCAAGGGGGACCGGCCTTGGCCAGTGATTTTTACATTCGGAGGCAACAACACTGGCAGGTCTTTCTCCGGGACCGGAACGGCGCCGCACTGCGGGCAATAAATGATCGGGATGGGCGTGCCCCAGTAGCGCTGCCGCGAGATACCCCAGTCCTTCAGGCGATACGTGGTCGCCCTTGTCCCAAACCCTTTTTGACGCGCAAAGTCTGTCATCTTTAGCTGTGCTTCGGCACTCGGCAAGCCAGACCATTCACCTGAGTTCTCGACGATTCCGTACCCGGTGAACGCCTCCGTCATTGAAACTCCTTCGGCAAGGGCTCCCTCTGCGGGCCGAATTACCGGGACCACTGGTATTCCGTAGCTTCGGCAGAACTCGAAATCACGCTCATCATGCGCCGGCACAGCCATGATTGCGCCGGTGCCGTACCCCATCACGACGAAATTGCCGATCCATATCGGAATCTTGCGGCCAGTAAACGGGTGAATCGCGTGACGGCCTGTGAAAAAGCCCGTCTTGTCAACAGCCCCTGGATCCTGGCGCGCAGTCGCGTCGATCATCTCTTTCACTTTGATCCCTTCGGATTCGTCAGTGATCAATTTGTCGACGACGGGATGCTCCGGCGCGAGAACCAAGCAGGTTGCGCCATAAATGGTATCGATGCGTGTGGTGAAGATGCGAATCGTGTCAGCTGAACCTTCCGCCGCGAAATCGATCTCGGCGCCTTCAGATCGCCCGATCCAATTCCGCTGCATTGCCAGTACTCGCTCCGGCCAGCCGCCTTCAAGCTGCTCCATGTCCTCGAGTAGTTCAGACGCGTAGGCGGTGGTCTTTAGAAACCACTGCTGCATCGCGCGCTGCTCGACCGGCGTTGTTTCATGCCGCCAGCAGCAGCCGTTTACTACCTGTTCATTCGCAAGCACCGTGCCGCATTCGGGACACCAGTTCAGAAGCGCTTCCTTGCGATATGCCAGGCCGCGCTCCAACATTTTCAGGAAAAACCACTGATTCCAGCGGTAGTATTCGGGTTCACAACTCGCGATTTCGCGATTCCAGTCGATGGCGAAACCGATACGCTGCATCTGCGCCTTCATATGGGCGATGTTGCTGAGTGTCCATTCCCGCGGCTCACGGCCAGCCTTGAGCGCCGCATTCTCGGCTGGAAGCCCAAACGCGTCCCAACCCATCGGATGCAAGACGTTATAGCCCCGCATCCACATGTAACGGGCGAGCGCGTCGCCAATCGAGTAGTTGCGCACGTGCCCCATGTGGAGCTTGCCGCTCGGATAAGGCAGCATCTCGAGAACGTAGTATTTGGGCTTATCCGGGGCGTCAGCTACGTAGAGAGACTCGTCGTTTGACCAGCGCTCACACCACTTCTCCTCGATTGCTTTGTGGTCGAATGCTTTCTCGGGGATACCAGCTCCTTCAGTGCTGTAACGTTACGAAGATCATCGCCCGGCTTATCTACCGGCGTCTCGAGGATAAAGGCTTTTCCCTGCAATCTTGGATGATTGAGAATGCGGCGAAAGCCTTCAATACCAATATTACCTTCGCCTATGTTGGCGTGGCGATCCAGGTGTGAGTTTAAGCTGGTCTTCGCGTCATTGGCGTGAATCACCGGTACGAGATCGAGCCCTAAAGTTCCAGAGGCTGCCTCTATCAACTTCGTCAGTCCATGTTCATGGGCGATGTCAAACCCCGAAACGTAGCAGTGGCACGTGTCGAGGCAATAGGCGATTGGTATTTCGACATACGGCCCGGCGAGATCTCGAATAGTTGCCAGCTCGTTCAAGCGACCACCCAGTTGTGCACCCGCTCCTGCAGTATTTTCAAGCAAAATGCTCAATTTCGCTTTGCGCTTGAGGTTCTCCTCCACAGCTCTCCACGCCAGGGCCAAACCTTCCGCGACGTTGAAAATTCCCTGTTCCAGCGTGAGTCCTTTGTAATTGCCGGGATGCGCGACCAGATACTCCGCCCCAATAAGAAGGGCTCGCTCCAACTCACCTGTAAATGCACGAAGCGAGTTTTCACGGATGGCTGGATCGTTCGATGCCAGATTGATGAGATAGCTGTCGTGAACCACTAGCGGGGTCAGGTTATGCTTCTCTCGTTGCTCATGCAAACGCCGGATCTGTTCCTGGTCGGGCGGCCTGGCGCGCCACATGCGGGGACTCGTCGAGAAAATCTGGAACGTATTAGCACCGAGCTCATTTGCCTTGATGGCGGCTTTTTCGAGCGAGCCGGCTGTCGAACAATGAATCCCAATTCGCAAGACCCAGCATACTAGCGCGGCGTTGCTATACTCATCTCGTCGACGCGCTCGAATACGCGCGTTTATCCCTTTCTGTGCCACGGTTCTTCACTTTGCTCGACGCAGAGGGTCTCCTTCCGCAAGTAGAAGGGCTCCTCCGTACTTTGATTCAGCTGAAGCAAGGCCACGAAACGGCGGATGCTGAGCTTAGCCGCATTAATCAACGCATTGCCTTGAGTGGCGGCATGAATCCCCCGCGCGAACAGATCCAGCAGATTCGAGCCCGCAGAGACGCCTCAGCACGCGGTCTCAAGACGGCCGTTGAAAGAATTCAGGAAATCGGCTGCCAGCTGAAAGATATAGAGATCGGGCTGATTGATTTCCCGACACTCTATCGCGGTAAAGAAGTATATCTCTGCTGGAAGCTCGGGGAGTCAGGTATTGGTTTTTGGCACCATATTGAAGATGGATATGGCGGCCGCCATCCCATCAACCATGAATTTCTCGCGAACCACGGCGCTGGTTAAGGACGCGGCAGCTACGTCACTCTCCCTTGTACCCGCCTGGATTTCGGCAAAGGCGCAATCTCTATGAACTCGAACGATCCACACGATGATCTCTCTTAGGCTTTCACGATGTCTTTATCGACCGTTAGCCGGAAGTTTGCCGCGATTTCGGACTGTCAAGACCCGCCTCCCAATTCTCGACGATGTCATCGGCCGGCATTCGAGTACCCTTCAACACAGGACGTCCGCCCTGCACGGCCGGCTTGATTTCAACGAGGGGGCAGTCTGACCAATTCATGACAACCTTCCCCTTTCCTACATTGTAGCGTCGCTGCCGGGCGACGTCCTACTGAGGCATTCAGAGGGTGCCAGGCAAACCGGCTTATCGCACACGCCACGTAGTTCGAAGCAACTGGGTTTAAGGTATAGGGCTTCGCTTTGACGTTTGATAATCTCCGAATTGTTAAACTAACGCTCGGATGATATTGGCCCGGGAGTTCATCGCGTATCTTTCACGGCAATTGGTTAACCGTCTCAGCCCTGCTGCGTTCGAGACCTCCAATCCGACCACCGGTGCTGAAGTCATCGCCCAAGTCATCGAGGACGATCTGTCGGTCGAGGACAGGCTGAACGATGAAGTTCGCGACCTGCTGGATGATTACAGCGACTACATGCGTCGTGAGAACGTCTCTTACCATGAGATGTTCCGCAGGATCAAGAATCAGCTTCTTGCTCAGCGGAAAGTAGTCCGCGCCTCCGGTCGCGATACAGGCGATCCTATGAAGCTGTCACGCGACAAGGTAAATGATCTGGCTCACAAGATCGTCTCCGCTCTTCGCAAATCAAGGGACTTCAGGGTGCGCAAGGATCCGAACGAGCTGCGTCTCGCCCTCGTTCGTGAGATCACTGACATACTTCAAATCGAGGACCGGGTGGACCGCGCGGCACGCGAAAAGATCCGCAGCCAAAAACGAGATATCACGGAAGGCGGTGAAGAGTACGATCTGCTGCACAAGCGCTACTATGCCGAGGAACTTAAGAAACTCGGGATCAATTTGAATAGTTAATTCCTGCTTAGTTTCCTGCCCGGCGCAAGGGAGTTGCTGATTTCCTCAAGTCTTCCGAGTCATAGACCACAAATTCACGATTTTCAAACACAGGTTTCACCTCGGCCAAGTGGTTCGCCCGTTTCAAGACGTAGTAGTCTACCGGCAATGACAATATGCCCTGCATACGCGCCGGCGAAAATTGCCCTTGCATCGTCTGCCGCCATCGCTCCTGCCAATCGTGCGCGAATGACTCGAAGTAATTCGCGAGGCTGCCACTCTCCCAGTCGACCCACACGGGCCGCCGCGATTCAGCCCGAAAAATTCCGGGATAAAGATCGTGTCCTGCGTCGGGGAAAAGAAACATAGAACCACCCCACGTGTTGTTCTCCGCCCAATCTGCCACTTCGGCAATCGTTTCCTGGTTGATCTTCGAGTAATTTTCAACTCCGCCGATACGTGGTGCCGCAACAATTGCGATAAGAGGTATAAGCAACACAACAGGCCTCATCTTCGTTGAACCAAATTGCCTCACGGATATAGCGAGCAAACCCGCCAGCGCAACGCACAAGGTTAGCTGCAGCAAACTCCTGCCGTTGCTAACTCGTAACAGATCGAGAACGCGCACGTTCACCGGCAATGCAAAAACTAAGACGAACCATAGCAGGGCTTCCCAGCTTTTGTGCCGCAAAGCTGCGCGTATCCCGGCAACGCTGCAGGCGAGAGATGCGATTGCCACTGTGAATAGCAATGCCCGCGCAGGCCGAACTTGCGGAATGAGCGACCAGCGTAATTGCTCCAGCAGCATATATGAGACTGGTACGCTGATGATCCCGAGTGCCGGCAGGAGCATAAAAAGCCATCTCGTTTGGCGGTTCAGGGCCGGCCAAATACGCGCCGTTGCCCACATGCCACAGATCCAAATCACAAGGTACTGCCAAATATCTCGTCCCGCCCAGAGAGATACCCAGGCGTCACTCGCAATGTATTGCTGGACATTCGCGAGGTCGGTCGATATTTTGCCGAAAAATATTTGTGGCTCGAGCACTCCAGGTTGTAGCTGTGCCAGATTGGCGAGCAACAAAACAAAAATCAACAATATGGTGCTAGCAGGCCGGAGTAGGGACCGCAAATTGCGGTCGAAGGTGAGCGCCACAAAAATTACGACCCAGAACGGAGTTGTGGCGAATGGATCATACAACACAGCAAGTCCGCCAGCCATCCCGGCCAACAGGGGCTTCTCCCTCGCAAGCAGGCCCATTGCCAAAATCACCAGCGCGACTGCAAATGCTCGAGGCACGGGCTCGCAATCCAGCAGCCATACTCCGGGACCTCTCAGCGCGGCTCCCAAATTCAATAGTGCGGCGACCAGAAATGCAAATAAGTCGTTTAAGCCCACGGCCCGGGCGAGGAGAAAAGCTCCCAGCACTTCCGCGGCGCGATATAGAAGCTGCTGATCAATCAGAGCCGCCTTAAGGCTTAATCCTCCTACTGCATGGAGAAAAAGTGTAACTTCGTCGTAAATTGTGTATGTAAGATGAGAATGCGTTGCGACTAAGTCCCGCGATAAATAACCTGGTGCATCCAGTCGTTCCAGCATCGGAACATAGATTTGTGTATCTGCTTGTAAGTAAGTATGACCCGGGACAATTTTAAATCCGAGCCAAGTAACTGAAACAATGCCCACGCACAGGAGAAGCGCTCGCCGCATCTACTGGGCAGGGGTTTTATTCAGCTGCTGTTTGGCCCAAAGACGGTCTGGATCCAGCTGTAAAGCATGTTGTAAGGCTTGTCGCGCCTCGGCGTGCCGGTTGATCTTCCGCAAAGCGATGCCCTTCCAAAGGTACGCTTCCCCTAGGGAAGGGCTGATGGAAATTGCTTCATCGAAGTCTTTGAGCGCCAAGTCTACGCCGCCGCCCATAGAAGCAGGTAAATAAAAGTTTCCAACTCCCCGGCTGACGTAAGCCAGCGCAAGCCGGCTATCCAATTCGATGGCCTTATTGATTTCGTTGCGGGCACACTGTCCATATTTCAAGCTTCCGAACACAGGATTGGCTGGAATCACTTGCCCACAAAGCTCACCTAAAATTCGGTGATACTCAGCATCCGAGGATTTTTTAGAGACTGCCCTTTTCGCGGCGTCTACACCTGCTTCGGCCAACGCTTCTGCCTTTTTCTTGTCTCGAAGCTCCATTGCTACTTCGGCGGCGTATGAATAAGCAAGCGCGAGACGGTAATTCGCTTCTGCTGATTGCGAATTCGCACTTCCTGCCTGGGCCGCCTGCTGAAACTGCGGAATCATGTGTTCTAGCGCTGCTAAATCCTGGCGGTCTCGTGCTTGCTCCAACTCGCTCGTGCCAACGGCGGCCGCCATAGCCGCCATTCCGAACAACATGCCCAAACCAACCGCAAAGGGCGGGCGCAAATATTTGATCGACATTCTGCCTCCATTGTAAAAGGCAAGCCGGCCGTCATTGCCAGCGTGGTTTGCTAAAGCTTCGAGAGCCGTCGTTGAATCAATAAGAAGTACAGGGCCAGCACGATAACCAACAAACCATTGGCAAGCATCATGACGGGTGCGGATGTCTGCTTAATTAAAAAGCCGGAGAAAAGGCTGCCAAAGGGCATGCCGCCGCGAAAGGCTACGTTATATACACTCATCACGCGTCCTCGCATCGCATCTCTCACATTAAGTTGAACCAAGGACGAGTTGGACGCGAACACGATCATTAACGAGGCACCTGCGCCAAACACGAACGCCGAACTCAAGGCCAGATCCTTCGATAGTCCGAAACCCGCGATCAATGCTCCGAGGATAACCATGATTAACAACGCGTGCTTTGCTCGCCCCATCCGATCGTGAATCCCAGCCACCAGAAGCGCTCCCGTGACCGACCCCAAGCCGGACAAGCATAAAAGCAAAGTAAATGTATTCGAGCCGCCGTGAAGCACCTCCCGCGCCATGACTGGCAAGAACGTGATGAGCGGAAACGACAGCAGCGTAAGAAGAAACGCAAGTGCCACGAGACTTGTCATCCCTTCCCGCTGCCGTATGAACCGGATCCCCTCTTGCATACTCTCGATCACCGATTCCTCCGTCTTCTCCGGAACGAAACTTACGCGAATCATGAGCAACGAAATAATGACGGCCACAAAGGATAGGCCGTTCAGTCCAAAACACCAGGCTGGGCCTAACTTATTGAGTGCAATCCCTCCTAACATCGGGCCCACAACTCTCGCGAGATTGAATTGGATAGAGTTCAGCGCAATCGCATTCCGAAGGTCCTCTCTGTTCACGAGGGTAGGCACCAATGCGGAATACGCCGGGCCGCCGAAAGATTGGGCCAACCCTACAAGAAACGATAAGCACCAGATCTGCCAGACACGCACCACGCCGGCTATCGCCAATCCTGCAAGTAGGAACGCGCAGGCCATCTGTATTCCCTGCGACATCAATAGCAACTTTCGGCGGCTCGTGCGATCTGCGAGAACACCTCCGAATAACGAAAACAGAAAGATCGGAATCTGTCCGAAAAAAGCGTCGAGCCCCAGATAGACAGATGAGTTCGAGAGCTTGTAGACTAGCCAGCTCTGGGCCAGCATTTGCATCCATGTGCCGATGCTGGACGTGCAGGCTCCCAGCCACATCAGCCGGAAGTCCGGATATTCAAAAGCTCGAAAGAGTCGCTTTAACAAGCAATGTTCTTTCTGGCACGGGTGGTGCCTTGGATACGCGAAGCTGCTGTTCGGTTGGCACGGCTGCTCGCTCTGCTAATAGACGGTGAAGCAAAACGCAGTATTATCGCCTTCCGGCGACAGCGCGTACTCTCCTGGATCCAGCATCTCGGACACTTCAATCCGGAACAAATTCTCTTCCAAGTGCCGCAGCGTCAAGTGAAATACTGATTCTGCGTCTCCCTTCTTGTGCATCCCTGAAGTGACGACCTCCCTACGCCCATTCTTCACGTCGAAACGAAAAAGTCCCAACTGCTCCGCTCTGAAATGGTCGAGTGAAAAAAGGAAGATAGGCTCGGCTAGAGGCGTCCGTGCGGACGCCGTAATTCCTGGAACGAAAAACGCCTGTCCTTCTTTCGAATTCGACTGGGTTGCCTTCTGAACTTCTGTCGCGATTAACTTGTCGCCATGTAGTAAGTAGGGTAAGTCCTTGTTTGCCGGCTTGGGTCCCGAATACCTGTCCTGCGGCAAGGCCACAACTGAAAGGAATAGCGGGAGAGACGTGAAAAGCGTTCGCCGTGTCATACCTCCTATTGTTGAACTCCATCCCGAGGCTATAATCAGGTCACGCCCAAGTTATCACTGAGTTACCAGCGCCCGGTTGCCTGTTGCGCGCGCTAAGGATGAAACGGCAATGACAATCACGGTCAAATCCGTCTCCCGCCGCCTGTTGCGACTTGGGTTCATCACTGTCTTCGCGCTCCTGATTATCGGCCTTATCGCTCCTCTCATCGATGCCGCTCACTATAGCGGACGCATCCGGGAGGCGCTTGAAGCCTCACTCGCCCGCAAGGTCGATTTTCGAGAAGTGCACTTCGCGCTCTTCTCTGGGCCCGGCTTTTCGGTTGACGCGGTTACGATTCACGAAGATCCTCGTTACGGGATTGAGCCATTCGCGTACGTTCCAACGCTGAAGGCTCGTCTTCGAATCGATAAACTGCTCGTCGGCCGCATTCAATTTTCCAGCTTGCGTCTGGTTGAGCCCTCGCTGAATCTCGTGAAACGAAACGATGGGTCCTGGAATATTGTCGAGCTCGTAGAGAGGCTCAGGCCGCCGCGTCGCGTTTCTCTTAATCTGTTTCCCGCTTTAGAAATATCTAGCGGGCGTATCGATTTCAAACTCGGAACACGCAAGACGACGCTCTATATCGCGGATTCTGATATTTCTGTCAATCCTGAGCGTTCCGGAAAACTTTACATTCAATTTTCCGGCTCGCCCGCCCGCACCGATCGCGCTGGAAATGGGTTCGGCCACCTCCACGGTACTGCGAACTGGTATTTCACTCCACGGAATGCCACTGCTAATCAGTTCGAGGGCAAGATCACTCTAGACCCTAGTGATCTAAGTGAGATCGCCACTCTCGTCGAAGGCTATGATCTGGGAGTCCATGGGACGGCGAGCGGTAATGCCAGCATTGACGGTCCCGTCATGGCACTGCGGGTTTCCGGTGAGTTGCGCCTCCAAGATCTGCATCGTTGGGATCTTTTGCCTGGCGCCGGCGAACAATGGCCGATAGGCTACCACGGCAATATCGACTTACTTGCCCGCACATTCAGCTTAGAAGCTTTGCCCCGGCATGCGGCCGGCTCAACACCAGTTGCACTGGAAATGCGCGTCAACGACTTTCTTGTTCAGCCCGCATGGTCGATTTTAGCCCGACTGAACAAGGCGCCCGCGGAAAACCTGGTGCCGCTCTGTAAACGAATGGGGCTTTCCCTCCCGGAAGGCCTCACACTCGCTGGCACGGTTGACGGAGCAATCGGCTATTCAAATCGAACCGGCCTGGCGGGCGGCCTTGTCCTTAACGATGTGGTCGCAACTTTACCGAACGTTCCGCCGCTTCATGCTGCAATCGCCAACGCCAAAATCTCCTCCGACGACATCCACTTCGAACCCACTGTGATTCAGACCTCCCTCGGTGGAACATTGCGGGCCGGCGGCGACTATCGCCTGAGTACTCAGCGAATCGTTGCCTCTCTAAACCTCGATGAATTTCCACTCGACGGACTCAATAAGTCAATTGCGCCTTGGTTCTCTACGCCCTCTGCTCTTGCGCTTCTTGAAAAGGGCGATTTGACCGGCCGGCTGAGTTACGAAAACGATGGAACAGATCCGGGATTGTGGTCTGGTCAATTGAACTTTGCGAACGCAACCGTTGTCCCCCCCGGAATGGCTGTTCCTCTCACCGAATCCAGTGGCCGGATTACTTTCGATCATTCCACTTTCAATTTGCAGCATTTCTCGTGCAGCTTGGGCGAGAAAAAAATGCGAGGAGACTACTATTACAGTGCTTTGCTAAAGCATCCCGAACGTCTTCATTTGCACCTTCCTTCCGCTGATCTCTCCAAAATCGAAGCGGCGCTGGAACCGACTTTGAGACCGCAAGGCCTTCTAGCTCGTCTGCGTCTCCGTGACCGCGCCGTCCCAGCTTGGCTCGCCACGCGAAATCTGGAAGCCGAGATTATCGTGGATGAATTTTCCATGAACACCGCTAGTCTCGGCTCGCTACGCTCTCACGTCATTTGGGAAGGCACAACCCTCGAGTTCAACTCCGTTCAACTGAACCTGCCGGCAGGTTCTATAGCCGCTCGCGGGACGCTGAATCTCGCTGCATACTCGCCCCATTGTCGCTTTACTGCCACGGTAACCGGCTTCCCGTGGAGGGGCGGCTTCCTGAACGCCGATGGAACATTCGAAACATCCGGAACTGGTTTAGAAGCACTCCGCAACTTGCGCGCCAGCGGCGCCTTTTCAGGAGAAGGTCTTAGTCTCTCGCCTGAAGACGTTTTCAGCAAGCTTTCGGGCCGGTTCGAGTTCTCGTTCGATGCTGGCTGGCCAGATCTTCGGCTCGCTAAGATTCAGGCTTCGCAAGGTGAGGAAGTGTGGGTTGGCGAAGCTGCGAGCCAGAGTGATGGCAAACTTATCTTCGACCTTGAAAACGGCGACGGTCAACGCCGCGTGATCAGCACACTCGAATCCGAGACCCCAGCCGCCTCCTCTGGGCTCACGATCCGCGCTGGGTCCCGTGAAGGAGCATTAAATTAGCTTCCGCTAAAATCGAGTTGCAGCATGAACGCTCTCGATCCGGTTTGGGAGACGATTAATCGCCAGTTCGAAGCGGCGCGCTCCGAAATTCTGAAAGAGTTGAATCAGCTTTTTCGCCGGCTGGGTCATTACCAAAGTGAAGCCGAATGGAGCTGCGCGATCCTCGATGGCGCTTCGCAGTTCGCGCGCCAGGTCGCGCTCTTCACGTACCGTGATGGCGCTTTGGATCTGCGCGGTCAACGAAATTTGGATTTAGCTGAAAATGTGTCTTTGTCTACCGTAGGATCTGCGGCTTTTGAGAGCGTGATCAACTCGAAAGATACGGTGGTTGCGCTCAGAACAGCCGCCGAGGTCGGAGAAGCTCTCAGCTCGCCCAGCTCCCAAGAACGTGCGCACATCATTCCGATCATGAACGGGCCGCGAGTCGTCGCGCTTCTTTTTGCAGCTGACCAGGATCAGCTCGATTTGAATGGTGTTGAGCTCATTGCTGGCCTCGCGTCCACCGTCCTCGAACAGCACTCGAAAGCTTCTCTACATACTCGAATCGCAATTCAATCTCTTGCTGCGAAGACATCACCATCCTCCGCCTCGGCGCCTCTTCCCTCTTGGGCAGATCTCAGTCAGGATGAGCGCGTGCTTCATGTGCGCGCTCAGCGTTTCGCGCGGGTGAAAGTCGCCGAAATGCAGCTATCGCGACCCGATGCCTGTCATGCCGGTCGTCAGCAATGCAATCTGTACGTATTTCTGAGACACGAAATTGACAAGGCTCGCGAGACATATCGCAAGCAGTTTATGACTATTCCTTCGACGGTTGATTATCTTCATCTCGAGCTTGTTCGTACTGCAGCCGGAAATGATGAACAAAAATTAGGAGCAGACTATCCAGGGCAGTTGGTTTAGTTTCCAGGCTCATCGTTTGATGAGGCGTGGAATGCTCTTGGCACTCTGTCCGCTGTTGATCGCGTCCTTCGCGCTCGCTCTTCTTTCCGCGCCCACGCGCAAAAAAATTAGCAAACCAACCAAGCCGCCGATTCAGGCACCTAAAGTGGTCGGTGCCGCCGGTTTGATTGCGGTCGCGCAGCACCAACTCGATCTCGGCAATTTACCAGCCGCCGCACAGTACGCCGCATCGGCTTCAAAAAAAGCACCATTATTGGATGACTACGCAGAGTACATCCGCGCGCAAGCCGAATATGGGCTCAAAAACTACGCCGAAGTCGCCAAGGCCGCGACGCACGTTTTCGATCAAGTGCCCGTTTCGCCGTTTGTCGGGCCTGCTGCCGCGCTAGCAGTCCGCGCCGACCTGGATAGCGATAACCCAAAGCAAGCGCTGGAGCTAGTCAAGAAATATCATGAGCGCATTCCACAGCCTGAAGCCGACCTGCTTCTTGCGCGAAGTTTTGCAGCCGCAGGCGACCTGGCGCAAGCTGCCGAATATTTTCAGCGCGTTTACTACAACTATCCAACCGCGAACGAAGCTACTGACGCTGCAAACGCGCTTGTGGATCTGAAGCAGCGCCTGGGGGACGCTTATCCGCCTATCATGCCGAGTGCTATGCTCGGCCGTGCGCAGAAGCTATTTGATGCCCGGAATCCCGCTGCTGCTCGAATAGAACTCGCCGCTGCCATTCCTGAGATCGGGGGCGCTCAGCGTGACCTCGCGCGCGTCCGCCTGGGCGAAGCCGATTTCCTCAGCAATCATACTTCAGCAGCTTTCGAATACCTGACGGCCCTTAAAGTCGACGATCCCGAGGCCGATGCTGAGCGTCTCAGCTATCTCATCCGTTGCGCGCGCAAGCTTGACCGTCATGCTGACGTTAAACCGTTTTTAAAACAGTTGGAGCAGCAACATCCAAATTCTTTGTGGCGCCTGGACGCCTTGATCTTTGTTGCGGACCAGACTCGCCTTGATCATGACGTAGAGGCTTATTTGCCTCTATACCGTGCATGCGCTGCAACGTTTCCAAAAAGTCCCAGGGCAGCGTGGTGCGATTGGCGGGTCGCTTTCGAGAGCTACCGAAAAGATGCGGATGACGCGTACGATCTGCTCCGCAGCCACATACAGCAATATCCGGGATCGGAAGACGTCAATAACAGCATCTACTTTCTCGGTCGTCTATCGGAGCGAAAAAAAGACGTTGGTTCCTCTCGGGCTTGCTATGAAGAGGTGACGAAGCGTTTCCCCAATAGCTATTACGCGATCCTCGCCCGTGAGCGTCTCGATCAACCTAGTCTTGAGGCTGCCACTTCCAACTCCGCCATGTTAGAGTTTTTGCGCTCTGTCCAATGGCCCCCTCGTCCCGAGTTTCCGAGCTTTACGCCGGCCGAAACCGTTCAGAGCCGCATGGATCGTGCCCAGTTGCTTCAGCTTACCGGATTGAATGATTTCGCGGAAGGCGAGCTGAAGTTCGGCGCGCGCAACGATGGCGAACAGCAAAACATCTACGCTTATGAGCTGGCGAAGTTTGCTGCGGCTCGTAAAGCGCCCGATCAGGCCATGCGGTACATCAAAGCGTACGCGCCCGGATATCTCTACATGCCACTCGATGAAGCTCCGGTCCCGTTCTGGAAACTTGCCTTTCCCATTCAGTTTCGAGCCTCGATTGAGCAGCGCAGCCGGGAACAGGGCCTTGACCCTTTCCTGGTAGCCGCGCTTATTCGGCAGGAATCTGAATTTAACGTCAAAGTCATTTCTCACGCAAATGCCTACGGACTGATGCAGCTGTTACCTTCGACGGGGCGCGGCTTGGCCCGGCAGTTCCACGTACGTCGCTACACAACCGCTCAACTTCTCACCGCCGACAGAAACATCCAGCTCGGAACTTCGTATTTCCGGAATCTACTCAACTCTTTTGGCGGCCAGACGGAGTTAGCATTAGCTTCTTATAATGCAGGCCCCAGCCGCGCGACCCTATGGCGCACTTGGGGACCGTTCCGTGAACAAGCGGAGTTCGTCGAGACAGTTCCATTTCACGAGACTCGCGGCTACATCCAAATTGTTCTGCGGAACGCGGATGTCTATCGCCGCCTGTATGCCGGCACGGTTCCTGACGTGCCCGTCTATCATCCAAAGCCACCACCGAAAAAATCGAAACGTAAGCGCAAGGCGATTACTCATCGCGGGTAGCGCCAGGATATCCACATAGCTCAACCAGTTGTATCAGCAGTCGTTATCCAAACGATTCACTGGTTCGATAATTTCTGAAACTCTTGCTCTGGTGTCTCGAATGAGATATGATGCGCTTCACAACAAAGACTCATTTCTGGTTTGCCGGTAAGTAAGTGAACTTACAGTCGCCGATTGTGGCCGCTGAAGTGCAGCATTAGTGATTGAAGTTAGGAACCAATAGGGAGTTACGCGACTTTGAATAGATTATGAAGAGCGACAAACGTTTTTGTGTGCATCGTTGGCTGTTGGGCGCAACTGTTGCCCTTTGTTTCTTCACAATTGCGTGTCCTCCTCAAAAGACAGGCTCGAATTCCAAATATCCCGATCCGAAGTTACGTTTTGCTAATTACACTCAGAACTGCGGCGGAATTCCGGGCTTCCTTCCTGACCACTACGGCTATTATCTGACCGACCGGCAGAAGGCTGGAGTGTGTACCTGGTATTTGTGGCCCGGAGGAGACCCGTTACGCACGGAAGGCAGCCCGAAGAATGCGCGTGGGAACCCCCGATTCTGGCGAATGGCGGAAAAGAAGCTCTGGGCCATCAGTAACCTTCTCGATATTCCCGTGGATGTCAGCATGTTGCGCTACGTCACGAACACGCCACGTGAACAGCGCTTTAAAAAGCTAGGCGTCGTAAATGACCCAGGATGCAAGAAAGCGACCCAGCCTGATGCGTACGGCCTAAATCTCGATACCTGCTCAGATCCTTATTCAAGCGGCATTATGGGTATTCGCTTGTTCCCCAACCCGGACTTCGACCCGGCACAGTGGGACGGGAATAGATTCCTGAATTTCGATTCGCGGATCGAGCCACCCTATCTAGCCGGCATCACGTGTGGCTTTTGTCACATCGCGTTCAATCCGACGAAGCCACCGGCCGAGCCCGAAGATCCGCACTGGGAGAATTTAGCTCCCGCGTTGGGCAACCAATACATAAAAGAGGGCGAAATGTTTAAAGGCCGCCTAACGCAAAGCAGTTTTCTGTATTGGGTCTACGATACACAGCATCCCGGAACTTCGGACACCAGCCGCATTAGCACCGATTTCATTAACAATCCGAACGCCATTAATTCTATTTGGTACATACTCTCGGCGCGTCCGAAACATGCCGAAATTATGAACGATGGAACCACACAGGAGGTGCCGCACATTTTAAAAGATGGTTCTGACTCCATTGGGGCGGAAGGCGCGGCTCTGCGCGTTTACATCAACATTGGCAGTTGTCCAGATTACCGATTCAGTCTTGAGGACAGCTTTGTCGGAGCACTGAGACCCCCGCCGTTTGCATCCAACGCAACAAATCCCACTACACAACATCCATTCAATCTAACCACCGCGCAGAAGCAGTGCGTCGACTGGCAGCTGACAGCAGCGCGGATGGGCGATGCTGCGAATTTTCTGGATGCGAATCAGCCGTATTACCTGAAGAACGCGCCGGGTGGGAGTGGCTACATCACCAATGATGCGGCAATTCTGAATCTCGGCCAGACGGCATTTGCGGAGGAATGTGCACGGTGTCACTCGAGTAAGCTGCCGTCAGACGTGGCGCAGGGCAGTCTGGATAAGCATTCACCGGCAGCGAAGGCGGCATGGGTGAAGCTTGTGAAGTCCGATGATTTTCTGGATAAGAACTTCCTCTCGGATGACGCTCGGTATCCGCTCCTCTCCAGCAATCCGCGAATGGCGATTGGAACCAACGCGAATCGCGCGCTGGGAACGAATCCGGACACGGGCCACATTTGGGAAAACTTCTCGTCCGTCAGTTTTAAGCAACTGCCGACGCCGGGAAAACTGATACTCGAGAACCCATTTGACAAGAGCAAGCCGATCACGTTCAATATCCCGCAAGGTGGCGGCGGCTATTATCGGACGCCCTCGCTGATCAACGTGTGGGCAACAGCGCCATTTTTTCACAACAACATGCTGGGTACATTTACAGGCGATCCGTCGGTTAAAGGCCGCGTGACCGCTTTTCAGGATGCGGCAGAGAAATTGCTTTGGCCGGAGAAGCGCACGGGCGACGGCACGATCAAGGTTACCGGAACTGACTCGATGCTGAAGATTCGAGACATTGAGATCCGAATTCCAGTCGGAACGCCAGTCGACCTTCTAGCCAACATCAATGTATACGCAGCTCTTCAACCCGGTCAGGCCTTGGAGACGCTCAAGCAACTGAACCGAAATCCGCAATTGCTCGTGCGCTTGGTGCAAGCCTTGAAAAATCGCGGGCAGTATGATCCGGAACTGCAGCAGCTGGTGCCGTTTCTCCTGGCCAGAAATCAGTCTCCTGATTTCATCCAGGACCACGGTCATACCTTCGGAGCGGACTTGCCGGATGATCAGAAGCGAGCGCTGATCGAATACATGAAGACCTTCTAGCGAGGCCCGTAGAACGAGGTCTTCTTACATGGATGTCGACCATGGATAACGACGTTATCTTTCAGCCATTGAAGTTCCGAAATCTCACGGTGAAAAACCGCCTGTTCCGCTCCAACATTTCCGGGCGGTTTGATAACTACGACGGTTCCGGCACACAGACGCGGATTAACTGGGAAGAATCGTTTGCGCGCGGGGGTGTTGGAGCGATTATCTCTTCGTTCACTCCAGTGCATCTGCGCGGTCGAATCATGCCGAACTATGCCATGATCGACAGCGACGACAAAGTTCCGTTCTGGCGCGCATTGGGCGAGGCGGTACATCGGCACGATTGCAAATACATCGTGCAACTGAGCCATTCGGGAAGGCAGCGCGACAATCCGGGTGTTGAGAACTTCAAGCAGAAAGCACTCTCGTCGACCAGTCGCATGGATACGTTTCATGGACTGCTCTGCGAAGCGATGACGCTGCAGCAAATCAAAGACACCATCAGGCATTTCGCAGATGGCGCGCGCCGGGCCAGGCAGGCTGGATTGGACGGGGTCGAATTACACGCCTCACACGGCTACCTGATCACGCAGTTTCTCAGTTCGGCGATCAATGATCGAAAAGACCAGTACGGCGGAAGCTTGCAGAATCGCGCGGCGTTTCTCCTCGAAATAATTCACGCCATTCGGAAAGAAGTGGGTGACGACTTCCATTTGCAAGCCAAGCTGAATGCGGTCGATTTCGCCAACGCTCTTTACCCGTGGGAGAAGAAGGGCAACACGCTTGAAGAAGGAATTCAGGTCTCGAAATGGGCGGAAGAAGCAGGTGTGGACGCCATCCACGTTTCGATCGGCAGCATCTTCCCTCACCCGCTGCTGCCCCCGGGTGGTTTCCCTCCGGACGAGCTGAATTGGTGGTACGGCACCATGATCTCGAGTGGTGTCCTGGGTTATTTCAATTACACGATGTTCCACTTCAAAATGCTGAGGCCGATCTTCACGGCGTTGTGGGGGCGCACGAAGAAGGATCATCCTATTGAAGCTGTCAGCTCGGAGTACTGCAAGGAAGTGAAGAAGAACGTCAGCGTTCCGATTATCAACACAGGTGGATATCAGGACGGACGAGTGATCCGGCGCGTGATTTCGGAAGGGTATACCGATGCCGTATCGATTGCGCGTCCGCTGGTTGCAAATCGCGATTTGCCACACGTCCTGCAGTCCGGGAGAGAGCTGCCCGATAAGCCGTGCTCATTCTGTAATCGCTGTCTAGTGAATGCCGTTGCGAATCCGCTCGGCTGTTATGATGTTCGACGCTTCGACGGAAATCATGAAGCCATGGTCGCCAAGATTATGGAAGTTTTTCACCCCTCGCAGTTTTCCACCCCAGCCGCAACTTCTACAGCGGTATCGCACTGAGGAGCGGCGGTCATGCGCGATGAGATGGTCATCAAAACGAGCGAAGGGAAGCTCCTAGACCAGATCTACACCCGCCCAGTCGATCAATGGCAGCACAACGTTCGCCGACGGATACTTTTGCTTGCTCTGGCGATCATCGCGATAATCGCAATTTGGTTGCTGCGGTATTTCACATCCGATCACGCGCGCCAATACTCCGATATTCAAGAACACTTTAAGTACGGCTCCATAGGGAGTGAGCCGGGCGGCAGTATCTTTACACCTGTAGGCGGGGTACTTCCGCCGTACCTAATCTTCAAAACGCTACCCAAAGTTTGTCCTGACAAACTTCCGGGCGGGTACGCCTCACTGGGACTGGTCTTCGAACCTAATCATGATGTGCCTATCGGAGTTTCGCGGCGGTGGCGTCTCGGTGTAGAGCAGGCGGGCCTGAACTGTGCAGTTTGCCACACCGGAACGGTGCGCGAGACTCCAAACAGCCAGCCCAGAATCGTGCTGGGCATGCCGGCCCACCAGTTCGATAGCGAGCGCTTCTTTCAATTCGTGCTCTCGTGCAGCCTCGATAATCGCCTGACGGCCGGCAACGTGATTGCGAAGGCCGAAGAGATGGGCGATCACGTCAGCTTGATGCAGAAGGCACTGCTCTACACAGTGCTAATTTCACGCCTAAAACTACAGACGCTTGAATTGGACAACCGCATCGGCCCCTTGCTGAATGGCCCTGAGCCGAGTTGGGGACGCGGCCGGATTGACACGTTCAATCCGTACAAGGCCATCCAATTCAATTGGAATCTCAATCGGCTACCGCACGATGAGCTGATCGGCGCTGCGGATTTTCCATCCTTGTGGAATCAGAAACCGCGCGAAGGCATGCATTTGCATTGGGACGGCAACAATACCTCCGTCGATGAGCGAAACCTGAGCGCTTCACTCGGAGCCGGCATTACACCGGTCACCGTAGATCATGCCAGTTTGCAACGCATCCATGACTGGATCTGGACATTGCCGCCCCCAAAGTATCCTTTCGCTATCGATTCGGCACGGAGTGCGCGCGGGAAAACCATTTTCGATCAGCACTGCTCCGAATGCCACAGCTTCTCCGGCAGCAAAACCGGAACCGTAGAGAAGTTGGCGTCCGTCAACACCGATCCATACAGGCTGCGGTCCTTTACGTATATTTTTGCCGTAAATCAAGCCACCCTATTTCCGGCGAGTCGGTACCGCTTCACGCACTTCAGCAAAACCGATGGGTATGCAAATCAGCCGCTCGACGGCATCTGGGCCCGAGCGCCATATCTGCATAACGGATCGGTTCCGACATTGGCCGACTTACTAATGGATCCGGCGAGCAGGCCGAAACAGTTCGCGCGCGGCTACGACGTTTACGATCAGCAGAAAATCGGGTTTGTCTACGACACACCGGAAGGCCGCAGCGCGGGCTTTCTTTACGACACAACGATTCCGGGTAACAGCAACGGCGGTCATCTTTGGGGGACAAACCTTCCCAACGATCAGAAGCAGGATCTGATCGAGTACATGAAGACGTTATAGGTCCGCGATTCTGGCACTGGATCTCTTATGAATAGCTACGCAAAGTGGTTCAGCCGCGTGGTCTGGCTCGGCATTCTTTCGAATTTCGCTCTCGCGCTGCCGACTCTGTTCATGCCGGACCAGATGCTTGCGTTGTTTTCGCTGCCGTCGGCTTCACCCACAATGTGGCCAAGCTTCGCCGCGCTGCTCTTGATTCTGCTGAGCCTGTTCTATATCCCAGCGGCACTGCGGCCGGTTCATTATCCGCTTGTTTCGTGGTTGACTGTGCTGGCGCGCCTGGCAGGCGTCATCTTCTTTTGCATTTTCAATCGCGACTACATGATGTTCGGGCTGTTCGACCTCGTGTTCTTGGTGCCGGAGGGCATCCTGCTCACGCTGGCGATACGGGAAGCCAAGAAAGCGCCGCAAGTGGCGACAGCCGGCCGCACAGTGGCGGATGCAACGCTCGGGATGACGACTGCACCGGCCGATCACGGGAAATGGAAGATGCGCTTGACCGCGGCTGCGACTGTGCTCGTTTTGTTGATCGCGGGCGTAACTTACTACGAGTTCTTCCGCGAGCTTCCGCCTCCACACTTTGCCTCCGATGAGGAGCATTTTCTCTACGGATCAATCGGGACCGAGGGCACGGCTGGGGTGCCGTATTGGATTTGGCTGGTGCTTCCTCGCGTGTTTCCCGACAAGCTTCCCTATCCCGGAGGCTACGAGTCGCTGGGAATTGTCGCACAGGAAGGGCGCGAACTGCCGGTTGGATTTTCAAAGCAGACGATTGGAATCGAGCGCGTGAGCATCAACTGCGCGTTCTGCCATACGACCACATATCGAAAGAATCCAGGCGAGAAACCCGTCATTGTGCCTGCCGGGCCGAGCAACACGACCAGCCCACAGGGCTACTTGCGTTTTCTATTTGCGTGCGCCTCTGACCCGCGCTTCACGTCGTCGACCATCATGGCTGAGATAGCAAGGAATCACCGGCTCTCCTTGCTCGATCGATTGACCTATCGCTTTGCGCTGATTCCGTTCACGAAGATTACATTGCGACAGCAGCAGAATCAATATCAGCAATACGGCTGGATGAAAAATAATCCGCCCTGGGGGAACGGCCGCATCGATCCGTTCAATCCGGTGAAGTATCGCGTCCTAAATCAACCCGTGGACGGAAGCATTGGGAACTCGGACATGGTGCCTCTGTGGAATCTTGGCGCACATCACGGGTACTCGTTTCACTGGGACGGCTTGAATACCAATCTTCACGAGGTGGTCATCTCGTCCGCCATTGGCGACGGCACACCTCCCAGGTGGGTTGACCGCGATTGGAGCAAATCCAGCAGCGAATCCAGCCTAAAACGAATCGAAAATTACATCAGCCACGCGCAACCCACTAAGTTTCCTTTTCCGATCAACGCAGCGCTCGCGGCCCGAGGAAACATAATCTACAACCAGCAATGCGCCGAATGCCACGCGATTGGTGGAGCTCGCACTGGGAAGGTGGAGCCGATAGACAATCCAATGCTTGAAACTGACCGGCACCGCATCGACATGTGGACGCAGAACGCGGCGACGGCTTACAACAACTACGGAGCGGGGCACTTCTGGAAATTGACCCATTTCGTCAAACAGAACGGATACGTCAACGTGCCGTTAGAAGGGCTCTGGCTACGAGGGCCGTACTTGCACAACGGCTCGGTGCCTACGTTAACGGATCTGCTCGAAGATCCCGGGCATCGTCCTAAGTTTTTCTATCGCGGCTACGATGTGCTCGATCCGCAGAAGGTCGGCTTCGTTTCAGAGGGGGCGGAGGCTGAGCGAGTCGGCTTCCGGTACGACACAAGCGTACCGGGCAACAGTAATCGCGGTCATCTGTGGGGCACGACTCTCAGCGGCGACGATAAGAAAGCAATGATCGAGTATCTGAAAACGCTGTAGCTGCGCCGTTCGAGCCTACGTTCCGGCAGCGCCACTTGCCCCTGCGACAGCTACTTGCGGCTCAGCCAGAACGTTCACGAATTTGTATTGGGACGAGAGAACTCCATTCTCGAGACTCAAATTCGGTGGTCGCCAAGAATTGTCGTGCAGCAAACGAATCTTGACACTATTTGCAAGCACCGCATCCTTAGGGATCGACCGCCTTTTGGGGAAGCCGGAGAACACTTTCCACGAGGTATGGAGTTCGTCAAGCGCATACTCGGCCTCCAGGGGAATTGTGTATTGCTTCTGCACCTCAGGATCAATCTGCAGTCCGAGACTGGACGCCTTGTTCATCATCCAACCAAGCGTGATGTCGGAAAGCGCTGTGGTTCCAGGGGCTCCCGCGGTTCTCCGCCGCCAACGTCGCTATGCACGCCACAAAACCACACTTGCTCCAAAGTCTGCCCGGGGGCGGTCTGCCCAGTCCACAGAGTCGGGGGAAACTGCCACCGCATCTCGTCAATGGCTAGCGCCTGATAAGCATTGAGGACCTTGGGACTAAGGCTGGTGTCCAGAAAACCATAGAGGATTGGGTCAACCTCGCCGATGGCAGACGGTATTCCCAGTGAACCCACGGTGTCCCAAACCCCTACCATCTTGATTTTCCCGTTATACATGTCGCAATTCGCGAGCTTCTTCAGTTTCTCCGCTCGATTCGGCTTGTCGCGATAAGCGTCGAAGGCTGTTTCGACCAAGTCATCGGTGAAGTTTTTAGTCGGCAAACCGCAAGCTGCAATCATGCCTCCCAGGCTGCGCGCTGTATATGCGCCGCGGCTAAAACCAAAGATGAAGACTTCGTCGTCCTGCTCGTAAACTTGCGCGATCTTCGTATAGCCTTGCTTGATCTTTTTCCAAAGGCCCGTTCCGAACGCCCCGCCCAGCAGCTTTTCGATTGCAAGCCCTGTTGCACCGACACCGTCGTCATAGAAAGGCATCTGGTCCGCGCTTACGATCAGCGATTTGTAGAATTTGTAGACGTTGGTGTGGCTCTTGGCGCTGTCCCACGTACCATCTGCACAAAAAGCAATGCGTTTACTCATAATCTTTCGGCCTCCCGATTCGGCCGAAAAATTATATCGAATCTGCGACAGGTTTAAAACTGTAAGATGCAAAACGGTCCCGCAAAGTGGCGACTTTATTCTGCGAAATGCGCCGCCACGATTCTGAAGCCGACATAGAATAATTCCAAAACCGATTTGTATGGGGAGCTCAACGAATGCCACGTAAGCTTGTTTTAATTCACGGGTACAGTGATCAAGGCCCTTCATTTAGCAACTGGGCCGATAAGTTGCATAGCCGGGGTATCGACGCCGAACACATCAATATCTGCAATTACATCTCTCTGAATAACGAGATCACCATCCCCGATATCGCGGAGGGACTTGGGCGTGCGGCAGACTTTCTCAAATGGCCGCCGGATCAGGAGTTCGACGCGATTGTGCACTCGACAGGGATGCTTGTGATCCGCGCCTGGTTGTGTAACGACACGAAACGGAAAAAATATCTCAAACATCTGGTCGGACTTGCTCCCGCTACATGGGGCTCTCCTCTCGCGCATTTAGGCCGCAGCTGGCTGTCATCGATCTTACGCGGTAATCACCAGTTCGGGCCGGATTTTCTGAATGCGGGCAACCGGGTGCTGGATGGCCTCGAACTGGGGAGCAAGTTCACGTGGCAATTGGCGCATCGCGATCTTCTGTGCGAAGAGCCCCTCTTCACCACTGGCCCTGATTCTCCTTACGTCGCGGTGTTTATCGGAAATCAGCCGTACCAAGGCATCAAAGAGTTGGTCGACAAACCTGGAACTGATGGGACAGTGCGTTGGGCAGGTTGCGGCTTGAATGCCCGCAAGTTCACGATTGATCTCCGAAGATCGGAGGCGGCCGGCAGCAGAGCGCAACTGATTCCATGGGCAAACGGGCGTTTGTCCGTTCCGATGTTTGCTGTGCAAGGCAAAGACCACACCAGCTTGTTGCAACATCCTGAAGACGATCTCGTCGACCACGTTGTGCGGTTTCTGACCGTGTCGTCGCAAGACGAATTCAAGGCCTGGACGGACCGGGCAAGTGCATGGAACGCCCCGGCTCTCGAACGCATGAAACAGGACAAAAAGGGGAGCCACGACGGCTGGCAGCAATTCGTAATCCACCTGGTCGACGAATATGGCGATTCGATACCCGATTATGTGGTGGACCTGTATAGAAAGGATCCCAGAGGCTTGCAGGGCAAAGATCTGGAAACCATTGAAATCGAAGAATTCGACCTGGAGGTCCATCCGTACCAGCGCGATCAAAGCTTCCGATGCTTTCACGTGCGGGTTCCGACGAACGCGTCCAAGGACGGCATGGGAGAGCTATGGATGCGTCTGACCGCGTCGTCTGGCACGGAGTTGATTGCTTACCAGGGCTACACCGCCGGTTCGACGACTATCACGGAGGAGTCGCCAGTTTTTCTTGATATTTCACACCTGGACGGAGGCAAAGATTCCCTGTTTTGGCCATTCACCACCACCTTGGTCGAAATAAAACTCAATCGTGAACCGCTGCCGTTCCAAGGACTGACGAAGCTGATGACGATGCGACCTTACGGTGGCAATTCGTAAGTTCGTTTGCGGCCCAACGTACAATCGCAACATGGCCGTCACTTCGGGCCGGCGCTTTCAGAGCGCTCGCGTAGCTGAATTTAAGGAATCTGTCATTCGGGAAATGACACGGCTCTCGCTTCAGCACGGGGCCGTGAACCTGGCGCAGGGATTTCCCGATTTTTGCGCACCCGCGGAACTCAAACTCGCTGCGCAAAGGGCCATCGCGGACGACATTAATCAGTACTCCATAACATGGGGTGCTAAGTCATTCCGCGATGCTATATGCGATTACTATCGGCGCTTTTACGAGCTTGAAATAGATCCCGAGCGCGAAGTTACCGTTTGCTGCGGCTCGACCGAGGGCATGGTCGCGAGCCTGCTGGCTTTGCTGAATACCGGAGACGAAGTCGTCCTATTCGAGCCGTTTTACGAAAATTACTGGCCAGACTCCCAACTCAGCGGAGCCGTATGCCGGTATGTCAGGCTTCGTCCTCCCGACTGGACGTTTGAACCGGAAGAGCTTCGGGCCGCTTTTACCAAACGAACTCGGGCGATGATCCTGAACTCGCCGAACAATCCGACGGGTCGCGTCTTTTCGAGGCAAGAGCTAATTGTGATAGGTCAGCTCTGCGAAGAGTACGATGTCTTACTGATCACGGACGAGATTTACGAGCATATCGTCTTCGATGGTGAGCGGCATGTGCCTCCTTTGACGCTGCCTGGCTTGCGCGACCGGTGCGTCCTGGTGAACAGTTTGAGCAAGACCTACTCCGTTACAGGCTGGCGGGTCGGCTGGGTGATTGCGCCGCCAGATCTGACCGATTCCATCCGCAAGGTCCATGACTTCTTAACGGTGGGCGCGGCTGCTCCGCTGCAGGCGGCCGGCGTGACCGCGCTCCAGTTTCCGGAGAGCTATTACGCGGAACTGGCCCGAAATTACGAAACGAAGCGAAACCTGCTTTTGAGCATTCTGAGCAAGGCTGGATTCGACTGCTATGTGCCTAAGGGCGCTTACTACATCATGTGTGACATTTCCGCATGCGGCTTCGGCGATGATGTGGCCTTCTGCCGGCATCTGGTTGAGGAGATTGGAGTGGGAGCTGTACCTGGATCGAGCTTTTTCTCAGATCCGGCGGATGGGGCGCATCTGATTCGGTTTTGTTTCGCCAAGAAGCCCGAGACTTTGGAGGCGGCGGCAGAGCGGCTGCAGCGGCTCTCGGGGTGAAATTACCAGACGAACCCAAATGGGTTCGTTTTTTCAAATAACGTTATCGGGGAGAGGAGGACCTGCATGATTCAGTCGCGGGGCTACGCCGCTCAGGAAGTTGTGTTTGTCAAATTCTGCAAATTCGAGTGGGTCAGACAGGACCTTTGATGCCGGGATGGGGTCCAGGGCAAGGGCGGCAGCA
>JBPCJX010000002.1:0-13501 GCA_051004875.1 Bryobacteraceae bacterium
AAACGTCAGGTCGCCACCGTGTCGAGCATAGGCCTCGAATTCGGCTTCGTGTCCGCGCATCAATTCGCGCACCGCCGGTCCCGTCACACGTTCAAGCCAAGCTCCAACGTCACCTTCGGTCCCGTGAACTTTTTCCAACTTTTCAACGCGCTGTTTTAAGTTGCTCATTTCTAACCGATCCTCTTTTCCAGCTGACTGATTCTTTCCTCGATCGCGCTCGTCTCCGCCGTGCGCCTGTACGACTCCAATAGCCCGGCTACGCTCTGCGCTTCCGTTGGGGTAAGCTCGCCCGTAGCGACCGCTTGCAGTACGTCTCCAATCGCAGACAGGACGTCACCCGGCGACTTAATCACCGGCAGGCTGATGCGGATGCCGCGATCCCGCGCGGGCGGCAAGATACGTTCCAAGCACAAGCGGAGCGCTGCCATATCGCCGGTTTTTGCCAGCTCGATTGCCCTCATCGTAAACTACGTCGGGGTCTTCCGCAATCTCGAAAAGGCACTCCTGCCTCGCGTTTTCTTTCCGTCATTGGACGCGCTCACGAGTGCACCTCTACAACGTTTTCGGATCTTCGGGCGGAAACCTTCTCACGTAATGCGCGCGTGTAGAAGAGGTGCTCTCTGAAACGTCCAGCATCTTGCGCGCGACTGCTGGCCTAGGACGTATTGCTGCCGCTCTTCCGTCAGCTCGGCTTTCATCGCATCACGGCCAGCGGGCACAAGGACAAGGTGCTCGAATACGGCAAGGATATCTGGATGAAATACGTGCTGCCCACACAGCACGTTTTGTACTTCGGGCTGCAGCGCGTTAAACGACTCATTATGGAAAGAGTTTGAACACCTGGTCATAGAGCTTGATGTCCCACGTGTTGAATCGCCGGATGAGCTCCTCGTCCGCCTGCTTTCGGGACGAATAGGAGCGACGATTTATGGATTCGAGAGGAAGATTTCTCTTCCACCCTAATTTGCTTTGCAAGAACCAATAAGCTCCTCCGAGTCGCTCTTGCTGTCCTACATACACGAAAGCCTTTTCTAGATGCAGCTTTGCGAGCTCATAAACCTCACCGTCTATCGATCCCGGGGGACATTCGACTTCGGTTAACCCAGAGAAACATCGAACCATCAGATTGTCAAGATTTGCAGTCAATCTGGCCTCTAGCACTTGTCGAAGAGTTTTGGGTTTGCCATCTCGTATGACACACGGATCTTTGATCTCAACGAGATGGTGATAATGCGACCAGACCCGCGCAACAGGATCCCTGACAATCGTGAAATATAGATAGTCATTCGGTATCTCGTTGTGAATGCCGTATTGAAAGTGTCCTACCACGAAGCGAAGTTGAGCCCTCTGCTGTAAGGGCAAATCGCGTAAATTCCGCAACGGAAATCCCGGAGCATCCGGATAGATATACGCGATCTCGCTTTCCCTGTAATTGTTGAGTATCGACTCGCGCAGCGCGGTGCCCGCCGTCTTAGGAATATGCATGAACAGCAACGTAGGTGCGGATGAGCGTTTGCGGCTGGGCAAATGTGCGAAAAGCGGAGCTCCTCCCAAGGATTCCCCGTTTGATAGCCGTACGTCGACCGTAGCATCCATCTCGGCTTCATAAACCTCACTCAGGTTCAAGAAAAAGCCGTGGCTCCCAGAGCAATTGAATGCCTCTGCAATATCGGAACGGTAATAGACAGCCAGTGCCTCGGCGACTGGTCGCTCGTTAACATGAGCCGTTACCCTTGCGGGCTCGGCCGGATTGTCGGGATCGATGGCCCAGCCGAAGAGTTCACCGTCGATCACGCCGTCAACATAGCCAGAACCGGGAAGTACAGAGCTTGCCGGTTGAACGGCTCCCTCTCGCCTCTGCGGGAAAAGCGCGTAGCTCAGCACTGCGATTGCGGCGTACTTTGCTGCAAGCGTCCAAGTCGCTTGGTCGAAATTGAGGGAGAAGATCGGAGGCAGGAAAAAGAAATCACAGGCGAGTGTTGAAAGCACAACGGAGATGATTCCCCCGCTGATGCCCGCAGTTTTCGATGCCGTAACAATCGCCGCGGCGAAGAGTACAAGAGCCAATGAGCCGAAAATTATGTTACCAAGTCCAATGAGCAGAAGCGTAAGAATCACAACGCAGGCGGAAAACCAGTACCGGAAATGTGGATTCCTAGAGCCTACAAGAGCGCTGCTTACATTTGTCGAGTGAGAGAACTTGAATGCGGGGAGCTTAGGCATCAAAATTGCGGTTCTTCCCCAAATGTGTCAGCCGGAATGGGCGTTGTCTGGATTTCGTGCAATCCGCGCTTAAGCATGAAAGATCGTTACTTGCTCCGCGTGCAACTGCAACGCTCCCATTCGGAAAGGAATCTCAGCCGTTAAGACAAACTCGCTTGCTTGATGCGTGCCTGATCTCTCGCACGGATAACGCCCATCAACTTTCTGATCTTGCGCGTCAGGTCTATTCCCACATTCGTCTTGATTGTAACCATAGCGTCGGCATCTACGGGCGCCTAACCGAGGAGTAACAGTTTTGGACCTCGATATTCGCCAATATCCCGGCGTCTGTCTAATCCGGATCAAGGGCCCGCTGCACTTTGGGCCGGGTGTCAATCAATTACACGAAGTCGTCCGAAATGCGATCGACAACGGTGCGCCGAATGTGGTATTAAACCTTTCCGAAATGCCGACTCTGGATTCCTCTGGGATCGGCGAAATTGTTTGGGGACTCAAGTGAATGACATAGTCCAGACATTCTCGACGTATCGTTCCTATCAGTCGTTCGGAATGAGCATTTGCGATCTTTGCCCGTCTCGAATGTTCCTCAAAAATTCAGGCGCAAAGCCAACTGTAACTGTCGGGCAGTGCCTAACCCGATCTGATTTGAGACAGTCGAGTTCAGTGCTCCGAAGTTGCCCCCTGCAACAGACGAGGTGAACGGCTGGCCTGGCTGAATGCCTGACTCTCCTGGTCCCGTAGGAATGCCTGGACTGAGACGAACATTGCCAGGGTTGGCGAAGTTGGTGTGATTGGTGATGTTGTACGCCTCGGCGCGGAGCTCGATGTTGAACAGTTCCGAGATACGGATTCGTTTGCTCAGTGTTAGATCCAGCTGAGCAAAGCTCGGTCCAGCCAGTGAATTCCGGGCTGAATTGCCAAACGTTCCCGGGCGGGGGACGCTAAAAGCGGTAGGGTTTATATATACCAGTCCGTTGCTGAACAGAATCGGCTGGACGCCTGCCACTACATCCGGCCGGCGCACGTTACGCGAACTGCCACCCCCGGGTGTATTTATAACCGGCGTAGTGAGAACTTGTCCATTGACCACCAGTGGATTTTGATACACGTCGCCATTTCTGTTGTCGACGTAAACAATGTCCGGACGTGTGATTAGAACGTCAATTGGCACTCCCGAACGGGCGTTCACAATTCCCCCTAACTGCCAGCCTCCGAATATTGCGTCAACCGCATTAGAGAAATTGCTTCCAAACCGCCGTCCCCGGCCAAAGGGAAGTTCGTATAAGGCGTCAATATTGAAACTCTGCCGAACATCGAAGTTATTGTTTCCGTGGTCGGCCTGGAAGTTAAACGGATTGCCGGCGGTGTTGGCCTCATTCGAGCCTCCGCTGTTACCAATCGAGTGAGCCCATGTGTACTGTGCGCCGAGCGTCAGACCTTTCGAGTAGCGCCGGCTCAGGGTAGTCTGGAAGCCATTGTAGTTATCCGTTCCGCCACTTGTCTTGTAATCGATCTCTGCAAAGCGTCCGCCGAACTGACGCACAGCCTTTGCTGCACCCGTAGTCGGGTCTACAGTCAATCCGGTGATTAGGTTCGTGATGCTGCGAAGAAAAAGATTGCGGCCCTGGCTGCCGACATAACCGACTGTGATTACTGTTGAGTCCGGCAGCTCCTGCTGAACCGAGAACGAATAAGACAGAATACGCTCGGGAATTCTATATCCCGGAGCGTAGGCGCGAGGCTGGTAACCGAGTTTCGAGCTCTTGATGTCATAGTTCGCGTAAATTGAAGGAATGTTTAGCGGGTACGCCAAGCCTGGGGTCGTGCTTGCAGAAAGTGTTTTGCCAATCCGATCATTCGCCTCGGGTTGCAATTGATCCTCTGTCTGGCCGGGCCCGTAGTAATATCCAGCGCCGGCGCGAATCACCGTCTTGTTATCCGATCCCGCAGGGGACCATGTGAAGCCAAGGCGCGGACCGAAGTTCTTAGTCGAGCTGTTATACCAGTCGCCGCTGTATCGCGGGATGATATTGCCTGTGGACATATCGAAGAACACGTCCTTATTGCGCGCTTCTGAGAGCACGCCATAGTACTCGTATCGCAGGCCGTAATTCAAGGTAAAGTTAGGCCGGATTCTCCATTCATCCTGCGCATATCCGATGTAGTAGGTCTGTTGCAACTTTGCATTTCCGGAAAGACCGGTGAACGGACTCAATGCACTCAGATCACCGTTGAAGGCGATAGTGGTTGGCTGATTCAGAAGGAACGTGTCTGCGCCGGAGAAGCTATAAGTCGTTCCTCCCAGCTGATTGTTGTACAGGGTGATCGGCCGGAACTCGACTCCAAACTTCATGTTGTGGTTGCCTTTAGTGATTGATAGATTGTCGATACCGGAAAGCGAGTAGTTCGTGTATGGAGCACCGCGACCGTTAAAGGCACTCGACAGACGGATCAAACCCGATGGAGTCGCGATTGCCGCATTTCCCGTCTGACCGGCGATTCCGCTGAGCGCTACGCTGCCTGTCAGGTTGAGAGTAACGCCCGTAAGGTCAACGCCCGGACTGGGTCCTGGCCGCCCGAACACTCGCTCTTTTACAGAGTTCACGCCGAATTTGATTTCGTTCAGGATTCTGGGCGTCCAAACCTGGCTAAACGAAATGACGCCGTTCTGCGGGACGACGTTCTGGTTGTATTGGCTGAGGGTGGAGTTTTGAGTCTGTGAGGATGTGCCCTGATCTCTAAAATATCTGGCGTACAAACGGTAGCGATCGCTAATCTGGTAATCGATCCGAAGGCCGCCGTAGTCCTCGTCAACGAGACCTGGGCCATTCACAGTAACAACGTCGAGCAGTGGATTGCTGGTCGGAGTCTGCCCGATCGGAAATGCCGAAAGCAAGGGTTGGATGCTCGGTACCGCCTGCGCGCGCGCTGCCGCACTGAGCGTTGTTTCGACGAACGGTGAAGCCGTACGCTGCCGTAAACCTTCATAGGTGGCGAAGAAGAATAGCTTATTCTCGATGATCTTACCGCCTGCTGATCCGCCAAATTGATTTAAACGGAGTTTGTCGACGGAACGGCCGGCGAAGAAATTCCGAGCATCGAAGTAGTCGTTGCGAAGGTATTCAAACACCGATCCATGCCACTGGTTTGAACCGGACTTCGTGACAACACTGATCTGCCCACCGGTTCCGGTGCCATACTCAGCCGGATAATTGCTGCTGTCAACTCGAAACTCCTGGATGTTTTCCAAACTGTTTTGCAGCCGAAAGTTGGATGTCGATTCACCATTCAGATTGCCGGGTGACGCATCGATGATCGAGCTCGCCTCAACACCGTCGTATCGAATGATGTTTTGTTGATTGGAGCGTCCGCTGAATCGGATATTGTCGTAGGTACCCGCGCCGCTGTTGACAGCACCCGGAGTAAGCAGATATAACTGCGAAACCTGGCGGCCATTCAACGGCAATTGCGCCACTTCGCGATTTGTCACGTTAACCCCAATTTTTGCGTCGCTTGCGTTGATCGCATCGATTGGGCCGCCACGAACCTCTATGACCGAGCTTGTACTGCTGACCGAAAGCTCCAGATTCCGTCGAATTTCCTGACCGACCTGCAGAGGCAAATTCCGAATCTCCGCGTTTGCAAAGCCGGATTGCGAAGCCCGCAAAGTGTAGTTAGACGGTTCCAACCCGGTGAACGCAAAGTTACCGTCATCATTCGAGTTGGTCGCGCGTTCTTGATTTGTGCGCTCATCTACGACCGTCACGACTGCGCCTTTGATGGCGGCACGAGACTGGTCGACTACGATTCCGGCAATCCGCCCGGTGCTCGTCTGACCAAAACATGAACTGGAAATCAAGATTCCTGATACAATCGTCACAAAAATCTTTAGATGCACTTGTCCCTCTCGCACCTAAGCTACGAACGCAATCTTTCGAGAGCATGAAAGTCGGGTGAACGTTCAGTGACGATGTGCTTTGCTCGAAAACTCGATCTTGGCCGTGGCATGCAGCAACAGCAGATGGTCAAACTAGACTTCTCCACACACGCGTGCGGGAAAGAAGGCCGACGAATCGGAACATCGCCGGCCTTCCCACTACTCAACGACAGTCGTGCCTGAAATCGAACAGATCGAACAAGTCGCCGATAGCCGGCCCATTTACCGGCGCGTACTTGCTGACCTTGGCGTTGTATTGCGGATTGGGGAGGTTGTCGCGACTGCGATCACTTACCGGTTCAACGTACCAGTTGCGCTCGATGAACTTCAGGATCGAGACATGGTCCGTATAATCATGCGAAATGTGGCCAGGCTTCGTGTACCGAGAGACCACGATGGTCGGAATGCGCGTACCATCGCCGAAAAAGTCCAACGCCTGCACGTAACCTGAGTCGTAGTACCCACCGCCTTCGTCGAACGTCACAATGATTGCCGTGTCTTTCCAGAGATCCGGACTGCTCTTCACGGCATCGACGATCTTTTTCGTATATCCTTCGAATAGATTCAACTTCGATGAAGCTGGATGACCGTCGACCAAGCCACTCGGCTTAACGAACGAGACGGCCGGAAGTGCCATTCTTGATATCCGCGAAGAGATCGATTGTGTCTTTGAGCAGTTCCTTACGAACCATCTCATTGGTCATGATCGACGTCGAGTATTGGAAGAAGTTACAGATATTGCAGTACTGGTCGGGGATGTCCGGGGCGTTGTAATTGATTTGATAGGGATCTTTCAGGTAGCGGTTGAATTGGTCGCCGTAGTATTTGACCGAAACCCGTTTATCGAGGAGAGCATCGCCGATGTTCCGCACGTTGAAAGGCGGAATCGTAAACACAGTGTTGTGCTCGTTCAGATCAGTCGAGGCGTTTGTTCCGTCTCCAAAATAGCCAGGATTGTAGTTGTTCAGAAGGTAATAATGTCCCGGAGCACAGTTCGGATTGACTTTGTGAGGCAGTGAACTCAGGTAATTTACAACGGACGTGACGCCCGGGGAATCTGAATCTGAGCAGTTGCTGTAACTGCCCCCGCCGAATGAGGGTGAACCAAACGAGCCGCCGCCATAGCCGTCTTCCGTGTACCAATTATTCGTATCCGGCGCTGCGTCGGGATTTTCGATTTCGTCAACCACACCGGCGTTCGGGGTTCCCTCGGCAACAAGCTGGTTGTGCGGGGGCACAGCCGGATATCCGTTGCCATCACTGAACCAGATGGCGTCGCCAGAGCCCAACATGATGTGGTTGGCACCGGTGCCGCCTTGGACAGATTGATGGAAGTTGTCGCTCATCGCGTATGCATCGGCGAGCTCCTTGAAATAAGGGGCATCGCCCTGCAACACGTTGTAAAACCCCATTGCCGTGGAGCCTTCACCGGTCGACAAGTCATTGAAGTCTTGCGGTTGGGGATTACCGTTCGCACCGGCGCCGACGGTAACCTCTACCCACGGGAAAAGGTCCGACTTGCAGCCACTCGGATTCCATTGATTCGCGTAATTGGCGTTACAATCCAGCTGCTGCCACATTTGGTAAAACCTGTGCCCCGGGCTAGCGGCGTACGCGTCGTAGGGGAACGAAGCAGAAGTAAGTTGAAACGGACCTGGGGGCAAGTTATTCACGTTGGGGATCCGCTGGTCCGGGGTACGGCTCGTCTGTCCCGTACCGCCCGTCGTCAGGAACCTATAGTATCCAGGAGCCAGGTCTTTCTCAGCTGCCTCTGCTTGTGCGATGGTCGAGAAAAGCGGCATGGTGGGGCCGCCGACGAGAGGCGGCGGAAGCTTTTCGTACAGCGACTTATCCATCGGACTCACTTCATATCTGTCGCTATGGGTGTCGCTGGCCGAATACTGGACCGCCAAGGAGTAATTCGGACCCGGCGAGCCGTCCTCTTTGATTATTCCTCTGGATAGCAAATTGTCGACGCTTTCCCAAGGCTTTGGCTTATAGGTGGCGAACACGTGATCGAAGGTTCGATTTTCTCCGATAATCACGATCACATGTTTGATCGGGGTTCGGGTTAGAGATTCGTCTGCGGGTCGTGGAGGCGCGATGTAAGCACCTCCCAGGGCTAATTGCAAAGAACAGAGCGCGACACAGCCCGTTCGTAGAACGTGAAACGAGTTCGATAAAACAGCTTTTACCGGCATGCATTCTTCCTTTCTCAGATAAGGCTCAGATCCAGAGCCAACGAGCTAAGAATGCACGGGTACTATTTCTTACTCATTACGCTGATGTGAAAGTCGAATTAGTTGCGCAAGTGTGATCTTCCCGATACGCGTCAGACTCCCCGCCACACACTCTGCAGATTGGCTTTGACACCGGAGCCGCACAATCGTTCATTGCGCAGATGCGGCTTGTCAAGCGAAGGGGGAGGCTGCCTTGGGGCGGCAGATCTTCCGTAAGCTGTCGTATCTGTTTTTAGGCACCTGCGGCCATGTTCCTGCCCTGCTCTACTATGTACTGAAGCTTGGCGAGGGAGCGATTAATGGCAAGGGAAGCAGTGCGCCCTGCTGAGGTATTGTCGAAGTGAAGTTTTTCGGTGAAGCTCAGTACGTTTAGGATGTCCCGGACTAGGCCTGGATGCGTTCGCTTCAGAACGTCCAGCGTTTCTTCCCGACGATCAGAAGCCGACTCAATGAGTCGAGCGAGCTGATCCTGTAAGCACCAAAACCGGTCGAGCACTTCAGGCGTGTCAAGGTTAGCTCGAAACCCGATTCTTAGCTGTTCCACTGCTTTCGCAACGTCATTGCAAAGCTGGTCGACTTCGATGGTGTCCATTAAGCACCTCCTCAAGTAATTAACATAGACTTCACGCCGACAGCAGCAATATCGCGGAATTTGCGTGAACTGGAATACGCTCTCAGGTGAACTTTTCCGCATGCTACAGTTGCCCAGGACCAGGCCGGAGCAGCCATATAACTTGCGCAACATCCCTCGCCAGAAATGTTTTCATCATCAATTCACACAGTACAAATCTAAAAACAATACTCCGGGCGGAACATGTTATCGAGGTCTACAATCTATGCCGGTTATTGGGGGTACTGCGTTTCAGTTCTTTTGGCGAGATCGGTCTGTTCCCAGGCATTGTCGAATGGGGGTTTCGCTGCACAGTCACACTATGTACTCGGAAGAGAGCTTACAAGTGATTTCGCGTTACACCGCCAGAGTGCCCTATCTTGGACAGCTGATGTTCAGGCTAGAAGCGCAGAAGGAGCGAGTGCTCGAGCACTGGCCGGAGAGGCCAAATCGGGATCAAGGCCGGGCGAAAAACATCGATTCTCATCGTGCCGTTTGGACTCCGCCGCTCTCACCATCTCAGGCCCATTGCCTGGAGGAAAGACAAATTCAGCGGAAATTCCAACTTCCCGGCCTAGTCTCAATCACCGATCACGATGACATTAAGGCGGGTACACTGCTGCGTGTCTTGGACCCATTCCGAAAGGCACCGATCTCAACTGAGTGGACGATCCCGTTCGGTCCAACGTTCTTTCACCTCGGCATCCACAATATGCCCGAGACGGATTCGAGTGGAATCATGGAACAGCTCCGTGCTTTCACCGAAAAACCTGAAATAGAGAACCTTCAGGACACGTTAGCCATGCTGAACTCCTACCCCGGCATCTTGCTCGTATTGAATCACCCTCTCTGGGACGAAAAGGGCATTGGGGTGGCGAGGCATGCAGAAGTCGTCACTGATATGCTTGCGCATTATGGCCGTTTCTTCCATGCGCTCGAAGTCAATGGGTTCCGGCCGTGGAATGAAAATCAGAAAATTATGGCCTTAGGTCAACAAACTACTATTCCAGTGGTCTCGGGCGGCGACCGGCATGGCTGTGAACCAAATGCAATTCTGAATCTTTCCCAGGCTGCCACTTTCGAGGAATTTATTCATGAAGTCCGGCGTCAGCGGGTTAGTCACGTCGTGTTCATGCCCCAGTATCATGAGCCCCTCAAACTGCGCATCGTGCAGACTATCCTCGACGTCATTTGCGACTATCCCGAAAATTTGGAAGGACGGCGCTACTTGCCTGAGCGCTTGTTTTACCGCGGTTCAGAGTATGCGTTGCCGGTCCCGCTCACGTCCATTTGGAGCGGCGATGCTCGCAAAACGCTAAGCGGCTTTTTCTCTGCGATTCGCCTGCTCGAGTGGCATGGTTTCCGTTCTGCGTTGAGGTTCGCGTTGAGTGATCAATCCTCTAAGTGGTGCGATCGGGAGGCTGCGGCTTGACCTTTCGATCGCAAAAGCAGCCGTTTAGAGTCCTCCCCGGCTTCCATGCCCTGAAACAAAGAAAAGAGGAAAGATCGTGAAAACTCGGAAAGCCTTAAAGAAGCTAAGCAGCGTAGAAGCCGTGCTGTCGGATGTTCTCGAGCGATACGCGACGGATGTAACAGAGGTTCGGGAGCAGCTTGATGCAGCAGCTGCAGCCCTGCGACGTGCGAGATCCGCAATAGATTCCAACACGTCGAATAGCAACCCACCTACCAGAAAGTCCTCCGGCCGGCGTACTCAGGGCAAGAAGGCCTCCGCAAAGAGAGCTCCGCGGAAGACTCAGTCGCCAGCAGGTGCGAGCGCCTAGAGCGGCGCTGACCGAGAGCGTTCTCGAGTCATTCAGCTGAGAGTACATCGTTATCTTATTGAAACTTTATTGCGAGATAGTTTCTACAGCGTCGCTTCGCCAGCGGAAGACACCAATCGAGTGTGTTTTAGGTTCGGCAAAGCACTGTTCCAGCAATTACATCTTTGTTACGGCCGATGCGGTATTTTGCGCTTGGTTCCGATTACGACAGTACCTCAGGCCACTGGATCTTGAGTAGCAACCGAAGCAGACGACCGACGCCTTGGTGAAATTCTGTAAACGAGAGGGCCGCGCTCCATGTTCAACAGATGTATGTTCAAGAGATTGGCTATTGCGGCGTTCTCTCTGGTCGCCGCTTCTGCGACACCTGCTCAATGGTCCCGAGATGCGTGTGACTCCATCGGAAATCCGGACCACCGCGCTCGACGGCAATCAGATTGGGAGTTCCGGCCTTGCGCGGGCCCATACGAAAGTCGTCTTCGGCGATCCTTCGAAAGTAGGCTTTTACACGATTCTGTTATTCGTGTCGGCACACACGACGATCCGGGCACATTCACACTGAGATGATCATGTCGCCGTCGTCGTTTCAGGCGAATGGCATTTTGGGCTACGGCACTCACTTCGATGCCAAGTTCCTGAAGAGGCTTCCACCGAGCAGCGTGTATTCCGAGACGGGCGGAGACAATCATTTCGCCCAGACTGACACCGGACCCGTAATCGTCGAATTTCCGGATACTGTCCGAATGATACGCACTATTTCGAGCCGGCAAACGAGCCCAAGTCGCAAAAGAACAATGATCCCATTCCGGGCGTTTCTCGCCAATGCTAAGGTAATGCGATCCTTCAGCGCTTTCAGATCGCGATCGAGAAACGGCGTTCTGGGAAATACATCCAGCCTAGTCGCGAAGTGTACAGCAATCGATCTTCTGACTTAGTTTCCGAATTGTAGTCGGATTACGACAGATCTTTATCGGAAGCGGCCGGCAGAAAAGAGCCGAACGCATGCGTGTAGCTGGGGCCGGGACGCTTCGGACCAAGTCGTAAGGAGGAACTCGCTGACGTTTGCGAGGGGTGCGGCCCACTTTGGCAATGTACCGCTATGGGTTTTCAATTGATTTTCGCCGCTTGCTCGTCTGCGGAGCCGGAGGAAACTGCTTCTGCAGCACGATAAGGGGCGACACGGCGAAGCACCATTATCCTCCAAACCACGCTCCGGACGAGTTAACCAATTTAGCCGATCAGCGCGCACGCGTAGCGTCCCACGCGTCAGCGAGTTCGTTCTGACGCGCAATTCGGAGGTTATCGAGAAATACCCATCGCACCTGGTACTTAAATGCCCGTTATAAAGAAAATGTTGAGCGCGATACGATTGTGCCCATGATGTGTGTGAAAGCTTTTGCTGTTCTCGGCCTCGGCTTGCTTTCGATCTCAGTTCTCTCCGCTCAAGAGAGCGGGTGGATCAATATGTTCGATGGGAAGACGCTGAACGGTTGGAAGGCGAATGAAAATCCCGAATCCTGGAGTGCTAAAGATGGAACGATTGTGGGCGATGGGGAGAGGAGCCATCTATTTTGGATGGATCGCGAATGCAAGAACTGCGAGTTCAAAGCTGACGTGAAGATCAGTGATGGCGGAAACTCGGGCATGCTCTTCCGAGCCGCCTTCGGACCGGGATTTCCCAAGGGCTATGAAGCGCAGGTGAATAGTACTCACAAAGATCCGGTGCGCACTGGAAGTCTTTACAATTTTGTGAGAATTTACGATGAGCTCGTACCGCCGGGCACTTGGTTCAACCAACACATCATTGCTCAAGGCAATCACATCATCGTTGAGGTCAATGGCAAAAAGGTTGTCGACTTTGTGGATGAGAAGAATACCTTCACGAGTGGCTATTTGGTTTTGCAACAGCACAACAAGGGCAGCGTGGTTACATTCAAGAGTCTAATGATGAAGTCCCTGCCGTAGCGTTTTGATTTGGGTTTTCAATGCCGCTTTAGTGGTGGTAGTGCTTGCTGCGGCGGCCGAGGATCGCCGGGATAGATCGCATGCGCAAATATTCCGAGTATCACGGCCATACCCGCTGTGAGAAAGACTGTGGATTTGATGCACAGTCCCGCGCAACCAAGGAGAACTGCCAGCAAGCCGAACCAAGCCGTACCGGGAAAAACGAACCCGGTCAGTGTGAGCGGAGATGCCCATCCGATAAGCCCAAGTGGAGGCACCACGGTTGCGATCAGAGCGAGCGGGACACGCCATAGAAGTTGGACCCGCCGTCTCGTCCAGGCGAGCGGCCAGGGCGTTGCGAGTAGCATCGCGGCTGCCAGCCAAGCCGCGAGTCCCTCCGGAAAGGATGCAGAAGGGCCAAAGAAATTGCGTGCGGCTGGAATCAAAGGCCAGAGTGCTCCGGCATAGTAGTTCCGTGTTGCACAGATGGCACGTAAGCATGTAGACTTCGCAAGTCCTCACGTGTTGCCCTCCGTTCTACGCAGCCCTGTGTTTCGATTCCGTGAATTGTTGAACGCCAGACCCACCCTGCATGACGGTACTTACGCGCCCTCAACACCGCAGCACCGAGCGACAACGCGAAAACACTCGAATGTCATCAATCCGTCCTCGCTGATGTGAATCTGGGCCTCGTGGCCACGGAGGGCTTCGCGTATCGCATCGCTGTACGTCATTCCGGAGTTGGCGCAAAACTTCCGAAGCCGTT
>JBPCJX010000003.1:0-7339 GCA_051004875.1 Bryobacteraceae bacterium
GCGAAGCGGTATCCGCGCCCAATCAGGAATGGGCTCTGGACTTCGCTTCCGATCGGCTTGCGACGGGCCGCAGCCTGCGGGTGCTGAGCGTTATCGACGCGTTCACGAGAGAATGCATCGCCCTCGAAGTCGATACCGGTTTCGCAAGCCAGTCGGGTAACTCGAGTGCTCGATGCTGCTTTAGCGCGGCGTTCCTGGCCACAACGCATTTGATGCGACAACGGGCCGGAGCTCACCTCGCGACATTTCCTGGCTTGGTGTATTGAGAGACTCGCCAACCTGGAGGACCTCGATCTACGCAACGGCGCGTTGATCGTCACAACTGCGCGGCACACATCAAGGGGTCAGTTTCCCGCTACGAAAGTGCGAACGTGGCGCAACCGGGACGCTGCTTAGGACCGCAGGCCGCCCCTAATTTCGGTGGGTTGCGGACTACAAATCTCCTTTTTCCACATCTGATATAAGAGGCCAAGGAAGCTAGTGGCATGTCGAGCGAGATCACGGACAGAACTGAAAACGCCGCGTGCAATGACGTGGCGTTCGATCCTTGAGAACCAGATCTCAACCTAGTTCAGCCAGGATGAATATGTCGGTGTGAAATGGAGTTTCACGTTCGCGAGCATTAGAATCAGGCGAGCTCGGAACACATCGCCCGCGGGTAGCGTCCGCGATTGCGTCATCTGCTCCAACTCCAGTCGCTCCTCGATCGTCAGTGTGATTGCCTCCGCAGCAAAGGGCATGCATGTCAGACACCCACCACCTGATAACGGTTTCTCAGCGACAGGCCACTAGCCTTCAGTTCATGTTTCAATACACGGACCTCATGGGATACGTCTCCTCCGGAAGCGGCGGAGGGGTTGATTTCGCCTGCCTGGGACGTTTGGGCATTCAGCCAGACACTGCGTAAGTGCTGACAGACTATCAAGCAAACGTACCCAGCCCCTTCAGGGGGTTGTTGCTGGCCTGCCTGAACATTAGGCCCGCATCCCGGCCGACTCTAAGTCAGCTTTCCAGCCTGCTTGAGATAACGCGGGCGAACAATCAAAAGACTGGCCTTACGAACCGCTGCGTGGGCTTAGCTTGATCGGGTTGCGACTCAGAGCGCAACTGCATGAGTTTAGCTCGTGAGCCGAAAGCAATGGAGTACTCGATTGGAGTGATATACTGCGTTCCCAGACGGCCTATCTTCAGGAGGTAGATATATATGTATCAACGGACTCAGGCCTCGGAGCAGGACACTAGTGCAGCTCCAGACAACATCCTAAAACCATCGCGCCCGTTCGCCCATGAATGGCGATCGCAGGCTAGTCGGCTTGCTTTTTGTTTTCTCCTCGTATTAGGCTTTGCCTTCACAGCCTCGGCCCAAACAGGGACGGGAGGAACCATCGTGGGAACCGTCACCGACCCGTCCGGCGGCGTAGTGCCTAACGTGGGAATCACGGTCACGAACACTGACACAACTCAATCCCGCAAGATCACGAGCAATGATGCTGGTCAATATACAATTCCGGATCTTCAAATTGGCCATTACAACGTGCGTGCCGAAGTATCGGGATTTAAGGCAGCCGAGCAGAGCGGCATCGTGTTGAATGTTGGTGATCGCGCTCGCGTGGATTTCAAGTTGGAGGTTGGCAACACGCAGCAGAGCGTCACTGTCGAGGCAACGGCCGTCGCCGTACAATCCGAGTCCGGCGAAGTCAGCGATGTAATCACCGGAGAGCAGGTGTCGCAGCTTGCCACAAACGGCCGCAGCATATATTCTTTGGCCACGCTCACGCCGGGGGCATCGAGTAACATGGCGGATTTCCAAAATCCAGTGCCGGTGGGCGGTGACTCCAACGTAAGCTTCAATGGTCTACGAGTCTCCCACAACCTTTACATGGTCGACGGCGGCGAAGACTATGACCGGGGAGGCTCCGGCAATATCAGCATCATGCCTTCCGTAGACTCCATTGCTGAGTTTCGCGCGCTCACCTCTAACTACAGCGCCGAGTACGGTCTCTCCTCCGGAGGAACACTGACTATGGTGTTCAAGTCCGGAAGCAAAGACTTCCACGCATCCGCCTGGGAGTTTTTACGGAATGATGCGCTCGATGCCAACAACTTCTTCTTCAACTCGGCGGGCAAGACGAAACCCGAACTGCGATTCAATACCTACGGCTTCAATGTCGGCGGCCCGGTATTTATTCCCAAGCTATATAACAAGAATCGTGACAAAACATTCTTCTTCTATAACATGGAATGGCGCAAACTCGTGCAGGGCGGGGTCGTCAATCAGACCGTACCACCCACTAGCGAGTACGGTGGGCAGTTCAACACCGCGATTCACGTCCCCAGCGCGAGCCAGATCTCCCCAGCATTGCAGGCGCAGTACGCTGCCCTCGGATTGGCGCCCGGCGCTCCCTTCCCTGGCAACAGGATTCCGGCCTCTCTGCTGGACCCGAACGCCCAAGTTCTTCTACAAGCCGGCATTTTCCCCGCGCCGAACAACGGCGTCCAATTTGTAGGCGGCAACAAGCTCCCGACCGATGTTCGGGAAGAGATCGTGCGAATTGATCACCGCTTCTCCGATAAGTTCTGGATCTTCGGCCACTGGGTCGATGAGCAAATCAGCCAGACCTATGGGACTGCGCAGTGGAGTGGAGACAATGTGCCCACGGTCAGCGATACGTTTGGCAACCCGTCCTACAGCGGCGTCATCCATGCCACGTACTCGATCAGCCCAACATTGCTTAATGAAACCGCATTCAACTACAACGGAAACCGGATCAATATCATACCTAACGGTATCTTTGCCCGCCCCAGCGGATTGAACATACCCGAGCTGTTCGCGGGTAATAACCTGAACCGCATCCCTGGTATCAATCTGAGCGGCTCCACCGGTACGAACTACGACGTGGCGAGCTGGCCTTGGAAAAACAAGGCTGACGATTACCAGATCCGCGATGATGTTTCGTTGATGAAGGGATCGCACCAGCTCAGATTCGGGGCCAGCTGGATGATCTATAAGAAAGTGCAGGACCTCTTCGGCAACACCCAAGGCGGCTTCAACTTCGACGGCGGCTATACCGGGAATGACTTTGCCGACTTCCTGCTAGGGTATTCGAAATCGTACACCGAACTTGCGGTGCAAGACGCAGGCCGCTGGGACAGCAAGTCCTATGCTGCATACATTCAGGACAATTGGAAAGTGACTCCCCGCCTCACTCTGAATCTCGGCTTGCGGTGGGACGGAATTCCGCACACCTACGAAGAGAACAATCGCCAATCAAACTTCTATCCTGGGCTTTACAACACGGCAAATACCGCGATCATCCTGCCCAGCGGCAACATTAGCCCCAATAGCCCCGCGTTGGGTACCAGCCCCAACCCGATCTTGAAGGGCGTTCTGTTCTACTTGAATGGCATTGGTATCGCTGGACGGAACGGCATTCCTCCCGGTCTAGTTAAGAACTACTGGGCTACGTTCGCACCCCGCCTTGGCTTTGCTTATGACCTCACGGGCGCCAGCAAGACGGTTCTCCGCGGCGGCTTCGGTGTCATGTACGAACGCATCCAGGGCAATGACGTATACAATGCGGGTCCGAACATTCCTTTCAGCTCCAGCGTGACGTTTAATAACGTCGCTCTCTCCAACCCGAACCTCAGCCTGCTAACAGGCCAGACCCTGACCGCACCCATCACCGTAGCCGACATCACCGGTCTTGCTTATACCGATTACAAGAATCCGGCGAGCTATCAATACAGCATCGGGATCCAGCGTGAGTTATGGAACAGCTCTGTGCTTTCGGTGTCCTACGTCGGAAACCAGAACCGGCATCAGAATGATTATCGAGAAACCAATCTCCCGGCACCTAGTGTATTACCGGCACTTATCGCAGGGACCGTCAGTTACAACACCGTAGTCCCGTACCTTGGCTTTCACTCGCTCAATATGTCTGAAAATGCCGAGAACTCACATTACAATTCGCTGCAAGTGGAGCTTCGAGCACAAGTAAAGAACGACCTCACGCTGCAAGTCGCTTATACTCTTTCGCGCTCAATTGACCCGGCGCACTCCAGCGGCGGCGCGGGTGATCTTTCGTCGGTTTCGAACCCGTATGACCGCGCCTATGACTATGGCGCGAGTGGCGTGGACCGGACCCACATCCTACTCGTCAATTTTATTTACCAACTGCCCTTCTTCCGGAGCAGTTCTAACCGCTTTGTCAAATCTACACTCGGCGGGTGGGAGTTATCTGGAATCGTAACTGCGGAAACTGGATATCCCTTGGATATCACTCTCGGTGGCTCACAAGGTAGTAATGGATTAGCGAACGCGACAAATCGGCCGAACCTAAACGGCGGTATCAGCTATCCGGGCACCGTGAACCAGTGGTTCAACACTGCGGTATTTTCAGATCCTGCACCTGGAGAATGGGGCAACCTTAAAAAAGGCGTTGTTCGCGGTCCGGGCAGGGACAACTGGAATGTGTCGCTCTTTAAGAGCTTCCTTTTCAGCGAAAAACGAGGCAGCCGCTTTGAGCTCCGCGTCGAAACCTTTAACACGTTCAACCATACGCAGTTCCACGACGTCAGCAGCAGCAAGTCGGCGAGCAATTTCGGCCAGGTTACGTCGACCTGGGATCCGCGCGTGTTCCAACTCGGCGCGAAACTCTACTTCTGACGTTTCGAAGCGAGTAATCGGCGATTATTGAGGGCCGCTGATTTTCATCAGCGGCTCTTCTGTTTTCTCTTCGTGCAGCGTTTGGACGATCGCAAACTGCTCCCCGGCTTCCGCAGTTCTGCCTAACTGGCGATAGAGGCGTGCGAGGCGGTAATGCGCGTCAAAGCTTGCTGGATCGATCTTGATTGCCTGGCGAAACTCAGTTGAGGCTAGAGCCGTGCGATCCATGAGGCAGGATCTGCATGAAGTCGAGCCGCACCGTTCTCGGAGGCATCCCGAACCGCGCGGCTCGTCAAATTGTTTTTAGAGGTAGTAGAGGACGACAATCGTTTGTGGAGGCAGACCGATTCTGCGGATTCCGGGCGATGTGAATAGGGCGTTCCGATAAATTCTGAATAAAGATTCCGGGGATGTGAATAAGGATTCCGGCGGGAAGTGAATAAAAAAAAGCCGGATCGGAACCGTGCATCGTTATCTGGAGCGGTTTGCGTGCAGACTCATGACAAGCGACTAGCGCGGTTCGCACGGCTGTTCAGGGTGCATCAGTCTGATCAGACCCATCGTAGGGCATACCCATCGTAAGGTTTGGACGCTGTTCCTCGTGGCTTTTTTCCTTGGCCTTCTTCTCCTTGTCCGGCTTGCGGACGAGCGGCGCTTATGACGCCGTAATCGATTTCGATAAAGTGGTGCGTGATCCCGTACACCCCCTACGACTTCTACCCGCAAGCCACCCCGGAAGAGCTGAGGTGGTCGTTAAGCACGAGCGTCCGTCAGTGAGAGGTCCTTCCGAAGCACAAGGGCGTCGGGGGTCCAGCTTTGAATCTCATAATTGACAATGTCAGACATTAGCGTGGTACCTGAAACCGATGCCAAAGCTTCCGTGCATCGATTGTCTGCTTTGTTGCACTCAATTTTTGAGGTCTGAAGCGGACTCATTATCGTGTCGTCACTTAGGTCTGTCCGGGTCCATGTGCCTGCGACTGTAACCCCATCCCCGGTCTTTGTGACATCAACAAAAGAGCTGAGTCCGACTGGCACCTTAGTATCGACGTAGAGATTCATGACAATGAAAATGCTGAGCAAGCCCGCCGCAGCACTGAATAATACACAGAAAACGACGAATATCTTCTTGAAAGCAGTTAGTGTCGCCCAAGGCACGACTGTGCGGAACCCGATGAGCTGCGCGCGAAAAACGTACAGCAAAATGAATGCGGTGAGCCAAAGGAAGGGAATTGGACCAAGGGCAACGATCCATACGTTTGCATCACTGCCCTCCATCCACTTCGCCATTTTCTTCGAGCGCTCGGCATCACAACTTGATAGGTCGGGATCATGACGCAATTCCTTGCTGTCAGCGCAGATTTTATATGCCCATTTAGCGGAATTCTTGGCCCGTTCGACATCGCTGTTATACGTGTGAATTCCGGCACTCACCGCCCAAATGATCGAGAGCGCAACCATCACCCATACTTTTCGCCTTAATCGCACATCACTGATTATTTCACCAGTACTTCGACAGCTAACTTCTCACTGGCGGTGTTGATGAACTCTGTAAAACAGTAGATAACGAGTTGGTTCGCTTGAGGCGTCATTGGTTTCTCCCCTTTAGGATAAAGCGACTGTTCCCGCTCTCCGATATAGCCGCTGTAGCTCGCCAGGTTCATCGTCGGTGAGAACTGATAAGTCTAGCTTGGATTGCTGTTGTTGAGGGCGTTATTGATGCCCCCCTAGCGATTCGCGTCTGCTCGTTCAATTCCCCGAGTAGGCGGGCTGCCTAATTACGATGGGTATCGCCTTCTATTGGTCTGGGCAAAACTGATACACCCTAACCAGGCGTGCGAACCGAGCTAGTCGCTTGTCATGAGTCTGCACTGAAGTAGAGGAGGACAATCGTTTGTGGAGGCAGACCGATTCGGCTGAATCATTTTTCGTGAAAAAATACATCGTATTCGCCTCGATAACCGTTATCTTCCTACTGGTGACAATCTGGCACGATCAAACAAAACTGGACCATATGGCTGTCGAGATTGAGAGTTTGAAAACGAAGCAGGCTGGCGTTCCTCGACCGATTTCCTTAGCACCAGCTAAGGCCGATCTGGATATGCAAACGAAGTGCGCCGCGCAAGCCAAAGTATTCTTCAATCAATGGCTCCGAGAGAACCCGCAGTATCGGGAGCCGGATGTATCGAATACTTTTTCGGATCACTACGACCCCGCAACAAGTGGCTGCTATGTGGAAATCGTTGAAAGCGGAAAGAGAGTAGGCAGTGAATTCTCTGTCTCTAAATACGTTTCCGACGCTTACGAGAGCAGCGCTCTCGCAGACTACTTCTGGGTATCACGGACGGGGCACTCTGATTGGGAAGTCAAGCCTGTAATTTGTAATGTGAAGGGGCATGATGGCAAGGATAACCATTGCGAGTCAGACGACGATTTCAAGCAAATGGTTCATGACACGTACGGCGTAAACGAGTAAAGCAGATATGGCACTTATGACGAACCGGCCCGCCACCGCCGCCTCAACCCTTCAACTAAGCTCGGGACACCTTCAAGCCGAGTACGGTAGTTCCTCAGTACCAATTCTACGGTGTCAGTGAGTGAGGCGTGGCAGAATTATTCAACTACTTGGCGATGCTTTGCCCATCTTTCGATACAACCGGTGTAGCTCGTCAA
>JBPCJX010000004.1:0-11841 GCA_051004875.1 Bryobacteraceae bacterium
GCTAAGATGCCGTACTGGTAAGCCGATGCGGACCAGCCCATTAGCTCGAGAGCGCCGAGGTTCGCGGCAACGAAGCTGAGGCCGGCCACCCAGGCCGTCATATCGCGGCCCGCCAGAAAGAAATCCTCGCCGGTTTTCGTGAAGCGCTTCAGGTAAAAGCCGATTCCCAGCACCATCGCGAAATACAAACAGATGACGACGAGGTCGATCGTGCTGAGCGAAAGGAGGCGCTCAGATGATGATTTAACGGCCAGAATGATACACATTCTCTCTGCAAGCCCTTTCATTTGGGCGCCACCTTCGCTCCTATAAAATTTGCGCCTTACCGCCTCGTATCGACCACTCGACAACTTACTCGGGCAAAACCCGCAGCGTAGGCCTGCATGCGTTGTTCAGCGTGTGAGAGTGTCAATCCCTGAAAGCGATTACAATACCAGTGGCAGTATAGGATCTGTCAAGGAACCGGTCAAGGTGAAAATCCACATTGCCTTATGCCTTACTGCGGTGTCGGCGAAATTGAATCGATGCGTCTTGGTGCAACTAATAAAAGGCTCTACAGAGGGCCGTACGCGCCAGGGTATAAAGACTTGCGTCCAATATTCCGCAGGCGGAGCTACGATGGGGAAAGCCACTCTAGAAAAATGAATCTCGAAGAAGTCGCCCGCCGAGCGAAAGTCTCGACTGCTACTGTTTCGCGGGTTATTAACAACGCAGGTGTGGTTCGCAATTCGACGCGGGCACGAGTAATGAAGGTCATAGCCGACCTAAATTATCATCCCAATCTTCACGCCAGGTCGTTAGCCGCGGGCAAAAGTCGGACACTAGGCGTTGTCGTCTCGAACATGGAGAATCCGTTCTTCTTCGATATAGTTTGCCACGTCGAGTCGGCTGCCCATAAACGGGGATACGAAATTGTCGTTGCCAATACGAACTATGAAGCCGAACAGTTGGTCAAGAGCATACGACTGATGGTCGGGCGACGGGTTGCGGGGCTAGCAGCGATCGTGTCAGAGATGGAGCCAGGCATTATCGACGAACTGGTGGCCAGCGGACTTCCCGTCGTCTTTTACGATGTCGGGACGGCGAGGCAGAACATAACTAATATCCGCCTCAATTACAGAAAAGGTATGGAGAAACTTGCCGAGTATCTACACGTTCTGGGCCACAACAAGCGAATTGCCTTTGCCGGCCATCACATAAATCTCGCTCCTTTAGATGAACGGCGGCGGGCCCTTCTTGAGGCCTTCGAGAGGCTTTCTCCGGAAGGTGAGGTAAAGACATTCACCGGTACTGACAATTTAGAGGGCGGTTGGCGGGTCGCCCGCGAGATCTTTGCTAGCGGGTTTAGCCCCACCGCAATCGTATGCGCAAATGACTTTATGGCTGTAGGAGTGCTACGGGCGCTGCGCGAGGAAGGGATTTGCGTTCCAAAAGACGTTTCGGTTACCGGACTCGACAATATAAAACTTTCGGAATTTTGCTATCCGACTCTGAGCACGGTTCACGTTCCTCGTGAGCGCATCGGACACATTGTATTTGAGAAGTTGATAGCAGGAGCCGAGCGATCGCCAGCCGACGGATGCGAGTTCCTGATCGATCCCGATTTTGTCTTGCGTGAGTCGACCGGGCCGGCCAGGCGCAGCTGAGCACGACCAGAACTCGTAAGCCCGCAAAGTTCCTTAGGTCAGGCGACCTTTCAGCATGGTGAATGAATGTGCGGGGAATGTGTATTTCAAAGTCGTGTCATTCGCCGCGACGGATTTTTGGGTTGTTTTTACAAGCGTCGAATTGAAGTTGTTCTCCGCCTTTATATCTGGTCCATTGACTTCAAATGTTTGAAACTCGCCGTTGAAGCGCTTGTTTTGAAGCTCGAAAACAGCATCGAGTGGATGATCGCGGTCCCGGTTTGTAACATTTAACACAATACTTCCATTACTGTCGTACGCGGCAGATACATCAAAATAGGGCACCTCGCCAACCTTCTTTGAAGTGTACGTGGGACTTTCCACGAGTAGATCCAGAGCATTGCCGTGACAATTCGTCGCGAATAACTGAAGCGGATAGTAGATAGTTTGCAGGAAAAGACCCTCCTTGTTAGTAAATATCGGAGCGATGACGTTTACTAGTTGTGCCATATTGGCGATCTTCACGATATGAGCATGGTTTACAAACGTATTGAGAAAGCTTGAAACGACCAGCGCGTCCTCTAGGTTGTAGTGCTCCTCTAGAATCCGTCTCCCTCGTTCCTTATCTCCGCGAGCGCGATACCAGACGTTCCACTCGTCCCACGCAATGTGGATTTTTTTATTGCGAGGGGCGTCCCACAGTGCGTCTCTTATTACTCCCTCGGTGATCTTGATCCGGTTCGCTAAATCGACTGTACTCGCCTGGAACTCATAATAATCATTTTCTGGATTCCCGACATACATGTGTAGTGAGAGATAGTCGACGTGTTCTTTCAAGTAATTGAGAACGGTTCTGTTCCAACCTACCCAATCAATACCGGGGTTGAAGTTGGACGACCCGGCTGCGACAAGCTTGATGCTTGGATCGGTCCAGTGCATCAGCTTGGCTGCTTCTAGCGCGAACTTGCCGTAGTCATCAGCGGTACGATGCCCCATCTGCCATGGGCCATCCATTTCGTTTCCCAGTCCCCAGTAAGTGACCTTCCAAGGCTTTTCGCGTCCATTCTTTTTGCGCAGCCGGGTCGTCGTGGTATCCCCATCAAAGTTGACATACTCGACCCACTGCTGTGCCTCATCCCACGTGCCGGTCCCCAGGTTCGCGCATATATACGGCTCAGCCCCTATCCGGGCGATGTAATCCAGAAACTCGTGCGTACCAAATCGGTTGTCTTCGATGGTTCCCCAGGCCATCTCCAGACGGCGGGAGCGCGAGTCGCGGGGCCCAACTCCGTCCCTCCAGTTATAATTCGAGGAAAAGTTCCCGCCGGGCCAGCGAAGCAAAGGTACGTGAAGACCTTCGACAGCCTTAAGCACGTCCCGCCGGAAACCTTCAGAGTCAGAAAGGGGCGAACCTTCGTCGAACACGCCACCTTCGATACAGCGGCCCAAATGCTCAAGAAAATTACCGTAGAGCTTGGGGTCGATCTGACCGATTACACGATTTGGATTGACGGTAATGTGCGCGGCCTGGGAGCTAACTTGTCTTCCCTTGAGCAGGAAAGGTGCGCCCAATCCGAGCGCAGAGAACTGCCGGCGAGATAACGTCGAATTTGACATGACTCCGAGACGCGAATTAGCAAGCGCTTACATTAAATCTAGTCAGGCATTAGCAGCTTGTCAACACGTATTTCGCAATATCCATCCTTTAGCGCTGCGTGGGCAAACTCGACCAGCTGAGTTGCATCAAGGAAATCGCCTGCCTCGGCAGAACCAAGTCAATTTTCGCCGTTCCCTCGTTGATATCAATCCAGCGCGGAGACTCGAATTGCTGTAACTGCCCTGCGGCCCCCAGTGCGGCGTACTGCTCGGATGTTGGATTCTGCGGCGAGCCGAGATGCTTCCATACCGTGTAGGCGTTGCTGTGCATCTGGTCGATACGGTAATGCCGGGCAAGTGCGCGCTTAGTATTCATAGGAAGACCGCAAACGTTGAGATGGACCTTAGCATCCGGCCCTGGTGTGTCGTCATCGTGGTAGTTCCAGGTCAGCACCGAGATATCATGATCCGATCGCACAGCCAGCGCATCGATATCAGGAGCGCCGTGCACACCTTCTTTTAGCAACGTGGAGACAGTTACACCGTCAGTGCTTTCAACTTTCACGCGTTCTCCCTGCATTAGTCCCGCCATGCGGAAAAGGTTCAGGACCGGTTTATCGATGCCGTTTGTCGCAAGCGTCCGTAAGCCGTCGAAGTAGGGCTGGCCCTCAAATTCGAATGCCCATGTGAGCATTCCCTTGATATTGGCCTGTGCGCGGTCCGCGAGTTCGAAAATGCTTTTCATCATAACTGCAGTGTATGAGGGATAGAGCGTTCCATTGCGGTATGCGTTTTGCGGATATACGCGCGCGGAGCAGGCGGCGCAACCTTCGGGATCGGACTCGCTGAGCACAATCGGCAGCCTGCGGAACTTTGAAAATCCCGCTACGATCTCGAGTCCTCTTTGCACGTCTTCCGCATGCTTTGCAATACCCATTCGCACGTGGTCTCGTATAACTGTTGGCCGACCTTTAGCGTGATAAGTGATGAAGTCTAAGGGAGCGCCAGTCGCGCCGGTCGCAAAGTTTTTAGCCGACGCACAGTGGTCCAGAAACTGATGCAGAAACTTTCCTGCTTGCTCGCCCGATGGGCCTGTCGAAGCCGGGCCGCCGACCCTTGCCGAAGGTAAGGCACGCTTCACCGCATCAGCCGAGTAATCGTACAACTTGTCATACTCTTCAGGAGTACCGTGCCAATAGCTGATATCAGGCTCGTTCCAAACCTCCCAATACCAGGATTCGACTTCATTGCGCCCGTACTTCTCAACCGAGTGCCGCACCCACCGATACACTAGCTCTCGCCATTTCGAATAATCTTTCGGTGGATAAGTCCAGCCGATGCTGTACTGCTCGTTCTTCGCACCAGGTATCCATGTCGGTTGATACGGTTGAGGCTTCAAGGAAAGAGCTTGAGGCATAAAACCGATTTCGACGAACGGTTTTGAACCTGCCTGTAGATATGTGTCTAAGATACGGTCGATGATCGTCCAGTCGTAAACTGGTTTCCCCGACGCGTCTTCGGTATACGCATTCGTCGATCCCCATTTCAATCCGGCCACTCCGTCTCCTGTCGCCAACATGAAATGGGTGCGAATATAAACGGGGTCGCGGCTAAGACTCGAAAGCTCGCCGACCAGCTTGCGCCCGTTTGCCATGTACGTATAGTTCGGCTCGTCATAACCGAAGTAGCCGTAGATCGGCTTATACAAGCCGATCGTTTGGGCGGCATTCACGCGAATGGTGACTGGATTTTCCGCTAACCCTGAAATCAATCCCAGAACGAGAAGGAAAAGAATTTGCACTAAAAGCCTAGTCGCATAATGCGTATCATAGTTCGCCTGAATCGTGACCCTCCACCCTTACACAAAACTGCATATCACCCGCTTTTGTATTGAGCACCAGACAGTAATCGTGATAAATGCCTGCAAGCGCTTTCAAACCTCGGTTCTCCCAGCACCCAGGGACGTTTTAGAAAGAGAATACCGCCGAGGGAAAGCAGACCGGGTCGCCTGGGGAGGTGAAGCCATGTCAGCACGCTGTGGTTCGGGAGTTTGTTTTCTTTTGAGTGCTTTGCTTCTCGGCGGAGTGCGTTGACAACGCCACCGTGCCCGGGGCAAGCGGCTCGCTCGACATCGTCCGTACAAATTTTTCCGACCAGCTCACCACGCTTTACCGCAATAACGGAGATGGGACGTTCCGGGACGCCAGTCTCGAAGCAGGGCTCGGCATAAACAGAAAATACCTTGGCTTCGGTGCAGGGTTCTTCGATTACGATAACGACGGTTGGGAAGACATTTTCCTGGCTAACGGCCAGGTGTACTCCCAGATTGCCGGTCGAGGGCTCTATCTGAATTACAAGCAACCACGCTTGCTGTATCAGAATCTTCGAAACGGACGGTTCAAAGACGTGTTTGCAGAGGCTGGGCCCGGAATTCAGACCACAGCGGTCAGCCGGGGCTGTGCGTTTGGTGACCTGGACAACGACGGCGACATCGGATATTGTCGTGAACAATCTTGATGCTGCGCCCTCGGTTCTCCGTAACGATGGTGGGGACAGGAATCACTGGCTGATGGTCAAGTGCATCGGAACTCGTTCGAACCGCAGTGCGATCGGCGCAAGCGTCAGAGTAGTCGTAGGCGATCACGTGCAAATTGCAGAGGTCATGAGCGGCTCAAGCTACTATTCTCAAAACGATCTGCGCCTGCATTTCGGCATGGGAAGGGCGACAAAGGCGAGGTTGTAGAGATCCTCTGGCCTGCTGGAGAAAGAGAGTCGTTCCATGGCATTCCGGCGAATCAATTAACGGTGGTTCAGGAAGGCAAAGGTATCATCAGCAGAGACCAGTTCCGACGAGGCCCAGGTCGCGCCAGGCCGAGGACCATGTCACGGATGGTAGTCGGCGCCTTCTGTCCTCAGATGAAACACCCATAGTCGATGTGCTTTTCAACATTTATATATAGACGCAGACGGGTGGCTCACTCGAATACCTCTGCTTCATATGTAATCGCCATTCAGGCCGGCTTCGAAATCGGGTTTGGGAAGGGTAGATAAGACAGGCCGGCTGAGACGACAAAGAAGTAGCTTTTTTGAATTGAGATTGGAGCCAGAAACAACGATTCGGGCCCCTTAAAGGTGCGTCGAAGTCCGACAAAATGAGTTCATGTGCGGTTTCCGACCAAGCAGGGCGCCTCGGCTCGCCGGCCGTCATTCTCGTCCGTTATGGTCCAGCGGGAAAGCGTGTGTCTTTTTGCAATTGTTGGAGGCGCAAGGCGGTATCGAACCGCCGAATAAAGGTTTGCAGTCCTTTACCTTTGCCTGACTCAGAGGCAACTCGCCTTACCCGGGAGATCCGCATCCGGACACAGGGCGATTCTGTGTATCAACCACCCTGGACAGAACTGGAGCAGGCGATACGCGTGGATGAAATATTTTTCGGGCCTGAAGGGCGGAAGCCTTGGTTCGTTCACTGTCTCCGGTTCGAGCAAATCAAAATCTCCCTCGGGCTTATACCGCCGGAGTGAAGATTGCTTGCCCGAAAAGGTAGATGAGAGCGGCCTCTGGGCGGCCGCTCCCGCAAATGATCAAAACGGAACGTCTTCCGCATCTTCACTGGACTTCTCGGCGCGATCGAGCTTGCGAATAGATAACCAGGACCGCACGTTCTTCGTTTCCGGATTCTTCTTGGAGCTGCCTTTCAGCTCGAGTGCCTGTTCGCGGCTACGAAGCGTGCCCTCTACTTCGATGTGAGCGCCTTTGGTGAGCGTGGCAGCGAAATCTCCGAGCTTTCCGAACACCAGAATGCGATGCCACTCGGTGCGCGATTCCCATTCATTCGTTTGTTTGTTTTTCCAGCTCTCCTTTGTCGTCAGGCTGAGCACGGTGAAATTCGTGCTGTTGTCCTGAGCGGCTTTGACTTCAGCGTCTTTCCCAGGAAACCAATTAAGTTGGCTGCGTTCTTGTACATTTGCGATTCTCCTTTTCTCGCCCTTGTGTCGGGCACCCGAAAGCGAGTGGGGTCCGCTCCCCAGGCCAGCGAGACAGCTTTTCGCGAGGGTCCAGACGACATTGTTTGTGTAGTTTCAAAAGGCGCTTGCGCCGGCAATGTTCGGATGGAAACCGAAACCCGGAGGGCTTTAGAACTGGAGAGTTTACCCGATGCTGTGCCGACCAGAAGGAAGAAAAAGGAAATGGAAGCAGATGCGAACACAGCCGACAGGGATTCGGGAAAACGGCGGGTCAACTGGCAGACGTCAGGCAAGCTCAGGATGACAGCCAGCAAGTGCCAAAGATGGGCGGAGCAAAAGATGAGTAGGTAAAGCAGCGTAGGGTGCCTTGGTTTCAGCTATGAAGCAGTTTCTACAACGCGCCATCTTTTCGCTCGCTTTACAAGATACCTGTGCCTAAGGACAGCAGCTTGCGAGCAACTTAACCATGAAGCCCGCCATTTACCATGCTGTTGCGGGAAAACAATTTAGCTAGGTAGAGTGCGATGGTACCCGGGCAGACATATGGCGCGCACGGCTTGCCGCGCACTAAAGCTGCACGCGCACGATGCGGGTACAGATGTTCAGGTGCCGTTCTCATCCTCCGATATTGCTGTCGCGCGAGCGCAACTCGGCACATCAGTAAACGCTGTCAGACCACAGCGGATCTATCGACTTTAAGGTGAGTTCTATCCGGATGGCCGACGTCCATGTAAGTCGAAGTCAAGAGAAAAACGCACTTTTCCTGACGCGCGCGTTTGAGGAGCGCGCAAGAAAGTTTATGCCAAAACCCACAGCTCGCATGTACGCCTCTCGGCCATGATTCCTGCTTTCGCAGAACCGGACATCCATTTGCTGCCTCGAGCCTTGCCGGCCGTCGCAGATGATTGAGCTTGTGTTCGCTGCCAGTCCCGAAACAATTCGGAGGGAGCCTCAGGATTTCATGTCCATCGCTCAGTCGGCCATCTGCAGGACCTGGCAGCCTGCGCGCTGTGTGATCTGTTTTTTCGTGTTAGTCGGCGGTCTACGCAACGGCAGGGCTGAAGTCTTCTAGCGCTACAAATGGCCGCTGCCCGCGATCTACCGCGAGCAGATACGTCACCATCTTCCGAGCCACCGCAATGGTTGCGCGGTTCGTGTTTCCCTTCTGCTTTGCCTTTTCGTATACCAAGCCGAGCTCGTGACTCTGTTTTGGCGCCAACTTGGCGGCTTCCACGAGAACACGCTGGATATGCTTGTTGCGCTGTTTGGAGAGCGGTGTCCGCAACACCTTGTCTGCTGAGCTTTTCTCGTCTCCGCATAATCCGCAATAACTGATGGCTTGCTTCACTGAGTGAAAGCGGCATACATCGCCAATCTCGAGTGCCCACGTGAGTGCGGTAATCGGCCCGACGCCGGGAACCGTCCTGAGGTTCTTCAGTCTTTGAGCCCATAACGGATCTCGTTCCAGAGAACTGACTAAAGCGTAATCGGTTTTTCTGCAATCGTTCGATTGATTCACGGCTGAGCTTCAGTAGTGGTCGGATGCTCTCATCCACCTCTTTGTTGGTGGCGAGCAACTCACGGAAGTACTTTACTTTGTCTAGCCGCTGCTTGTTGTGGCTCACGCCAGTCTCCAGAAGCAAACCGGAAACGCGATTCTTCATCTGGACCATCTGCCGCACCAGCAGATGGCGATAGCGCAACGTGCGGCGCCGGTCCCGGATCTCGGTCGAAAGCATATGGCATTCCGGCAGAAAGTCACAACGCAGGCAGTCCGCGATCTTGCCGGCGTCTATGCGGTCGTTCTTCTTCTTGGCCGCTGCGATCGCGCGCAGCATCACAGGATGCGCCACCTTCACCTGTGCGGCATGCGGAAGCAGATACTCGTAGACCCAGCCGGTGAAGATGCTTGCTTCCAGCGCCACGGTCCAGGGCTGAGGAAGTGTTTTCATCCAGCTATCCAGCTCTGTGCGAGTGGCTGGAATCGTCCCTTGCCACTGAACCTGGCCGCTTACATCTTTAACGCAGTAGCTGATCGTCTTCTTGTGAAGATCGAGCCCAATGTAATACATATGTTTGTTGAGGAGCCTCCATGGTTGTTCTCTGAATCAACGTCCCCGTTGAGTTCAGCTTTTTGTACACCACGCGCTCCTCGCTCGACTTACACTCAAACAATTCGGCCAGGTGAGACTGATCCGACGTGAGCGACGTTTTCAGACCGTGTGCGAATCGTGCTCGGCGTAATTACCAATTCGCTACCGGACCATGCAGTCGCTCCTGATGACGGCGAGCGCGCGATAGTTGATACCGCTGCGCCGCGCAACCGCAGCATCACCGACGCTAAACAATCCGTGAACGGCCGCCTTTTCAGACCTAGGCTATTCCTTCCCGTGCATCGGCGGCAGCAAACCGATCTGCTGGAGAAGGCTAATCATGTCCTTTTCTGACCACTTCTCAGACAGCTTTCCGTCCGCTATCCGATCAATCGTGATCGAGGTCATCTTCATGTCGTTGCCCGTCCTTGGCGCTCGAGGGAGATCGCCTTCATGGTTGCCGTACGAGGTTAGGCGGGTCACGACCTTATCTCCTTCCGCTATTTGATCTTCGATGTGATGGTAGCCGGGTGTTGCCTCCCAAAAGAGTTTAAATTCCTGCTTCAGTCTTTCCCGGCCTGATGCCCGAGCGGGAAACGGCGGTCGACGTAGTCGTCTGCGACCAGCTCATCCAAAATGCCGATGTTTCCTTTATCGATCTCCTCATAAAACCGTTGCACCAGCGCTTTGTTTTGATCCGTTAACGTCATCGGGATTTCCCCTTGTGAGCACCACTAATCTGCAAATCGCTGCCGAGACCTGATCTCAAGAAAGAATCGCCACACGGCGGTCCGTGGACTATCATGTTCCCAGCGATTCACGAATATCACATTTTCGGAATGATCGCTATATTAGTCCATGGCGATCTGCTTACGCCTAAAACCGGCTTCGGCTACGTGAGTCGTGATCAGATGACAAAGTTTTAGGAATCGATAGTGCTTTCGACGCTCGGCCACTCGGACGTGGAACACGCTCACCGCAAAATTGACTGGCGACAAGCTGATTTTTCCGGTGCAAATGTCTCGTACGCAAGAAATGGCGAGGCGGGATGAGCGATCAGCGCTCGATTACGCCGAACGGAAACTGCGGAGGGCGGCTTGACTCGCATACCCAATGTCCAGCGTACTAGCTGATCAAGGGAACAGATTTCAAGAGCGTATACACGAAGAACTCGAGCGACGCAATGATTCGGGAAGCGCGATTTGGTCGTACCTGCGGATCGTTGATCAATTCCAAGATTACTGCGGCAAGCGTCTCGACCGTTTCGGGCCGGATGACCTCCGGCGTTATCACACCTACTTACTGGAAGGGCGGAAGCTCGCAGTCGAACCGCGGTTCGCCATCTTCACGTCGCGCGCACCGGAGGACATTGTCACCGTGCTCGCGAAGATGTTTTAAGGAGGTGCGTATAGAGCGTCCTGAGGCGAGACGCGGTGGAATGTCATTAATCGCAAACCGGTAGGAGAGACCACCTGACACAGTCGAAAGAAGCCTCTTTTAAGAGGTTTTGACAGTGCGAGCGACTTTTCTATGAACCCCCAGATTGAACACGACCAACATGACCCTGGGCAGCCGCTTCGGCAGCCGTGTCATGGTATTCCTGAAACTTCGTTATTCGCCCATTTTCGATGGTGAACACGTGCGCCCACTCGTCTTCATAGGTGATACCAGTTGAATTTACCCTCCAGCGCTGGGCCCCAAGCACGACTACCTTGTCTTGGCTGGCAATAAAATCGCGAGGTTCGAACATTTCAGCTGTCTGTGTCTCCGCGAGTGCACTGAAGAATTCCGCAACCTGCTGAGGGCCGCGCCGCCTACCAGCGAATCGGATGATCTCTTCAGGTCCGGGTATGAACCAGTCAACATTCTCACTCAGGGTTTTCACGACGCCGGAAATATCGCCTCTGTTGAAAGCATCGTAGGCTTGCTGCACTAATACTACGTTCTGTTGCTCGCTCATTGCGCCTCCTTGATTTGCCGATCCGAGATGTGGTTTCTGCACTGCAGAAACCCCCGAACACTTCGATATCATAGCCGAATAACGAGGAGCGCTCGGTCGATGGGGCAACAGCTGACAGCGTTCTGACTGCGTTTCGCTGCCGAGTATTCTTGCACGCGCGCCGGGACAGCGCCGAATTCAAAGCCGACATGTAAGAGTTTGTGTCGGCCGTAACGTTTTGAGGCATGGCCGGGTTGAGGCACTACCAGGCGCTTCTCCAGTTGCAAGATCCTGATTCCACGGCGGCTCCGCGATCACACGCCGGACAGGCGATGTTGGTCTGTGCCAAGCCCAGTGAGAACCGGCGTTATCACCCTATGGCCGCCGTCTTCAACCAACGGGACCAACAAGTCCCATGTCGTTTGGCCCGAAAACTCAATGTGCGTAAATCGGCGTAGGTTGTGCGCGGACTTAGGACCGTTGCGATAATGAGCGAACCAGATGCCGAGAGTTCTTGATCCAATCCAGTTCGTGATGATTGCGCTGGCTGGTTGGATGAATCAACGTCAGCTGCAGATGATCGAGTATCTGCGCGAGGAGAACCGGGTCCTGCGCGAGCAACT
>JBPCJX010000005.1:0-35344 GCA_051004875.1 Bryobacteraceae bacterium
ACCAGCGGCATCTCATCGTAAGTGCGCCCATGCAGTTCTCTGCCTGTCATGTCCTTGCGGACGCCTCCCCACTGCTTGAAAAAGAAAGGTACGTTTCGCCGGGCGCACTGCCGGTGAATGGAATAAACCCACTCCCTTTGCATCGGGCGAGCTGCGGGGCCGGACTCGCCGCCTACTATGACCCAATGAATGCCGTCTAGTGGCAGATTGTCGAGAGGGCCGATGAGCGGTTCGCAGGATAGAAATCGAACTTGCGCAGGCACGGCGGCAAGGTCGGTAATTCGGTCAATCACTCGCACATCCTCAACACTGACGCCCATCCAAACGTTGGAGGGCCAGGGTAACGTCGCTCCAAGCTCGCGGAGCCGGTCGCTACGCTTGGTGAGAACTTGAAAGGTGTGCTGCGGGCAGGCTTCCATCGTGTCGAAAACGGCGCGGATAAAGCTTTCAGGAACATCCTCCTGGAAAAGGTCGCTCATCGAATTGACGAAAATAACGCGCGGCTTCTTCCATTGCCTGGGTAAGTCGATGAGGTCATGATGCAGGGTAGGCAGGAAGCCGTTTCTATAACGTTCCGACCCCATAGCGTGCAGACGCTTAGCCATACGTTCCGCATAGCAGTGTTTGCATCCCTGGCTCACTTTGAAACAGCCTGTCACCGGATTCCAGGTCATTTCTGTCCACTCGATATTTGATGCAGTCGCCATTGTTCCCTCCTTCAGTCGTCCAAAATGTCCTGCGCAATGCGGATTGCAGTAGGTGCGCCTTTTTTGTTGGCTGCTGCGAAGCAAAGTAAATAAAGCGGGCTGGAACGTGAGTTCCTAAGCACAAGTCCTTTAGCGGCCTTCTCAAATATCTGGGCTAGACGGGCATGTATGAAAGCTTCGATTTTCGCGGCTGAGGCATCGCGCTGTACAGTCTCGTAGTCCTCACCAAATAAATCGCGCGCAACCGTAATCCGGTAAAATTCTGTGCGCCATTCCGCTGTACCGAAAAGCAAGTCTAAGCGGTTCTTCCAGGCTTCGTCTATGTTCCCGCTGTAGGTAAGAAGCCTCGCCACGCCGACACCTAGCGGGAACAGATACCAAAGGTCAATCGCCTTGGTGGCCGCCAGAGCTTCAACCGTGCTCCATTCCACCTGCATTCCATACGGGTCAAGGAAAACGACCGCGCGCTCTTTCTGCCAATCGCGCTCCTTGCACCATGCTTTTAAAACTTCGTTTGCGTCTCCCTGTCTGAAGTCGCATCGCGGTTGCAATGCAGAGTGCTCACGTTCTATTGTCTGCTGTAATGCGCCCACGCGCCCCTTCGACTTTTCGATAAAAAGATAGTTGTCGAAAGGTTCCGGCAAGCTCAACGCGATTGTGGCGCTGCCATCTCTATACTGCGTCGTCTCTTCATCTTCATAAACATCTTGAAAGAGGACAGATTCAAGAGCCGTCGCTGTAGGAACGCGAGAGCCCGTTCCGGCAAAAGCATCCACGTACCAGGTTTTGAAATAGCCGGCTCGCTCGTTTTGCGTGAAGATTTGCCGGTACGCTTTCAAATACTTTTGGAGGCGCGAGAGCTTTATTTCCGTCCAGCCACCGCCAAATTTGTGCTCGGTCATGCGTTTCTACCAAATCTAGTGATTAGAACATAATGATATGTTTATGTTGCAACAAGGTGTTAGTGAATAGCCCCTGTGCTCCTTCGCGCGGCGCTGCTTGTCGAGCGCAGCTTCCGCCTCTTGCGGAGTAGGGAAGGGGAGGCTGCGCGTCTGCCCGCTGCTGCCGATGCGGCCCCACTGAACGGCGGGCGTATCGATCTGAGACTGCATCGAGTCTGACCATAGCAAAAAGATCGATCTTGAGCTGGCGGAATCGGAGGGAAACTTTCTAAACGTGCGCGTAGCGCTTCAAGACAACTTCGATTCCTTACCTTGAGGCCCCGCTGGCTGCGGCTTTCATGCCGCCGCTTTGAATCGGTATGACGTTCGTTGCCTTGTACAGTAGTTCGAAGTCATAGGTATTCCGTTGATGATCGAAGCCACTCAAGCGAATCACTTCCGAGACTCTGCGTTTAAAGTTGTGCCGCTCAATGTGGACAACAAGGTTGATGAGATCGCCGATCTCTGCCCGTAACGCATTGTGCGGAATTTCGACGTTCGCCCGTAACGCGAGACTGGCGAGGCGCGATAGACCCTGCAGGCACGAGTTGGCATGCAAAGTGGATAGGGAACCCGCGTGGCCAGTATTTAACGCATCGAGCAAGTCAAAAGCTTCCGCGCCCCGGACCTCACCGATAATTAAGCGATCGGGCCGGTTGCGCAAAGAAGCCTTGACTAAATCGCGGATTGTCACGGCCGGCATTGTGATTTCACCTTCTGGTCCGCGGGTTTCTTCGCGGGCTTCAAAGCGGAAGACATTCCGGTGATCGATCTTTAGCTCAATCGTGTCTTCGATCACGCCGAGGCGCTCTTCGATGGGAATGAAGTCGATTAGCGATTTCGCGAATGTGCTTTTCCCGGTATCGGTTGCACCCACAATCAGGAGTGTTTGGCGGTCGATAACCGCTTGTGCGAGGAGGTCCGCTACGTGAGTTGGGAGCGCGTCGATGTAGACCAGCTGCGCGAGGGTAAACCAGTTTGCGCGGAATTTGCGGATGGTGAAGGAAATGCCGCCATGACTGATCGGTGAATAGACGATACTGACGCGGGAACCGTCAGCCAGCCGCGCGTCAAGCAAGGGTTTCGCTTCGCTGATGTCTTTGCCGAGTACTCGCGCGATACGCTTGGCCGCGTGTTCCAGGATCTTCTGATCGAGCTTCATGTTGGGGATCTCATGAAGCCTTCCATTCGATTGGTAGAACACCGTCCCATTGCCGTTGATCATGACCTCCGATATGTCGGGGTCTGTAAGTAGGTGTTTAATTGGCTCCAAGTACGGCAGTATCTTTTCGAGCATGCGGTCAAATCTCCATTCCGTACTCTGAAGCCGTCGCTACCGCTGCCCGCGCATAAGCCTTGGTCTGCTCCGATGCGAGCGCGGTTGCGTTCTCCTGTGTCCGTGAGAGAGCCTTAGCGAGCTGGTCGGGGTTGTCGGTAAAGACTTGGGCGTCGTACCGTGGCCGAGAGAGAGCGACGTACGCCAGCGTTTCGTCAATCAGTGCCTTGCTCCTGGTGTCTGCGGTATCGACATGCACCAAAACCCGGTCGACGGTAGCGCCTTGCGATGCGTGAGAGGTCATCGCATAGGCATAGTCGATGTGTTGATTGTTTTTGAGGTTCCAGCCAATTGTGCGGCCCGAATCGTCCAGGGTGACACGGACATTGCCGTGCTTGTCGAGATGGGTAATTGTTCCCATGTCGCGGGTAGCGACGCTCTGCTCGCGCCAAGGCGTCGTGAACTGAATACGATCACCTTCGGCAAACGTGCGGGTCTCCGGGGTATAGAGCGTGACGCCCCTTACCTCGCGCGGATCGTACGTTACCGTTTTGCCGGCCGAAGTCTTAACCGTTACAAGATTCTGCTCGGCGTCCGTTTTCACGACCGTTGCATAGCTTTTCGCCTCCAGGCCGTAGACGTCACTGCCGCGCAGATAGCGAACGGAGTCCCCAACGCGGTAGTTATCGGCAATCGTCCGCGCTTCGCCGGTCACGTTCTGGCGGTTCACCAGGATCGTGATCTCGTACCCCACTGGCTTGAGTCGTTCCTGTTTGAGCATTTCCGCGCGAATGGCTGTGTTGATGTCCTTCCGAGAGGCATTGTCCGGGGAAACCACCAGGGTTCCCTCCGGGGCCGCTACGTACGCTTTGGCGATCGCTTCGAGCCGGTCGCGGCGGTCCGGAAAGCTCTGCACTCGACTCTGCGCGGTCAGGAGGTCTACGCCGTCTCCGATTCGGCCGGCGGCCATCGCTTCGACTACCTGCTTGAGGCCTTCATCCTTCTGTCGAACGATCTGATTCAATTCGACCGTGCGCATCCCGGATTCCTGCAGTTGTCCGAAGATACGACCCGCTTCAATGGACTGGTGTTGTTTCGTATCCCCGATCAGCAACACGCGGTCCTGGGGCCGAATACTCTCCAGAAACTCGCGCATCTGCTTAGAGGCGACAAGCGAACTCTCATCGACGAAGTACATACGCGGTCGCGTGTCCTCGCTTTGCCGTCGGTCTATGGCATGCATCTGCAACGTCGTCGCGTCCATGCCAGCCTCTTGTAAGCCCTTCACTGCGCGCGAGGTGGGCGCCAGACCTTGCGCCTTGTATCCGGCTTGCTCGGCGAGCTCGACCACGCTAGTAAGGGCGGTCGTTTTGCCGGTCCCGGCTCGACCTTGTAAGCCGGAAATCTGGTCGCGTGTGGCCAGCGCTTCGTATACGAGTTTGCGCTGGTCTTCATTCAGCTTGTCTCCGTAGCGAGCGACAATTGTCGAATAGTGGGCGGTGGCAACCGGAGTCACTCTCTCTTTACCCTCCAGGACCCGCTCCAGGATGCGCCGCTCGGTCTGAATGAGTTCAGGAGTCGTATAACGAAACTCAGGGGCATTCTGCCGCCGGTGGTGGACTTCGATGAACCGGCCCTCGCGCTTCTCTTTCGTCAGCTCGGCCTCGACGTCTTTTAGGACTGCCCGCCCATTGGTGTGGCGTAAAGCCTCGCGGAGTACTTCATAGTGCTCGAAGACGGCCGTCCGCTCGCTCAATCCGTCTTTGGCCGAAATCACGGCTAGTTTTGCGTGCGCTTCGATCTTCTCGGGCGAGACTTCGCGCCGGTGCCGCTCACGCGCTTCCGCCACGACCGCTTGCGGTTGATTGCCGAAGCCTTCGGCTGATTTCTTGTTAGCAGCCCTCAGCTCTTCCGGTGTCAGGTTCAATTTCTCCTCGCGGACCTGATGCTTGACGATCGATTCTGCTCCGCGCCCGGTTAAACCTTTCTCTTCCATCGCTGCCTTGATTTGAGCGGTACGAGCGCTCTCCGCTGCGAGGTACTCGGCGGAGTAGCCTTTGATGTCGGGCGCATGGTTTGCGCCGCGCTGGAGGGAGTAGCCGAGCGCCCGTAGGTCATGTTCGAGCTGGTTCTGATAGACCGCTGTCGCGAAGGACTGGACGCGGTAGAGTTCCCGTGGTTCCAGGCTTCGCGCTTGTCCGTCGGCTGCCTCCGTCATGTTGAAAACTACTGCGTGGGTATGCAGGTGGGGAGCGGCGTATCCGTCAACCGGGCGCGCGTTCGAGTGCTCGAACTTCGCAGCAATCCAGTTGGCGGTCGTCACCGGTGCCCGGTTCCCGCCCATATGAGCTTGGGTGTACTTCTCGGTTGCATCCAGCGCAACGGAAACCGCGTGCTGATGCGCGGCCCGGACTCGCTCATCTTCTCCCACCAGGGCAGTCAGGCTGACTGTCTTCGGAGCATTGAAGGTCAGATCCCAACCGGCCCGATGGCCCATCTCTTCGCCGTTCGCCGCCCGGATGGTGTCCCGGTGCTGGATAAGTTGCTCCCCGGTCAGTGGATGCTGCCCTTCGGCCAGCCGGTCGAAGGCCTCGGCTGTCACCTCTCCGGCCAGGCCGAGTTCCGTTGCCGCTTTGCCCTGCCACTCGCCGCGCAGCTCCCCGCCGCCTGAGTAGTAGGAGTTCGATGCGGCCGAATACTCAGAGCGGTAATAACTCTGGACCTTGGAGCTGGTTAACGGCTTTGAAACGTCAAGCATCTTATAATTCACCCGCTCCCAGGCCGTTGCCTGCTATCGCTTGCTGAATTGCCTGCTTGGGAGCCTTTGGCTTGCGCGGCGTCTCGGGCTTCGGCTCTTTGGTTGCCTCGCTTGCTAGCTGGTCGGTCAGCTCGGCCAGCGACGTACTTTGCGGATCGAGTCGCCGCCCAGTTGGTATGACTCGCTCGATGAGTGCCGGTGCTCGCTCGCGCCGGGCGAATGGCCGGAACTGAATCCGTACGATTTTCCCGGTCTGGACGAAGTAGCCGTTGAGATCGTCCAGCCCTTGGATTTCGGACTCCATCACCACGGGATCGATCACGCGCTCGCTGGAGTAGCTACCCTGTTGTGTCCGCTTCAGAAAGTGCGTCGGCTTCGACTCGCGGATGCGCTCCAGTTGCGCCTTGCCGATGAGCTTGCTCAGGTGCTCGGCTGCTCTCGGTTCACTGGTGCGCAAGCAGATGTTGGTAAACGCCTGGCTCAGGATCGTCTCCGACTGTTTGTCGCCGTATGCCGCGGCTAACTGAGCCATCGACTGGAAGCCGAGCACGATGGGATTGTTGCTCTTTCGCTGCTTGGTCAGAGCGCTCATGAGCTGCGGTAACGCATTGAGCGAGGCGAGCTCGTCCAAGACCATCCACACTCTGGCCAGCCCCGGCCGTGCTTCGGTGCTCTGCAGCTTCAAGATCAGCATGTCGAGCCACAAAGACTGGAGTGGTCGAAGCGCGTCGATGGTGTCAGCCGTCGACGTGATGAAGAGCCAGCCCTTCCGCTCCTTCGCCCATTGGCGGACTGTCCAGGTACGCCGTCCCTCTTCCGGGTGGGTGGGCATCATGCGAAGCGGTTTACCGGCTTCGTTGAGACTGCCCAGGATACCGGCCCGCTGCGGGGCCGCATTCGCCGTGAGGGTATGCTCGTGCTCCGTTCCCTTCACGCGGATATCGATCTCTTCCGGGTGAGCCATCCAGTAGGCCAGCTCGTTCACTGTCGGCCTGTGAGTCGCCAGCAGATACGCAAAGATCGCCCGTGTATGACTCAAAAAGAATTGCTGCCGCGTCGGTGCGTCTGGGAAGAATCCCATTGCGATCGGGGTAGCCGTCGCTTCGTCCTGACACTCCTCGCTGATCGGCCAGTAGGGACAACGATTGTCGCAAGGATTCAGGACCCAGTCGCCGCGTTCTTCATTGAAAAATTCCTTGACGTACTCGCGGTCTGGATCGAACACAATCGCCATGTCGCCGCGTTGCTCGACTTGATAGAGAATCTGCCGGATGAGTGTGCTCTTCCCGGTTCCGGTATCGCCCGCGATCTGCAGGTGATGCGCCTCCCTTTCGCGCTTGATCACAAGATCGCGCCCGCGGTCGCCACCCACCAGCTCGAACGGGTTCCTGCGGTTACTCAGGCGCAAGCGCAGGCCATCACCTTTGGTGGCCCGGTTGAAGGCCCACCGACTCAACAGGAACGGACCGCGCAAGAGGCGGCCGTCGCGTCCCTTACTCGCGTGGTCCCGGTCAAGTTTCACTCCGGTTGCTACGAAGCCGACGAGGCACAGACCGAAGCCCACTTCGGGCCAGAAGAGCACGCTCCAAAGCGAGCGGCCGTCATAGATGTGGTTCCTCAGGTACGCTCCAAAGAACACGGGCTTCATATCCATCGCGCGAAGAGTAGGCCGCGCGGTTGGATTCAAGAGGTAAGAAGCTGTCGAGACAGGCTTGCCTTGTCTCTCGACCACAAGGAAAGTAGGAAGGTTGTGCCTTCGGGAAGGCAAGCTCGGAAGGTCCGCAAAGACCGTCGTCCGTACGTAGGACCAGAGATAGTAAGCCTGCACCGGATTGACCGTGTGCTTCCACAGCTTGACCCAAAAGAACGTGCTGCCAATCGCGAGAACCAAGCCGAGCATCCGGAAGGTGAGCAGCCGTCTCGGCCACGCCGGTTTCTGCGGTTCGAACATCATGCTGGCTCGTCCTCTTCCGGCTCCGTCTCAGCCTGCTCGGAGCCTTCGGGTTCTTCGTCCTCTGTTTGACTTGCGACCATCGCGAAATACTTCTCTATCCGCTCGTCGGCCCATGCAAATTTGAGCGAATCGACCTTCGCAACCTCCTCCTTGATCGCGCTCGCGTCGAAAGCTTTTTTCTGTAGATGCTGGAGCTGAAACCAGCCGGATAATTGTCGGAAAGCTGCCAACTCGGCGAGAATCATCCGAGTCTCAGGCGAAACCGAGACAGCGGCTAAATGGGTCTGCCTAGCCCACTCGCTCACCGTTAATCCTGCCCGGTCTGCGGTCTCCCTGATCCGGGTTTCTTCGTCTGCCGTATGCTTTGCTGTAACCGAGACAGTCAGTATCTTTGACCGTGAGATGGCTAACATACAAACCTCAACGTACAATGGTTGCTGGATGGTTGCTCGCTAGCAACCAAAACACGCGAACCGCAATGGATATCGATAGTTGCTATCGAGCAACCTGAAAGGCGTGACCTCTCGTGTCGTGTGGAACAAGGATGTCGCGAAACGAAGTGTAGCGGCATGATCCACCCGTTAAGAAAACCTCTCTTAAAACCACCGTTACGCCCCTGCTCTGAGGCTTGCCGATCATGCGGCTTTGCCCTTTCGAGCCACCTTCGGCTTGCCGTCGCCTTGTGCCGTCGCACCGGCATCGGGGTGTGTCTGTAGGAAGCTCTTGAATCCCTTGTCAGCCGCAAACAAGCGCTTCAGCGCTGCCGCGACGATATGGCCTTGCGAACTCGAAGCGAATTCGCTGTACGCTCGGAGGTCTTTTGCTACCTCAGGACGGACCCGGACTGCGAGCTGCTCGTCCGGTGTTTTGTCTTCAATTTCGATGATCGGTTTGCTCATTCTCAGCTCCTTTTGTGCTGTTTGCTGCTAGCAGATTTTCCAGCGATTCCTGCTAGCAGCTTCGGGGTTATTTGAAGGCCTGATCTGCCGTGAAATAGGTCAGAGAAAGGCCGAGTGGGTTGTGCAGAATGAGGTCGTTCGGAACCTCATGGTTGATGCAAAAAAAGAACTCAGCTGCCCAGGATTCACGCTTCGATTCACTTCCGGCTTGGTTGATAAAGATCTTGGTGTACTCGACTCTGGCGCGGTATGGTTCCGTCTCCAGATTCTCGATGACAACATTGTCGACATTGATCTGAACATCGTCGTCGGTGCCGATGGCGAACTTGGCAATCCAGTTCGACTTGCGGTCCTGCGCATCGACGATGTTGAACAAAGAGCGGTCGAGAAAGTACAACGCGTTGCCGTACTGCTGCGCCACCGTCTTGTGGTTTCGGGAGTAGTAACCGACCACAAACTGACTAAGGAAGTAGCGGATTTCCGGGGCCTGCGGTTTGTAGGTGAAGCTCGAATAGGCCAGTGCTTCAGCCCGTCCGACATCGTTAATTCGGACGATCAAGGGCTTGACGTTCGCTGCCGCCTTAGCCGTCCGAAGCACACAAAAAGCTAGGAGTGCGATCACCGCGGCCAGGATTAACACCGTTACTTTCAGTGCCGCGTTCGTGGTCAACGTAGAGCCGTAGAACTCAAAATGCTGAGCCGCCGCGAACTCTACAGGCGGCAGCGAAGTGGATTTAAACTTCTTGTTCGTATTCATACTCACGAAGCGATTCCCCTGATCATTCCAAGTAGCTGACCGCCGCTGAACGCTGAGCCCATAGATGCGGCTCCCTTGAACAAATCCGACACAAATGAATGGATTTTTAGCATCGACCAGAACATCCCGATGTTCAAGAGAGTGAGGCCAGGGACGATAGCCGCAAAGTGTCCAAGACTGTAATTGCCGTTGAACCAACCACTCAGGAAGGTGACCAGAACGTTCGTCCAGACGTAGACTAACGCTGCAGCTACGACCTGATAGAACGAGTACTGCAGCATGAACGAAATCCAGTTCCAGAACAAAAACGAGAGCCTCGGTACCGCTAGCCAGGGAATAAACACTGGCCCTAAAACAGCCCCGATGCCGATTGCAACAAAGCCCGTAATGGTGATTGCAAAAAGCAGTCCTTCGATAAGCAGCATGTCAAGGGTGACAAAGGTATACATGACCAATTCCCCGCCGTGAAAGATAGATGGACTCTGCGTTTGCATGATCTTTAAGAGGGCGCCAACCTGGGTGATGAGGGTCTGAAAAGAGCTCGTGGTGATCGCATTCGCCAGAGCCATTCCGGTATTCGGTAAGAGATTGCTGAAGCTAGAGCTACTCCATGGCAACGTGGCGTTGTAGAACCGAAGCATCATTTCGGCCATAACGAACAAGCAAAAGAAGTGCACCATGGCCGGGAAATCGAAATGCCCGTGGTAGTTGGAAGCGCTCGCAAGCGCCCACTTGAGGCCGTATATAACCAGCATGATGACGGCGAGCCACGTGAGAAGAGTGGAACCGAATGCCAAAAAGACAGGCTGCCCTGCGGTCACCATATTGATGATCTGAGTGGTAATACTGCCGCTGTACGTCGTCATCGGTTGTTGCCCGAATGCGAAGGACGAGAGCAGGAAGAACATTGCGAATATGCGATGGGATTTCATTTTGGCAGCTTAAAATTCCGGAAGGCTTTATCCGCATCCTTCCATGTACTGTCTTGCTCTTTCTGGGCTTTCTTGAGGTCATCGAGATACTTCTGATGCTCTTTGGCTTCCGCAGCCAGGCGCTGCTCCCTTGCCAGTTCGATCTGCTTTCTGACGGTTTCAACGTGGGCTATATAGCCCGCTGTCCCTGCGATCGTGGCCAGTAATGCAACGATTGCTATCAGAAGTTTGGTGTTCAATGCTGCGATCACCTTGGTTCTCCTTTTGAGGCTTCTACCCGGTCTTGTCTGTACTTTGTTACGCCGCCCTCGAACTGCTTATTCGCTAACTGAAGACGGAGCGATTTGGTTTCATGCGTTACGACTGCAAGCTCTTTCTGCAGCGCCGCGATGGTCTGCGTGTCGGTATTGAAGCGCGCCTGATCGGACTGAAACAGCCAGAGCGTAAATATCAAATAAATGACAACAAAGATTCCAATGACGCGAATCACGCGCGGATTTTGGAGAAGCGAGTCGAGCCGGTTGAAGGGGTACATGGGTGTTCTTTTTAGGGGAGACGGAACGATCGAAAGCCGGTATCCGCGTCTCCCCAATCCATGTTTTGGGCCTGCTGGTAATAGTGGACATCACCCAAATAATTCAAGTTCTCGACCTCTTGGTCGCGCTGTAGTTTGTTACTCAACATCTGCTGTTCGGCCAAACAGGCTTGGATATTTCCCTGTGAGAGCTGCTCCATTCGAGATTGTTGTGCGCCCGCATTGGCGACGTTTAGCTGGGCAACCATGGCGTTCATGGGCTTCGAGATGTCGACGCCGGCTGCCTTCAAAAGCTGGATGGCTCCTGCGTTCTGTTGCTGGTTGAGGTTGTACTGCGACAGGATTTTAGTGCAGCGAATCGAGGCTCCGTCGGTTGCCTCGACGCTTGCCAGGCGCGCCAGAAGGTAGCTGCTGCCCAAGTGTTCGGCTGCCAAGTAAGGGTTCGGTGCCAGCGCCAGCGTGGATTGATTCCAGGAGTTCGCGGCGAATCCAATCCGGCCATTCATGGCCACCGGCCAGTTGATTGTCTCTCCGTACCGGTTCTGGGTTGCGTTGTTCATAAAGGCAGGAACCACCGCCAACATGGCCGTCCGTTGCGGATGACTGACCATTTGAGCCATGGCCACGGACATGGCATAGAGCTGCGCACTGGTGGTGTAAATCTTGACCAGTTGGTTGTATTCCTTGATCAACTTTGCACCGGTCGAGATATCTTCTTTCCAGATATGGCCGAGTGTGGCGTAGGCCGAGGGATCGAATACAATGCCGCCAAAGATGGCCTTCATGGGTATGGGCGCCAGCAGTCCCAGGGCGATTGCGCCGGTTAATCCGACCGCCACAGATTTCTGGAAGAACGGGAACTGGGCGAATTCAGAACCGAGCCTCCGCGCTTTTTGCAAGGAGGCTTTGGAGAGCGTGAGAAACTGCTTTTTCATATGGAAACGTCCTTCTTTAAAAACCGAATTGCTGCAACCACTTCGCTAGCCAAACAACCCCCCACATAAACAAAAAGGCGAGTGGAAATCCTATTAACACGAGGAGCAGAAACCCACCCGGCAGGCGACTAAGCCGGATTTGAGAGCGGATCATGCGATTGGTTTCCGCCTGATCCGCGCTCATTTGCTGCGGTCCATCTATTCGCGATCTGAGGTAATGGATGCTCTCGAATACCCATTTCTCTTGCTCCGGCGTCATCGAGGATGTCCTCCCTTCCACGTTGTACTCCGGTTGGGCCGCCAATAGTGTCTGAACCAGCTTTCTGATGAGGCTTGGGAGTCCGATCACGATCGCGATGCCGATCAGAACAAACCAGAACCTATGCGAGAGCACTTGATCCAGGAACATGGTCTAGAATCCCCTGGTTAAGCCTGGCCCGGAGACATGCATGGCTTCGTAAGACGGGAGCTGCAAATCATCCGTCAAGAGCACCCGAACGCGAGTTCCTTCTGAGATCTGGATATCTGGCAGCCGATTCAAGAACCGGTCCAGAATGCGGTCTGCCGATTGCGCCGTCGACTGCGAAACTCCGTTGCGAAACTCGGACATCGGGTTAATCCCGAAGCCGTTCGTCCCATTGCCGATTTGCGCTAAACCACCGATCGCGCCCACGGCCAGCGACGCTCCGAAGATCGAGGCGTAATGCGAATTCACCTTTCCCTTGAGCCCCACTTCGCCCGCTTGTGCCAGTCCCGGAGGTAGTTTGTCGAGCGGGATGGAGTACGTATTGAGACCAGGAACCAGGATGCGGTGGAACGCAACCGCCAAGCGTCCTTGCCCGAAACTCGACACCTTGCTTGCCTCGCCGAGGACCCGTGTTCCTTGCGGGAGTAAGAGCAAGCGCGTGCCTGGCAAGTAGACTGCCGCGGAAATCATCACGTTGACAGGGCCGGTATTGCTACCGTCCAGTTTGTTGGTAAGAACACCTTCGATCACGGTTCCTTCAGGAAGCCAAAAAGTCGGTTGCTTTGCCGGATCGAAGTCGAGCGCTTTACGCTTGTTCGCTGCGGGCGTTGTATCCGCAACAGTCTTCAGCTCCGACGATGCCGGGGCTTCTGGAGCAGTGCCAATCGTTGGTACTTGGCCTGCATTAGAGGCCTGCGTCGGGCTTGCCGGAGGTCGATCTATCGTCTGGTCTGCCGAGTCGCCTACCGCCGCCGTGGGCTTCGCTGCCCCCTGCCCTACCAGGTCTTGGTGCACCATATTATCTGCGAAGAGCGACTTATAGGCCAGGGCTTCCCGCTCGAGCCGGAGCTGCTTCCTTTGTTGCTCCTCTTCGCTCGGTTGTGCCGAGGGTCCCTGACTCGGATTCTGACCCGCTTGTGTCGGCAGATAATCGCCATTCGGAGTCGCTTCTACGTGAGCCGCTTTAGCCAGGGCCTCCGCTTGCGCCGCCTCTGCTTTCAATTGCGCCTGATTATTCGCGAGGTTGTCCGCCCATTCCTTGACTTGCGAGGGCGTCGGATTCAGCTGTTGCGTTTTCGCGTTGGCGTCCGGTTTCGGTGCCTTCGGTGCGGTGGGCGAATTAAACAAATTTCCCAGAACGACTAACGCCAAGACCCCCATGATTCCGAGAAAGATGTAGCGCTTATTCTTGGTGCTCAAGTTCCCGGAGGGGAGCTTGTCTGGTTCCGGCAGCGGCGGCACTTCGCGAGGTTGCTCTTGGTTGTCCATCTCGGATTTCTCCTCTTGTTGGCCGGGCTGCTTTTAGCCGCGCTTGAACTTCAGCTCCGCTTTGCCGACTCGCAACAAGCCGTCGTTGACGATCTTCGGAATGGTGTAGCGGCCGTCTTTGAATTGGTATTCGATCAGGCTCGGCTTCCCGTCTTTGATCTCGTACACAGCCGGCGTTTCCTCCGGTACCGCGTCGATGTAGGTAAACCGGTCATCGTGAAAGATAGCCGTGACGTTGAACGGATTCTTGGGTCCGACCGTGTATTTGTAATCGTGCTTAATGGTGGTCGGATAGTTCGCTTGCAACTCCGTTTTGGCTTTCTCCAATTGCTTCGCCGCGGCCGCTTGCTCGGCTTCCAACTGCGCGGTAGCGGTCTCGGCCGTTTTCTTATAGCCCTCGACTTGATCGGCACTCACATAGCGGGGCTTGTCCGTCATAGCGGTCACAGCGTCCCGGTCGGCTGGATTGACAAAGACCTTCAGGTCCGCGTGCGCATCCGCGACACTCGAGACTTCCGAAACCAGGAAGCTGTAGGAATTCCCACTCGCCGTGATCAAGTTGACGTTGGTTCGCGCGCCCACTTTGGCCGATTTCACATAGGCCAGATTGCCCATGTAATTGATGCGCCAAAACTCCTGATCCCCACAGCTCGCGGCGGTGATGGTCTCTTGCCGGGGTAGTTGGATCAGCGTGGTGAAGCGGATCTGCGAATAGATCGGCGCAATGTCCGACTCGTGGTACTCGATCGTGCGACTCGCGGTGGACGGCTCCGGCGTCGGCTTGACGACGGTGGCCGCGTGTAGGTTTACGACTCCCACACACGCCAGGGCGAATGTGAGTGTATGGTGGATAGGTTGCATGTGTGGTTCCTTCTTTTTGAAATTAGGACGCTTCGCGCGCCAGTACTTCTAAGCCCTTGGCGAAGCCGTATTGCTGAATCGCCGCTTGCCGCTTCTCGTTCTCGTACGGACTATTCGCGTACTGCCAGAACGCATGCCGGTCCAGGTTGACGTTTAAGACTTTCGCGCGTTCTTCCGTCTTGAGCAGAAACTGTTGCTTCGGCTTCAGGCTCGCGAAGAGCTCTACTTCTTTGTCGTTCAACCGGAAGAGCCGCTGATACTCCGCGCGATCCGCACCGGCATTCGCTAACAGAATCTTGACCGGGCAGATTTCGTTGACCAGTTCCAGAATGCCCGCGGCCCGCAGATCTTCGGCCGATTGCGTGATCAACGCGATCCCGCCGTTATGCTTGCGCCAGGTTTTACCCGCCGCCACCAGGTACTTGCGCGAGGTCTCGTTCGACAGGAAGCGCCAGGCCTCATCGGCCCACAATTGCTTGTACGTCTTCAGCAGCTTCGGGTCATACACAATCTGTGCGATCCGCTGAAAGATGTAGAACAGAAGCGGTTCCATCACCTTCGGATAAATCTCGTCCATCCCGCTAAAGTCGAACGTCTGGAAGTGCGCAAAGGTGAGCGTGTCTTCTTGGTTGTCGAAGACGGAGCCGTATTGCCCGCCTTCCGTCCAAGCGTGGAGCCGATCCGCTAAGTGCTTGGGTAAACCCTCGACAAAACTGCTCAGAGTTCGGCCGCCGCCCGGAATATACTCACCCTCCAGGGCTTCGAAAATTTGCCGCTCATCTTCGGCTGTCGGCTGATAGCCAGAGTTCGTGAGAAGCAACCGGATGAACTGGCTCAGGAATTGCAGGTTGTCCGGTGTGCCCGGCGACACAAACGGATTGATGCGAAACGACTGCCTGCCCTCCGTAAACTGCATGTGCAAGTAGCTGCCGCCATGCTTTTCAGTGATTTGGCGATAGCTATTGGCCAAATCGAGAATGAAGGTTCTCGGCTCGTCCTTCTGCGAATGGTCGATCAAAAGGTTCGCTAAGACCGATTTGCCCGAGCCGGGTGCGCCGAATAACAGCGTTCCGAGCCGGTCCCCCTGATGCAAGCTGAAGTAATACGGCAGCGCTTCGTTCGTCTCCAGCACCACCAGGTGCTCACGATCCAGAAACTTGTTGCGCTTCTCGCCGGTGTAGGGCGAATAAATGAAGCTCAAATCCGCGTAGTTCTTCGAATGCAGATACAGATGCCGAAGCCCAAAAGGATGATTGCCTGGAATGATCGACAGATAGGCATTCAGCGCGTTGTAGCTCTCGCGAAATAACGAGCCCTCGTGATGGCCGAAGATCTTCACGACATCGGCCGCCGCCCGCTGCAGCTTCACCTTATCGCCCCAACCGTACAGCAGGACGGTAAAACTAAACTCTCCGAGATATTCACCGCGGTTAACAATTCGAGCGAGTGAATCGTCCAGCTCGTCTTTATCGTTCAATGCGCTTTTGTCGACGATCACGTTCTCGCGCTTGCCGCGATTCAGCACCATGCTGAGCACAGAAGGAACATCGGAGACCCACTGCGACCAAAAGAAATACTTTTGCGCCGTGCGGATCAGCGTCGCCGCTTTCTCGTTCACGATTCGCTTGAATTCGTTGCACAAGATGAAGTTGGTTTGCAGTGCGAGCAAGTCGCGTAAGACATTTGGAAACGTCTGCGCGGGCGGATCGCGCATCGAGAGCACTTCGATATCCGCTTCCCCCAACTGGATGCCGGCATCGGAGCAACTCAACGCAGCGCTGGCCAGGTGGTAATCGACATGCTTGTCTGTCGTCAAATGCTCGGAGTCGGCCAGCTCTGGGTCGAGATTGCAGAGCAAGCGAAAGAAGCTGAAAACGTCTTGTTTGCCGAGCAACGTGAGCCCGAGCAAATCGCCGATCGTGCGCTCGAAAGAACTCGCCTGCCCCATCAGGACGGTGCGGTTGCGTTCCAACTCATGGGCCAGTAACCGCAAAACCTTCTTGGTCGAAAACATACGCTTCAGCGTGCCCTGGTCAGTCAGTCCCGAGGGTTCGTAAAGCACCGCGAAGTAGAGCTTCAGGGAATACAGCCCGCTTGCCTTCGATTCGAGATGCTCTCGCCGGTCGACGACGGTCCGGCGTACCGCTTCTGAGTGGAATTCCCTTCCCTGCTCAATCGCTGCCCGGTCTTGCTTGACGACATACTGGTAAATGCGGAACTGCTCCGAGAAGCCGCGAAACGCCGCGCTGACGCGCTTTGTGTGATTCGCGAGCGTCTCTTCGGTGAGGCATTCATCGTCGATTCCCGCTACCTGAAATAGCACTCCAACCTGATTCGCCTTGGTCAGAAAGACGTACTCGTCCACAAAGGCATGCGGCGCCAGCAAGGAATTCAATGCGCCCGCGTTCTGATACGTCTTCAAAAACGGTTTCAATTGAATCATGGATTGCTCTTTTCAACTCGCAGGCGAAATTGCTCACGCTTCAAGGGGTCATACAAGGACTTCTGCTGTCTGTATTTGTTCATCACCAGGAAAAAATTCGGATCTTTACGGCTAGCCAGCCGCCCCACAAACCCCACGGCCAGAAACAGCGCGATGGCGGCTACTTTGAATTGCCAGCCATCGTTCTGACCGATTAGCGCGACGCCGATAAACGCCATCCCGATGAGCCGTTTGTCGATGCCGAGAATGAGTTGCGGTCGGTTCAACGCCTTTCCCGTTGGGTTCACGTCATGCCGTAAAGATCCGATTGCCATATGAGAGCGTTCCTTAGAGCGATTGCACCCAAGCAACGATCGGGGTTGCGAACAAAGCGAAGATGAGCCCCAAAAAAAGCCCACTGGCTTTTGCCATGGCTCCCGGGCCGCCGGCCATCAGGCCGAAGCCGCAAAAAATGCAGAGGATAATGCCGATCCACTTTGCGATCAGGACGGCTTCTGTGGATGCGCCGCTTGCCACTTGGCCAAACGGACTGGATTGTGCACAGGCCAGCGCAGCACAGCCCGTGAACAACAAAGCGCCGCGCACTGCCGGATGGGCTAGTACGCGCGTAACTTTCTGAGTGAGTTGTTCTTGCTCACTCTCGTTCAATTGGTACTTCAAATTCGTTCTCTCTTTCAAAGCTTTTCAATCTGTTTTTGGGTTGAGCGATCCACTCAAAACGAATCGCTCGGATTGTTGGGAAACCGATGGTTAAGTCTGCGTCTTCACCTCCGATCTACTGTGCTCCGGGAGTCCCTTCCCTGGAATTGACTGCGTCAGTTCGGATGATTTTTGCCTAAACAGAGACAAGATGGTCATCACCCCGTATGTGACGTCACCGGTCCTTCGGTCCCACTTCTCTCTCATCAGCCCCGATAGGCGAAATAGCCTGTCAATGCGCTCGCGATCACCACCCGTCCAGAATGCGAGCATGCGGCATAAAGCCATGTCCGCCCGGCTATGATCGTTCTCATAGTCAGAAGGGTTGCCAGCCCACAATCGGCCGAAGCGGTCTCCATTACGTGCGCGTAAGGCTCGCTCTATCAGTTCCTGGTCGGATGCATTTGGCCGAGTGAAGATCGCCCTCATGGAAGCGGGATCGGTAGGTGAGACCAGCTCGGCCATCAGCCGGTCCAACATCTCCTGTCGGCTTCGAATCTCAAACGGCGAACCTGAGATCTGCTTCCCGGTGACCGTAAAATAACGGCCCGTGTCGTAGATTTCGACTTTACCGACGCGCCGCCCCTTCTCTCGCAATCCTCCTTTGAGCAGAATGTGTACACCGGTCCCGGAAGGTGAAAGCTCTGTGTAGCTTCCCATTCGTCTAACTAAGTCCAGCGCTTCGGGAGAGATATTTCCATTTGCAGGTCTGCACTGGTCCAAATCAATGCCGCAGAATGGATCGCAATCGGTGAACACAAATCCGATTCCGTCGCATCGGAAACGACGGACCACGTGTCGGACATGGCAATAAGTGCTCCAGGTCTGCGGCTTGTCGCAAGCGGCGGCTTTTCCGCTCCAAGCCGAAATGGGAATCTTCGACATGCGTCCGTTTACTTCGGTGCAGCGCCAGAGAACCCATTGTTTGTACTCGAAGAGCTCAGGAGGAATTGCCATTACGCAGCCTCCGTCGTTGTCGAATGATTCTGCGCCGGGTAGTTCCGAACTCCTATGTCCGGGTGGCCCCAATCAATGACAATGCCGAGGTGACAGTTAGGGCAGATCCACTCGCGCGATGATGTTTCGAAGTGCCGGCCGCAAAGGCAATCAGCACAATAAATTGAGTCAGCAGTGCGAGGTCTCAGCCCCTTCTCGCTTGCTTCAGGCTCTCCGCTGTTGCTTGAAAATATTTGATGAGGTGATGTCATAACACCTCCGAGGCGTCGCTGGCGAGACTGGGGCGGCAAGTGCAAGGGTGGCTGAAGCGCTTGCGCTTTTTCGGGGGAAGGAGGAGCAGAGCGACGGAAGGGGGTACCGCCTGAAACCTGAAGGGCAGCTCCCTTGTCACGCGCCGGGGCGAAGCTCCAGGAGTTTGTCCTTGCCTAAAGTTCATTGGAAAACTCCATTTGAGCCTCGCGGTAGGGCGTTCATCTGCTCGAACGCCGCGAGCACTTTAGCTGGCAATTGCTGGCCGATTTCGCAGGCACAGGGTGCTACTAGACCGCGTTCATCCCAGCACTCACCGGTACCGTTGCAGTGCCCGAGGGAACATGTTCGCGAGTCCTTCAATGCCCCTGTAGAGCCGCTGATCTTAGCTTCGAGAGCTTTCATCTCGGACCGGATATCCCAATCCCGGCGCTTAGCGCGAGCCTCGTAAAACTTGCCCACGGTGCACCGATAGTGGCCTGCCGGATTCTTGAGCTTGTGCGGAGCGGTTGTTTGTTTTTGCTCGAAGTCGAGGAATGCTTTAAGATCTGAGTAGCTCTTCAGATCGCCCGCGATGGATTGCAGAATCGCGTGCCGGTCCACCGACTCGCCGTCGCGCTCCTGCAGGCGAAGCAGGAACTCTTGCTCGGGTTCGTCAAGTTCCCCTCTCCTGTGCGCAAAATCATCATCAATCAAATTCTTTGAAGGTAACGGTTCTCGGCCGTTTCGCCTTTGATTCTTTTCAAATTGAATCTCTTGTGATGATGATGATTCAATTGATTCTCTTCTGGCGGTCACCGATGATCGCCCCGGTCCGATCTTCGGTGATTGCTCCCCGGCGATCATGCCCGAGTGCCCCGGTCCGATCACGCATGATTGGGGTAGGTCACTCGCGGGTGATCGGGGTACCGCAATCACAGGCGATCGGGGTTCCTGTTCGTACATTGCGTGCCAGAGAAACTCGAATTCGTTCGAGCGGCCCGAGCGCGCTAGCCGTCGAATGAAGCCTTTGCTTTGGAGGGAGCTAACGCAGCGCCGGGCCTGAGGGACGGAAAGAGCAACTTCTTCCGCGATTCGCTCGATGGAAGGCCAAGCTTTCCCCTTTCCTCCGGCAAACTGCATGAGGCGAGCGAAGACAAGCTTCTCTGACGGAAGTATGTCAGGGCTTCTCAGGATTTCCGAAGGCACCAAAGCTCCGTCGAACAGACAGAATGGATTGAATGCGTCGCCTACGCGCAATCCGAGACTGGACCGGCGCTCCTGGCGAGACATCCCGGAACCGGAGACGATTTGTGCATTTCGTTGCTGGTGCTTGCCAGCACTTTCGGATACACTTGGGGCAGTGACCGTGGCTGCGCGCACGGCTTCACCAAAACCTTTCTTGCTGAAGCCATCGCTACACGGTGCCTTCAGCTTTCTAGAAGGTGAAACGGAGCGGTCTGACAGATTTCCGACAAATCCGCGCCGTTTGTGCGGTTTGAGAGATTAGAGCGGTTCGTAAGTTGGCGAAACTATTGATCATCGGTGCTAGGCATGCATCCGAACCCCATGCCGTCCACCAAGAGAAGCTGATTAATGCTCTCTACGTAAAAATGCGGTTACACCGAGAGCCCGATTCAATAGCCTAAACATATCGGCCCGGAATTTACTCCGGCGTCGGATGAAGTTTACATGCGAACCCTGCTAGAAACCAGCGTCCCCGCACGTAACCCTCTGTGCCGGTGCCTTTAAAACTATGAGACGGGCGGCGGTTTCGTATGGAATAGAGACCAAAAGACGGCCTGGGCGACCATCTACGCTATGTCATTTGGATGGAGTCGGATGTTGGAGATTTGGCGTTATGAAGATTGGCCCGATATCAGGTGCAGCACTCGGCAACTCATATCCCGATGCTGATTTCGTTGAACCTCGAAAGTTGGTAAAGACCTACCGGATCCGACGAGGCGGACGTGGTGCTAGTGCACAGTGTGTGCGCGCAGGCAAGAGACGATCGGGAGGCGGGAGCGGGAAACGAGGAGCGTGAGAGAGGAGGAAAGAAGTAGAGGGCTCGGAGCGTTGGAGTGTGAGCTGGGGCGGAGTCTTAGAGTGGCGCGGAATACGAGGCAGACATCAGGGCATATGGGGTTATAGTCGAAGGCGTAGGAGGAATATTCGGCATGAGCGAGACGAAATCAAGCGCAACTCTGGAGAGGGAAGAGCGCTCGGGCTTCGGGGGCACGTATCCCTCAAAAGCTTATTCGGCGCAGAGCGCCACATCAGGCCTGGCAGGTAGTTCGATCCAGCGCCGCAACCCGCGACCTCAGGACATACAGATCGACATTCTCTTCTGCGGAGTGTGCCACTCCGATTTGCACCAGGTAAAAAACGAGTGGGAAAACGCAGCGCCTACTGTTTATCCGTGCGTCCCCGGCCATGAAATCGTCGGGCGTGTGGTGAAGACGGGAAACGCCGTCAAGAAATTCAAAGAGGGTGATTTCGGCGCGGTTGGCTGCATGGTAGGGTCGTGCGGCGTTTGCATCAACTGCAAGGAAGGGCTTGAGCAGTACTGCGAGAAATTTCCGGTGCTCACCTACAACGGCGAAGATAAGGTCCTCGGAGGTGTGACCTACGGCGGCTATTCGGAAAACATAGTGGTCGATGAAGCGTTCGCGCTGCGGGTGTCTGATCAGCTTGATCCTGCCGCTACGGCTCCGTTGCTCTGCGCGGGAATCACTACATACTCTCCTTTGCGTCACTGGAATGTGCGAAAGGGGCAGAAGGTGGGTGTAGTGGGGCTCGGCGGCCTGGGACACATGGCGCTGAAATTCGCCAACGCATTCGGCGCGCATGTGGTTCTCTTCACGACCTCGCCAAACAAGACTGCCGACGCCCTGCGGCTGGGGGCACATGAAGTGGTTGTGTCAAAAAATCAAGCTGAGATGCAGAAGCATGCCGGCAGTTTCGACTTCATACTCGATGCAGTCTCTGCGGACCACGACTGCAATGCGTACCTTAGCCTTCTGAAGCGGGATGGAACGCTCACACTGGTAGGAGTTCCGCCAAACCCGGTGCCTGTTCCGGCTTTTGGACTGATCATGGGGAGGCGGCAGTTGGCGGGATCGGCGATCGGCGGGATCCGGGAGACGCAGGAAATGCTGGATTTTTGCGCCGAAAATGGCATCACGTCCGATATCGAGTTGATCCGTATCGAGCAAATCAATGAAGCCTACGAACGCCTGCTGAAAGGCAATGTGAAGTACCGGTTCGTCATCGATATGGCCTCGCTGAAGTAGGCAGCGGCGATCATAGAAGCGCATGGGACGGGCAACGCGGGCCATCCACTTTGCTCGTCACTTCATGCAAACGTATTACGCACTCAATGGCTCACGCCGATGATCTTTCGGGTGGCTTTCTCGCCGTCGAGAAGACTTAGGAAGCAATCGGCCACGTCTGCCCGAGAGATAGAGAATCCGAACCGCGGGAGATGCCCTTCTCGAACCCGATACTTGCCGGAGTGGCGGCCGTCTGTAAGTTTGGGAGGCCGAACCAGCGTCCAGTCCAGTTGGCTCCTTTGGAAAAGTTCTTCCATCGCGGAGGCGTCCGCTACAACGCTCGGAAACAGCAATTTTCCGAAGAGATAGGTGGGTGGGAAAATCGAGTCCTTGAACAGGAACGCCGTCGACTCCACGATGACGCGCTTAAGTCCGGTGCGCGACATTGCGGCAATCAGCGCACGAGCAAACTCTTGCAGCAGAGTTTTGTCGGTCTTCGCGATTGGCACACGTGGCCCAAATGCGGACAAGACAGCGTCCTGACCATTCAATGCTTCTTCCAACTCCGAATTGTTCAGCAGGTTTCCTTGCTTAATGTTGATGTGATCGCGAAACGTGTTGAGCCGCTCGGGGGACCGGACAAGCGCCGTCACTGAATGACCACGTTCAATTGCCTGGCGAACGATCCCCAGTCCTGTTCCTCCGGTGGCACCCAGTACAACGACTTTCATCCTGCGCATCTCCTTAGCGCTAATAGCTCGCGAGCGACACTCCGAAAGCTCAAGACAGTGCCTGGCCGGCTGCATGTTGCGCCCTGCGATCTGCGGGACGGGTCAAATAGGAAACGACCAATGCGGCAAAGGTAGCCAATGGCTCGAGCGCCATGAGGCCATCCCCGGAGAACCAGTGAGAATAGGATGCGCTGATGACAGTGATCCCAAACCCAACATAGGCCCATTCCTTCCATTTGACGAACCCCGGGGCGAGCAGGATGCAGACTCCCGATAACTTGGCGATGCCCAGGAGATCTGAAAAATACGGAGGATAGCCGAGATGTGCGAGAGCCCTCATCATGGGCGCAGCATGAGTTACGGCGAGCGCACCGGATATTGTCATAATGCACGACACGAACGCTGTCGCCAGCCAGTACGTTCTTTTGCCTTTCATGGTTATCTCCTGTCTGGGCAGTTGCCCCGGCTATTCTCTGATTCCTATTGCAAGGACCGTTTAGAATCGCGATTCGTGACGGAGCGCTCTAATTCGGATTCGCAGATAGTTCGGGCAAGTGAGATAGCTTTTCTGGATTTGTCACGACGTAGATGGCCCGAATCCGGCCGCCGACGGCGTCGAGAGTGAGGACGGAGTGCGGTTTGCCGTGGAGATAATTGACGACACCTGGTTCTCCGTTGACTCGCACTAAACGCCGCACCAATGTCTTTGGCACGAACCGCCTGAGGCCGCCTAAAATCCCGCGGCGACGTTACCGGCGCCTCGGACGGGGTTGGGTACGGCGACCGCCTTCCCGCCACCGTCAGAATGGAGTACGACATCATTCGATAGCAGTGCAACGAGTCCCTCGGTATCTCCAATCTCTACAGCTTTGAGAAAGCTCTGCAGCAGATCGTTCTGCTTCTGCTCAGATGTTTCGAAACGCGGCCGCGACGCGGTGACATGTTGGCGCGCTCGCCGGAGGATTTGACGGCAATTCACTTCGCTCTGACCAACGACAGCGGCAATTTCTGAATATTCGTACTCGAAGACTTCTCGAAGAAGGAATACCGCGCGCTCGATGGGCGCTAAACGTTCCAGTAATACGAGAAAGGCCCATGGAGAGAGACTCATCCACTTTCATGATTTCAAACGGATCGCTGTCCGGATCGGTCACAAGCGGCTCAGGCAACCATTGCCCCACGTACTCTTCGCGCTGTACGCGCGCGGACTGCAGGTGATTGATAGACAAACGGCTGACGATTGTGACGAGAAATGCACGCGGAGACCGAATCCTGTCCTCAGTCGATTGCTGCCAGCGGATAAAGGTCTCCTGCAAGATGTCCTCGGCATCCGCCACGCTGCCGAGCATCCGGTAAGCGATCGAGAAGAGTAAGCTACGGTACTGATCAAAGGTCGACAGCCGGGTGGAGTTCTCCGGATCGCTCGAGTGGCGTGCTCCAGAAGCACCTATGCCATTTTTTTGCATCGTCTCAATTCATGAGACCGGCGAAGTCGCTCTTCGTGACAGGAACAATCACGCGATCATCCAGGCCGCAACGAGAAGGGCGAGGAGAACTGAAGCAAGCAAAGGCTGCATAGGAGTGCGAGAGCCCTAACGATCTCGAAATTCGGGATCAATGAGCGCCCGTTCCCGGGAATGCCAGGCTCCCGATTTGAGCTATCCAATATAAGGAGCAGGTTAACACCGCTGAGTGGAGATCGTGCTTGCCCCACAAGAAGACGAGGGAAACTGTTGCCAAGAGAGGACCGAGAAGTAATGTTTGGGCATTGTGAAACTTGGCATGCGGAGGCCAGTTTGGGTTGTACACATGCGTTTCATTCCAATCGAAGACATAGGCTAAGCAGGACGTCAAGACCGCCACTGTAGCTACGAACCAAGAAGCTAATGTTGAGTGCATTTCGATCCAATCAAGTGCATTTTTCGTGTGACTGCCATCGGATTGACGATCTCGCCTTGTGTGGCCTGGTGAACTGAGGACGAGTGATGATAGCGCCGAATTTGTCCCTGCACGGATACAGGCGTGCAGGAGGCAGCCTCATTGTTAAGACCGGCGAATCGGGAGCTCTGTGACAGATGTCACAACCCATCGAATCGTTCGGTCTGACGTTTTAGAGCGTGCCAACAAAGCCGGGCACGTGATGCGAAACAGATTTTGAAAGAACAAGAAAAATGCAAAACAAAAACACGCGAAGAGCAATACATAGCGTAAAAAGGTTTGACGACACAATGCGACTTCTGAAACCTTGCGAGCCGTCCTATTTCTGCATGTCTTGACAATATTGATTCAGGCTGGATTCGCCGGGATTCATGATTGGGGGCGACCATCGAGGCGTGATTCTGCACGCGTCCACAGCAAGGATCTCCGCAGTTTTGTTCCGACCTCGCAAAACGCTGTCTACAAACCGCGACCGCTACACTGAGAGCGAGACCGCAGGGCGAATGACTTGGCGCTTCACCCTTCCCAAGCGCCATTCCGGCAGTCACCAGTGCCAAAGCGCAACCCACTTTCTGAAAGACAGATACGCCTGATCGGCTAAAGCGGTAGCGGATCCGCGTCGCCGTCAAATTCTGAAACAGATCGGGTCGCAAAACTGTGGGATGGGGTGCGGAGGTGCGTAAACGCCAAACCGTGAGCGCTGCCACTCTGTCCCACCACCTCAAAGATCTCGAAACAGCCGGCTCATTTCCATAGTCCGCAAGGGCAAGTTTGCCGATCTCGTTCTCGAGCGCAAGATTTTGCAAGGCTACCTCGATTACCTGAAAAGTTTTAGCCCGGGAAAGCTGAATCCTCGCGCAACCACTGTACATCGATTACCGAATTGTCGATATTATGCGATTCGATCCAGAGAGAGAGATCATGAGCAAATTAAAAGGCAAGGTCGCACTGATGACAGGTGCGTCGAAGGGGATCGGCGCGGGTATAGCCAAGGCATTGGCGGCCGAAGGCGCATCGGTGGTTGTGAACTACGCCTCCAGCAAAGAGGGAGCCGAACGCGTCGTAGCCGATATCGAAAAGAAGGGAGGCAAAGCCATGGCGGTGAAAGGCGACGTAGGTAAGTCTTCTGAGGTACAGCGAATCTTCGCTGAAACAAAGCAGGCGTTTCGGGAGACTCGATGTACTGGTGAACAATGCAGGGGTTTATCAGTTCGCGCCACTGGATGAGATCACGGAGGATCAGGTCCACCGGCAATTCAACACCAACGTATTGGGACTCATTCTGGCGACACAGGAAGCGACAAGACACTTCGGTCCGGAAGGCGGAGCCGTCATTAACATCGGTTCGACCGTCAGCACTATCACGCCTCCGACCTCCGCTATTTACACTGCCACAAAGGGAGCGGTGGACGCTGTGACGCGCGTTTTGGCTAAGGAACTCGGCCAGAAGAAGATCCGGGTCAACTCCAGCAACCCCGGTATGGTCGAGGCCGAAGGGGTACACGCGGCCGATTTATGGGAACCGATTTTCAGCAACAGATGGAATCGCAAACGCCCCTGGGCCGCATCGCACAGCCCGGAGACAGCGCCTATCGCGGTTTTCCTGGCTTCGCAGGACTCGGGATGGATGACGGGCGAAACGCTTCTCGCCTCCGGTGGCCTGCGTTAAGCGTCCACAACAACGGCAGGTGCGAAAAAGGGTTTCGGGATGACGAGTGAGGCAACAACCGTCCACGGGGCGGTCAGTGTCTGTCCAGGGAGATAGGTAATACTCCAGGACTTAAAGTTGGGTAACGAAGCCCTATGGTGAAGATGAAGCCGCATCGGGGAACAGGAGCGGCACCGTGTCAACGCAATTGCTAGTTTCCGTGAACGGGGTTTTCCGAGCACAACAATCCCACGATTGTTTCCGACTTGCGGACCATCCGAAAGTCAAGTTACAAGAAGCGCGTTTAGCGGTAATCATATGGCGAACAGCCTCGCGGGAACATAATTCCAACTCGTGGACGGTCGAGTGTCTTCTCCGAAGATCTGCCTTGGAACTTCTGACGAGCTCTTGACGTAGCTCAATAAGAGGTAGCGCAGAATCTCTTGCCGACTCCCTTCCGGAGACCCATCGTGTTGAAGCCACGCGAGGGCGCAAATTCATATCCGAAGCTGCTCGACTGGCTACGTTATTTTTGTTCCTTCATGCTGTACATGTATGGGGTGAGCAAACTGGCGCATTTGCAGTTCAATATGTCAGCCCAACTCGCTCAGCGGCCAATCGGCTCGCTCAACGGGTACCAGCTAGCGTGGTTCTACTATGGCTATTCGCGCGTATACGCCTCGATTCTTGGCCTGACCAGGTAGCTGGTGCTACGCTCTTACTCTTTAGGAAACCACTTTGTTGGCATCGCTCATTATATTGCCGGTGATGGCAAACATACTCCTCATCAATGTGTTCATTCTGGTCAACGACTACGGGCCGTACTTCATTTCGCGCTCATTTGCGCATCGATGCTGACCATTCTTGGGCATCATCGGGTATATCTTCTCACGTTGTTCTGGGTGACTCAGAAGGCGGAACCAGGGGCTTCGAGTCGAGCTCACTGGTGGATTCGCACTTTGATTGTATTGGCGGTGAGCGCGATCATGATCTCAGGCGCAATCTTGCAACACTATGTGAAGGGCTAACCGGTGCAACTGTGGGGTTACGCTTGGCGAATGAGTCTCTCCGATTGGTACGGGGGGAAGTCGGCATAGAGGAAGTGATCTGCGGTTCGGCATCCCTTTGGCGCCGCCCGGATTACGCACCAGCCCCGGAACTAGTTTCCGTTGTGCACGTAGTGTGGTGATATCGGAGACGTGCTCTCTGCCCGTCCAAAACGGCGGTCAAACTGAGGGGTGAAACGAAAGCCGCAGGCCGATCCGATTCGCCCGACGCCCGAGTTGAGCCAGCTCCGACCGGCTTTCTGCGATTTGGCCCGTGGAACCGGGGCAAATCCGGATGCGTTACATAGGGAGCCACGTTGGAGGATACCCCGTACATCGAATCCCCGACTTCTCCAAGTATGAAGATTGCATGGAGATACTCGATGGAGACGCGAAGGTGAGGACCCGACCGCCAGCGACGCCAGTCGTTGCTCTTCAGGCCGTGTTAGCCCAACACCTTCACCGGAAATCCAAGCCTGCGCCCGACTAAGCTGCGATCCGGCTAGCGTCGGTCCACCGAGTTTCGAAAGGCGAGACACTCGTCGGCGGGGCTCTCCTTCATTACGTGAACTGCAGATTACTAAACACCCTCCGATCCGTGTAGTTTTACCAGCTTGTTGTAGATTCCAAGGAGTAAGAAGGTGGGAGCCCATTGGCCGACGAATAAGGCCTCGTGATCCTTTCCACTTAGCTTAAAGGCCAACGAACCCGCTATCGAGCCGAAAGCTGCCCATAAAAATAAATCCGACGGAAGCTTTGCCGTTTGCTGCTCTATGCTCCGCGCAAGTGGTCCCTCGCGATGCTCCTCACGTGCTCCAGGCTGAGGCTCCGTCTTTGCTACATCTTCATATTTCATGTAACGTTTTCCTTTCGTCTTGCAATGGCTCGACTTCATCCGCGCGCAGGCAAGTAGCTGTTCTGGGATTGCCGCGGGACGGTTTTCCAGGAAGCTGCCTCGTACACGCCGGCAAGAGCCACCAAAATGTAGATGGCCGAGCTAATGGAAGACGTTTCGCCGAAATGTCTCCCGGTAAGCGTCGCCATAAGGTCCAAGTGGAAAATGCCCACGAGACCCCAATTCAGAGCTCCGACTACTACTAGTACGCGAGCAAGTACACCAACTTTTTTCATGCTGATTTCCGATCCTTTCTCTTACTAACTCAAGGCCGTTTTTCAGCGGCCACAACTTGATCGTAGAGAAAATAGGCTTTACTGTAAAGAAAACGGTATTCCCTGTTTTCTCCTACCTCAAAATGCGCGGGAAAACTTGACCTAAAGGAAAACAAATCCAGATGCAATCCGAAACGATCACGCAAGGTTTGAAGCGGTATTCGATTGGTCAGAAGCTCCGGCGTCTGCGGCTGCGCAAGAGCATGGGGCTGAGCGAACTCAGCAATCACACGGGCCTTTCTCCCTCGCTGTTATCGAAGCTGGAACGCGATCTGATGCATCCGACTCTCCCAACGCTTTTGCGCATCGCATTCGTGTTCAGCGTGGGCCTCGAGTATTTCTTCAATCCAGAGCCCAAACCTGTGCTCGAGATTGTGCGGAAGCGAGAGCGGCTGCGCTTTCCGGAAAAATCGGATACACGGCATCCCGCCTACCACTTCGAGAGCCTAGACTTTTTGGCGGAGAATCGGAAGCTCGACGCTTACTACGCAGAATTTGAAACAGCCGAGCGATCGCACGTGCGCCGGCACCAGCACGCAGGAGTCGAGTTTCTTTACGTGATATCCGGCAAACTGGCGTTGCAAATCGGCGAGGATGAGCCTGAGTTGGCTGAAGGCGACGCGATTTACTTTGAATCTGCGATTCCGCACGCATACCGCAAAATCGGATCGCGTCGGACGACTGCGCTCGTTGTGGTCGTGACAGCTTGATCGAGGGCGGCCTATCAACTCGTGGGAGGGCTCACGTCCGCAACCCCGCTCTAATGCACCTTACCGGCGAAGTTCTCGAGAATGACGTTAGAGAGCACAGCAGTATCCGACTTGTCTGGCAGATGCGAGCAGAAGCCGATGCCCACGTAAAACGGTTCGTCGAAGTGCAGGGTGATGGGGGGACCGAACTGGTGCATGGGCTCGCCCTGCAGGCTGATGAAGATTGCGATGCCATCGGCGTGCTTTTCAATCCCGATCCGCTTCGCCTTTACTTTGGCTAGGGTACCCCCGAAACGAAACTGCTCATCCGTCATCAAAGCATTTCTCTCAGGACGCTGCGCCAGGTGGATCATGCCCGTACCGTGCTCACCGACTACGGCTTCCTTGGAATTATCGTCGAGATTCTGGCGAATGACCAGCATCGCCTTACGGTCGTTGTACCCGTGCGGATTTGGGAAGGTAGCGTCGGCTGCGAGGGAGAGGTCGCCGAACATCTTCTTCCAGAGATAACGGAACTCGTCGCGCGAGTACCAGACGTTGTAACCGGCGGAGTTGATGGTGTACTGCTTCGTGCCGGCGTCATAATTGGCGCTGCCGGGCAGCACCGCCGCGCCAACGTCAGATTGACCTTGAAACACGCCGATCGGTGTATCAAAATTTCTGCTCCGTCTGTGAAAATTTGCCGGCGGCGGTACCTGGACGTGGGTAGCAGAGCCCGGCTGGGCCCATTCCGGCACGGCCGGCGCTTGCGCACGCACCAGATGCGGCGCGCTACACAGCATCAGAACGAGCAGCGAGGCGAGACGGCAGCTTTTGAGTGCCAGGCGATCGGTGTAGGCGCCCATAGCGAAGCACTCTAGCAGACCGCGCGCAAGTGCGCTTACTGCCAATCCGACCCATCTGTGCGGATCGTCAAGCAAGCGGACGGATGGCTTCGTATGAAGTTGCGCGTGATTTTTCCGATAATTCGGACGCCCATCACTCATGGGATGATACTGTTGACCACACAGACAAGTGAAAGCCGGGTATATTGGCTGTACCGCTTATGAGCACTCGCCGAGATCTTTTTCGAATACTTGCTGTCACCTCTGCCGCCTTACCAACTCTGACACCGGCTCAGGAGAACAAAGAGGTTGAAACCCAACCCGGACATCTTCATACCGGGCCAGCGATTCAGGTTCCGGTACCGTCGAAGCCAACCTTCTTCCAACCTGCGGAATTCCAGACCATCGAAGCTCTGACTGAACGCATCATTCCGCGGTCGGACACTCCCGGCGCGAAGGACGCTGGAGTCGCCCTGTTGATCGATAAAGCGATCATCGCGGATCCTACGCTGATGCAGCCCTACCGAGCGGGCATCGCCGATCTAAACGCGCTCGCGCTCAGCAGCTACGGGCAGGAATTCGCGCTACTCGACGAAGGGAAACAGATCAGCGTGCTAACCCCGGTTAGTCTGGATACCACTTCATCGCTCGCCAAGTTTTTCTTAATGGTCAAGGATATGACCATCGATGCTTACTACAAAACGGAAGCCGGCCTGAAGACCGAACTCGGATGGCACGGCAACACCTACCTCCCGAGTTTTCCTGGCTGCGATCATGCGGAGCACCAAAGCTAGTCATGCAAGTTCAAAACAGCCCCCAAGTACACGATGTCCTCGTCGTTGGCAGCGGAGCTGCGGGCGGGATGGCAGCGTGGAACCTTACACGGCAGGGCGTGAATGTCACCATGCTCGACGCTGGCCGGAAGTTCAACCGAAGCGAATTTTGGACACACGTGAAGCCATGGGAATGGCAGCCGCGTCTGGACGCTGGCCATAAGCCGCCCGCGTTTGTCCTCGATACCGCCGAACAACCCTACATCACACCGCTCGGGCAAGATTTCTCGCTGACTCGTGTCTGGGGCCGGGGTGGCAAAACGAACATCTGGGGTCGCGTGAGTCTGCGGTACTCAGATCTCGACTTTGCCGGACCCGAACGAGACGGTTGGGAAATCCCATGGCCTATCCGTTACAAAGACATCGCCCGTTACTACGATCAGGTGGATCAGCTCATCGGAGTTTGCGGTGGCGACGACGATCAGGACTCGCTTCCCGGTAGCCGGTACTTCCTGCCTCCTCCGCCGCTTCGCTGTGGCGAACACGCGATCCGAAGAGCCGCGCACAAAGTCGGTATCGACATGGTCGCCATCCGCCGCGCCGTTCTGACTCGCGATCACAACGGACACACGAAGTGTCACTATTGCGGAGCGTGCGGCACTGGCTGTGATGTGGGAGCCTTCTTTAATGCTTCTGATTACCTGATTGAACCCGCGTTGAAAACGGGACGGCTAGATGTCATCGACAACGCGGTAGTCGCGCGCATTCTCGTCGATGAAAAGGGCCTCGCGAGCGGTGTTCAGTATTTTGATCGATACACGAAGGAAGAGCGCCGCCTCTACGCAAAACGAGTGATTGTGGCCGCTTCTTGCGTCGACTCCACGCGCATCCTTCTGAACTCGACCTCCCCGAAGTATCCGAACGGCATCGGCAATTCATCCGATGTGATCGGACGATATTTGTCGGAACAGATTCGGTTCACTATCCGCGGCTTCGCGCCGGAGTTGATTGGAACAGAGGTGCGAAATGATGACGGCATCGGCGGAGCGCACATCTACATGCCACGTTTCAATCATCGCGATGGGCGCAAGCGTGATTACATTCGCGGCTTCGGTTGCCAATTCTGGTACACGGGAGCACAAACAGATCTTTCGTACGCCAAGAGCCTTCCGGGATTCGGCCTCGAACTCAAGAAAGCCGTCAAGGAGCGCTACCCAGCTCTTCTCAACCTGCACCCGTTCGGCGAAACGATACCGAAGGCAGAGAATCGCATCACTGTAAAAGGCTCGCCCCTAGATCGATACGGCGTCCCGATTGCTCGTATCAATTACTCGATCGGAGAGAACGAGCGTCGCATGTCGAAAGATATGTACGCAACCATGCTCGAGATCCTCCATGCTGCGAAGGCGGAGATTGTTCCGTATAAGGCCGGCTACTTGGAGCCAAATGGCAGCGCAATTCACGAACACGGAACTTGCCGAATGGGCGCGGACCGGAAACGTTCAGCGCTGAACAGCTTCTGCCAGATGCATGATGTTAAAAATGTCTTCGTTGTGGATGGCGCTGCTTTCACCACGGCTTCCGAAAAAAATCCCACGCTCACGATCCTTGCTCTTACCTGGCGTGCGACGGACTACATGGCCGCCGAGATGAAGCGCGGAAATATTTAAACGGCGTGGGAAGACGAACGCATAGCTATCACCGAGGTAGTGTCTTTCCTTCGCTTTTCCCGTATTCCGAAAGTTCGGTCACAATGCCGGTTTGTAGAAAATGATTGCCGAGCCAGTGGAATGTAAGAACGTCCATGGCGGAGACGCAACAATGCGAGTCTCCGGGGATGTAGTGAGCCGATCGAATCACCAGCGTGTTTGTGCTCGGGTCGAACGATTCGGTTGGTTTACCTGCCTGGAAGTGACTATCCCAGCCGATGCTTTGTACGGATTGCAGGTGGCCTTTCGATACGGTGAACACCCTGGCGAATCCTCCCTGGCTGGAACTGCCGCCCCCGTCGGTCCATAAGGACAGGACGAGGGCCGAACCTCCATGGGAGGACGGTGGTCCGCTCAAGTAATAGATGGAGTCTACCTCTTCCAAATAATGGTGATCGGGAGCGTCGCGCTTATAGCGCCCTTTCTTGAAAGAGATGCTCCCAGCGGGCTTCCCTGCTGCGTCAAAAGTGGGGAACCTCAAGTTCCGAAAGTCGATCTTCCGGATCGATGAGAAAGATCCCGGGTATGAATAAAGAAGCTGCTTATTAGTAAAGGTTGGCCGGGGCCATCGCTGTTTGGGGCGTATGGAACTGACGAGGTTTGCCCGAACACGCTCGCTATCAAGATCGATAAGAGGCCAACCCGTCGCATCTCGTCTCCGAAACAGCGCCTTAAGCCCGAAATGTTATCACGCTTCCAGCCAAACCCCGTCGTCACTTCTGAAGTTGGTCCTGTGGTGAAAGTGATGTTGCCAAGTAATCTCGCCAGACTGAAATATTTAAGATGGGCGAGCGGTGCTCCACGCCGGCAAATGCCCGAGCCTGCGCCAGCTATGAACGCAATTCTTCGCGTGTTCATAATTGAAGAAACGATTCGAGTCCCGCCGTGATTGTCCATGTCTTCTTGCTATCCTGCGACGCGTATGGTGATGAATCTCGGGCCCGAAGCCGTGCTCGTCATTCATGTAGGTGGAGCTTACGATGACAAAAGGCTGCCATCAATCGCTGGATGGCCCGCTATAAGGAACAGCCGGAGCCGGCCCGCCGCCGATTAGTGCTTGAGAATGACGATGTTCGTTTCAGCGCTGCCGACGTGTTGAGCATTCACGATCGAATGGGCGTTCCACTAGTGTTCGACATGTAACATCATCAATGCCTCAACCCGGAACGCCTGCCGTGGCGGCCTACACTTGAATGATTTCTCGAGACTTGGCCCGCACGAACGCGTCCGAAAGTTCACTATTCGTCGCCTCGCACACAGATGCGAGAAGTTGTCCGTGGTAATCCGAAAACAGGCAAGAAGGACAAGGTGTTGCAACCGCCTAACTGGACGGCGCACGCTGACTTCATCAACCCGTTTGACTTCATACGATTTGCGGCCGAGACGAGAGACCTGGAGTTCGACATTATGCTGGAGGCCAAAGCCAAAGATTTGGCGCTCCAGCGCTTACGCCGCGACATCACGTTCTATGCACCCGAGCTTCAAGAGCGATTTGACGAGAGCTGGCACGAGCGAGATGATCTCCGATGTAGAAGTTCCCCTTCAGGAATTCGAATCTTTCTAACATTGGGCGAGTTGCGCGGCGTTCATGTGATCGAGGCGCGTCTGCCGCCTACCCAGACGGCATGGATGCGGAAATCGGTATCGAACTGAATGAAATCAGCTGCGAAGCCGTGAGCGATCGAACCATATCGGTCATTGAGCCCTAGCAGGGACGCGGGCGTGCCGGTTGCCATGCGGACTGCGTCCACGAGAGGCACTTCTACAGTCTGGTGCATGATTCGAACCTGGTCGATCAAAGTGGTGGCGCTTCCCGCGAGAGCCGATCCGTCGGCCAGCTCGCAAAAGCCCTGCGCGACTCGGCAGGGTAGAGATCCGAGCATGAAAGTCGATCCGACGGGCAATCCGGTTCCGGCTAGCGCGTCACTGATCAGCGCCAGGCGGGCAGGTCCTTTGCTTCGGATGGCGAGCTGCATTAAAGTTGGGGCAACGTGGAAGCCGTCGGCAATCAATTCGCACGCGAGCCTGTCCTCTATTAAGGCGTACTCGGCCAGGCCGGGTTCGCGGAAAAGGCCACTCTTCACGGCGTACGTCATGGCGTTGAATAGATGGGTCACCTTGGTGAGTCCGTGGCTGATGCTAGTGCGGATCGATTCCTCTCTCGCTTCCGTGTGACCGGCGCTCATGATGATGCCTGCGCGGCGGCAGCGCTGAATCAGTTGCAGAGCGTTCGGTAATTCGGGCGCGATCGTCATCTGCGCGATGCGTGAGGCGTTGGTGACGAGCCATGCGGTGTCGGCTTCAGTTGGGGAGCGGAGCAGCTTCGGATCTTGTGCGCCCGCCTTGGTGGCAGCGAGATGCGGGCCTTCCAGATGGACCGGGAGAATACGGGCGGTGCAGGTGTCTTTTACCTTGCTCCAAACGTTAAGAACTGTGCCGATGTGTTCGTAGGTGGTGGTTGTGAGCGTGGGACAAAGGGCGGTGGTGCCTTGCGAGAGGTGATAGCCGGCGATTGTCGAAAACGCTTCGGGCGTGGCGTCGAGAAAATCAGATCCGTTCCCGCCGTGCACGTGCGTATCGATGAATCCGGGAGCGAGGAAACGACCTAGGCCGTCGACGGAGTTACTTGCGCTGGGTGGCGGGCCCGAACCGAAATCGGTGACGATGCCGTTGTCGAAAGTTATCCACGCATTGTCGAGAATCGTGTCAGGCAAGATGAGGCGGACGGGGGAGATTACGGTTACAGACATTGCGTTGGTTAATTACTGCAGCGTGGCGTATTCCGCCTTCGCTTGCAGCGGAAGTTCAAAAATTCTCAACCATCCAGGCATTGCGTGCTGTCGAGTTGTGTTTGTCAAATTCTGCAAATTCGAGTGGGTCAGACAGGACCTTTGATGCCGGGATGG
>JBPCJX010000006.1:0-19552 GCA_051004875.1 Bryobacteraceae bacterium
CAGTGACAAAGAAGCCGTTTCAAGGGCCTTCAGCGGCGCGGAGGCGGCATATGTCATGATTCCGCCGGATCTGGCGAACCCGAATTACCCGGCGTATCAGGACAAGGTGATTGAAGCGGTCGCTTCGTGCTTGCTGAGTTATCGAATGTTCCGGCTGAACGGCTTAATTTACCTTGGGCAAAAGTCGGCAGTTAAGAGTAATTGAAGCCGCGCCTGACCCACCGCCAAAGACGGATGACCGTACAGACAAGCAGCCAAGCAAGCGGTATCGGCGCAAGCGCTACTAGGGCGATGAAAAGTCTGCGTTCGCCGGAATACGCATCTACGGTCTCCTGCGCTTTGTGTGCGCAGGGTTCATCACTGCAAGTCGCGCACAGCCTGTCCACACACAAGCCAAATTCCGACTGCCATAGCCTTGAGCTGCTAGCTTCTTCTTGGCCGAGTTGATACCATGCGCCCCCTAGCGCCCAGAGAACCGAGGCAATGATCCCGATCCTCTGCCAACCATTAAGGCGTCTGCTCAATGTTGTTATCTTAGGACTGCGATTTTTTGGAGATTCGCAGTCGTTTGGTTCTCTGTTTCTGGGCATTCTTCGATGCCCCTGGACGCGGCATGTCGGCTGTGGGCTTCACTTTGCCGAGTAGCCGGACAGCTTCGCGTTCAGGTAGAGGGATATGGATCTTGTCGCCGGGGTGTGGCATCTGCTTTATTGTCGTTCAAAAGAGCTTAAAGAAGGGCCCACTTATCAGCTTCATGCGGTAGCTCTGTTGCTGCAATTGTTTCGCTGAGTTCTTTAGCCATTACGGGAACATTGGCCTCTGTGAGATCACGCAACTTATCTCGGTATTTCGCATACTTTTCTTGGGCCTTGGCGTTCTGAGGCAGAAGACTAAGCCCTTGGGCGCCAAGCCAAGATACGTAACCATCCCACAATTCTTGCAATCGCTCGGAACTCTGAACCTCCGCCATGGCCCTAGCTTGATCGCGTCTGTTTCGGTTCAATGCAGTAGTCGTTTCTTGTTGACGCAAGAGTTTTCGTCGCTGGGCTTCTTTCTCCTTAATCTCTATGGCCTGGCGCTGCTCTTTAGCCTTATACCAGAGATCGACTTTGAGTTTCACGAAATACGTTATCCCCGCGATCGTGGCTAAAACTATCCCGCTAATCGTGCTTGCTATTGCGCTGGACCAGATCTCCACGCCCTTGTCCGAGAGCTTATGAAAAAACGATGGATCGGCAAACATTGATGAAGTGTCAACAACAGACCTATACTAGTAGTTGAATGCCGGGGACGGGATTCGAACCCGCACGAGCGTTAACCCGCTACCGTCCAAGGGAAGTGCGTCTACCTATTCCGCCACCCCGGCATAATCATCCTTCAACTCTTGCTCGGGAATGGAATTACATCCTCCTTGCTTTTCGCGCGAGTTTTGGGTATATCCCTCCCGGTTACGTCTCTGAACGTTTCTGGAGTGAAGTTCAGATCTGCGCACACCTTGTCAGGCATTAGGTCTACTTTCGTTCCCAGGGCCGATAGTGCCGCATCGAGCAGCTCAGGGCCTTGAAACGCTGGTTCAAACGGCTCGCCTTCGCTCTTCCATCGCTTGAAAGAAATGTACTTGTAAGCCTGTCGATATTCGACTGCGCCTAACAGTCCCAAATCGTAGGCCCTTCGAACAATGGCAGCGGCACTCACGTGCCACCGGCGTTTCAACGCAAATACGTGTTGCCATGAAAATGAATGCGGCCGAAATTCTCCAGCAAAAGCCCTTCTCGGCATTAAGAATGCGCTTGCGAATCGATCCGACGCAGCCTCGGTTTCGATAGAGCCAGTCTGCAAGCCCACATGCATAACGAGATGCCCACATTCATGTGCCGTATCAAAAATCCAGCGCGATGTGCTTTCAACCCCCTGATTCAAGAAGATCATGCACGTTCCGCCATATCGAGAGAAAGCGTCAACTTTTGTCGAATGTGCGAAACGCGGCACGATGACAACTCCGGCGTGCTCCAAAACCCGGCCAACTTGATTGATCGGGCCATCGGATTCCAGTTTCCAAAACCGCCTAGCTTTTTCGGCCGCTGCCTCGATCTCGTCGGTATTCGATGCGCGAATAACGGGCACGTTAATCGCGGGAAATTTAAGGCAAGAATTAAGCCGCGCAATCACCATGCCCATCAACGTCCCGTGCGCACGAATCTGGGTTTTAAGACGTTCTGGCGTTGACCGGCGGTGCCTGAAGCTGCACTCGTGTTCCAGAAACATGTCATCAATCGGTGTGTAGAAAAAACCGGGAAGAAACTCGAGCACGGTTGCGAACGCCTCCACTAGATCAGTTGCCGGGTCTTGTTTTTTACCGTTCTCACAATATGAGACGAGGGCGTGTGAAGCTGACACCTCGTCCCCAAGCTGCTTTTGCGTTAAACCACGAAACTCGCGTGCGAGTTGAACCCTTGCTCCAATGAAGCCCTCACCCGGCATCGCACTTTTTACTCTGGTCCTGTTTGCCATCGTCTTCTAAGGGTTCAATGGAGGGGGACGGGTGATCAATACTCTTGGGTCGAAGCGAAAGAATGTTGATGCCATGGGAGGGTTCCCTAATGTTCAGACGCTCCGAGCTCGTTGCCCTCGACGTAGCTGACTTGCAATTCACTGCCGAAGGCTGGTGACCACGCTACGGCGGTCCAAGACTGACCAGGAAGGCACTGGCAGAGAGATCGCCATCCCGCACGGCACGCACGCAGAGAACGTGCACTGTACGCGCTGTACGTGCATGGCTAGAGGCTGAGGCGATCTCTGAAGGACCGATCTTCAGGGCAGTCGATCGGCACGGGCGAATCTCTCCGCGACGGCTGAGCGCACACGCTGTCGCGCTGGTTGTGAAGCGGTACGCGGATGCATCCGGCATGTGTGAGGTGTCGTTCTCGGGGCATTCGTTAAGGGCGGGGTTCGTCACCAGCGCGGCTCGAGCTGGCGAACCGGAGAGACGCATCATGCGGCAGACCGGCCACAAGAGCATCGAGATGGTGCTGAAGTACGTGCGCCAGGCGAACGCGTTCACGGACAACGCGGCGGTGGCCTTGGGGCTGTAAACGAAACCCGTTAAGCTTTGATTCTGAGGAGGACAGCGTTCCGCGTGAGGCGGTTGCAGCGGCTCATAGCTCTTACGCTGCCCTATTGGGACGCCGCGAGGATTGGCCGCTTACGCACACTAACGACATGGGCCGCCGAGTCTTGGCCAGAATGCTAATGATCCTGTCCGGCTCGTGTTCAAGATGGATCGACCTACCGTCTGTAAGCAAGTAGAGGTTCGAATCACTTGAGGCGGGCATTGCCAGGCGTTCGCTCAATTCACGCTTAAGAAGGCGCAAAAGCTTGCGGATCTCGCGCAACGAGAATCCCTTCTTACGCAATTCCGCAATGACGGCGATCTCTACAACCTCTTCCGGGAGATACATACGCCTGTGTCCTGCCTGCTGTGGTGAAACGACCCTCTGCTCGTCCCAGTACTGTAAATTGCGGACTTTCACCTGAGTCATCTCGGCGACCTCCCTAGTCGTGTATGTCCGCGATGGGGGCGAAAAATCGGCAGGAGCTCGAAGCATTTCGATCACGTCTTTCGGGGGGATTGTTTAGACGATGCTGTCATTTTAACCGTCAAGCCAAGGACCGCTGATGCATACTTCGCTCGTGTCCCGCTGAACGCCTTTCTGGCGTTCAACAATTCCGGGTATCGAACATTGGAAGGCACTTACACGCGCTATCGCTTGAATCCAGAATAGTCACACGTCTTTTCTGTGGAAATCGCTGTTCCAAGGTTGAGTACACGTCAAGAGCTGACCTATGATGTGAACGGCCACGACTGATTTGGGCATGGCAAGGTGAGGCGCGGTTTTTGCAGTTCCTCTCTGAGAGAGGAGGATCGCGGACAGGAATTTAAGCGGAGAGCCTGGAGGGAAATCCCCTCGAAAATCTCCTCTCCTTTGTGGCCGATTTCAACGAAGGAGACAATGTCCAATGACATCAGCCGCAAGATGTGTCGGTCCGGTTCAGGACCGTGGATTGATTGATCGAGCTACGCGCGCTTGGTTTTCCAGGTGCCGCCGCGAAGGGTGGAGGGAAGATCAACCCTCCAGTTCCATTTCGGAGGTCTGCGAGATCACGAACACGGGAAGGATCTATGTAGTTCTCAGGAACTGCAATGGCATACTTGCCGTGTTTCGCGTGAAGGAAGACGGAGCAAATGACAGACTAAAGTGGCTGGATCGTTGGCCAGCCGCTCTAAACAATGACTGAATCAACCCTGGCCTCTTCTAAAAGAGGCCAGACCTCAATCCTGGTCCAACTGCCTTAAAAGGAAAGTGACCGTCGTTTCACCGTTACGGCAATTGCGGAATGCTTCTAGTTGACCCTTTTCCGTCGCTTGAGATCCTGATAAGCTTCGCGAACGCCCGAAATTGACCAACCCATTTCTACGATCTCTTCGTCCGTTAAGGTGTTTGCTTGCTCAACAATTTGGTCTCTCTTACGGCCGCTTTCCGCTAACCTTTGATCGGACGCCAAACTCTCCCTCACCCTGGCCTCTCCTTCCGCACTGAAAACACCGCTCTCTTGGATATCAGCCACGCATGTGCCCTCGAAACCTTTGAGACTGCAGCGCAGGGTATCATAATCAGTTGATGTACGCTGACAATAGTCCCGGCATGCCGATTCAAACTTGCGTTGCAAATCTGGCGATTGCTCGTACCGCTCCTGTTTCGGGCGAAGTCGCGCTTCTATTTCTCGCCTTTCAGCATCCAACTCGGCTAGCTTTTTAGCGTAATCCACATCAGCACAATGCCGCAGCAAGAGGATACAGTCAAGAACTATAAGTGCGGATTCCGGGCGATGTGAATAGGGCGTTCCGATAAATTCTGAATAAAGATACCGGGGATGTGAATAAGTATTCCGGCGGGAAGTGAATAAAAAAAGAAGCCGGATCGGAAACGTTATTCTGACACATCGTCCTCTGTCGGCCCAATGCCGGTTGGGTTCAACGGCGACTCTGATTCCGGTATATAGCCCTTCAAGTCGGTCACGATCAGGTTCGCTGGGGACTCTCCGTTAGCGCCAGACTGTCCGGGAATCGGGGTAAAGCGGTTCGGATCAATGGGCGATTGGCCGTGCTTGGCTGTGATGACAATTAGCGTCGATTCATATAGTCCCTGCGCCTTCAACGCGCTGACTATTTCGCCGATCGACTTATCGACAAACTGAATCTCAGCCAGAAGGTTCGCCGACGGCGTCCCTTCGGCATCTGAATATCCGCCTTTAACCCCATTTTCAATGAGTTTTTGGCCTACGCTAACCGCCTGGAAGTTCATGCCAAATATGTTTGGCACTTTCGTCTTCGCTGTGCCCAGGTGATTTTTTCCCTCGATTTCATTCAAGATCGCCTGGACTTTGAGCGTGTCGTAGCAACGTATATTGAAAAAACTATCCGTCCACGCGCTGACCCCGGATAACAAGTCCAGATTCGAGCAGGACTCTCCAAGCGGTGTTGTGACGCTCGCGACGGCTTTCTGGTTCGCGGGCAACGTCACATCCGAGTTGATTTCTGGTCCATAAAAATCGTCAAGGTTTGATCCGTTGCCTGGCCCGGCAACCGAGGAATATGCTGGATGCTTATCGGACCACGCTGTATAGCCGCCATTCTGGTGAATGACTCCAAAAATCGTGTTCGTGCGCACAAAGTTCCAGGGATACACCGGGTCGCAGGCCTTATAGGGATTGCGGATCAGCCGCGTGGGATCGATGGAAACAATTCCTCCGTCGGTGGGCGCCGCGCCAGGAGCGCCGCCGTTCAGCAGTGCTTGATTGATGTCAATTCCTTCCTCGTATTCGGTTCTCGTTCCGTTGGGCTGGCCGGGCGATGCAGGTCCCCGTAAGGTCAAAATAGCCGAACGTGTTGAAGAAGAACATGGATATTGTGAGGTGCCTTCCATGAAGAACATGCAAGTTGCGCGGCTGTTAGCATGCGTTACCGATATGGTGAAGAGCATGTCGTGCTGCACAATGAGTACTTCGGCGCTGCTACTCGCCAGGATCCAGCACCGCAAATCCACAAGCAGGAGGCTGACAATTCGACCGCATTCCGCCGGGTTCGAACGTACACACCTTGACGCCAAACGGAGCCACTTCTTGGGCGATAGACTCTGTGAATTTGGCCATACCCTCTGGCGGCATGGTACGGCGTGCGGCCGGGCAGGGCCCCGGGGCTGCCGACTGACGATACCTAGGCCATTTTGGAGTGAACGGATTCGGCATCGGCCGTAGTCTACTACGGCTACGTATACGGGTAAAGAAATGCCTCGAACAGATATCCGGGTCTTATGTGACGATGTGTCGCGAGCCGTTTCAGACATCCGAGTTGCTTTTCGCTCCCCCCTGGGAACAGATCAGATCCTCGATCGATTTTGGGCTCTACAGGACTATGTGAATCGACTCGTCGATGTACTTTCGGACGAAGGTTCAGAAAAATTGAAATTTTTCAGCACGGAAGATGCGCATCTCCTAGGGAGTGTGGTGGACGTTCTAAGCTTCGCTGCCAACCTTCCAATGGGTAGCATTCCGGCCGTGAAGTACGCCTGCGATGCCATGGACGAATCCCTCATCAAAATCGAGCATGCGAGGTCTTTCGATTGCAATGATAGCCTCAGCGTAGAAACTTCAAACTGAACTGGCGGTAATCTTCCTGCGCCGACGTGGTGATTTGGGTGTTTTCTGAGGAGCTACTGCCCATCGATAGGCTTCGCGAAAGATTACCGTGCCCTTCGAGAAGTGAGCAGATCATCCAACTGCCGCCAGCGTGCTGCCGTTGTCTCGCTCGTCAGAGTACGGCCGCCCACTATTTCACCGGAGTCGTGATAATACTGTATGACAACCAAGGAGGAACAACGTGAAAGTCAAGAAGGCCACAAAGAGACTGAGCAGGGTAGAAGCGCTGTTATCTGGCGTTCTCAATGGGTATGCCTCAGACCTAACCGACGTCCGGGAGCCACTCGAGGCAGCAACCGCGGCTGTGAAGCGTGCGCTCTCAGCAATCGATTCCAATCAATCGAGCAGCAATCAGCAAGCAGCCTCCACGTCCGGACGGACGGTTTCAAGACCGAATCGCCGCACCGCTGAGGGCGGGGAGATAACACCACTCGCGGCGAACAAGCGCGTCACTAGTGCCAAGCGAAAAGGGACTGCTACAGCGTCTGGGGCGTCTCGCCTCAAAGGAACCGCAGAGGCCAATAAGAGGCGAACCGCACGTCAGAGAGCCGCGCGAAACGCTCCGACGACTGCTGCGCAACGGAGGTCAAGCACCAGAAAGGAAACTACCCCGGCTGGTGGGGGTACCGCCAAGGACGTTCCGGAGAACGGCGGTACAACGCAGACCCCCACCTCAGTGAGTACGAGCGCCTGAACTTACATAAGCGGATTAAGTACGTGTCGTTGCCATAACTGTTCCGGTGTTCAATCCGGGACTCCGAAGTAATCGACGCCATCATCGAACTACAAAGACTATAGATTCGAAGGTACGGAGCATTTCCGGATTTTCACGATAAAAACGGAGGTCTAGTGCGAATCGAAGGCGCTTGCTTCGCGTTTCAACAAGCAGCTCTGACCGGATCAGCACAACCTCCCTGCATATACTCCTTCCTGAAAGCGACCCAGCTTAACGCGATAGTGCGGAGAGTACATCCAGGATGGGGGCTATTTTCGGCCGGTCGCAACCTACTATAGACTTCTAATTGGCGTACCAGTGCGGGCCGACAACCTTCGAAAACTTGCCGCAATAGACATTCTCTTTCTCGGTTACAAGGTCATCGTCGCCGAATACGTGGTCGGGGTCGCGTTCTCGTTGGCGCTCGGCCTGTTTGTACTGCTTCGCTCCCACTCCTTCTGGCAGGTAGCACTCGGCGCGTACCTGATCTGCCTCGGGATCAACTACGTTCCGATGTTGGCGTATGCGATTGCAATCGCAAATCGACAAAACGCGCAAGCGCAAATATCCCACGAGCTGATTGAAGTACGAAAAGCTATGTCCAAGTACCGTCGGCAATCTCTGCTTCTACTCGTCCCCTTGTTAGTGCCTATTTTGGCGGCTAGTCAAAAACTGAAGTCGCACTAGACGGCATCGCGTCTCGAGCCGGGAGAGTTCTGTGTCTATCTGGTTTGCGCGGGTGGTCGTTGCATTGAAACTCCGTTGTTATGGTATTGAAATGCGGCTGCGAGATATTGAGCAAATGCGATATCACGTCCTTGCTTCCGACTATAACGGCACGCTGGCGCGAGATTGTGTTGTCAACCCCGAGACGATCGAGGCACTCGGGCGCCTGCGCGATTCCGGACGCAAGCTGATTCTCGTGACGGGACGAGAACTGCCAGACCTTGAAAGGGCGTTTCCCAAGTTGGATCTCTTTCAACGTGTCGTTGCGGAGAATGGTGCATTACTCTACGACCCGCAGAGTCGGAGCAAACGACGATTGGCCCAACGTCCCGCCCGATGAGTTCATTCAAGAACTGCGAAACCGTGGCGTTCAGGAAATGAGCGTTGGTGAAGTAGTGATTGCAACATGGCATCCGTACGAATCGGAAGCACTTTCCGCCATTCGTGAGTCTGGCCTCGAACTGCAGGTCATCTTCAATAAGGGTGCAGTGATGATCCTGCCCTCGGGCACGAACAAGATGACCGGTCTGAGCGAGGCCCTGGAAGGCCTGCAGCTCTCCCGCCACAACGTGGTCGGGATCGGAGACGCTGAAAACGATCACGCTTTTCTTAGCTGTTGCGAATGCGCGGTCGCCGTTGCGAACGCAATTCCAGCGCTAAAGGACAGAGTAGATTTTGTGACCACTGCGGACCATGGTGCGGGAGTCGTCGAGCTCATAGAAAAGATGATCGAAGACGATCTCGCCTCGTTGAGCTTCCAGCTCGAACGGCACTGCATTCTGCTGGGTCATGCTGGGGGTGAGAGAATTCTGCTCCCGCCCTATGGAGGAAATCTACTCCTATGCGGACAATCGGGCAGCGGCAAATCGACACTCGTGGCCGGGTTCATGGAACGGCTGATTCAGCAGAATTATCAGCTTTGCCTCATCGACCCGGAAGGCGACTACGAAAGCATGGCGGGTTGCGTGACAGTTGGTGACCAAGAGCACACGCCTTCCTTGGACCAGGTTACACATCTACTAGATAAGACTGATACGCAAGTCATTGTGAACCTTATCGGAGTGGCCTTGGCCGACCGCGCCGCATTCTTCACTTCGCTGCTTACCTCGCTTCAGGAAAGGCGCCTGCACACCGGTCGTCCGCACTGGATTGTTGTCGATGAAGCCCATCATATGCTGCCTCGTGAATGGGCTAGCGGGACTTCCGAGCTCATCTCGCAGCTTGGAAACACTCTAATGATCACGGTTCATCCGGAGCACGTCTCGCCTCATGCGTTGGGCACGGTGAGCACTGTCATTGTAGTAGGGCGCGCACCGGGTGAGATTGTCAACCAGTTCGCGCGAATTATCAACGTTCCGGCACCGGACTTTCCGCCCGATGACCTCGCACCTGGCGAAGCGCTGATCTGGTTTCGAGATTCCAGCCGGCTGTTGCCAAAAATTGGGTAGTGGTTCAGTTTGAATGAGGCGGAGTGTTACGAATCTGCCACTCTTCGTGATGTCGGTCTAGAATTGAACGGATAACATACGCTAGGTCATGTCCCGGTCTTAGGATGTCGTTGACGCTGGTACCGTCGGGGTCCGTGCTGACAACCCGTGCCGGTCTGTTCTAGCCTCACTCCCAACGACCACGGTACGCCACCATTGTTATTTCGAAACTCCTCGAACAAGACTCCCGTTACTCTCATCCATGTCTTTTCTCTAATCACAAAGGTGCAAATAAAACGGTGATTTCTGTAAATCATCTTTGGCCGGAGATTCTGGCATATCGTCGATTACCTTCTTAAGTTGGACGCCTGACCTCTTTGCCTCCTCTCTATGCTCATCCGCAAAGTGGTCCTCAAGAAACTCCTCAATTGTCCGAACGCTAAAAACGAGCGCCTTGAGCTGTTCGTCTATGCGCTGTTGGGCAACAGTCATTTGATCGAAGAGGCTTTTAATGCCAATGACGACGCATCCAAGAACAAAGACCTCGCCGATCAGGATTGCGAGCAGACTCTTCAGGTCCATGGGTCACGCAACCTGATCAGACCGTGTGAGGATGATGCGGTAAGCGCGTTTCATAGCAGTTTTAGCCGCCTGACGATTCCATAACCCACGACCGTAATCGACATCCTGTCCGGTGATACGAATGCAATGTCCGCACCATTGGGAACGCGGCAGCGGTTTCCGCTTGTCTTGTTCGTTGAATGGATTCGTCCAGGGCCAGCAACACACGCCCTCAACTGGATCGTGCCAATCCTGAATTTCGCGCCACAACTTTCGGGCCAGTTGCACCTCTGCATCGGCAGCGCAGTACCGGCAGGCGTTCCGCAGTAGAGCGTTGTGAGCGCGCTCTAAGGGACTTTTTCTGCTTCTCGGCACGGCTTACCTATGCGTCCAAGAGATCACTGACGAGGCAATTGCCGCGAGTAATCGTCAACAATTCTTCGTAGAAGACCGAGACTGGTACGCAGCGCAGCATCGACGTCCCTTCCTTCAGCTTGGGCGAGCCTCAGATGAGCGTCAATCTTTTTACGAACGGGAGAAATACTTGACTGTGATCACCGCACCGAAGTGAAGAAAGCGATTGAGATAAAGTATACCGCCCCAGCCTAGCTTCCTGTGAGTCACTGACCTGAGTGGCTGCCTTGGAGGCAATGCGCTATCCAACTGCTTTGGCGACAACTTGAGGCGGGCGGTTCTGTTCCCGCTTTATGTCCGGAAGAGCCTCGAGCGTTTCGCGTGCTAACTCACAAGCTGCGAATTGGAAAGCCACTGTACGACGTCGCTGGAATGCCTTTGCAAAGCGTTTAACGTTCGACAGCAGACATCCAGCGGACACCCAGAATAACGGTCGGCTTGTAATACTCGCGCTGATTCGGATAAATCGGGCTACCCGTATAAAATCCAAATACTTCGTTGCTGAGGTTCAGACCGGAAGCTACAAATTCCAGTCCTCTATAAAACCTGTAGCTTCCCTGAACATCGAACTGCGTGTGGGCATACAAATACTGATCCGCCAACGGACCCTTGAGCCCGAGAATCGGATCACGATCTACATTTGGAATCGTTGGATCGTGTACATAGCCATACGCATAGATGTTCGCGTCGTTGTGACTTACCCCAAAGCGCATCGAAAACCGGGACTTGTCATAGGTGAAGCCCAGGTTCCAGGTGTTCGGAGCCTGCCTTTGCAAACCCGGATGATCAATTCTTCCTTCTCCTCCCGGTATGGCAGACGAGAAGCCTACAGGGAAAGTGACTCGGGATGCGGTATAGCTGTAATTCGCAGAGACGCCCAATCCGCTCAGAAGCCCCGGCAGGTAAGATAGCCTTTGCTGCCAAGCCGTCTCGAACCCGGCAATGTGCGCGCTCGGCCCATTGATGGACTGCTGCCGCAGGTATCCGGGAAAGTTGGGGTCGCTAGCGGGAACAAAAGAGGCCGTGGGATAGATTGGGTCGCTCAGTGCCTTATAGAAAAAGCCTGCTTGTAAGATTCCCAGAGGTTGGAAATAGTGCTCGATCAGCACGTCGTAATTATTGGCTCTAGTTGGCAACAGTGCCGGATTTCCTACCTGAAGACTCTTGGGACTGGTGTTTGGATCCACCTGTACGGAAGGGACGATGTCTTGAAAGTTCGGACGGGAGATGCCTCTGCCGTAGGCTAGCCGCAGGTTCGTATTCGATCCGATCAGGTACTGTAATTGAACGCTCGGCATGAAGTTTACGTAGCCGGAAGTACCGGTAATCGGATCCGTCCGCAGGTACGCGCCGCCGTTCAGAGTTACTTTATTGGCGACAAAGTTTGAACCCGTGCTTTCAATGCGAAGACCTACTTGCAAACGCACTCTGCCGAATGTAATCGAGTCCATCAGAAAGCCCGCATATACCCGCTCGCTGGTGTCCCAGGTTGCCGGATCGGAAACAATGTGGTTTTTATCTAGATTCGGCGAGAATCCGGTCTGTAGCGCGCTGCCGATCACTCCCTGAATCTTCTTATAGTCTGTGAGCGGTCCTACCGTGAACGACCGATCATAGTAGTTCGGATTCGTGGCAGTTCCGAGGAGCTGGTCCATCGGGAAAACACCGGTAGCGTCGTAGAATTGATCGTTTTCATTTTGTGTCTTGTGAGCGTCGCGCGCTTCAAAACCCATTTCGAAAGTACTCGGATGCGACCCGATACTATAGCTCCGCGCTAGATTTACGGGTAGATGGCGGCTGTCTCCACTCCAGGAATTTCAACCACTCTCTGCCGCACCTGTGCATAAAAGCCTTGCCGCTCCTCTAGTTGCGTGTGCGTGCCGTCCGGAAATTGAAGACTAACAATTAGGAGATGGTGTGGATCATAACCCAGCGGAGATGGATAGAGCTGCAGAAAAGTTCGACTGGATGCTCCCGCACCAGCCAAGAGCAGTACGGTTAACGAGACCTGCCCAGCAATCAAGACACCGTGAGTTCGGCGGTCCTTGATTGATCCACTGGCTCTCTTGGTGTGTGACTGTATCGCCTGGATGATGTCCAGGCGAGAGGAATGAAGCGCCGGCCAGAGTCCGAATAGCACGCCCGTCGAAACGGCGGCCAGAATGGAAAATAGGAGTACCCGAGCCATTGACGTGAATGGCTGCCTCGTTCGGGAAAGAGTTCTCTGGCATCTTCCGCAAAATGAATGGAACGCTGCGATACGCCACAGCCACGCCCACCAGACATCCCATCATCGCGAGCAGGAGAGCTTCCGTTAGGAGTTGTCTAATAATTCTTTGGCGGCTCGCTCCAATCGCGGCGCGTACTGCTAGTTCGTGACGACGCGCCGTAGCGCGCGTCAAGAGCAAGATCGACACATTGGCGCAACCCACTGCGAGCAAAAGTGTGACGGCAATAAAGAGAACGCTGAGGGTGCCTGTTAGACGCTTCTCGACCGCGGCGTTGAGATTCGATATGCGAAGCCGTACGCTGCGCGGGAAATGTTTGGGACTTTCCTTCGCAAAGCTTTCGATCAACGGCTGCAAGCCGTCTTCCGCCGCCTTGATGGTGATCCCTGACTTGAGCCTTGCATCTATCATCGAGACTCGATCGGGATCATTTGTTAGACGGAGCGGGACGTAGACGTCGCTATGGAACCAGGCAAACTGCAATGGCACTACCCCGATGATGCGGTAGTCTTCGTGGTCCAACTGTAACGTTTTGCCCAACACTGCGCGGTCACCACCGAAATGGCCCTGCCAGAAGCGATAGCTCAGGACAACGACCCGCTGCGGCGCCTCCCCGAATGGTCCGTCAGCAGACGTGAATACTCGCCCTAGGATTGGAGGAACGCCAAAATAGTCAAAGGCGTTGGCTGACAGTTTCCCGGTGTGAACAGCTTCCGGGAGATCCTGACCCGTCGCCGCCATGTCCCAGTTGTCCGTCGCGATCACACCATCGAGCATTTCTGCTTTCTGAATGTCTTCGAATTGGCGCGCAGACAACAGTAGGTAGTTGGTAAATCCGTTGTAGCCCGCAGCGTCGGTCACCCGGAAGGTAACCATCCGATCGGCTCCTCTGTAGGGAAACGGGTGTAGCAGTGCCCCGTAGATTACGCTAAACACCGATGTAGTTGCCCCTATTCCCAATCCCAGCGATAGCAAGGAGACGAGTGTAAACACTGGGCTCTTCAGGAGTTGCCGAGATGCGTAGCGAAAACGGGAGCTCCTGAAGTGCCTGACTGGGCGGAGGAAACCCCAGACGAACCCAGATACACCCTGGTTATGTTTGATACCGGAGGAGACGCCGCTCAGGAAGTCGACATGAGCCGTGATGAGTTCGAGATCCTCAAGCAGCACTTGGCCGTGCATCGAGGCCACATGCCTGCCACCGAAGGTGCATAGCCATGGCAGCCCAGACCGCTAAACCTCCGTGGGTCGAGTTTGATAAAACCCCGTTTCCACCGGCTTACGCTGACGAGAGCGGGAATGCACAGAGCCGGATCGAGGAATCCGGCCCTGGTGCCGAGATCCTGCGCCGAGTCGCTGTTCAGCTCCTGCGCGCACACATGGAGGCTTTCTACGAAACGGCCAGCACAGTCGATGTGCTGGCGTTGTTTCAGGTCTTCGAGTTGCAGGATCACGGCTTCGAGCGGGGACCCTTGCGCACACCGGGACAGTCCACTTTTATTGAGGCATTCCTGGCAACGCTCGGGCTTGATCCCGAATTCGTTCTCAGGCACAACGTTCAGCGGATGCCGATCCGATGAGCACGCGCATAGCACCGCCGCGCGAAGTGGCCGACTGGGCGAACGAAAGCCCAAGCGGATACGTTTCGAATCCAACGACCTGGCATCACACCCTCGCGATGTACGATTCCAGCGCAGAAAATATACAGCTCATCAAACTGACCCGCAGCGAGTACGAAGCACTCAAGCGCTATCTCGCTGCGCAACGGGGATACATCCCGGCGCGCGATTGAGTTGGCAGGAGGCTTTATGGCTGCTGCAACTGCACTCGTCCCAGTCTCTATTCCGTCCGCGGTCTGTGTCCCGGCAGACCGTGTGCGGCTCTATCTCGAAAGCGCCCGAGCACGTAACACGATCATCGGCTATCGTTCGAGCTTCGGTCAGTTCGAGGCCTGGTGCCACGGCGTAGCTCTGTGCTCGATGCCGGCCGCTGCGGAAACCATTGCGTTCTACCTGGGAGCGCAAGCCGGCCGACTGAAGGCAGCGACACTCTCACATCACCTTGCGGCCATTGCCAAGGCTCATAAGAGCGCTGGCTTCACCTCGCCGATCAAAGATAACCAGCTAATCGCTGAAACGCTGAAGGGCATCAAGCGCACACACGGCACGGCTGCAAAACAGAAGGCGCCCGTTCTCACCGAAGATCTTCGGATGATGCTGCGCATGCTGCCGTCCAACTTGCTCGGCCTTCGCGATCGCGCGCTGCTGCTGATGGGATTCGCCGGCGCGTTCCGACGCTCTGAGCTCGTCGCGCTCGACTTAGCCGATCTGCAGTTCACCGCCGAAGGGCTGCTGATCACGCTACGGCGCAGCAAGACTGACCAAGAAGGCGAGGGCAGACAGATCGCCATTCCGCACGGCGCACACGCAGAGACGTGCACTGTACGCGCTGTACGTACATGGCTAGAGGCTGCGGTGATCTCCGAAGGCCCGATCTTCAGGGCTGTGGATCGGCATAGCCGCATCTCTCCGCGACGGCTAAGCGCTCACGCTGTCGCGCTGATTGTGAAGCGCTACGCGGATGCGGCGGGCATGTGTGTGAGTTCGTTCTCGGGCCACTCTTTACGTGCCGGGTTCGTGACGACCGCTGCCCGAGCTGGTGAACCCGAACGGCGCATCATGCGGCAGACCGGTCACAAGAGCATTGAGATGGTGTTACGCTACGTGCGCCAGGCGAACGCGTTCACCGACAATGCGGCGTTGGCCTTGGGGCTGTGAACCGCTAAACCCGCTTGGATCGGACCAACGCAGTTGCTGCCCCGAAATTCTACCAGGGGGGAGCGATACAATTTTTGGACCGTGGACCCCGGCTTTGCCTAAAAATGCCAGTTTGCCCTAAAACGCGGCAATTGGGCCGCACTTAAGGGTGTGCTGTTCCTGCATGCTACAAATGCTATCGCGCTCTAGGCGCTTAGGTAGTGTCCGGTGGTGTCTTAAAGGTGCGTTAATCAGAAAATGGCTCTATTTCGGCACCAGGATTACTTTTGGCTGTTTCCGGAGATCGGCCATGTGATGCCGAAGCCAGAACCCCCCAAAGATAACGAGGACGACGACGAGTATCAAGATCGCGATGAAGCGGCGATCACAGCAGGGCTCTCGGTCTAGCCGCATTTGCCCACCTTCACCTGGAATTATCCCGTAACCACAACTTTAGGACACTACCGGCGCTTACGCTTCTTTGGGGTCATTTCGCATCCGGCAACATGCCTGCCGCTCGCAGGGCTAATTGGCGAAGCCAAGCTGATAGCTGAAGGCCGTCACGCTCAGCCGCCGCCGTGAGTGCCTGTTTTTGCGTGGCTGAGATGCGCATCCTTACCGTTTCAGTCTTAAGCGGCGCTCGCTTGCTGGTACCAAGAAACCTAACGAATTTGCTGCAGCGTTGCAAGCTTTCCACGGCACTCAGCGAATGGAGTGCGGAACGGTCAGAGCTGAAGCGGATCGCCACTGGGCAGAGCACTATACAAAGTGAACGCAAGGCTCACCAGGAATCATCTCGTAATAACACGAGCTATTCAGCCGATCAGAGAAGTGGTTCACTGAGGCTTCGGAAGCGCGGGGATGTAGCGAATAGCCGAGTAAGCTTTGCAGACTCTAGCCCAGCCCCACTGGCAACCACGCTCCAGAAAGGGCAGAAGCTAAGCAGAAGGGTGCACACGCAAAAGAAACGATTCAAAGCGCATGCACCCTTACGGGGCCGCCGTTAATCGGAGCGACCCGAGGGACGACGGCAGGTTAGACTAGCCGCGCGGAGACCCCGTTTCACCCCTAGTGGCTTCAAAATCGGTCCCGATAACGATCGCCCTAGTGGCTTCAAAATCGGTCCCGATAACGATCGTTCACCCAGTTCATTTGCGACAGATGCGGGAAAAGGGTCGGATGAGGTGAGTTCGTTCCCAGCTGAACGCCTTTTCGGGCGTTCAACAATTCCTGTTATTGAACCTCAGCCGTTGTTTACGGTCAGAGAGGCGACAGCTTGTGTTCAGGGTCTAGCCAAACGATGTAGAAGGTGTCTTCGCTGATAAAGCCGTGCACGCGCCATTGCTTGCCTGGGCAAACCTCAAATTGCCACGCCTCAAGGTAGGCAAGTTGATCTTCGTCTACGCCAGGAGCTTCAATAAACCCGCCCTTTTCCAGAGTTCGATCAAAATCAATCACGTGGCGACGTTCCTTGTTGTTCTGATCACGAAAGTCAGTGATTGGCCAAGTGCTATAAACCCGCAATCGCTGGAGCAGTTCACAAAAAAACTCGCTCGTGCAAGCCTTGATAGGAAACCTCGGATGTTCTGCGTGTAAGTGGGCGAAGGAAAACTTTACCGGACTTCTTTGTGGTGAGAGGGATGGTTTTGGAATGCCACCCCTCGATTTCTTGCTACGCAATCAGTGACGAATAATATTCCTTCATCGTTCTTCTGCTGATCGGGTTGCGAGATGGCGCGTCTGGAGGCAGACCACCCCGAGCTTCCAACCAGGGGTGTTCTTGATGGGTGAGTCTCTCTAGTTCGGTTGCCCCAAAGGAACCGTATGCATCCAAAACAAGATCGACGTGCTCTAAGACCTCGGAATTATCCGACGGCTCTGTGTTTGCTTCGCGAATGGGAGACCAGCGATTATTCTTGTAGTCGTGAAAAACCTTTGCGACCACCGGGCCATGAACCCACGCCTCCAGTGCCTCCAGAAATAGAGACTCATCATTTAAAGCCAAATGCCAAGCCTCACAGTAGTATAAAAACTTTTGCAGCTTCAGGTTTGAAACGTCGCTGTTTCGAACATTGCAGGCGTGAACGATCGTTGCGGCCACTTCCGCAGCTGTGCTTTTCATGATGCCCTCCTTTCTCATCGGTATCGTCACTCTTTACTACAGAGTAGACGTAATCGAGTCGGCTAAGGATTCCACGGACTTTTCACCTTATATAGTGAAGCGACTCGCAAATTATAGCAAGGAAAAATCCTTAGTCAATCTGACACCTACGTGAAACGGTACTGATCGTACCTCTGATCTACCGCGCCAGCGCCCCCCTCAGTTGCTGCAATACCACGGGCTGCTGCTCGCGCGGCAAAGTCTTGTAGGCGTTCCCGGCTTTCTTCACCAGCAACAGCTTGAGCTGTGCCCGCTCTGCCGGCGTAGCTGCTTCCCACACCTTGAAAGCTTCATTAACTGGGAGCCGCTTGAAGTTGCGCTCAAGTGGTGTCAGCTTCGCGTCCCTTGGCCCGAAGCTTGTCCAGCGTTTCTTGAGCTAACAGCTGCGCCGCATCGTCGAGCGGTGTATGGATGGCAGTGGCCATGGCCAGGTCGGCAGTTGACTTCTGCGCTTCCTCCGAAGGAGTCTGCGCGATCTCATCAGCAGCAGCGTCCGGGTACTCTATCGCGGGATGCTCTACCGGTTCGCCGCGCCATTGGATGTTGAGCGCTGATCCGCAGCGTGGACAGCACGTGTCGCCGTCGACCGGAAATTCCACAGCGGTGCCGCAAGCGTGGCAGTCAAGCGAGTATGTTTCGTGAGCTCTCACGAGTTCTCCTCTGGTGCATGCCTAACGTTCAATAAACCGAATTGTCGTAAGTCAGAAACCCACGCAAACGGCATCGATTTTGCGGAACGTTCCAGGACGTGTTGCTCTATCCGACCCATGTCTCACGCTCCTGACGGCCAATATCCGCTTTTCGTTTACCTAGCGCCTCGAGACCCTTCCGTCCAGCTGCCAGTTGCGCTTCTGAAGCAACACGCCTTTGTTTAACCCTTGCCAGCTTCACAGCTAACCTCCAGTTCTCCCACGGAATACTCTCGGCCTTTACGTCCTGCACGCGTACTCCTTTCGCGTTCACGCTGATGTCGCCCAGCCACAATCGCCGTGCGTTGAGTTCTTTCCAGCGCGCAGGCGTAGATACCCTGCCGTCAGTCGCCATCAGGCACAATTCGCCTCCCGCGATGTAGAGCTGCCCTCTCTTGCCGGGAATGATCCTGTCCCCGCACTCGTCAAGCCGAATCCTGAGCCGATGTTGCTCGGCAAATCGTTCGATATTCATAACCGTGCCAACCTACCTGAAAATGCCACTTAGAATCCAAATTCCATTCCGGGTGGTATCTACCTGGCACCCACCCTTGGCTGATCGACGTTTGGCCCGAAAGGATACACGGGGCAGGTGGTATGACAAACGTTACAGATCATCCCTGGCCTCGGCTGCTTCCCAGCGAGTACTCACGCCCCCGCAACACCGAAACACCGAGCGACAACCCGAAAACACTCGTACGTCATCGCCCCGTTTTCATCCATGTGAATCTTGGCCTCGTGACCCTTCACTGCATTCCGTGTTTGGTCAAAATCGGCGTGCAGTCGATCGCAGAATTTACGCAACCGTACGTCGAAGTCGGACGCTCCGCCGCCGTTCTTCTCCAGTTTTTCAACACGCCGTTCAAGGCTGCCGTTCGCCATCCCCTACCTTTGCCTCCAATTGACTGATTCGCTTTTCTAAACTGGCCGTCTCGCTCGCTCTGCGGTGCACCTCAAGCAGACCCGACACAGCATGCGCTTCACCGGGCGTGATGTTCCCTTCCGCTACAGCCTGCACAAGACAGGCGCTCGCCTCGATCACATCCTCCGCAGAGTGAACCCTTGGAAACTTGAGCTGGATGTGCCGATCTTTTGCAGGCGGGATCAGTCGCTCCACAG
>JBPCJX010000007.1:0-34686 GCA_051004875.1 Bryobacteraceae bacterium
GCTCTATCGCTGTCCAGATGAGACGATAGACATCTTCTACCGGCTGAATTGCACCAAGCGAGGTACCCACACGTTCAGAATACCCGCCGATCAGGATCCCCACTTTTATGACCCAGTAGTACTAGCAGTGAAATGGCCGACTCTATTTCCGAGTCTGAATGAAAAATATCTTAGAACAGTGGTGCTATCCACGGCAGTACTCAGTTGTGCAGCTGGGGTATATGGACAATCCAACAAGTATCTCCTTCTCCACGATATGGCGGCTTCTTATGCCCGTCCTGGATACCTCCAGGCCAACAAGGCCTATATCAACACCCTCCCCCTCGACGGCATTGCGGTATATGTAGACGATCGCGCAGGCAATAATATCACGGGAACCGCCATGCAGCCATCTCCAATCAGCGTGGCGACGATCAGCTCCGTTCTTTCACCACTGAGTGGTATCACCTGGACCACGCTTAAAAATAACTTCGGGTTGCTGTATTTCGGGACGGGCTGGGTGGATGCTTATGACGACGCCAAGTGAACAATTGTCGCTCAGAACATGGCGAACTACGGCCAGGCGTTGAAAGTCGCCGGATTTACCGGAATCTTTTTCGACAACGAGAATTATGGCCGCTACGGCAATTATGGCGATGCCACGTGCGGATCGCCTCATACAGTGGCCGCCTGTCAATCCAAAATGACGGCGCGCGGGGCTCAGATCATGCAGGCCCTGATATCGGCTTTTCCAAATATTGTCGGTCAGTTTTTTCACGACGCCTATATCAGCGACGAAACTTTCTACTCGTTGCCTCAGTCTTCGCACTTTAACGATATCGCGTTTGCCAATAAGCTGGTGGGACCGTTTGAGGTCGGTTTCGTGCAAGCGACGCAAGGCACGCAGGCGCTCGTTGTGCAGGGCGGGGAATATGATTTCGGCTCCCACACTGCCGCTGCGTTCGACAACATCTACCAATATCAGAAGTACGGAATCGTCAATGACGCTCTTGCGCCGAATGACTCCGCTTCGCGTTCAGCCGGAGCGAATGGGTATATTCCAGCAGCGCTTCGCACGGCTTGGTCGAACCTGGTGAGCGGCGGTGCCGCCATTTACGGCCTGGACGGCCGCAACCCCGCCAATAACCTTCCAACTGATATTGCGACTACTATCACGAATGCCCTCAACCGGGTGGATCAATACGCTTGGATTTATATGGAAACTCCCGATCCAAACGCCAATCCCCCTCATCCTTCGATGATAGAATCCCCGGGAAGCACTCCCGCTGCTGCACCGCAAGCCTTTGTGGATGCCGTGAGATCTGGACGCGCGGCCGCGATTGTTCCGTCTGCTATTTCCGTAAGCACGAGCAACATTACCGATTCTGCCGCCACTATCTCATGGTCGATGAGAGGATCCGGCGATCCGACGGCGCATACCATTTCTATCTCTGGTTTAACCAGCAACAAAACTTATAACTACAACGTCAAAGAGACGGATTCTACGGGTGTGTCCACTGTAACAGGGGATTTGAAGTTCACGACGTTACACACATATCTGAGCGACCGCACGCCGCTTTCGGCTATTAACGGCTGGGGACCTGTCGAAAAGGACATGAGTAACGGAGAGCAGTTTGCAGGGGATGGGCGCACCATCTCATTGCGAGGAAAAACGTTCCAGAAAGGTCTTGGCGTTCACGCATTTTCCGACGTCAAGTACGATCTGGCCGGACGCTGCACGTCCTTTTCAGCCGTTGTGGGAGTTGACGACGAAGTCTCCTACGGTTCGGTCGTTTTCCAGGTTTGGGGCGACGGCGTAAAGCTATATGACACCGGAATCGTCACGCGCAGCGGGGCCGCGAAAAGCCTCACCGTCAACATTATCGGAAATAAGGAGTTGGAGCTGGTCGTGGCTGATGACGGTGATGGCTTGAGCTATGATCATGCTGACTGGGCCAATGCTCAACTGACTTGCCAATAGGTGCGAGATCTCGCAACGGGCAAGTGCGCGGTGGATACCCGGCGGTTGCAAGTACCAACTTGACCACCCGTTTTCCGTTCTACCGCTCGAGAACTGCCGCTGACTTCCATGCGCGGTATCAGGATCAGAAGTATGGCATTGCTTCTGATATAGGCTCTCGGTGCGGGCGCTCCCGCGTGGCTGGCCCGAATGACTACCTTCCGCAATATTGCGCCTATTGTGGCCTTCCAAATCAGCGCCGTCGCCGCGTTCGACCGGGCCACGGGTATAAATACTTCCGTCATGCAGAATGCGCTGAACCGCGTAGAAAGATGAGTTCTGATTAGTAGTTACAGACGAAGGTGACGGCATCCCCTACGATCATCGGATTGTGGGCCAATGCCCAAGTAACCTGCCGGTAATCCCGGGCCAGGCACTTAGCTTCATGGAAAGTTCTATCCCCGTCTGATACTCAGCGCCTTGTTGGCAAAAAAGCCGGTTCTTCCAGGAAGCCCGGCACATGCCTGCGAAGGATCCAGTCCAGTTTCGATTGCGCTGCGGCCAGCTGCTCGAGTTCCAGGCTGGCCCGGCTGTTCCGAAGAGCCAGTTCCTGTAAACGGCACAACCGGAGAGCGCAATAAATTTGCGTTTTGATGTGAGATATGACCATGAGCCGCGCTGTGGAGGACCATCCCACGATGCCGGGCCCGTATTGCGCGAAAATCCTGCGGTCACTACGACCGCTGAGTATGTATTTTCGAATGGTCCGCGAACTTCCTTCACGGTAAAAGGTCAAGGGTTCGCGCATGCAGCGGAAGGTGCTGTGAGCGAATGTGCGGCACCAGATTTCGTGATCCTCGGCGCGAATGAAACCGGGATTGTATCGATTGCGTTGGAACCATTCAGCTTTTCCTGTGACTGTCGGCTGGATCAGGACGCCCTTTGCAAGGACATTCTCATGCGTGAGCTCGGAATTCTCTACGACTCTTATGCCGGAAAGCCTGTCATCGAGCGTCACCGTGTAAACCGAACTGCCCACCACGTCGGCCTCAGGGTTGACTTCGAGGTATTGGATTTGCCGTTCGAGGCGCTCCGGATGCATCAGATCGTCGTCATCCAATTTTGCGACGTACTTTCCACGAGCCGCCGCGGCAATCTGGTTGTGACGGTACTCGACTCCGCGATTGATGCCATCGCTTATGACTCGTACTCGGGGATCCCGCACCGACTGGGCTATATCGAGAGATCCATCAGAAGAACCATCATCGGCCAAAATCAACTCCCAATCTTCAATTGTCTGCGCAAACACAGATCGAATAGCATCGCGCAAGGTCGCTCGCCCGTTAAAAAAGGGTATGCCGATTGTGACAAGCATTCTTCCGACTCCTGATGAATTCAGCGGCCAGCGGATGCCGTTGCTCTCCCCGCAAGGGCTGCTCCGAACTCAGACATATTGAGGCTAACCATCCCGTACTGTTTCCGCAACTTTGTGACATGATCAAAGATCGCGGTCAGAAATACAACACTCTCCTCGCGCCAGCGGCCGAGATTATGCGGGTGCCACCATAAGTGATAAATCAACCCGTGCCTTGCGGCGAAGGATAAATCCGAAAGGATGCGGTTCAACAGGAGCCGCCGGTCGAAACGAGTCAGCGCGTGGAACCTGAGAAACCGGCTCGAAGGTATATTAACCAAAGGCGCGGTCGCCAGCCTGCCGGGTTCATAACAGTTATGGCCCGAGATCGGCAAATACCAATCCAGCAGCCGCACCGCGCGTTTGTGAGGCGCAACATCAGGCTGGGCAAACCAGAAGGTCTCTGCACCCCGATAGGCAATGATTTCACGCTCCCTGCATACGTCGAAGTAATCTGAATTACACTGGTTCTTTGGGAATATAATGCTTTTTAACTTAATTTGCCACATGGCGGCGGCTGCGAGCGCCGCGTCCAGATCGGCGCGAAATGTCTCTTTAGTCTGTCCTGGTTCCAGACAATAATAATGGCTGAATGTGTGCGAAGCGATCTCCTGATCGGGAAAAGACGCAATTTCTCGAATGAGCGAAGGCGCGAAGTGGAACGGATCCTCTTGTTCATCGTTGCCTATGCTGGACAAGTCCCGGTAAGGGCAGAGGGCTTGGTTAGCATAAATAGGGCGTAAATTGGGGCATGCCCGCAGGAGATCTTCACGGCAGTCGAAGAAGAGAAAGCCGACCGTCGCCCAGGTCGCGTGTATATCATATTTTTCGAAAAGACGGAGCAGACGCGGGATGATAATACGCGCGCCTAGGAGGTTGTCCTTGTAATAATCTAGGGAAAACTTGTCCCGTACTCCCCAGTACAGCTCCAAATCCAAAGAAACAACAAAAATGCCTTGCTGTATCACTGGCGCAGATCCGAGACAGCGCTCATGGCGCCTCATCGTACCGAGCTTGGCCAGCCAGGCGCGCGGTGTCAGAGGTGAAGCCGCATTGAATGAGAACCTGTCGAAGTATTCCGTCAATATCGACCGAATCAAACATGCGCAGCGCCGCCGACCGATATCTATCATATTCTCTTTCCATGCGCAGCAAGCAACTACGCACAGCGTGGCGATCGAGAAAATCGGCTTGAGCTCCAGCGCCTGCATCCGCAACACACCGCAGGCCGGGCAAGTCATCGCACAGCATTGGAACGCCCGCGCCAGCATACTCCCAGACTTTATTAGGCGCGCAGAAGAGATGATTTAGAGAAGTCTTCGTGTATGTTATTACGCCGACAAACGCCCGCGTCGTGACCTGCAAATGCAGCGGTGCCTCGATAGCCGGTATGTATACCACGTTTGGACAAACAGCTCGAATATGCCGCAAGAATCCTTCATCTTTGCCCATGACCACGAACCGCCATCGGTCACCGAGTTCGCTTACCACCGAGGCCACGGATCGAATGTCCCGCTCCGCGCGAATATATCCTTGATACAGCACGATTTTACTGTGCGGATCCAAATGTTGAAGCGCCGCGAGCGCGGGCGCGTCCGTCAACATACAGCGGCCGTGCTTAGTAGGTTTGTTTGGGAGAACGACAGGAGCGGTATCTAAACGATACCAATATTGAACGATTGCCGCTCTGTTTCTTTCCGGCGTCACAATGCACCGGGCATTGCGAGCGAACGGGCGCAAGCCCCACTTGTAGAGCAAAAAGTCATCGTACAACTCATGCAACTGCAATACGTATCGCCGTTTCAGCAGCCGAGAGCTCAGTGCCAGCGCCGTGTCCGCGCTGCCGATCCAAAGCAATGTGCTGTCCGGGAGCTGGCCGATGTATTTCCAGGCGAGATTGTAAAAATGCAGCCAGTTTGCGACTTTACAGCCAACCCAAGATGGCGAGTAATCCTGCTGTTCGAGCACACACACTTCGATACCATGACCGGCCAGATAGTCCTGGCATATGTCGCCGGCTCTAGATGCCGCTACGGTTACTGGAACTCCAAGCCGCGCCAAAGCGGCAGAAATATGAATAACCGGCGGAAGCTCTTCCAGGCGGCCCCTACATATAACAGCTATACGATTTACCGGAATACAGGTCTCCTGCGTCAAATTATTTACGCCGTCGATTGTGCCGATCGTAAGCGGCTGGATTCTTGCCGCGTGAATAGCATGAATTTAACCGTAAGCACCTGAAAGGCAGTATGCGCTCCGTATGCCACGACCGTGGCTAATGCCAACCCGCGAGCTCCCATAGGGGGTACGAAGATTGCGGCGAGCGCTATGAGCGTAACCGCCCAGCTGACATTTAACAGAAACGCCCACCACATTTTGCCCGCACTTGCAAGCGCATGGCCGATAATGTTATTGGCTGCAGCCATAACCGCAGATATGATCAAAAGAATCAAGACACTCTGCCCCGTTTCGAAACCCGGACCGTAGCTCGACATAATTAATCGAGAAAAACCCAGTAACGGCGCAGCCAGAAGCAGCGCAACCGCGGTACTTGCCCCGATACTGAAAATTAAGACCCTGTGGTAGTGGTTTGTATGCCGCTCGCCCGCCAGACTCGCCAATACAGGTAACACTACGCTCGCCGCGGATCCGGGGATAAGCAGCAAAGCGGTCCTCCACTGATTAGCAGCGGTGAAGAGGCCCATTTCCGCATAACCATTAGGCTGCCGAATCAGCATTGCGTTGCATACCCACAGCGCGGGCGCCACGATAGCGGAGCTCGCCGCGGCAGGCAGTGAAAAGTCGCGCAGAATTACCCACTCGGGCCGCCACCGAAGAACACTTCGGTAATGCCAATATCCGCGAAGAGCGAAAGCCTTGAGGAGCGAGTTCAATCCCGCTCCCGCCGCGAGAGCCCAAACGGCTCCGTTTAAGTTCCAGAAATACGCGCCGGCAACAGCGATTGGAAAACCAATCACGCCTGACCAGAAGTTAGCCGAGGCATTCTTCTTAAACTGCTCGAAACCTGAAAGAACTCCAGTTTGCGTCGCGCTGATAGTCGCAAAAAACAGAAGGAGCGAGGAGATTCTCAGGGGAGCCTGCAACTCCGAGCGCAGCAACTTCTCCGTAATCACTGGCGCCAGCACTATCAGAACAAGCGCCATGAGAGCTCCGGCCAGACACGCTCCGAAGTACGACAGGGTGATCATATCCTGAGTGCGTTGTTTATTTGTGACCCGGTATTCTGCCACGTACTTTGTGGCTGTGAGGCCTAGCCCTAACCCCGCAAAGGCTCCGAACACGCCGACAGTACTTTGGATTAAGCCAAATGCTCCAAAACCCTCCTTACCCAGCAGCCTTGCAGTGACAATCGATGCGCCGACGATGACTCCGCGCAAAACAATCTCGCCCGCGACGTTCCATAGCGCGCCTTGCATAACGCGGTATTTCAGGTCGGCGCTCATTGACTGCTCATCGCTATTCGGACCTTCTTCAAGTCGCTAGAAACTTCTTGGAAGCCCGGCACCGCCGTGCGACGGATCGCATCCAATGTCGATTGCGCCGCCGCTAGATGCTGCTGGTCAAGTCGACGCCGACCGCGGCGGATCCATAACTCTTCCAGGCGGCACAGCCAAAGAACGCGATATACTTCGGTTTTGATGAAAGAACTCGCGATAAGACGCACAGTGGCGGGCCATCCGACTATGCCGCACCCGTATTGCAGAAATATCTGACGATCCCAGCGGCTGCTGAGCTGGTACTTGTTTATCGTCCGGGACCGGCCTTCACGGTAAAATACGAGCGGCTCGCGCATAGCGCGCACGGTGCTGCAATTAAATGTGCGATTAAAGAGCTCGTGATCTTGGGAGCGAATAAAACGGGGATCGTATCGATGCCGCCGGAACCATTCAGCCCTCCCTGTTAGCGTAGGCTGGTAGAGACTGCATCTTGCCAGAACATTGGCCGGCGTCAGTTCCGAGTTATCGCAATTCCTCATTCCGGAAACTTTGCTGTCAAGCGAAATCGTGTAAACTGAACTGCCGACCAGATCGACATTTTCCTGGGCCTCCAGATATCGGATTTGGCGTTCCAAGCGCTCCGGGTGCATGAGATCGTCATCGTCGAGTTTGGCTATGTACTTCCCTCTGGCGGCCTCCGCAATTTGATTGTGACGATAGGAAACGCCGTGATTGACTCCGTCACTGATTACCCGGACACGGGGATCTTGAACCGACCTGGCGATCTCGACCGACTCGTCAACAGATCCGTCATCGATTAGAATCAGTTCCCAATCATGAATCGTTTGCGCGAACAGAGACCGAATGGTGTCACGCAGAGTTGCCCGCGCATTATAGAATGGTATTCCGACTGTAACGACCATACAGGGACACTCCTGAGGAGCGTGCCGACTCTCCAAGCGCGGCAGGCGTCCTACATACAACACCGCAGCCAGTTAAAGGTCAGCTTGAATTTCGCTGCACTTACGGACTACTGCATATCGCTCGATGGGGATCGCTGAGCAACTCATATATCCGGGACAAACGCCGCACGGAATCCTGATGACAGAACCCTGCTTCCCTAAGAGCGTTAATGGCTTCATTCCGGGGCTTTCTCTTCAGCGCCATGGATGCCAGAACCCTCTCGGCCCAGAACCGGGCAGAGCGCGAGAGCGGTACGAACTCAGTTGATTCCGCCACGACCTGAACTTCGCGCGTGATAGCGTCTGAGAAGACGCAAGGTAGTCCCGCGGCTTGGGCCTCCACTCCCACCATGGGCAGTCCTTCGTGCAGAGATGGTAGGAGGAACGTATCCATTGCCGAAAGCATCAGCCGGGGGACATCAGGGCGCACGCCTGCAAAAACGAATCTGCGGGTTAAGCCCAGCGCCGCCACCTGCCTTGCGATTTGATCGCGGAGGGGACCATCACCGAGCAGCAAAAACCAAATCTTCGGGTTCATGGCGGCGAGTTCTTTGGCGATTTGGACCAGGAAGAGGTGGTTCTTCTGCGGCGCAAAGCGCCCGGCATGGCCTACTACGATGGCACCTGCGGGGATGCCCAATTCAGCCCTGACTTTTAAAGAATTAGCATCGCTATCAAAAGAACTCAGATCGATTCCGCAAGGGAGCACCTGAAATCGGCCATCGTTGTTCCACTCCGGGCCGAAAAGCGCGCCGGCGGCGAGGCTCGAACAGGCCAAGCCGTGCGTTGCGTACTTGGTTATCCAGCGAACCATTAAACGCCGGTAGAGGGTCCGCAGCAAGGTTCCCGGCCTATCGTCGCCTGTCATATGGGAATGGGCGATCCGGACCGGCACGCCCGCTGCCGCGGCTTGCCTCAGCACGTATCCACTGCAGTAATGGTTATGGCTGTGGATGATGTCATAGGAGCCTCGGCTTCGCAACAGACGCCTGAAGCGCGGAGCAAACTGATGGGGCCGCCTGGGGTGTGGGCAGATGATAATTTGGCTTCCCAAGGCCCTAATCTCATCATGATAGGGACCGGACTCCGTCGTGTAAACAAGGAAGTCCATCTTGAACCGCTCACGGTCAATATGGCGCAGAACATGCATAAGCCAACTCTCAATCCCGCCGCATTTTAATGCTCCCACGACGTGCAGAATTCGCAACGGGGCATTAGCCATATTTCAACCGTTCACCGGGAGGGGCTCACGAGTTGCTCTGCTGGCGCATGCGTGAACGAGGATGGCGGCGCTGCCGACGCATTGGAGGACTGCGGAAATCAGGAGCGCCATAGCCGCACCGCGCAGGCCATAGCGTGGGATAAACAGCAGACAACCTAGCGCGGTGATGCCAGTGGTCACCAGAAATAAAGGTATTTGGGCCCTGAAATATCGGGCTGCTGTCATTGAATAGCCAAGAAATGTACCAATATACTGGATTGTCGCTGCCAACGTTAGCCATAAGAATACATCCGCGCGGGCGGCATACTCGCCGCTGTAAATAATCCCGAGCACCTCACGCCCCGCTACCCAGGCCAAACCAACACCACAGGCGCCTACCAGCGCGCCAAAAGTCACTAATCTCAACGCCACCTGCCGAAATGCGGACAACTCCCGCCGGGCGTAATAATTGGCCAACTGCGGACTCGCCGCTTGGCCCAGCGCATCGATTACGGTGCTGGCTCCCGCTATGACGTAGGTCATCGCTGCAAAGAATCCGAGCTCCCGCTCGCCCAACGAATGTGCAATGAAGTAACGGGGCAGGTTAACGTTCAGCGAGACCAGCGCCATCACCAAACCCAGCGGGAGGGTGAGCCACGCCAGCCGGATCAAGCCCCCGGTCGCCCGCAGCGCTTGAAGCGCCGGGACGAATGTCCGAAAGCCGGCCAAGCTGGCCTGGCCGACGGTATAGGGTCCCAATACGACCGCCACACTCCGCAGATCATAGAAGATCAAGACCACAACGGAGGCGATGAAAAGACCCATCGTTCCCCAGAAAATGCCACCGGTCCAGTAGACCCCCGCGACTAACGTGCTCGATCCGATAAATCCTTTGAGCATTAAAGACTTGGCGATGCGGTCCATTCGTTCATGCCGCTGCAGCAAGCCGTGGCACATATCACTGACCGAGTCAACCGCTTTGACCACTCCCACGGCGAGAATAACCAGGCTGGTTTCTCGAAGATCTTGGTGCGAGCTGATGGCATAGATCGCGATGAGCGCGCCGAGAATTGTCAGGAATCTCAGCCCAAGATATTCGGCGAAAGAGTATTCACTCTTTGCATCGGTCGCTTGAGCGGCTCGCAGTTGCAGGTTTGAAAACATAAACACGGGAGTAGCAACGGCCGAAGCCAAAGAAAATCTGCCCAGCATCGCTGGGCTGCCTATCTTAGCAAGAGCCACGATCATGCCCCACTGGCAGGCGGCATAGACTAGATTGCCCCTCAACATCCACCCGAAGTTATGAGCCAGCGACAGTCGTTCGCATGGTGCAACCATTTGAGGAGAACCGCCGGTCGTAAGTGCTGTCATGCCGTTGCCTTCCTGCAGTTCAATACGTCTTCATAAACATTTAGCGTTTTGGTCACCATGCCCGTCGCCGAAAATTTGGACAGCGCCTTCGCTCGAGCGGCGAGAGCCATTTGATGCCGGAGGCCCTCCTCTTGGATTAGCACCTTGAGCCTTTGTGCGAGCGACTCGCTGCTTTCGAACGGAACAATAAAGCCGTTCTCACCATCGTCAATCTGGTCGGAGGCACCAGCGGCGGGTGTGCGCACCGGAACGAGACCGCAAAGCATAGCTTCAACTACAGCGAGCCCGAACCCTTCCCACCTGCTGGGCAGGACCGATATATCCGAGGACCAAAGGACGTCCCGTGCGTCGGCATATCCGAGAAACCGGACCTGATCGGCGCATCCGAGCTGGCTCGCCATTTTCACCATGGCATCCCGCCATTGCGTCTCGCCAGAGATCGAAACGCCGGCCAGCAGCGCCACGGGACGATAGCCCTGCTCGCGCAAACAAGCAAGCGCCTTGAGAAGCAAATCATGTCCCTTCTCCCAGGACATTCGCGCAAGCATCGCGATGACCAATGGCGCGGATGTGACGTCGAATTTATCCCGCGCGGCTTGCCTTTCGCCTCGCGTGGGCGGCCGGTAAGGGTCCGTGTCGACCCCGTGATGAATCAATCGGATCCGCGATTCCTTTACTTCGAACGCACTTTTGAGATATTTCCGAACTTCGCTGCTGATCGCGATGGTGTGTTCGCCCCAGAACGAAACTGAACGGTACAATGATCCACTAGGGATCGGTATTATGTGCAGTGTCGAAACGAACGGAATGCCTGCCGCTAGTTGCGCGATCTGAGCATAGACGCTCGTTGCCCGGTAATGGACATGAATCAGATCCGGCCGAAAATCCTCCACGGCTGAGCGGAAGTTCAACGCGCTCTGAACAGCGCGCCTCAGAATTGCGGCATTCATGTCCGGGCCGGGGAATGCAACCAGGTAATGACGAAAGCCATGAGAGGTGAACCAATCGATTCCGTGTGAGTGGGAACCGTTGCCGCCATCGCTCGCGATCGCGACTTCACAGCCTACGGCTTGCAATCCACGTCCCAATGTCATCAGGTGCGGCTCGATACCGCCGACGGTGAGCGTTCTTACAAGATGGAGAATTCGCATCGTTGATCATCACCGTTACCTCACGGTCACGGCCCCACAGCGGCGAAAGGGCGCGCAAGCCTGTGTTCCAATGCGTGCGCATACAAATCCTCGTGCATGGCAAGAATACGCTGTAAATCGTAAGCTGCAATGCGCTCGCGTCCCAATCGCGCGCTAGCCGCAGCCTCCACGGGATGATCTAAAACCCGCTCCGCAGCACGACAGAGCGCCTCCACGCTGCCCAACTTATAAAGATATCCAGCTCCATGCTCCAGCAACTCGCGCGTGCCGCGAATATCGCTCCCGATGACCGGAGTTCCGAGGGCCAATGCCTCCATGACGCTTCGAGGCAGGCCCTCTTGCTGGGAGCAGAGTAGCACTGCGCACGCGGCCCTAATCAGAACGGGCACGTCGCGTCTAATCCCGAGAAAATGAACCCGCGGCGCGATGCCGAGACTGTGGGCAAGTTTCTTCATGGCCGGCATCGTCGGACCGGCTCCCGCCAGCAAGAGCTGCGCCCTTGGCCGATCAAGCCGCGCGAATGCTCTTAACGCATCTGCATGGCGCTTCCTCGGAATAAACTCGGCCAACATCAACAAAACGGGATCTTCAGGCGTCAACTGAAGCGCTCTTCTCGCCAACGTAATCTCATCTTGGCTCACTGAATCTGGACTGTACTTATGACGTGTATCGAGACCGATCCCCGGCATATATACCAGCCGTCCGGGAGCAACGAAACGTTGCCGCCTAGCCGCGGCCTCGTCCGAGCGGTTGATGACGACCAGGTAGTCCGTCCAGCGGGCGGCCAGTTTTTCAAACCCCAGAAACATTAAATTCTTTGGCACTGAACCGTTTTCGTGAAAGTGGAAACCGTGGGCTGTATAGATCCTCACTGGCGCAATCCGATTCCGCAGCGAGTACCGGCAGACTAATCCGGCTACTGGCGTGTGCACGTGGACGATGTCATAGTTTCCGGCTTCGATAATATCCTGTACGTGAGCCGGGGCGTGCCATAAGTTTGCCGGATTTAGGGGATTTCTGGACCATTTGATGTCCCAGACGCGGTCAAATGCGGCTGCGCACTCCTCATTCGAACCGATGCCGTTTGCCATGGCGTCCACGCGCCACCCCCGCGCTCGAAAGTGCCGGGCGTACGGCAGCAGAAATGCCTCTACGAAGCTAGGCACCGTGCTCGCAACGAGCAGACGTGTCATGCGGGTAACGCGGAAGTCGAACGCCGAAAAGGATGCGATCCGGACAGCAATATATCTGTCAGCTCCTTTAGATCGCTGACCTCAAGCTCAGTACTGGCCGCGCCGGACGGTTGATGCAAAGAATAGATTCCTTCCGCGCGGCGGATCCGGATTGTTTGCCAGTTCAGAGCCAGTGGAGCATCGAAGTCCTTGTAGGGATTATCGGCAACATAGATGTACCGCAGCTTCGAAGTGCCTAGCCGATGCTGAATCAGCTGGAACGCGCGCGGATGGGGTTTTGCGAAAGCCGCGCCCCATATATCCGTAAAGACGACAAAATCAAAAAAATCCTTCAAATGGAGAGCAGAGAACTTCCGGCGCTGCGACTCGAGCGGACCATCACTGATAAGAGCCATTCGGGCGACGCCGCGAAAGCGAGACAGGAATTCAGCGGCATCCGGCAGGAGTGAAATTATTGGGTAATGCTTGCGATACACTCTGACCATGGCCTGGATGTCATCAGGCCCGGGCTCGCAGTTGCATTCGCGAAGCACGGCATTGAATATATCGCCACGTCGGCCGCATTCGAAGTTTTGGTACGCCCGCTCCGCGAAATCGCCAATATGGAACCGCTCATACGCCCATTTTCCGACCGCCCCAAACCCGCTCCTCACGTAATCTCGTTCCAGAAACAGAGTGTCGTCGAGATCCAGCACTATACATAACGGCATCATGCGCGGGATCGATAGATAGGCCGGTCGGCTTCTAATTCTGGACTCCCGGTAAACTCGAACTCTGCGGGCGAACCGGTCTCCGCCGTGCCCTCGGCGCGAAACACTGTCCGTATTGTTCTTACCGCGATCTTCAGATCCAATAGCAGGCTCCAGTGATGCACGTACAACACGTCCAAGTTAAATTTATCTTCCCAAGTGAGGGAATTGCGGCCGGAGATCTGAGCCCAGCCAGTAATACCCGGCCGCACTTCATGCCGCCGCCTCTGAGACGAGTTATACCGCTGCAAGTAGCATGCAAGAAGGGGCCGCGGACCGATCAGACTCATATCTCCTTTCAGGACATTCCAAAGTTGCGGCAGTTCATCCACACTGGACCGGCGCAGCCACCGCCCTAGCATCGTCAGCCGACGATCTGCCGGCAAAAATACGCCATAGATGTCCCGGTCCTCCGTCATGGTTCTAAGTTTGTACAACACGAATACCCGGCCTAGATAGCCCGCACGTTCCTGGCAAAACAGCACGGGGGTCCCCAGGGTACATCGAATCAAGATAATTGCGGCGACGAGGACGGGCAACGTCAACACCAGCAGAACCGCCGAGCCGACAATGTCGATGGCGCGCTTGATCGTGATCTGTATACCACGCTCGTTACCGGCCATCTTCACTCCAGAGCGCGCTCTCTGGTGCGCGGATGCGCGGAGAAGGTGCCGGAGAGTGCCCGTTCATAGAGCTCTTCATGCAGCCGAAGAATGTGATCGAGATCATAATGCTGCTCTATCCGGGCGCGCCCCGCGCGCGCCATCGCCTTGGCTTGTTCGGGATATTCCAATACCCACCGCATCGCTTCAGCTAACCGATTGGTATCGCCTAGAGGGACCAGCAAACCTGCGCCGCCACCGAGCAGGTCCTGAATCCCGCGGATATCCGTGCCAACCACCGGTAACTCCATGCAGAGCGCTTCCATGATGCTTTTGGGCAGACCTTCCCGCTCCGATGGCAGCACGCTGAGAGTGGAACTTCGCATCAGCGCAGTTATATCGCGCCGGAATCCCAAAAAGTGGACCTTATTGCTAACTCCGAGTTCGATTGCGAATTTCCGCGTCGCATCCAACAGAGGGCCCTCTCCCGCCAGGACTAAGTGGGCGCGCGCACTTCCCAGCCTGGCGAAGGCTTTGAGTGCGTCACGATGGCGCTTACCCGGAGTGAATTCCGCAATCATCAGAATGATTGGTTCGTTTGCGCCCAGCCCAAGTTCGTCCCCGATACGGTGCACTTCGGTTTGACTCACCATCTCCGGGCGATAAAATGCCCGGTTAAGGCCGATGCCGGGCATGTACACGATCTTCTCTTGCGGCACGAGCCGATAGGATTTGGCGTACTCTTCGTCAATACGGTTGATCACGACCAGATAATCTGTCCAGCGGCCCGCAGTCCTTTCCAAGCTGAGGAAGGCTTGATTCTTCCAGGCGGAACCATGCGGGTGAAAATGAAATCCGTGCGCCGTATAGATCAGTTTCGGGCGGCTGCCATTTGTTAAGCCGCTGAAGGCGTACCGTGTTACGAAAGCCGGGACGGGTGTGTGCACGTGAACGAGTTCGTAGCCTGCCTCCTGGACTATTTTCCGCACCGTTCGGGGGGCATTCGTCAGGTTGGCGAGGGTAAACGGGTTTCGCGACCAATTCACATCCCAAACATGATCGAAAACACCACGACACTCCGGTGAGCCGGAGATGTCGCTAGCCACTGCGTCGACTCGCCAGCCCTTAGCCCTGAAGTGCGCGCCGAAAGGGTTTAGAAAATCCCTGAACATGGCTGCCACATTGGCTACGATCAGCAGGCGCACAGGATGACCGTTCCGTTCCATTGGATCGCTCTAAATCTCCATCGGGCTTACGGGCAGTTTATCTGGGCATTGGCCCAATCAGCGTGGTCATAGCCTATGCCGTCTCCATCATCGGCGACCACCAGCCGCAAAGTGCTTTTGCCGGTGAGATCGACACTGACGCTCTTCCCCGCGGCAGTGCCCGTTACGATACCGCTGTCATAAACCTTGGCACTGTCAGTCCAAACCTGGAACACGACAGAGCCTTGAGGAGCGACCTCGTCGTCAACCCCGACTGTCGCCGTAAAGGTCTTGCAGGCGCCGCCTAAGTTGTATCGAATATCAGAAGCGGCGTGAGCTCCCAATCCTTTGGCATAGGCAACACCTCGTATGGAAATCGTACGGCCGTCACCCGCGGCACTTCCGCCATTGCTCGTATCTCTTTCCACAGGGCCGTAGCCATTCGTCATCGAAGTCCAAACGAGATTGCTTAAATATGACGTTCCCACAGGCGGACGAGTTGCCCCGCAACTCATTTGAGCATCGGCCCAGTCAGCATGGTCATAACTCAAGCCATTACCGTCATCAGCCACGACCAGCTGCAATTGCACCTTGCCGTTGAGGCTGACACTTACACGCTGTGCCGCCATGGCGCCCGTCATTAAGCCGCTATCATAGACTTTCGTGCCGTCAGTCCAGACCTGAAAGATAACAGAACCTTGAGGAGCGACCTCGTCATCGATGCCCACACTCGCGGTGAACGCGCTACAGCCTTGCGGAATTGCGTAGCGAACATCGGAAGCGGCATGAGCGCCGAGTCCCCTGGCGTAGGTTACGCCGCGTATGGAAAGGGTTCGGCCGTCACCGGCGGCATTTTCACCATTGCTCATATCCCTCTCGACAGGGCCCCAGCCATTTGTCATGGAGGTCCAGGTCAAGTCGCTGAGATAGGTCACGGATGTAGCGGATCCAATCGTGAATATCCATACCATGTCGCCGTTCAGCGGATTGCCGCCCGAGTCCTTCACTCCGCTTGCTCCACCTTTTACCGTTGCGGTATACGCGGTGCTGTTTCCCAGCGCCGCAGAGGGTGTTATTTTCCCGGTAAGGGTCACGGGATCATAGGTCATGGCGGCCGGAACCTGCGTCGTGGAGCCTTGCGGCACAATGTTGAACGTCGCCGATGTCAGCGTGCTCTGGTCAATGGCTTTCGAGAATGTCGCAGTCACGGTTGTATTCGTTGCGATTCCCGTAGCTCCGTTTGCGGGAGATGTGGCGGTAATCGTAAACGGCGCCGGCGTGAATGTAGCGGTCAGGGTCAGGTTCGCCGCCCCGATCGTGATATTGTGCTGCTGCGCGCCTCCGTCCGACCACGATGAGAAATTATTGCTGCCCTGCGGAGATGCCACCTGGACGGTGCGCAAAGAACCCACTATGGTAGTGATGTTTGTCGGGGCCGGAGAACTGGTGCCGTTGTATATGACTTGTAGACCGGATGGCGCTGTTGTCAAGGTTAACTGCGCCGTCTGGGGCTGAAGGGACACCGAAGTGCTGCTCTTGAGTCCTCCACTATCCGTCGCAGTTAGCATAATCTCAAAGAAGCTTTGGTCGCCGTGATCTGGGACCGTAAAAGTGCCCGAGGTTCCGGTGCCGCTCGAGAACGGGTGCGTATGACAGTTGCCGCCGGGGCAGTGATGGATGATGATCTGCCAGGCCAAGCCGCTGGCCGGAATCGCGTTCCCGCTTCCGTCCTTCGCCGAGCCCGAGTAGTTGATCACATCGCCTACTTTATATGTGAGCGTTGGCGCGGGCGAGATAATCGTGACGATTGGAGGAGGGGGACCTCCGCATACCACGCGCGCGCCAGCCCAATCGTAATGATCGGAATTAAGCCCGTCTCCGTCGTCAGCCACTACCAGCTCCAATTGATTTTTGCCTGTAATATCGACGCTCACATTTTTTGCAGCCATGGTTGCGTTCACCAGGCCGCTGTCATATAGCTTCCCGCCGTCCGCCCAGACCTGGAATATGACGGTCCCGTTCGGTTGCACCTCATCATCGATGCCAATATCGGAGATGAAGGTTCTGCAGCCGCCGACGTTGTATTTGATATCGGATGCGGCGTGCACGCCCAAACCTTTCGCGTAGGTCGCGCCGCGAATCGAAATCGTGCGGCCATCGCCGGCAGCGTTTTCGCCATTGCTCGTATCTTTTTCGGCAGGTCCCCAACCGTTCGTCATTGACGTCCAAGTCATATCGCTTAGATAAGTAGTGGTACTGGAAGGAGTAGTTAACATCGCGTCAACTGATGTAACCAGCGTACCGCCAGAGTCCCGGCTCTTCACGCGAAAGTGATAGCCTGTGTTCGCCGTGAGTCCGCTGATCTGCTGTGAGTGGCTGGTTACCAGAGTTAAGTCTAGGGGAGTGCTCGAACCGTAGCCTATTGTCGTCCCATAGTCCACTTGTGAATCGGCTATATTGTTTGTCATCCAACTGATTGTCGCTGCGCTCATCGTCACTCCCGTGGCTTGCACGTTTGAGATCGTCGTGGCCGGCGGGGACCCGCACGTGATTCGCGGCGTAGCCCAGTCCGCGTGATCAGATGCGTTCCCATCGCCGCCGTCCGTCACGGTCAGCTCGAGGAAGTTCTTGCCGGTCATGTCCACATTAATGTTTTTCGCGGCGCTCGTCCCTGCCACCACTCCGCTATCGTAGAGCTTGACGCCGTCGCCGAAGACTTGGAACACAACCGTGCCGTTTGGCGCCACTTCATCATCGATACCGATGGTCGCGGTAAACGTGGAACAGGCGTTTCCGAGGTAGTACTGAATGTCCGAGGGAGCGTGTACGCCCACACCTTTCGCGAACGCGGCTCCGCGGATTGTAATCGTATGGCCGTCATTGGGGGCTTGTTCGCCGTTGCTCATATTGATTTCGGCCGGGCCCCATCCATTGGTCATTGTGACCATGGTTAGAGAACTCACATCCGTGGTCCCGCTCGGCGGAAGTTGATAGGCGTATGTGGTAAATGTCCACACCTGATCACTTCCGAGCGCGTTGCCAGAAAGATCTTTGACGCCGTTTGCGCCTCCTTTCACGGTCGCCACGTAAGTCGTGTTCGCGATCAGGTAGACCGAGGGTGTCAGTGTGATCGTCTGTGAAGTTCCGTCATAAACAACTGAGCCCGCCACCGGCTGCCCGTTTGACTGCTTGACAACAGTCAAGCTGTTTGCAATTGTATTCGGGTCCAGCAATTTGGAGAAAGTAGACTTCACTGTCGCGCTCAGCGCCACACTGGTGGCGTTCGACGCTGGATTTGACGTAACAATAGCTGGCGGAACAGTATCGGGACCGTTGTAAACGATTTTCCGGATCTCGCCGGCTACGATCGAATTATAATAGAGGTTTCCGTCGGAACCTTGCTCGATCTGGGTTGGCCCATCAGCTCCGAATATAAAATCGAAAGGACCGGAAACCAAATTATCGTTGCCATCGGTAGTAAAGTAGCGGATGAAGTTCTGGCCATAATCGCCATAGAAAAAGGCGCCTTGATATTGTGCCGGGTAAGCTGTCCCGGTGTAAAACGTCCCCCCGACAGCCGCAGTACTCACGTGATTGCCGGCGTAGAAGTGACTCCACGTAATCGCGCCGAACTTTACCGCTGACGCTCCCTGCCCGTACAGAGTTTGGCACACCGACTTTGGCGCGTAACCCGGCTGCTGGGAAAGACCTTCATAGCATGGCCAGCCAAGATTCGCTCCCTTGGTCACGGCATTAATCTCTTCCCATGTGTCCCATCCAACGTCGCCGGAATACGGATACATCCCGGAGCGTAGATTGAATCGGAACGAATTGCGTACTCCATAAGCCCAAACCTTTGACTGATTCGCGGAGGGGTTGTTGTTCCAAAACGGATTCATCGAAAGACCGGCTCCAGTCGACGACACGTGCAACATTTTGCCAGCGAGAGAGGTAAGGTCTTGCGCGCGAAGCGCCAAGTCGTCCACTACGTTGAATGACGCGCTGTCTCCAACTGTCACGAACATGTTCCCCGATGAATCGAACCGAACCTGCCCTATCGAATGAGACGGGTTATCCGATGGCAGGCAATCGGCGCCGGCAGGGAAATTTTGACAGGAGCTGCCAACACTGGCGCCCAGGATCACGGCCTCACTGGACAGTGATGCCGTGTCGCCGCTCGCGGTGAAGCGGCTCAGCCGAGCGGTTTTTGTCCCGTTGTAATCACTAGCATTGTTCTCATACGTGAACAGGAGATACACATAGCCGTTCGTGGCGAAGTTGGGGTCTGCCGTGATACCAATGAGCCCGTGATCCCAATAGTCGTTGACCTTGCTCGAAATATCAATAAATGGGGTAGGAAGCACGGCTCCGTTCTTTACTACCTTGACAATGCCGTGCTTTTCGGCGACGAGAATACGGCCATCTGGCAGGAAGGCGACACCGGTTTGATTGCTAAAGCCACTCGCAACCACCTGCTGGCTGAAGCCGCCCGCGAGTTTGGCCGCACGGGGAGCAACGGGCAATGCGGCGCGCGCAGTTTCCTCTCTAGAATTGCCCGCCTCCCTAACCGTAGCATCTACCCCGCCTGCAATGTTAGAGGCGGTCTGCCCGGTTACTGTTCCCACGGCTCCGCCATTAAGACAGCCTATTTTCTTCAACTGTACGTCAATGTCGGCGGCATCCAGCTCGTCCTTATCCTTGCCTTCGCCTGAGGAGTGTGCAACGCCGGCCTTCACCAGTTCCAAGGCGATGTTGAGGTTATCGCGAGTAATCCCGTAGTACATCCGGCGCTTCTTCGCATCGAAGCCGATTGCCGGTTCTTCGGCGAGGTAAAGACCGTCCTTCGTGAGCAGTTGCATGAACTTAATCGCCGCTTGGCCGCACGGAGTGTTACCGGGAGGCGCCTTGATACCGATCACGCCAATTCCCGCCTGGTTGCCGTTGGGGTAAATCTCGGCTGTATCTCCTTCGATCACCCGAACGTAGCCTTTGTAGTCAATCGGGCCGCTTCCCGGAGGGGGCGCTCCGATCTGTTGCAACTCTGGTTTCGATTGACCCGGAGCGGTTTTAAGACCAAAAGCAATGAAGGCGGCGCACACCGCCCCGATGGAAACGATGGCTTTCCCGGTTGGCTGGGAGAAAAACTTAAGGTTTAAATGACTTATATAATTCGGCATACTCTTCAGGCGGGAGAGCCTTCATGTCAGAATCTGCAGCTCGCCCTAAGGTTAGTGGAGGTACCATGCACGGCAATCTCTTTCGGTGTCCAGTTCTTATTCAACAATTTCATTCCGGTGTGAAATATAATCTTTAGATCGACGGCCATCGAATGGTTTTTGGTATACAGCAGTTGCAGCTTGGTTTTAATTGGACGGATAAACTCCTCGTATGTTCTTTCCGCATCCGAGCTCCCGGCTAACGCTGCTCCTTCATCCGAGTTCCAAATTGTGGCCCAGTCCGTAAGGCCCGGACGCAAGTTCAAGATGCTTCGCTCACCTTCGGTGTACCTGTCGACATATTTCTGCACCTCAGGGCGCGGCCCAACGAGGCTCATCTCGCCCAATAGCACGTTCATGAGCTGGGGGAGTTCATCCACCTTGGACTTTCGCAGTTTTCTGCCGAACGTTGTAAGCCGGAAGTCATCGTCCGCGGTTGCGGAACCGCCCAATACCTCCGCATCCACCACCATGGTCCGAAACTTCAAAATCCTAAACGGACGGCCATATAAACCAACCCGTATTCCCCGATAGAAGACCGGCCCCGGCGATCTCACCTTGATAAGCACTGCGACAACCGCCAGCAAAGGAGCCGTCCAGGCCAAGCCGCAAAGGGCGACGACAATATCCAGCAGTCTCTTGGAAAGCTGATAGTACTTAGCAGTTTCCATATAACCATCCGGAAAGCGTGTGATGCAGGTGCTGCTGCTGGCCATGTAACTCGGTCCGTTCGGTCAATTCACAGAGGAGTTTCTGCCCAACCTCATTTCCCATAGGCGCTCCGTCTCGTTCATATTGCTGGGACATTGCAGGGAAGCGGCGCTGATCAGCGCTATAGTCAGCCACCAATGGCGTTGATAGAATGCTTCTATTCCCATCGACAGTCCGAGAACAGCGATGTCGGCCACAATAAGTCCGAGCACCAGAGGCTTTTCTTCTGCTTGAACTAGCTTGTACGTTCGCAAGCCGCGGATCAAGAACGATACAAAAAATCCCGCCACTGATATAAAGCCGATCAGTCCGAATTCAGTCAAAAACCAGACAGGTGTATTATGAATGATAATGCCATAAGATTTACCGAAAGAACCTAAGCCGATCCCGAAGATGGGATTTGCCAAGAACCTGGGCATCGCACTATTTATAATGTCAATTCTCCCCTCCACCTGCTCCGGACGGGCTGACATATGCATGATATTTTCTAGTGAGGATCGATCGGCAAGCGCGATAATGGTGGATAAAACGATACCGATCGTTAATAACATCGAGGCTGCAACTTTGGGTCGCACGGCAGAAAGCACAAGGATAGTGCAGGTCACGCTGATCCAACTCGATCGTGAAAAGGTGTACAGAACACCAACCAGCAGCAAAATACTTATTAAAAGGCCAGTAGGTCCGCCGACGAGCGGCTTGGCGCTGTAATACGTTATTGTATGAATCGCGAACGTTACGGCTAAAAGCCCGCCGTACGCGTTTGGGTCAATCAACAGCCCGCTCAACCGTTTAGTATATTCCATCCGGAACACGGTTTCGGCAAGCCATGGCGACAGATTAAAATAGCTGATGAGCGCCACGACATTCATGAAACTGACTCCGAGCACGAATAGCCGGAGCATACCTCTGATTTTCTGCCAGCTGGTGGCTTCGCCTGTAAGCATGGCGTAAGCGGCAAAAAGTACGAGTACGCCGAGGTCCTTATTTAATATGACATATTGATCCAGATCTTCACCTTTTAGGACAGCCGTCAATGTGGAGAGCGCAAACGCAAAAAGAACGGCGGCATGCCAGCCTGTCCAGACACGCGGACGAACGAATTTTAGCCGGGTAACCCCGAAAATATAATATAAAATTAAAAACCCGTCTGAAGGCGCTATCCGAAAACCAGCCTCCGTCGCAAATTGCACCGGCAGGCAGAGAAGATATCCGGCTAACAGGCCCGCAAGCACTCTGTCGTGGCTCTTTGGCCGAGTGCAAGCGCCTGTAGGCTCCAGGCGAGTAAGAGCTTCAGTAGGCAAAACGTCGATATTCACGATTGCAAGTTCCCGAGTATATTGATACTGAACAGCTACCGGCTCAAGCCAGTGCATGCGCGTTCGAACGAGGATTAAGGCGTGGTGTCGTGGATTGCCGACCGACCTGGAAAAGACAAAGGCGAAACCTGCTGAAAGCTGACCGCCTGAAAGGCGGTGGGAGTGGACCCGCAATGATACTAAATGGGCACAAAGCTGCCCTGGGCTTCGCTTTTATCCGAAGCAAATGCAGCCATGACTTTTGTGTCGATTGCTGCCATTTTAGCGGGGCCGCCCTGCAACTGTAAATACCGCTGATTATGGTATCTTACATCCGTATAGTCCACGATCTTGCCGTCTTCGAATGCTTGCTTCAGCTCGCTGATGCCGTAGTCCAGGTTTAAATGACAAACAAATCCAAGCCGATTCCGAATCTTGTCGAAGGAGACCCGGTAGTTTCGGCGATCGTTGTTATCAATGTGCATGACGCGGGTATCTGGAAAATAGCGGCGGATTTTAGCTGCCACATCGGTAAGTGTGTGATTCAGACGAGAATCTCCAACATTAAAAATCTGGCCGCCTACCGTATCGAGCGGCGCGCCCAGAACTTTTAATATTGCCTGGGCTACGTCGTCAACATGGATGAAAGGCCGCCATTGCTCGCCGTTGTAAATCGTAATGACGCTTTCAGTGTGAGCCTTTGCGGTTAGGAGATTTACCACCAAATCGAAGCGGGGGCGGTACGATTTGCCGAATACCGTGGCCAACCTCAGGATTGTCGGATGGAATTTCTGGTCGGTCGCCTGAATGAGCGCATCCTCAGAATCGATCTTAGTTCGCGCGTAAACAGATAGGGGGGCGGTCGATGATGTCTCATCCACCACAGTTTCCGTTGCGCCGTACACGCTGCAACTGGAGGCGAAGACAAATCGTCTGACTCCATCTCCCTTGGCAACCTCGATCAGCATGCGAGTGGCGGCGTAATTGATCTCGAGCGCCGTCTGATGATCAAGCTCACATGCGGGATCGCCGACGATTGCCGCCAAATCGACAATGGATTCCACTCCATTTACCGCGGCGATAACGTTTTGGATGTTACGGCAATCTCCAACCCGAAGGTCCACACGCCGGTCGTTTAGGATATCGCTGATAGCGCCGTCGCCATAGAGTAAATTATCTAGAATTCGGACGTTATATCCCTTGTCCAGCAGACGCCGCACCAAAGTTGAGCCGATATAGCCCGCTCCTCCGACTACCAGAACTGTCGGGGGCGTATGATGCACTGCCGCGGCGTTTTTGAGCGAGTGCCCTACGATCGTCGCCTTCGTTAAGCGGGCTGAAGCGGCTGCTGCCGCCACGATCACACCAACGGCTGCCATACTCGGTGTGACCGGTTGGATGCTTTTAAAAAACAAGTAATTGCCTAGCGCAAATAAAAAAGCGCCTGATAAAACGCCGCGCATAATGACGAGAGCTTTGTAGCGGCCCGCATAGCCCTGGGCGCCAGTGTAAAAACCATTCAGAAAGAAAGCGAACGGAAACACCAACGATAGAGGAGTGAATGCCTCGACATAGTATCGCCGCGCCACGCGAGCTAGAGCCACCGCCTGGTCGCCGTCAGCCGAAATGGCGTGGTACACCACCGGAAGTCCGAGGGCCAAAATCGCGGCCGCGTGCGCCAGGACAAAATCGACCAGTATCCGAGGGATGATTTTTTCGTCACGATTGTTCAATAGATACTTTGCCATGGATTTATCTGTTCGCCTCCGGAACGTTTGTCACTGCGCCAGACGCGCAATGGCCAGTGCGATTTTTTCGATACTTTCATCTGGCAGCGATTCATAGATCGGCAGACTGAGAATCCCCGAAGATATGAAGGCGGTATTGCGCAGCCCGTCCGACTCTCGATCGTAATATTGCCTGTACAACATCTGCTGGTGCAAAGGCGGATAGAAATAGCGCTTCGTCTCGATATTTTCGGCTAGCAGAGCCTCTGCGATTTGGTCGCGAGATAAGCCGAAGCTGCCTGCATTGATGCAGACCGAGTAATCTTTGAACGAGCTCCGATTGCTTGCATCGATTTGCTGAAAACTTAGCCCAGGCATTCCGAAAAGCAAGTTTGTATACATCTCCGCGATTTGATTTCTCCTCGCGACCTTACTATCCAGTAGATCCAAACCGGCTAGCCCGAGCGCGGCGTTGAATTCTGACATCCGGGCATTCAAGCCGATGAGTTCGGGATCATATGCGCCCAAGTCGCCATAATTTCGGCCAGCACGCAGTCGGCGTGCCAGGACGGCATCGTCGGTAGTCACCAGGCCGCCCTCTCCTGCCACCAAGAGTTTCGTGGGAGATAGCGAGAACACCTCGGCGTCCCCAAACTTCCCCACAGGCCGACCATGCCGGAGACTGCCGAATGCATGCGCAGCGTCGAAAATAAGTTTTAGCTCGTGCTTTTTGGCGATGCGCTCGAGCAAATCCACTTCGCAGGGATTTCCATATAAATGGACAGCCAAGATAGCGCGTGTTTCAGCGGTTATCTTGTTCTCGGTATCGGCCACATCAATTGTCCAGCTATGTGGATCGCAATCAGCAAATACTGGCTGAAGGCCGTTCCATACGGCTGCGTGACCCGTGGCAAAGAATGTGAAACTGGGGAGGATAATTTCGCCCCGAAGATCGAGGCATCGCAGCACGAGCATCAAGCCGACCGTACAGCTCGAGACCGCGACGCAATGCGCCACTCCGAGACGCTCAGCCACGGCCGATTCAAATCGAGCTACGATGCTGGCATTTGTGATCGTGCCTTGAGCGTATGCAGGCTCATAAATTCCGAGCACCTTCTCTAGAGGAGGAAGCGTCGGTTCGATGAACCGGAACCGCTCAGGGAAAAGCGGGCTATTTTGCGAAACGGGAGTACGGCTGACACCGACTGCTGAATTCATATTGACTCTTCCTTAGTTACTATCCGATGCTGGGCTTCGGGCCTTCCACTCGGCGCAACGCTTCTGTCGAGCGTTCGAAGAAAATTCGACATTTATGGAGACTGTTGCTGCTGAGCGCCACAAGCGCGCCGGATGTTTCACGCGTCAAGAAATAACGTTTGGCTGGCATCCAAAGCCCGGCCAGTTTGCCGTTGCTTTGTGTTTCTGCTGTGCTGCCGAATGCTCGTTCCAGGCAGGAAAACCGCTTGATCGTACCGAAGCATAGCCAGATCATCCTGCCAGGCTTCGAAAACCGGCCGAGCAGGTAAACCGAGTATCTCTTCGACAATCCAATGCGTAAACTGCGCACCCGCACGGTGCGCGAGCGGATATCCACCCCCTACGCGCGCATTGATCTCGATAACTCTGATATCATTATCCGCTGACCGGAAACATTGAATATTGAGAATGTTACGAGCTCCGGGGAGGGCCTCGGCAATTTCGCTGGCAAGCTTCATCATTCGATGGTTTTTTACCGTTACGGCTTTGGAGACCTCTCCAGAGCGCACCTCAAGCCGTTGGTGGGGAACGGCGGAAACGCATTTCCCATGTTTATTTACAAACACGTTTATCGTGTGCTCATCGCCATGCGCCATTTCCTGCACGATAAGATCACTTTCGGACTCGGAGAATAATTCGAGCTTTTCAAATGACTCAATGACACGGACACCTTTCGACGCGCTGCCATTCCGCGGCTTTGCAATCAGCGGCAGGCGCCATTCCTGGGAACAGCTCAATACTGCCGCGGGCGTGGATTGCCTGACAGTTGGAAATCCGTTCGCAGTAAGCCAGCGATGCGTCAGCACTTTGTCGCCGCAGATCTTGACGGTTTCCGGATCTGACACAGATACATGAGTGTCGTTTAAGGCGAAGGCGCTGAGACAGCTCGCGAAAGGACCGAGCTCGCCGTCAATCGTCGGAATAACCAAACGAACGTTTTCCCTCCGCGCAATCCTCAGAATCTCCTCGGTAAATTCGGGATTGGTGCAAAGAGGGACTTGCCATGCCTTATCAGCAAGGTGAACGGCTGGCGCATCCAGAGAACAGTCAGCTACAAATATCCCGCCTTTTAGGCTATTGTCTCTTAGCGCTGCTCGAAGGCACTGCATTAATTCGAGTCTGCGCCCGCCGGACGAGACCAGAATATTGAATTCATTTAAATTGCCCATCGTGTCTGACGGTTTCTACTTATGTACGGTTTTACTTGATGGTGAGGAGATATAGTCGTCCAGCACGTTTGGAAGTATTTAGCTAAGAGGTCACTCACAAACGACGACTGCTCCACGTGCGGCTTGCATTAAGCTGTTCGTTTGCGGCGGTTCATTCGCTGTAGCGGTATACCGAGCTGCTTTTTGGATCCCACTCATTGAGAATCGTGCCCAAAAAAGGAACACCATCCTGAACCAGCTTGTACACTGCCGCCCCGGCCCGCTCGCGATCCGTCTCTCCCGCCCTGACCACAAAAACCACGCCGTCGGCAAGCCTAGCCCAGATTCGCGCATCGGGGAGATGCAGGACCGGCGGGGTATCGATCAGAACGAAGTCGAATTCGCGCTTCGTGTCCCGAATCAGCGCCGCAGCCCGTTCCGATTCTAGTATTTCGGGGAAGTCATGGGTGGACGGGCCGCTTTGCAATACATATAAGCGCGGGATTTTTGTCTCGCGCACGGCAGACGCCAGCGGAAGCCGGCCAGTCGTGTCCTGTAATACTTCTTTCAAGCCGATTGCGCCACTCGTGCCAAATACTTTATGAAGGCGCGGCTTGCGATGGTCCGCATCGATTAATAGAACCTTTCGACCCATGCGTGCCAACGCCAGTCCGAGATTACTCACAGCCGTAGTTTTCCCTTCTCCGACCCCCGCGCTCGTCACCACAATGGTACGGAGTTCTTCTCCAGCCCGGTAGGAGTAGAGAATAGACGCCAGCGTTGCCCGGAAACACTGTGCCATCAAAGAGTCAGCCTGATTCCAGGTCACGAGTTCCACGCTATCCCCGACCTGCTCCGCCGCCTTGGCACCGTTCGGATACAAACTATCGATACCGTCCTTATTTGCAGCCGGGAGCCAGCGTCGCCGCTGACTTGCACGCTGCGAGGGTATGATGCCCAGCTCATTCACGTTGAGATATGTCGCTGCATCGCCCGGCTTTTCAAGCGTGGAGTTCGTATTCTCTCTAATCAGGACGGCTATTATGCCCAAAAAAGTGCTGCTGATCAAAGCGAGAAAGGAAATTAGCGGCACGTTCGGCCGATGAGGCGCTATTGCGGGTTCTGCAGCATCGATTACTTGGACGTTTGTCGACTGCAAGGCGGAAGTAATTCCTGCTTGCTTCACCTTTTGGACCATTGTGTCGTACAATTCACGTTCTCTTTCCAGATCTCGCTTGAGCAGATTGTAGTGAATAGACTTGCTGGCCTGATCCGAAGTCATTCTGACGGCGTTCAGGTATTCGGCTGATATCAGCTGCTCCCGGCGCAATGCAGCCCGGTAATCGCTCTTGGCGCGCGATAGTATCTCATTGCGCTCCCGCTTTAAGGCGTTGTTCATTACGGCGATTTGGGCTTCGATTTGCTTTACTTTGTAGTGATTGTTGGTCCATAAAGCTCCGGCTTCCGCAAGCTGTCGGCGTAAGTCGGTAATTTTAGCCTGGTAGTCTCGCAGGGATCCGCTGTCGATAACTTCAGCCACAGTCTCTGGTGACGTTTTTGTCGTTATCTCCTGGCGAGCTTCGGCGCCGACACGCTCGACTTGCGCTTTTGAAAGCTCGTCTTGCAACCGGCGAAGGCGCTCTTCCGCCCCGCTGTCTTTCTCTGAAGTAAATGCAAGGCCGCTGGCGCGCGCGTACGCGAACAAATTCCTCTCGGACGATTCAATATTTTTTCTCAAATCATCGACCTCCTGGTTGAGCCACTCACCTTTTGATCGATTGGTGTTCCAGGCGCCTTCGTGCTCTTGCTGGATAAATTCGCTTACAACGCTGTTGGCGAAATCGGCAGCCAGCTTGGGATCGTGCGATTCACATTGAATTTGGATAAGCCGAGTTCCCTTAGTGGGGGCGACTTTCAAGCTCCTTGCTAGGAATTCGAGTTCCTGCTGGAATGGTGGCTTAAAGCCGCCTTTTGGATTAATTCCGCGGCTGCGGCCCAGCTTTGAAAGAACTCTTCTAACCAGAGTTTTGCTTTGGAAAAGCTCGATTTGGGTTTGAAAATAAGTATCAAACCCTGACTCATCCTGTGTTGGGCCGGGATCAGCCGGACTGAGCTTAATAGGCTCCGGACTCTTCTGGAAAATCACTGAGCACGTGGCCCGGTATACGGGAGCCTGCAACTTAGACGCTATGAAGGCGCCAGCTGTGAACAGAAGAATCGTTACCGCGAGAATTCCTTTTCGGCGCCACAGAATGTAGCAATATTCTGTTAAGCTTCGAGATCTGGCTGGAACCTTAATCATGCGGTCGCGAGCTGCTTGATCGCGGGACCATTCTGCAGCCCGCTCCCGGTCTAGCAATGCAAGCTCTCGATTTGGCGTCGATGGTCGGTCTGAATACATATTGGTTCAGCGCCGGAAAACGGCGACCCCCACGGCAAGTTGGATTGCAGCATCGACTGCCTTCCTGCCAACACTTTTCGCCGCGCTGTTTGGCACGAAAAGGATGTCCCCTGCCTTTAACACCACATCCTGGTTCCGCGAATTCAGCAATTTTTTGAGGTCAACGGGAATTTGCTCCCGGGTAGCGGATCGCGAATCCCGTAAAATCTTCGCACTGCGGGGGGCAGCGATAGAAGTTAGGCCGCCCGCCATGGTCAGGGCTTGCAGCACAGAATAAGATCCGCGTTCGCTCACGGCGAAAGCCCCAGGCTTTTGCACTTCGCCTACAACGTATACCGTATCGGCGCGAGGTACTGATATGATGTCATACGGACATAAGACGACGTTTAATTCCGGCTCTTTCGCGTCAATTAGATCTTTGACGTTAATTTCGCCAATACTGTATCCTTCCTCCGTTGCTTTCGCTGACGGGATTGGAATGGGCCCCCATTCTTTTCTGCGCGTCAGTTTAATAGAATTCCCCGCATCGGGCCTCAGTCCGCCTGCGGCGGACAAAGCCTCAATCAGGGTCTTTTGGCCCTGTAGCTGATGAACCCCGGGAGTATTGACGGCACCAATTACAGATACGGGCCTGCTGCGGAATTCCGTGACCGTAACCGATACTTGAGGCGCCTGAATATACTCTCTGAGCCTCTCCGTGAGATCTTTCTTGAATTGCCCGACTGTCAATCCACCAGCTCGGAGTCTGCCCAGCATAGGCACATCGATGAATCCCTGTTCGTCAATCGACAATGGTTTATCGGGGATCTCGCTAAAACCAAGAGCCCATATCAAGACTAGGTCGTTTGGACCGAGCACGCCGTCAAGTGCGCCGCGTACCTCGCTTTGTAAGGCTACCGGCGTCAACCGCTTGCGGGAGCCATCTTTAAGCGCCTGTGCCGACGCCGAACAAATCAGCAGACAGAGGAAGAGAGAAACCAACGCGTAGTTTAAAGCGGACATAACACCTGTTGCGCGATCACGCGGCATGTTGCCGCAAGATCACACGGATTCAAAACCCGGGCAATACAATTTCTTTTATCTCGCGCCCATCTGAGGTGGTTACCACCAATCGTTGGCCGTCGCGGCCAGATTCAACTGCGATTTTGAGCAATGCGACCCCAAAGCGAATGAGGTCGGTCATGGATCGATTCGTTTCTCTGGCGAGGTCTACCAGTTCACCATGAGTCTTCGCCGATAGGTTGAAATTCAAGCGCCGCTTAACGTCGGTAGGGTCCATTCTTTCATCTCCCAGCACTCGGACCGACCCTCTACTAGGCCCACACCCACTTATGGATTTTCTATAAAGAGGATGCTGTTACAACGGCCCTCACGTTAGCCCCTATGGGTACCACCCAGTTCGGATCAAGATCAACGGCAATAGAGCGCTGCAGAAGGTCCACCGAAACTACCAGCCGAAGATCTTTTTTGAATGCCACGACGATTCCCTCCAAGCTTCGTAGAGGTCCTTGCTCAATCCGGACCCTTTCGCCAATACTTGTATACGGATACGGTTGCAAGATCAATCTGGACTCTACAAGAAGATGGATCGAATCGATTTCAGCATTGGTCAAAGAAATCGGAGTTTTCCGATGACCTACGATGCCAAGTATGCCAGGAGTAGTGAGGACGGACAATGTATCCCGCACATCGAACTTGCAAAACAGATAACCAGGAAATAAGGGCAGAGTTAATGTCTTTACTCGATGAGACCATTGGCGCCGACAATTATAAACAGGCAAGAATTCCTCAAACCCTCGACACCGTAAAAGCATGGAAGCATTTCTTTCGAACCGAGACTTTACATAGACAGCAAACCATTGGTTATTCATGGCTATGTCTACTAAGTTGTGCCATTAGAGTGTTCACGAAAACGACGCAACGAGCAGGCATGACAGCGCTGCGTTGATCATTTGGTAATTGGGTTACTGTTGTGTCGGACCGCTATAATATTTTGGCAAGCTACCGCACTAAAAGCGTCTCTGCTGCAGGTGGTACGCTAAAATCTCTACCACCCAGATGTATAGGCTACTCATATCAGGGGAAAATGGCAAGTCTTTTGAGGATTTCAACCCTAATTTGAGAGCTTGTGGACAAATTGGACTGCAAAAGGTACTGGTACTTTGCCTTGATCCTCGTTTTCGTCCCGGCCAGTTATAAAGGAATTCATGCATACGGAGTTTCAGGCCTCCCGCCCTTTCTTTAGACCCGCTATTTCTTAGCCCTCATGCCGTGCAGATCCGACGCTGTATACTAGCCGGGTGGCCGCACGGTCTCGCGGACCCGGGCCCGTCTTGGATGCCCACTAAAGCGACGACGGATTCGTGAGGTCGAGCGACGCCGCAAGTTGTCTCCGGATCGTCGCGCGGGTTCAGAAGGAGCGTGCCCGGCCGCAGTTGGAGAGCATGCAAAGTTGTGGGGTCACGCGGCTGATCGCGTCGGTTCTAAAGGCCTGAACGCAGAATGCCAGTGCCGAAAAGCATCTTCGAGAGTTTCGTTGAGCACATGGGTTCTGACCGTGAGAAATGGCTGAACTGTGTGCCGGTTCCATCTCATCTGCTGCTTCTTGGCCATTCGATTCGAAATGATTTCGTTCACGGCCGATTCCACCCAAGCACTCGAAATCGGCTGGCCCAAATGGTACCGCTTCGATAGTTCGGTAACGAATCCTCGTTGCTGAACAGATATCGAATTAGTTCGTACAGCGGCCTTTCCAGGCGTGTGATCGCCAGAGGCATTTCGCCTCTTTTGAGCAATGTCCAGTGATGAACATCCATCAGGTGGAGGACCGTTTTCATAGCCTGCCCGTTCCACAGTGCCCACTTCGCCCTTTTCAGCTTCATCGTCGCCCAGCATCCATCATTCCAAGTGGCAGGTGAACGTAACAAGGCCTTCCCGAGCTGGAACAGATTTTGAAAGCGCATCGCGATATGGAACCAATCCAGAATGTGCTCGGCCTCAGGCGCCACTTGCCGCTGAATCGAACGTAACCCAGCGTCTCCATCTAACAGCACGGTGATCTTTGTGCTGCTGTCCACACCGTGTTTGCGGAAAAGGCTGCTGATTTCCTCAACTCCGAAAGAGCTTGCCCCACGCACGAAGGCGAAACGATGCTGCCGTTCAGCCTCACCGAGTACTTTGCCCGCAACGATCTCGAAGTTCCTCTCCGGGCTGGGATGCCGATTTTTGACATACCCACCATCCAGCCCGAGAACGATCGCTTTCGGCCTACTGGCCGGCATGGCCGCACGGAGCTGATCGCGATCCCGTTCTAGCCATTTGCCGATCCTCATCGCTCGGTTGCGCACCGTAGATGCATTCGTTTTGGCCGATACGGGCAAAACTTCCCCCAGAAAATCCGCTACCTTACCGAAGGGCAGCAATGCGGCAAGCTTCCCATTCAGGGGGTAGTAGCCATGTCCCGCCTCAGCTGGAAATGGAGAAAGCGTTCTGCCGTTAAGATAACGGAGAGAACGCGTGAAAAAGACACGAAAGCAGTACACAGCCCAGGAGAAGGTCGCAATCCTGAGGCGGCATTTGTTGGATCAAGAGCCGATTTCGAAGCTCTGCGATGAGGTAGGGCTCCAGCCAACGGTCTCCTACCGATGGCAGAAGGAGTTTTTCGAGAACGGCGCGGCGGCCTTCCAGACCAGGGCGCGCGCCAACCATCCACCGGAACAGGAACGCGTCGAATACCTGACCAAGAAGATCCAGATCAAGGACGAGGTCTTGGCCGAGCTGATGGCGGAGCACGTCGCTTAAAAAAAAGTGTTGGGGAACTCTGAACGGGGTCTGGGTGCCGCACGATGTGCGGGACCAGATCGTGGATTTCGTCCGGCGCTGGTCAAAGAAGACCGAGATCGGCGTCGGGCGATTCCCCTTCGTGCCGTAGCCGAGTATGAACGAGTTCTCATCGCCGAACGTATGCGTCGTGGCCGGCAAATGAAATTGCGCTCGGGGACTCTGTTGCCCTGGACCCTGCCGCCGTATGGCTACCGGTCGGCTCCCGACTGTCCTCGGAATCCCTCCGGCGTAAGGATCGAATCGGTCGAGGGGGCCAGCGTACAAGAGTTGTTTGCCCGATATCTGGAGCCGAAGGGAACGCTGCTGAACTTAGCCAAGTATCTGCTCGAGCTGCAAGTGCCGTCTCCCCGTGGGAACCCGCGCTGGAGCGCGGCCTCGTTGCGAGGAATTCTGATCAATCCCGCCTATACCGGCAAGCTGTATATTGGGCGACGCCAATCGCGGCCTGCCCACACGCGGCGGTCCGCAACCCCTCGGATGGGCAGACCGGAACGCGGAGCCGATTTCACTCCGCCCCAAGAGTGGACCTTGGTGGGTACGATTCCCGCATTGGTGTCGGAAGAAGACTTCGATCGAGTCCAGAGGAAACTTGCTTTGAACATGAAACAGGCCGCGCGGAACAACAAGACGTATGAATATCTGCTGCGGGCACTGGTCAGCTGCGGTGCTTGTCAATCGGCCTGCATTTCGCGGATGACCAACGGTGGCAGGAGCTACTATGCATGCCGCTGCTTGGCGCAGCCCATCTACTCGGGGCATGACAAACGATGCCGGTCGCGCTACATCCCCGCCGGACAACTGGATGGCATTGTCTGGGAAGATGTATGCCAGCTTCTGGGTCAACCAGAACGGATCGTGAATGCGTTGCGACGGGCGCACGAAGGCCACTGGCTTCCCCACCAACTGCAGGTCCGCCGCGAAACGTTACGCAAGGCCCAGGCCGGAGTCAATCAGCAGTTGGAACGGCTCACCGAAGCTTACTTGGCCGGGGTTGTATTGCTGGCCGAATATCAACGCCGCCGTCAGGAACTGGAGAGCAAAAACGTGTCTTTGGAGCGACAGGTCAAGGAACTGGGAACGCAAGTGGAGCACCAGGCGGAAATGTCACAGCTGGCAGTATCGATCGAGGATTTCTGCGGCCGGGTACAGACTGGTTTGGCCCATGCCAGTTTCGAGCAAAAGCGGAGACTGGTGGAACTGTTGGTCGACCGCGTCGTAGTGAGCAACGATGAAATTGAGGTCCGCTACGTGGTTCCAACCCATCCCCGGGGTGAGACCACGCGTTTTTGTCATTTGCGTAAAGACTATTTCGACGATATTGTTTAAATACTGACAGGACCGGATTTTGACCGGGTTTTCCCAGCGATAGTTGAATTCGTTCCTCATCCCCATGCAGCGCAGAGCGGAATGGCTTGGCTCAAAACCGTCAAGCGTAATGGTGCGCGGCTCACCGTGGTGCTTCATGGCTTTACGGAAGAACGCCGTCGCGGCGTTCTTGTCACGCGTCCGGCTCAAATAGAAGTCGACGGTATTGCCTTTGGCGTCCACGGCGCGGTACAGGAACACCCAGCGGCCACGAACCTTAATATATGTCTCGTCGGCCCGCCACGATCCTCCTACCGGTCGTTCGTAGCGACGCCAACGCTTCTCGAATTCTTCGGCGTACCGGATGGCCCACCGCAGAATGGTCGTGTGCGCTACCGGCAAACCACGCTCGGCCATCATTTCAACCAGGTCTCGGTAACTCAGCTTGTAGCGGAAGTACCAACGCAGACACAAGATGATGATCGCATCCTCGAACCAGCGGCCATCGAAGAGCGGGTTGCGAGGTGTCGAGCGCTGG
>JBPCJX010000008.1:0-120655 GCA_051004875.1 Bryobacteraceae bacterium
CATGAAGGTCTCTACAGGGCTGACCAGGGCAAGGCGCTCTGCTGCCGCCCTTGCCCTGGACCCCATCCCGGCATCAAAGGTCCTGTCTGACCCACTCGAATTTGCAGAATTTGACAAACACAACTCATATTCCCGGCGGCCACTGAAGAGGGGTCGCACCAGAGGAATTGGGTTCGTTTCGCAAAATGGGCCCAAAACGGCCACCCCGAAATAGTAGATTTTCGTGCGGTTTGACGTCCGATAGGCGTCTTACAGTAGCGCGACATGGCCGGAGCTTGGTTACCGCGTGGGTTTCTACTACCCTGATTCGACTAGCCGGGTGTGGTACAAACAAGGCAGCTACAAAGGTTCTACTTGAGAGTGACATTAATGCCGCTTGGATGAACGTCATCCCCTCAAAATGGACACCAACAAACCCACATCAAAGGACCAAACGAACAATGAAAGGAACCGTTCTCATAACGGGCGGTGCCGGCTTCATCGGGTCGCACCTTGCTTCGGACTTGTTGCGGGCGGGCTATCATGTACGTGTTCTGGATAGCCTGATCGCTCAAGTGCACGGCGCGAGGCCAGACCGGCCCGGGTATCTGCACAAAGACGCCGAACTCATCGTTGGCGATGTGCGAAATCCAGAGAGTGTCGATAAGGCCTTGGCTGGCGTGGACGCGGTGTACCACTTTGTAGCGTTGGTCGGCGTTGGCCAGAGCATGTATCAGATTGCCGAGTACACGAGCGCCAACAATCTGGGGACCGCCGTTCTCCTCGAGCGATTGGTGAAGCACCGCGTCAGCAAGCTCGTTGTCGCCTCGAGCATGAGCGTGTATGGCGAGGGCCGCTACGTGACAGAGAAGGGTGAGTCATACGACCACGCCAGCCGCAGCACCACCCAACTGAAGTCGCGCGAGTGGGAAATGGTGATGCCCGATGGCTCCGCTCTCCGGCCAGTCCCCACGCCTGAGAACAAACAACCTTCGCTCGCATCTGTTTACGCGCTTTCCAAGTACGATCAGGAGCAAATGTGCTTGATGGTGGGACGAGCCTACGGCGTGCCTACCGTAGCCATGCGATTCTTCAACGCCTATGGTCCATATCAATCGCTTTCGAATCCTTATACGGGCGTGCTTGCGATATTCGCATCCCGGTTGATGAACGGGCAGCGGCCGATTATCTTCGAAGACGGCCAGCAACTTCGAGATTTCGTAAGCGTATACGACGTGGCGCGGGCCTGCCGGCTAGCACTCGAAGTTGATGCTGCGCGAGACCTCATTTTCAACGTTGGTAGCGGCCAGACCATCAGCGTCAGGGACGTGGCCCGATCGCTAGCGAAAGTGCTCGGCAAAAAGATTGAGCCGGAGGTGACCGGCAACTACCGCGTGGGGGATATCCGCCATTGTTTCCCGGATATTAGCCTGGCTCGAAGCGTTCTCGGATACAAACCCAGCATGGCGCTAGAGAGAGGAATGCGCGATTTGGCGGCATGGCTCGACCAGCAGACCGCACATGATCGCTTCAACGAGATGCGTGCAGAACTTACCGCACGCGGGCTGGTTGTGTAAGGGGTAATCGAGTGGAACGACCTTACATTCTCATTACGGGCGGCGCGGGTTTTATCGGAACCAACATAGCCCGCCGTTATCTTACAGAAGACCGGCCGGTTCACATATTCGACAATCTGGACCGTTCAGGAGTGGAGCAAAATGTCACCGAATTGCTGCGGCACTATCCCGGGCGCGTTCAGTTCACACACGCAGATGTGCGTGACCGGGCCGCGGTGGAAAAGGCGGTCAGCGGCGCCGGTGCGGTGTATCATCTCGCGGCGCAAGTTGCTGTCACGACGAGTCTGGAAGATCCGTTAGCGGACCTCGCCACCAACCTGATGGGAACGTTGCATTTGCTCGAAGCTATTCGAAACGTCGCCACTAAGCCGTCACTGCTTTTTACATCGACCAACAAAGTCTACGGCCGCCTCGCATCCGTCGCGCTTCACGAGCGACCGACTCGCCATGAGCCCGCTGATGGCTCACTTGCTCGTTTGGGAGCAGATGAACGGCAGCCGCTGGAGTTCCTTTCTCCGTATGGCTGTTCGAAGGGTAGCGCGGACCAATATGTCCTCGATTATGCTCGCTCATTTGGCATCCAAGCGGCTGTGTTTCGAATGAGTTGCATCTATGGTCCCTATCAGCTTGGCTCGGAAGATCAAGGATGGGTGGCCCACTTTTTGCGGCAGGCGCTCAAGGGCGAACCGATCACGATTTATGGAGATGGGAAGCAGGTCCGTGACCTTTTATTTGTCGAGGACCTGGTTGACGCTATGCTCCGTGTTCAGGAGAACATGCCAATTGCCGCAGGCGAAGCCTTCAATGTAGGCGGAGGTCCGGAGAACAGCTCGAGTCTCCTTGAGCTGATCAGTGAAATTGAACTTTTGACCGGAAGCTCGGTTATTGTCGATCGTGGGCCCGAACGTTTGGCTGATCAGCGCTGGTTTGTTGCGGACACATCTAAGATTCGGAAACTGGTGGGCTGGTCTCCCCGAATTGGCGTACGCGAGGGTCTGCGCGCGCTCCAGAATTGGTATGTGGGGCGGCCTTTATTACTAGCGCAATCTGAGGTGCAGGTAGCCTAATGCGTTTCGCTTTGATCAACCCACCCTGGGATTTCGAAGGCAGTATTTATTTCGGCTGCCGTGAGCGGCATCTTCCGCTTGAGTTTGGTTATTCAAAGGCTCTCCTCGAACAAGCTGGACACGAAGTTACTCTTATCGATGGCCATCTCGATGACTTCACTTACTCCGAAATCTTTGAGCGTGTCAAGGAATTTGCCCCCGATGTAAGTGTTGTCACGACCGCGCCTACTTATCTTTTTTGGCGTTGCGCACCGCCCGAATTGCGAGTGCCGCAAAAACTGTGCCAATTGTTACGGGAACTTCCTGCGAGGTTAGTGGTAGTCGGTCCTCATGGCTCGACCACGCCGGGTGCCGCTCTCAAAAAGCTTGACGCGGATATCGTCATTCTTGGCGAATGCGAGGAAATTCTTCCTCAACTAGCAGGGAATTTTTCGGACGTCTCTTCCATCGCATTTCGCGCAGGTGAGAACGTCGTTCTCCGTGGACCAAACCGCGCGTCCGATATGAAGCGTTTGCCCGCCCTTAGCTGGCCTGACGCTACGATTGCGAAGCACAAACATCATCACCACCGATTCGATGCTGAACCGGTAGGGCCTGGCGCTGAAATGGAAGCTTCGCGTGGTTGTCCCTATCACTGTACGTTCTGCGCCAAGGACAATTTTCGAAACAGCTATCGAAAGCGGCCGCTCGACACGATTTTGCAGGAACTCGACCGTTTCACGGCGCAGGGTGTCGAATATATCTACTTCATTGACGAAATCTTTCTCCCGGATTCTCAATTGTTAGCCGCGTTGGCGGAGCGCAAGGTCAAAATTGGCGTACAAACGCGGATCGATCTTTGGAACGAGGAGGCGATCCGGGCACTGGCGCGTGCAGGATGTGTCTCGATCGAAGCAGGCGTTGAAAGTATCACGGAAGCCGGCCGGGCGTATCTGGACAAGAAGTGTAAGTTGTCAACCGATGAACTTACTCAACGGCTTATATATGCAAAGAATCTAGTTCCGTTTGTGCAGGCTAACTTACTAGCGATGACGGAAGATGAAGCCGATGCTATTGAAAGTTGGCGACAGAACTTAGAAAAATACGGCGTGTGGGCTAACAAACCTGTGCCGTTGTTCCCTTATCCTGGCTCGCCGGAATACACGAGAATGTGGGGACCTGCAGACGATTTCGCGTGGGAGAGGGCGCATGAGGCTTATTTGAAGGGCTTCGATGCGTTCAGCGACATCCAGGAGCAGCAGCCGCAGCAACTTGTCGAACTGGAAGCCTGGCATGCTCGCTAGCGCGGCACAGACCAGGAACAAACCTCTCAGGATATTAATGACAGCCGACGCCGTCGGTGGCGTGTGGCGATATTGTGTCGATCTTGCGGCCGAGTTGGTCAATGGAGGCGCAGAGGTCATGATTGCGACCATGGGCCCTCGTCCTGGCGACGAGCAACGCCGTGAAGTTTCCTCGCTTCCGCAGTTGCGGCTGATCGAAAGCGACTACGCCCTGGAATGGATGCCCGATGCGTGGGAGGACGTCGACGCTGCAGGCAAATGGCTTTTTAATTTTGAATCTTCTTTTGACCCGGACGTAATTCATTTGAACGGTTATGCTCACGCGAGTTTGCCCTGGAATAAGCCTGTGGCCGTTGTCGCGCATTCGTGCGTGTACTCGTGGTGGCGCGGGGTTCACGGATGTGCGCCGGGTCCTGAATGGGCCGAATACAAACGGCGCGTAACCGATGGGCTTTCGGCGGCGGAAGTTGTTGTTTCACCGTCGGCCCATATGGCCGGCGAACTCGAACGCGAGTACAGCGTTCACAAAGAGAAAGTCCTCGTAATCCACAATTTCACACGCACTGAGTTTTCGCCGAGTGCAAGAAAGCAGCCCTTCGTGCTGTCTGCAGGACGAACGTGGGATGGCGCGAAAAATCTCGAACTGCTGGACCGGATCGCTCCCAAACTGGACTGGGAAGTTCGCATCGCGGGAGATGCAGTAGGTCCGGAAAGCTCGACGCGCACCGGACAGCACGCTTCTTTTCTGGGACCTTTGCCGCATCCAGAGTTGGTGAAGCAGATGAGGGCCGCCAGCATCTTCGCACATCCAGCGCTGTACGAGCCTTTTGGCCTATCGGTTCTCGAAGCCGCGCGAGCAGGCTGTTGTCTCGTTCTGTCGGATATACCGAGCCTGCGAGAACTCTGGGACGGTGCGGCGATTTTCATCAATCCTCGCGAACCGGAGCGTTGGATACGAGAACTAAACCGGCTCAGCCGGAATCCACGCGAGCGCGAAACTCTAGGTGACCTAGCTCATTCACATTCGACGAAATACCCGGCAAGCTTGTCTGTAAAGCAATACCGGGAAGTTTACGAATCGCTCGTGAGTTCAAATGCCGGAGTGGCTGCGTGAAGATGCGGATTGCCATGTTCTACGAGTCGCTTGTCTCGGACTGGAATCATGGGAATGCACATTTTCTCCGTGGGATTGCTTCTGAGCTGCAGGCTCGCGGACACGAAGTTCGTATTTTCGAACCGCAAGACAGCTGGAGCAGGATGAACCTGCTGCAGGACGCTGGGACTGGTGCAATCGACGATTTCCAACGGGCGTTTCCACATCTGTCGAGCACAATCTATTCGATCGATGATTTGCAGGTTGCAGAATGGCTCGACGGGGTAGATCTCGGGCTCGTCCACGAGTGGAATGATCCACGCTTGATCTCAGCCATTGGCGATTATGCGAGGCGCAACGCTGAAGTGCGAGTCCTGTTCCATGACACGCACCATCGAGCGATTACTGCTGCGCACGAACTTGCCCGCCTCGATCTCAAGGAATACCACGGCATTCTCGCGTATGGTCGTTCGTTAAAGGAGGCCTACGAACGGCATGGCTGGGGGAAACAGGTCTATGTGTGGCATGAGGCGGCGGATGTTCGCACCTTCTACCCGCGCAAGCGCGACTGCGTGCTGGGCGATATTGCATGGATTGGGAACTGGGGAGATGAAGAGCGTTCCGAAGAAATACGTGAATACTTCATCAACCCTGTCGTTTCTTCGTCTTTGAATGCTCATGCGTATGGCGTTGGATATCCGAACGCCGCAGTTCGAGAACTCGAATCGGCGTCGATTGTGTATGGCGGATGGCTGCCGAATTTCAAGGTTCCTGAAATTTTCTCTAAGTTTCGCGCCACCATTCACGTTCCCCGCCGCCCCTACACGGAAGCATTGCCGGGAATCCCAACGATTCGCCCGTTTGAGGCTCTCGCCTGCGGTATTCCGCTGATCTCTGCGCCCTGGCAAGACACCGAAGGACTCTTCCGCGTCGGCCAGGATTTTCTCATGGCCCAAAACGGATCTGAAATGCGGAAGCACCTTCAAGATATCCTCAACGATTCGTCGCTAGCGCAGAGCCTCGCCGCGAGCGGGCTCGAAACCATTCGTAAACGCCATACATGCGGGCATCGCGTCGACGACTTGTTGAGCATTTATCACGCGATCAAACCTGCCAGTGTGCGAAATGAATCTCGCTCCGCCGTGGAGGTTGCACATTGAGAATCGCGTTCTGGGGCTCAAGCCTTGTTTCCGCTTACTGGAACGGCGCTGCCACTTATTACCGCGGCGTTCTACGGGCGCTTGCTCAACGGGGGCACGAAATCACCTTCTTTGAGCCTGACGCCTACAATCGCCAACAGCACCGGGACATTGAAGATCCGGAGTGGACGCGCATTGTTGTCTATAACGCGGACGACTTGGAGGAGGTGAATCGTCACCTTGACGCTTCGTCTCGCTTCGATGTAGTCGTGAAAGCAAGCGGGGTGGGAGTACTGGATGAATATCTCGAGGCTCGCGCTGCTGCCATGCCCAAATCCGCGTGTAAGGTGTTCTGGGATGTGGATGCGCCGGCCACGCTCGAGCGTCTTGCCTCAAATCCAAACGATCCGTTTCATAAAGCGCTTTCGCTGTTCGATCTCGTCTTTACGTATGGTGGTGGCAAGCGCGTTACGGATGAGTACTGCGCTGTAGGGGCCCGCGAATGCTTTGCCATTTATAACGCGTTCGATCCGGACGTTCATTTCCCGGTTGCATCGGACACGCGGTTTGTGTGCGATCTCTCATTTCTTGGAAACAGGTTGCCGGACCGCGAGGCTCGCGTAGAGGATTTCTTTTTGAAGCCGGCTCATCTTACTCCGAACCAACGCTTCCTCCTTGGAGGTGCCGGATGGTCGGACAAGCCGCTTCCTCCAAACGTGTCGTACCTGGGCCATGTCTACACGGCGGATCACAATGCGCTCAATTGTTCCGCTGGAATAGTTTTGAATATCAGTCGCGACAGCATGGCCCGCTACGGCTTCTCTCCCGCCACTCGCGTATTTGAAGCAGCGGGAGCTGCCGCTTGTCTGGTCACAGACAACTGGGAAGGCATAGAAGCGTTCCTCGAACCTGGAAAGGAAATTCTTGTTGCGTACACCGGAGCTGATGTCGCGCAAATCGTTCAAGAGTTGAACACTGAACGCGCCCGCTTCATCGGGGATGCAGCTCGCAAGCGAGTTCTGGCTGAGCATACGTACGAGCGGCGAGGCATGCTTGTTGAATCCATCTTGCGGCAGTTTATCTCACCTCAGCCGCAAATAATGGTTGAGGCGCAGGCATGAGAAAGTCTGGGATGAACTGCGTATTTCTCGGCCTGTCGATCACGTCAACCTGGGGTAACGGCCATGCGACCACTTATCGCGGCTTGCTTAAAGAGCTTTCGAACCGGGGGTACACGGCCACTTTTCTCGAACGAGACGTGCCCTGGTATGCGTCACATCGCGAGTTCGAGGATCTGCCATATTGCACGGTTGCGCTCTATAGCAGCATCGAGGAGTTAAAAGACCGATTTACCGGGCTCATCCGAACAGCCGACGTGGTGGTTGTGGGATCCTACGTTCCTGATGGGATTGTTATAGGCGACTGGCTGACTGCTACAGCGAAGAATCTGACAGCTTTCTATGACATTGATACGCCCGTTACGCTCTCGAATCTGAAGAACGACCGCTGTGAATATCTATCGATGCCGCTCTGCTCCAAGTACGATTTGTATTTGTCATTTACGGGCGGCCCTACGCTTGAGTTCATCGAGCGCAAACTTGGATCGCCATGTGCCAGGGCTCTGTACTGTTCCGTAGATCCGGCGCTTTACTACCCGCAATCTGAGCCGGCACGATGGGACATTGCATACCTGGGCACTTATGCTGCCGATCGCCAAGCGGCGTTGGAAAATCTTTTGTTCAATGCTGCAAGGAAACATCCGCATCGGCAGTTCGTGGTAGCGGGCCCGCAATATCCCGACACCGTAATTTGGCCGCCCAATGTGGAACGCATCGAACACCTGCCCGCAAGTGAGCATCGGCAGTTCTACAATTCACAAAAATTCACCTTGAATCTGACGCGACGGGATATGATTCGGAGCGGCTATTCACCGAGCGTTCGCTTGTTTGAGGCTGGGGCGTGCGGCATCCCGATTTTTACTGACGAGTGGCCCGGATTGCAGACATTTTACGAGCCGTATTCAGAAATACTTCCAGTTCCTACTGATGCGGATCTGGGCTGTTATTTGCAAATTCCAGACGAGCAACGGCTTGAGGTGGCTCAACGCGCGCGCCAGCGTACTCTTCGTTTCCACACTGCTGCTGTGCGGGCCCGCGAATTCGAGGCTCACGTAAATGCATCCCTTGAGCGAATCAGTTCGTCTAAAAGAAGGAGCAGGACCGCATTCGAAAAATCGCCGACTGCTGCACTGCTCTAGTAGAAATCGAAGGACATATGCCGAAAACTAGAAAGATTTTCAGGGTCCTTGGAGCTGTCTGTCTCGCGGCCGTCAGCATAACGTTCTTGCCTGCACAACAGCCAGCGCCGGGTGTGCCCGTCAACATGGTCGTAACTGTGGAGCCAAAGCGCGGCAAAACCATCCCGGCAATCGAGCAGCAGGACCTGACAGTGTCAGAGGGAAACGACAAGAGGCCGGTAACGGGATTAGTGCCGCTACAAGGCGGGCAAGCAGATATGCAGCTATTGCTTCTGCTCGATGACTCTGCCAGTTCCAGCGTCAACACGGAGATCGGCACGCTGCGTCAGTTCGTGAATTCCCTGCCTTCGACGACAGAAGTTGCTGTTGGATATATGCGCAACGGCATGGCCCAGATGACGAAGGATTTTACAACCGACCATGCTGCGGCCGCAAATTCGATACGACTAGTGATGGGTCCTGGGGGAGCAGACGTGAGCCCTTATGACTCGCTATCGGATGCCATCAAGCGCTGGCCTCAGAAACGATCTCAGCGGCGCGAAGTCATTATGATAAGCAGCGGCATTGAAGGGCTTGGCGGCGGCTACACTTCTGATAATCCGTACGTCAATAAAGCGCAATAATATAGTTGACAACTCACCTGGGGACAGAACTTTCTCGCGCAGTTAGCGGATGAAACGGGTGGTGAATCCTACTTCATCGGATTCGGAGCGCCCGTTTCGTTTCAACCGTTTCTCAACGAGATCCTCGAAAGACGAAGGCATCAATTTCTCCTTACGTTCTTGGCCCGCCCGGAACGCAAGTCCGGTTTGCAACCTGTCAAGGTACGCGTCATAGAAAAAGATGCGGATATCAACACGGCGGATCGAGTATACGTGCCAGCCAGCCTGTAGACGCCTCGGTTGATTACGAGGGCACGAAACGTAATTACGCACGCTCCATCCCAGGATGTGAGAGAGAGGAATATCCCATGAGTGTCGAAACCAAAGAGCACAAGGCGCAAACTAAGGATCCCAGGAAGCAAGGACCTAAACCTCCGTTTGAAGAGCCCAAACAGCCAGCTCCAGGCCAAACGAAGGATATGCGCGAAAAGCCGGACCACGGCGAGCAATCCTACAAACGATTTAATCGTTTAAAAGATCGCAAGGCGCTGATTACCGGCGCTGACAGTGGCATTGGCCGGGCTGTTGCGCTCGCTTTTGCGCGCGAAGGCGCAGACGTAGTGATCTCCTATTTAAACGAGAACGAGGATGCCCAGGAGACCGCGCGGCTGGTACAAGATGCGGGTCGAAAAGCGGTGACGGCAAGCGGCAGCATTGAAGACGCGAGACATTGCGAGGAATTGGTCAATCGAGCTTTCAGTGAGCTCGGTGGACTGGACATTCTCGTCAACAATGCTGCTTTCCAGATGACGCACGACTCTATCGAGGAGTTTACTCCGGAAGAGTGGGATAAGACTTTCAAAACCAATATTCATGCTATGTTTTATCTCTGCCGGGCGGCTCTACCGCGAATGAGGGAAGGTAGCACGATAATAAACACCACCTCTGTGCAGGCATACCAACCGAGTCCAAATTTGCTAGCTTATGCGACCACCAAGGGCGCGATTGTCACCTTCACTAAAGCTCTTTCCGGATTAGCAATCGAGAAGGGAATACGCGTTAATGCTGTGGCGCCGGGGCCTGTGTGGACACCGCTGATCTCCTCGACCATGCCTGAAAAACAGGTTAAGGAATTCGGCAAGAGCAGCCCGCAAGAGCGGCCCGCCCAGCCCGCTGAATTGGCGCCCATGTATGTTTTCCTTGCTTCAGATGAATCGCGCTTCATCACCGGTGGCGTATTCGACGTGACGGGCGGGAAAATGCTCCCCTGAAACAAAAGCACCCGGTCCGCCTCGCGAACCGGGTGCTTTATTCCTTTAGATTTTGCTTTAGTAAGTTGTTCCTCTGGTGACAGGCTTATCAGTCTTGGCGAAATCCGCTGACGCTTCTCCAGTGGAAGAAACGTCCTCTGCGCCTGTCTGCTTTAGCAAGTCTTTCGCCTTGCCAACCCAATCGCTGTTGTCGCAATGCACAGAGAGAAGGATGCCGCCTTCTTTGATCCGGCCTTCGTATCGCTTCGCTTCGTACTCCGGTATGCCCATGCCAACCAGCGCACCTACGATACCTCCCACGAGTCCACCCGAGCCGATGCCGGCCAGAGTAGCCATGATCGGACCAGCCGCGATGAAAGGCCCAAGGCCTGGGATGGCCAGAGCACCGATACCGGCCAACAATCCTAGCGTGCCGCCAACGGTAGCACCGGCAGCCGCCCCCGTCGTCGTCCCTTCAGGCGCTTTGGTATTCTTCTCGTGCGCGAAGTCTTTGGTCCCTACATTGTCCTGAAGCATCACCGAGATGTCTTCGTTGCGGAAACCTTGGGCTATTAACCGGTCTACCGCGCTCTCCGCCATTCCCCGGTTGGCGTATATACCGTATGCTGCTGTGTTTTTTCCTGCCATGTTCCTACTGTCCTCCTGATTCCTTTACTGTCAACTCATTTGTCACGTTGCCCGCGCCCGCGATCTCGGTGGCTTTCTGCTCGATCGCCGTTTTCTCGGCGTACGACTTAACCGGCCCGCGAAGAGTTACTTTACCGTCGCGCGCAATGACCTTTATGTTGTGCGCGTAAGTCGAGAGTGATTTGTCTTTCACGATCTCGCGCCTGATTTGCCTTTGTAGCTTCAGATCGCCTTTGTTGTTCTTGCCTTGATCAGCCGTTGGCTGCTCCTGTTTATTCATCTTCGTGTTGTCGGGTTCCTGGCCAAATGCCAACGAAAGACCCGCCGCAAGCACGACCGAAGCCAGCAAGGCGTTGATTCTATACATTCCTCCCCCTTCCGTTTTCGACTGCTTTTGTCTGTCGCTAATGAGACTCGTATAACGGGCCGGGAGTTTCCCCTAAAGGCGAGTTGAAGGCACAAAGGAAGTTTTTGAGTTAAAACCCGTTGTCAAATTGATCGTGAAAACGAGGCCGGCTTTATAGGTTGCCGCGCCGCGCTTGTTCGCGTTCAATGGCTTCGAAGAGAGCTTTGAAATTACCCTTACCGAAGCTGCGGCTACCCTTTCGCTGGATGATTTCATAAAACAGCGTCGGGCGGTCTTGCACCGGCTTCGTGAAGATTTGAAGCATGTAACCTTCGTCATCGCGATCGACCAGAATACCGAGACGTGCCAGCTCACCTATGGGCTCATCAATGTGACCGACTCTGGCCGTCAGATCCTCATAGTAGGTTGTCGGGATGGAAAGAAACTCGATGCCTTGGTCGCGCAGCTGGGTGACAGAGTTAATAATGTCGTCCGTCGCCATAGCAATGTGCTGAACGCCAGGACCGCCATAGAAATCCAGGTACTCTTCAATTTGCGATTTGCGGCGGCCTTCCGCCGGCTCATTGATAGGAAACCGAATCCGTTCGTTCCCACTCGCCATAACTTTGGACATCAAAGCTGAGTATTCAGTCGAGATGTCTTCGTCATCGAAGTGCTTGAACATGCGGAAGCCCATCACGCGCTCGTAGAAATTGACCCAGGTATTCATCTGGCCCCAGCCGACATTGCCGACCATATGATCGATATGCATCAGGCGAGTTGGACGTGCGATGCGGTCGGGTCCAAGCACCTCAATGAATCCGGGCAGAAAAGCGCCCCGATACTCGCTACGTTCTACAAACGTGTGAATTGTGTCGCCATAGAGCGCGATCGAGGAGAGCCGCGCCTCGCCGTGATCGTCCTGAATTGTGAAAGGAGCTTCGACGCTACGGGCCCCTCTAGCCGTAGTCTCCTTCCATGCGGATTCAGCATCATCGACCCAAAGCGCAATCGATTTCACACCATCGCCGTGGCGGAGAATATGATCGGCAATTTCACCCGAAGGCAGCAAAGGCGTTGTCAGTACGAATCGAATTTTATTTTGCTGAAGAACATATGAGACGCGCTCTCGCGTGCCCGTCTCGGGACCACGATACGCAACGATGCTGAAGCCCATCGCGGCCCGGTAGAAATACGCGGCCTGTTTGGCATTTCCGACATAAAACTCGACGTGATCGGTTCCGTGAATCGGAAGGAAATCGTTTGGAGTAGCGGTTACTTGGTCAGATTGTTCACTAAGTTGTGGCATGAACATCGACCTCCAGTTCAGCGCTCACGCGCTGAAGCGCCTCGACACATATCTCATTTTCGTCTTTGGTGCCCGCTGACACGCGAATACAGTTGGGAAGACCAGTGGCTTTCAAAGGCCGCACGATGACGCCTTGATGCAAAAGCCGTTCGAACAACTGCTCAGCCAGATCCTCAGTCTCGAGTACGACCATGATGAAGTTGGCCGCCGATGGCACTACCGTGAACCCCAAAGCTTGAAAACCGCGAGTTAGGCGCACGAGCCCGCGCATAGTGTTCTCGATCGACTTTTCCATGAACTCACGATCTTCAAGAGCGCCCAAGCAGCCGCTTCTCCGATTCCACTTGGCTCGAAGGGCAATTTGATTTTGAGCAGGACGGAGATCAAATCCCGGTGCGCAAACCCATATCCGACGCGAGCGCCTGCCAGCCCGTAGATTTTCGAAAACGTTCGAAGAGTGATGACGTTGTCGAACCGATACTGCATCGAGTCCGGATAGGATGGTTTATTCATCGCAAATTCGAAATAGGCTTCATCAAGGATGATCAATACGCGCTCAGGGACCCTTCTGTGGAACTTTTCAAATTCCTGGCGAGTGAAAAATGTACCCGTCGGATTGTTCGGATTAGCGAGGTAAATGAGTTTCGTCCGGTCGGTGATCGCATCAGACATTGCTGCCAAGTCATAGTGCCAGTCCCGATAGGGGACGGTACGATATGCGACTCCGCGACTGCGAGCTAAGACCTGAAATCCCGAAAAAGCAGCTTCGGTGGTAAGAACTTCATCCTCATCACAGAGGAACGTTCTAACTATGTTGGCCATGATGCCCTCGCTACCCGCACCTGCGATTACATTTTCGATCTTCAGATTGAAGCGGTCGGCCAGTTTACGGCGCAGCGCAAGTCCTCCGTCCGGGTAGCGAAACATATCGGCCAGGGCGCGCTGGGCATTTTCAACTGCCAGCGGCGAGACACCAAGCGGATTTTCGTTGGAGGCGAGCTTCACAGCTCGATCAACGCCGAACCGTTCCTTTACTTCCTCAGCGCTCAGGCCGGGCTCATACGACCGTAAGGCCAGAATATGTGGAGGAACTAGATATTGAGGAGAAACCAACTGGATATATTCTGTCGATCGACAATATACTGATAGTATATTAGCTCGGTTCGACTGAGGTGTCCATAATATGCCCCGCCCAAAGCCAAAAGAGCGTCGAAGCGGCACTCTTGTCGAGCATGCGTACCGGGTGGTTAAACATGGGATTCTGCACGGCGAATTTCCAGAGGGAAGTTTCCTGAATGAGGCCGAAATACTGGCTGATTGTGGAATCGGGCGCACTCCATTCCGCGAAGCATGTAATCGGCTTCACAACGAACAACTGTTGGAAGTAGTTCCGCGCCGGGGCTACTTCGTGCCTGAACTCAGCTTTCGGGTCGTTCGAGATCTCCTTGAAACGCGCATCGTTCTGGAAGGGATTGCCGCTGAGCTTGCGGCGCTTCGAGCTGAGCCGGCCGAAGTAGCAAGCCTCGAGAACATCTATAAGGAGGCACTCAAGGCGGCCCGGACCCCTCGCGGGCTAGACGCGTTCATCGAATCGAACCAGAAGTTCCATCTCGCGATTGCGCACATGACGCATAACACGGAATTTGAGGCGTTACTGCGGGGTGTGCTGGAACGTTCGACGCGATTGGTTTATTTAGCGGCTCAAGGCGCAAAGGAAGTGCCGAGGGAAATCGAAAGTTTGCTCAAACCGATCGTGGATGCTATCCGAAAAAGAGATGCCGTAGCGGCGCATGAGGCGGTTGTTGCAGATATCACCCGGGGCCAGCTCAATGCGCTGGGTAGAGATGTTTGGGGCGCTGGCTCGGCTGTCCGCCGGAATGGCTTCTTACTCGAGAAGAACAAGGTGGCGAAATGAGCGAGTTTGCCTGGTTCCCGACGCCAGAGATTGTAGAACGCGCTCAGCTCACCAAATTCCTGCGCTCGACCTCTTCGCACGATTTCGCAGAATTGTATCAACGCTCAATCACGGATGTGTCGTGGTTTACCGAGCAGGTGCTGCGATTTTTAAATATCAGGTTTGACGAACCTTATACCTCGATTCTCGACTTGTCGCGTGGTTCAGAGTGGCCAGAGTGGTGCGTCAATGGGAAGCTGAACGTCACAGAGAGCTGCCTGAACCACGATGCGAGCCGGCCTGCCGTGATCTGGGAAGGCGAAGAAGGAACCGTTCGGCAACTCAGTTTCGGCGAATTACGCGAACAGGTTTCGCGGGTAGCCGCAGGGCTCAGCGCATTGGGGATTAAGAAAGGCGACACCGTCGGAATTTATATGCCGATGGTGCCCGAAACCGTCGTAGCTCTTTTGGGATTGGGACGAATGGGCGCAATCGCAGTCCCGCTGTTCTCAGGTTATGGACCGGGCGCCATTGAAGCACGCTTGAATCACACTGGCGCGAAAGCGTTGATTGCGTCGCAGGGTTTCCGCCGTGCCGGGAAGCGTGTGGACATGCTACAGACCGCGAAGACAGCATTAGCCCGTTGTCGCGAAGTCGAGACGTTAATCGTTGTCTCTGCTGAGAACGCGTCCGAAGCTGGCACATTTTCCTGGAGCAAATTGTTCGAGTTTGGAAAGGCGGATTACGAGAGAACAGCGGCTGAAAATCCATTGATCATCATTTTTTCTTCTGGAACGACGGGCGAGCCCAAAGGTATCGTTCACACGCACTGCAGCTTTGCAGTCAAAGCCGCGCAGGATATTGCTTTCCACATGGATATTGGTGCGGGCGATCGCATCTCCTGGATTACCGATCTGGGCTGGATGATGGGACCATGGCTGATCTATGGCACTCTGATTCTCGGCGGCACGATTGTGCTCTACGAGGGCGCGGCAGATTTCCCTTCCCCTGACCGATTGTGGAGCTTCAGTGCGCGTCAGCGCGTTAACGTGCTTGGCGTTTCACCATCTCTCATCCGCAAATTGGCCGAGTACGGAGATCCGCAGATTAACGATCACGATCTTTCTGAACTTCGTGCTTTCGCATCGACAGGCGAACCATGGGATCCGGCCTCGTGGTGGTGGTTATTTGAGAAAGCAGGGCGAAACTGTATCCCGATAATAAATTATTCGGGCGGAACAGAGATTTCAGGTGGCGTACTGTCTAATCATCTGCTAGCCCCCATCAAACCTTGCGGATTCGCAGCGCCTTGTCTCGGCATTGATGCAGATGTAGTGGATGACTCAGGTAACTCGGTTAAGAACGGTGTCGGGGAGCTCGCGATCCGCTGTCCCTGGATCGGTCAAGCACGCGGTTTCTGGAACGATACCGATCGCTATGTGAAGACGTATTGGGAGCGTGTTCCGGGAGTATGGATTCATGGAGACTGGGTGGAAAGCGGCTGGGGCCCGCGGAGGTGGAATCAATTCTGGCTGCCTACCCGGGCGTAATTGAAGCAGCCGTGATTGGCATTCCCGATGAGAAGAAGGGAACCGCAATTGTGGGGCTCTGCGTGGCACGGGAGAGCGACGGGCTTGCCGACCAACTTCGGGATCATGTCGCTAGCGAGCTTGGAAAACCGCTTAGGCCGGAACGTATCCATTTCGTATCCGCTCTGCCGAAAACCAGAAACGGCAAAATCGTCCGGCGTGTGATCCGCGCTGCTTATCTGCACGAGGATCCTGGCGATCTGATGACGCTCGAAGACCTCAGTGTGATTGATCAGATCCGCAAGCTTACTGTATAGGAGGTTTACATGCCGGTTTATCACCGATTGGGAGAAATACCCTCGAAGAGGCACAAAGTTTTTCGAAAGCCTTCGGGCGAGCTATACGCGGAAGAGCTAATGGGGAACATGGGATTCGTCGGCCCATCCTCACTGCTATATCACGTCGAACGGCCCACCGCGATTCGCGCTCTGCACACTTTGAAAGAGATTCATTGGGATCCTGCGCCCTGTGAGCCGCTGCGGCATCGGCATTTCTGCACGAAGCAACTCACGAAAGCCGGTGACGCAATTGTCGATCGCGTTCCCTTGGTCTTCAATAACGATGTCTCGATGTCGATGGTTCGGCCAGCCGAAGAAGTGTCTCAGTTTTACCGAAACGCGCAGGGCGACGAGATCGTGTACGTGAGCGAAGGCGAGGGTGCGCTCGAATCGCCGTTTGGCAGTATTCAATTCGGCCCGGGCGACTATCTCGTCATTTCGCGAGGCATTCTTCATCGGTATCGCTTCACTTCAGAGAAACGAGTATTGCTCATTATCGAAAGTGCTGGTTACGTTCGCACTCCGAAACGATACCGAAACGAGTTCGGCCAGTTGACTGAATCCGCCCCATATTCAGAGCGCGACATTCGATGCCCGCAGAATCTCGAAACGCACGATGAAAAGGGCGAGTTCCGGCTGATCGTGAAAAAGGCAAACAGCCTTACGGAGATGATGCTGGCGTATCATCCGTTTGATGTCGTGGGGTGGGATGGTTATTACTATCCTTAGGGCGATCAACATTCATAACTTCGAACCCAGAGTGGGGCGATTTCACCTTCCGCCGCCTACTCATCAGATGTTCGAGGGTGATGGGTTCGTAGTGTGTTCGTTCTGCCCGCGTCCCTATGATTTCGACCCGGAAGCGGTACCGGCGCCGTATAACCACTCGAACGTCATGTCGGACGAGCTGCTCTACTACGCGAACTCGGAATTCATGAGCCGCAAAGGAATTGAGTACGGTTCAATCACGCTGCATCCCGACGGACTGGCGCACGGTCCTCAGCCCGGCCGCACAGAAGCTTCGATCGGCCAGAAGGAAACCAATGAGCTCGCGGTGATGATGGACACGTTTCGCGGCTTATATGTCAGCCAGGAAGCGTGCGGAGTTGAAGACCAGGATTACTATTTGTCGTGGCTGGAATCGTAGCTCCCAGTCTGCGTGGGCTGCTTGGAACTTGATCGATTAGGCCGCCATGTTCCCAGCGGCGTCAGTTCCTGGACCACAGCGTCGTATCAATGATGTTCACACTGAGTTGCGCTTAACCGAGCCGGCGATCTGTGCCATCGACTCTATTTCAAACAGACGGCAACCAGACTGACGTGGAACAAACTATCGTTCATTCTACAGGCGCCGACTCGACCAAATTCGATACGTGAAAAATGGGGTTGAAGAGCACGCGTGAGGCTTGTCTGAGTGAAAAAATTGACATGCGTCCCTTCCAGCAGATGCCACGGCACAAGCGTGTGGCGGAATCCGGTGGGAATCGCGCTTGCATCGGGAACAGTGAACATCACTTTTTCTGTTGCGAGCCGGGCGATATCCCGAATGGCTGACTCAAAATCTGGAATATGCTCTAGCACCTCGGAACAGAAAACAGATTTGAAACTACCGCTTGGAAAAGGCGAAGGAAACCGTCCGTCATATAGGGTGACCGAGGACCGATTAGCCGCGTACAGCGATTCACGAATCATCGGGGTGTCTAGTTCTAAGCCCTGAGCGTTAAGCCCGGCTCTCTGCAATTCCTGAATCAACGCCCCGCTGCCGCAGCCAAAATCAAGGATAGGGTCGCTAAGTTGTTTCGCAAGCTCCAGTGCCTCAGGCTGTGCAATCGGGTTAGGAGGCCCAGAACCATAGATATTCACGCGATGATAGACCCACTCTGATTCAAACAAGCCTCGATAGTGGGGATTTACAAACTCAAATAACCCTTCGAAGCGATGGCAAGAGTTATCGTTCAGCATGACGGAGATGCTTTGGAAAGGGCGAGCCGCCATGGATTCGGGCACCAGATACTCAAGCACCAGGCCGAAGTGGGGGATCACGAGTTTGGAAAGAGATTCGCTTACGTCGGGTCGTGCTACACGGTAATGCTGAAGAAACGGAACGCCTTCCGCGTCAAGAGAGACACGAGGGACCATTTTCGATTTGAATCGGCTTTTCGACCACCCGACGATACGGAGGATACCGCCGGGATCCACTTCGATGCGATCCCAAAAGCCGTCTGTGCCATCCAAGAAGCCGCCCGGAATAGGCCGACCCAAATCGAAGTGAGTAACTTGCATTCCGGGTCATCTCATGCAAGCGCACGAGCGCCCTAAACGATATTGAAGTGCTAGGACGCTCCCTGTGTTTCAGTAGCTACTTTTTCGCCGCCGGATTTCAATTTTTCTCGCTGTTCTTTCAAAATGGCTTTTCGGCTAAGTTTGATTTTGTTGCCCTCGAGCGCCAGAACCTTAACGAGTATCTGATCGCCTTCCTTCAGCTCATCTCGAACATTTTTGATGCGGTTTTCGGAAATTTCGCTGATGTGCAGGAGGCCATCGGTACCCGGAAAGATCTCAACGAAGGCTCCGAAATCGGCAATACGCACGACTTTGCCGAGATAGGTTTTCCCCACCTCAGCTACGGCGGCGATGTCGCTGACCATCTGTAAGGCGCGAGTTGCAGAATCACCGTCCGATGCAAAAATATTCACTGTTCCGTCGTCGGTCACGTCGATCTTGACACCCGTTTGCTCGATGATGCCCTTGATGACCTTGCCTCCGGGTCCGATCAGCTCGCGGATCTTGTCGGTTGGAATCTTTGTGGTGTAGATGCGGGGCGCGTATTGAGAGAGCTGAGTGCGAGGAGTGGAAATGGTGGCGTTCATCGTTTCCAAGATCTGGAGACGACCCTTGCGGGCCTGTTCCAATGCCTCTTTCATGATCGCGGTCGTGACGTTGGGGACCTTAATGTCCATCTGAAGCGCGGTGATCCCGTCGCTGGTGCCGGCGACCTTAAAATCCATGTCGCCATAGTGATCTTCAGCACCCGCGATATCAGTAAGAACCGCATACGAATCACCCTCGAGTACAAGTCCCATAGCAATCCCCGCAACGGGAGCTGCGACGGGCACACCGGCGTCCATGAGGGAGAGAGTTCCACCGCAAACGCTTGCCATTGAGCTGGAGCCGTTGGATTCGAGAATGTCGCTCACCAGGCGCAGCGTGTAGGGGAATACTTTTTCGTCTGGGATGACTCGAGACATAGCGCGTTCGGCGAGAGCACCATGTCCGATTTCACGGCGGCCTGGGCCACGTATAAATCCAACTTCTCCAACGCTAAATGGAGGAAAGTTGTAGTGAAGCATGAAGCGCTTCGAGGTTTCGCTGAGATCGAAAAGTTCAATACGCTGCTCGTCATCCTTAGTGCCGAGCGTGGTGGTTACGAGCGCCTGCGTTTCGCCCCGCGTGAAGATAGCAGAGCCGTGAGTGCGTGGCAGCACGCCAACCTCACAGGTGATGGGGCGAATCTTGTCAAAGGCGCGACCATCCGGGCGGCGGCGATTCTTGAGTATCTCGTCGCGGAAAATGCGTTCCTTTAAATAATCGAAGACCTTGCCTGCTTCGGCTTGCTCACTCTCTTCCGTAAACAGTGCACGCGCCTCCTCATCGGCGTGGTCAACGCGGCTGTGGCTCTCGAGCTTCGAATATTTTTGTGTGTTGAGAGCGTCGCTGAGACTGTCACGGACTGCGCCGGAGATCTTAGCGAACATCTGCTCATTGAGAGCTGGCGGAACGTACTGTCGCTTCGGCTTACCCGCTAATTTCACGAGCTCACGAATAGCCGCTACAATTTTCTTGCAACAACCGTGACCGAATTCGATCGCATCGACGACCTCGGCTTCAGAGGCTTCGTTCGCGCCGGCCTCGACCATGACGATGCCCTCTTCGCTGCCGGCGACAATGATGTTCAGCCGGGCGTCTTTAGTCTCGTCATAGCTCGGGTTGGGTCTATAGGTGCCATTAATCAATCCGACACGCACACCGCCTAGAACATGGTGGAACGGTATGTCAGAAATCGCGAGAGCGGCGCCCGCGCCAACGATGGCAAGCACGCTGGGGTCACGTTGCGGATCGGCGGAGAGCACCATCGCGATGACCTGGGTTTCATAACTAAAAGCTTCCGGAAAGAGCGGCCGTATAGGGCGATCAATCAGACGGCTCGTCAGAATTTCTTTTTCGGAAGGCCGTCCTTCGCGCTTGATGAAGCCGCCTGGAAACTTGCCGGCGGCGTAAGTATATTCTCGATAATCGACGGTGAGGGGGAAGAAGCTAGCTCCGGGCTTCGGCTTCTCTGCGGAGCATGCGGTGACCAACACCACCGAGTCTCCGGAACGGACAACAACAGACCCATTGGCCTGTTTGGCAATCTTACCGGTCTCAATCGAGACCTTTGACCCGTGCAGGTCAATTTCAACTGTGTGCGACATTTCTCATTCCCGATGCGTGATGCGCATCATAACTTTTAAATATATGCTCGTGACGCCAAGCAGCTCGCGTGCGAACTAAAATTCGGACTAAGTGAGGACTTAGAGCTCAGGGTGGAGGAAGGAATGCTCACCGAACGGTGTAAGCTGAGGTGCGCCTGACGACTGACCGGATTGGGGTCGCGTGCGTAAGCATTCTCAATTTAGCGGCGGATGCCGAGGCTCTGGATAAGAGCCTTGTAGCGTTCCGGGCTGCGATCTTTCAAATATTTGAGCAATTTTCGACGGCGGGCCACCATACTCAGCAAACCGCGCCGCGAGTGATGGTCCTTTTGATGGGTCTTGAAGTGCTCAGTTAAGTGAAGGATGCGCTGACTCAGAATGGCTACCTGAACCTCTGGCGAGCCAGAATCGGACTTGTTGATCCGATATTTACTGATCACCTGCGACTTTTGCTCTGACGCCAGGCTCATGCTAAGAAACGAAACTCCTCGTCTTTACCTTAATCTCGATTTTGTTCTTTTATAGGGTAACACAGGGGTAGGGTAGTGTCCTAAAGTTGCAACACGGATGCGCCCGAAACCCGGCAATTTCCTTCGACACTAGTCTTTGACGTCTATACCAGCGTCTCGCAAGATTGAGCGCAGTTGCTGACGTCTTGCAATGGCTGTGTCAATTTCCCCCATAAGGTCCCTCATCTGCTCGACAGATGGGAGATTTTGAAGCGCGCTACGAACTTCGATGGTGACATCAAGCACCTCTCTTCCGCAGCGTCTAAGATAATCACTCAGAATTTGCAGTTGGTTGCCAAGGTGATTCGCGTTTTGACTGAGCGCCGCAAGTTGCCTCTTGTTCTCTGCATACTGTTCTACTGCTTGACCGATTGCCCGCTGCCTATCTTCCGTGCTCATTTGGGTTCATCTTTCAGTATGCTTGAGGTACGCGCTAGAACGGTAGCGCGTCCTGCTCCGTATCCTTATCTTCTTTCGGGGCAGTCTTGAACCCTGATGCTGTTCGATCAATGAGTGGGATCTCAGGTCTTTTGCCGCTGAGTAGATCTGCCACTGTCACGATCTGAAGGCGTGGAAACTTGCCGTAGACCGTCTCGTAAAAGCCTTCTTTTACGGCCTCAGTGAGCATAGGCTTAGTCGGTTCAGCCAGGGTGATGAAGATGCCCATTTGCGCTTTCTCGCGTGTTACGACGTGCGCTAGGTCGCGCACCATTGCCACACTCACGTTATCGCCGCCTTTCACCGAGACAATAGCCTTCTCTGTTGTTCTCGCATCTGGCTTGAAGTAGATAAAGCCGTCGATTCCTGTATCCGCGCCTTTCTTCTTTCCGCCGTAGGGCACCGCTTTCACTAGGGAAACGGCCCACCACTGGAATTGATATTTGTCTTTTGTTGCAAGTGCCTTTGCTCCATCTAGGTCTTTCGGGGTTCCGTGTACCTCGAACTGGATGCCGGGAAACGCATCGGCTAGCCGTTTCTCAATGAGCGAAATAGCAAGATTTGTAATGTCGATACCGATCCATTGCCGGTTGAGTTTCTGTGCTGCGTGTACCGCCGTTCCGCATCCGCAGAATGGATCTAGCACGACCTCACCTTCATTACTCGACGCCTGGACGATTCTCTCCAGTAGCGGCAATGGCTTCTGTGTGGGGTAGCCAAGACGTTCTTGGGCTTGAGAGTTGACGGGATAGATGTTCTCCCATAAATTTTGAAGTTGGATCCCCGGTGTTTCGTCTAGGTACATTTTCAATCGCAATTGACCGCCCGGTTTCGGAAAGTGCAATCTATTCTCGCGGTCGTATTTTTGCATTCGTTCCAAATCGCACGACCAGCCATTGGGATGCGGCGCGTATGTGATCCCGTTACTTGCCGTGTACGGATAATGCAGATTCGGGCGTAGTCCGGGATTGCGAAGCGTCACCGATTGCCAGCGCCTTCCATCTGGATCTTTATAGCTGAATCTGGCGTCGGCGTACTCCTCGGCGAACTGCGTAAACTGCTTATTCCAGGTATACCGTTGCCCTTTTGCGTAGAACAGAATGTTGTCGTAAATTGAGCCGAAGTTTCGCCCAACGTTTCCGTGACTGTGGGTTCGCTTCCAGATGATTTCGTTTAGGAAGACAGTAGGGCCAAATACAGAATCCAGGATCAGCTTCAAATAATGGCTTGCCGTAGTATCGCAATGCAGGTACAGCGATCCGGTTTGCTTAAGATCTCTATGGAGTTCTAAAAGGCGAACCGCCATCATCGTGAGATACGCCATCATGTCGTTCTCTTTCAAGAACGCTCGCAAGGCGCGCAGGAGTTCGGCGGCGTCTGTGTTGCCGCTCTGCATGACTTCATCAAAGGCTTGCTCCGCTTCATCGGTCCAGTGCCACGTGTCCTCGAACGCTTCAATCTGAGCGTGGGAACGCTCACCGGTTGGGCTGCGAAAGAGAACGTTGTAATTGGCGTTTGAGTTGAACGGTGGATCGAGATAGATTAGGTCAACGCTTTCGTTCGGAAAATTATCCCGGTCCCTAAGGATCTGAAGATTGTCGCCGTAGTAAAGCTGATTCAAAGCGCTAGCTTATCGTGGCGGCCAATGTTATGCCAGCAGTTCGGCAATCGTCCACGCATGATCTGCAATTCCTGATTCCATCGCAGGGGTGACGCGGAGAGATCTGTGAATTCGGCAGAAGTTGTAATAAGCAAAATGAAGCGCAAGCGCGGCGTTCAGGTTCTCCCACTTCTTACTGAAAGCATTCGTCAGGCGAGTGAGCCTACGCAGTTGCATTCTCATCGTGAGATTCTGCCTCTCAATGTGAGATGTGCAGATCCGAGCGGGGTCAGGGTTTCCGATGAGGGGTGTTGGTATACACTCCGAGACCTCGCCGGGAGAATAGCGTTGTTCGCCTTCTCTGGGAGATCGGTAAATTTTGACAAGAGTTGCGAAATTCACGTGTTGTCCAAACTGGTAGGCAACGGCAGAAGGGTAGGGCGGGAACCCATCAGTAGTCAGTTGAAACCAGTGCCTCAGGTTCACCGCCATCCGGAGTTTTCGCATGAATAGCATCGTGGAAGCGCTAGTACGACGGCCAAGATGCCACGCTAGCACTAGTTTCGTATGGCGCTCCATGCCCACAAAGGTATAGGCATCCCCGATCATTTCGTTTTCCCATTCGGCTTCAGGCTTGTTGCCCTCCTTTTTTGGACGAAGGTCCATATTTCGTCCACCTCTACGTCTCTTACAACGATGCGCTGGATCTTTTCCGACAAGAGCCGTTCACACTTCTCGCCAGCCAGGATAAGCAAACGACAGATCGTATCGCGGTGCAAACCTGTAAGCCGTTCCGTTGCCCGAATGCTGGTTCCTTCTATCAACAGTTGCAGCGCCATAAGCGCCTTGTCTTCGGGGATCGTCATATTGCCCAGGAGCTTGTCGTGCTCTCTCGTATAGCTCTTGCCGCACTGAACGCACTTGAAGCGCTTAAGGCCGTTGCGGTGCTTACCGCGAAGTTTGCAGGAAACGCACACGCTTGGCACATCATTTTAGGTTCGGTTGTAGTGGTCGTTTCCATGTGTTTATTATACTGCAAGGCCTTGCTGTTACGCAAGAGGAGTACCGAAAAACCGGGGCTGAGTATTCCTCGTAATCCCCGGTTTGCCGCACAGGGGCTTTCGCCCCTATAATGGGACTTCAAGGATGATCGTCATTTCTCCGACTTGCATTCGGATGATGATTTGATCCTTGGTCCGCTTGACTAGCAAAGACATAAGCGGTCCTTTATAGCCCGATCCGACTTGATCTCGGATCGGGCTTTTGACTTTTTACTTGCGAGTCCAGTGTGCAGCAAACGATCCGGGAGAGTCACTGAGCAATCAATGGGAGAGTATGGGAGAGTCTGGGATTCTTACTTGGGCAACTGCTCGACGGGTATCCCAAGAGCTTTTGCAAGTTTGGCTCTTGTCGAGGAGTAAACCTTGGTTTTTCCGTCAAGAAAGTCCATCGCGGTTGCATGCGCGACTTCTGACTCATTAGCCCAATCGAAAACCGACCAGCCTTTGTTCTCCAAGAGTGGAAGGATGAATGCCTGACGTGCATTCAGGGTGCTGGACTCTATCCTCGTGGGCGATTGTTGCTGCGTGAGTGTGCCGAGAGACTCTGAAGGCGCATTCAGCTCCATTGACAAGAGATCGCGCTGAGCAATCGAGAGTCCGAGAGAGTTCACTGCTCCCTCCAGTTCTCCCTCTATAATCCGGTGCAGTTCGCCCCTAGATTTTCCAGCGGCTTTGTACTCTTTGACTGATGCACGAAGAACAAGACGCGCATGTTCCATGGATGCTTGAGACATCCTAACTGCCCCGTCACCGTACCTTACATACTCACTAAACGAAAACTCCGGATTCTTCTTGCTTCGATACTCCAATTCCAGTTCTGCAAACACGCGCTGCCGAAGAGTCGCGCCTTCCCAATGAGCCGCCTGAATTCGCCATCGCGCGGCCTCATCAAGGCAGTTCTTCGGGTCGTTGTGGGTAAGCCGAGGTAACGGAGGATCGTCCATCGCTGCCCTTGCATCCGGTGCGATGAAGGGCTTACGATGAGGGTGTCTAAGTCCTATCGAGAAGCCCCGGCCATTCGCGCCGGGCTTTTCGTTTTCAGGAACTATTCTAGCGACGAAACCCTATGATGTTTCTTTCTTCGGTCTTCCGCCTGCTCTGGTCTTTCGCATAGCAGCGATTCGCGCAAAATACTCCGGTCCACGCTCCGCCGTCTTTCGACCGCCAATCGCACCAAGCGCGACGGCTTCCGACGGTCTCTCCGCAAGGTCCTTAGAGAGTGCGACGGCTGCTTTCAGTAGTTCGCGGCATCGCTTAATTGAGGGATGTGGAGTTGAGATAGTGTCGAGCACGAGATCCGCTTGGGATACGATCCTTTGGAGTGCCCTGAGATCTCTGCGCTTAGTTGAAGCTGGCATGTCCCAACGCTAACATGAAAGCAACGCCTTGCTGTTCTGAGAAGCAGCGGTTTTTAGCAGCTCCGCAACTTTAGGACACTACCGGGGTAGGGTAGTGCGCTAAACGTGCGTTGCTGGGGAGTGCCTGAAACGTTCTTTGATCAGTTATCCTGCCCTTTTGCACAAGCCCTCTTGATTTGACCGGCGACGACTCGAGCACGGAAGCTGACGCCGTCTACGTTGAGAACACGGCTAAAGGGACGCCTAAGTCTATAATCTTTGCTCCAAAGTCGGGTACCGTCTCTTTGTTTCAACACAACGGAGGTAGTCTCAATGGATGAGCCGTCCGGGTTCGTTTCTATGGAAATGATCCCGGTAAGGATTGCATCCGCACGTTCAGGATTGTTGTTCGTTCCAAATCCACGTTCGATAATTGTGCCTCTAGGAGTATTTGGAATCGGTCCGCGTAATCGGTGTGCCCCATCTCTCCCACATGGATTACCCGAATCGAGCTAAGGCCTTGACAAAATACCGGCGCAGTTAGGAAGAGAAGTACAATCGCTTTTCGTAACATTTCTTAGCCGGACCACTTAGAAGTGTACGCCAATAACCGGTACTGCGCTATCTCCGCCTTAGAATCTCTTGACGGCCTAGCTCCGATATATGAAACGCGTGGTCTACGGAATCACTTGCCCCTATATCGTCCTCAATCCACCCAGACTGCAACAACACTTCAGCAACAATGCGCGGAACGGGAATGTTCCATTCAGGTTCGCCGTTTTCCCGCGCTGTAATATTCAGTAGCTTGAATTGCTCGGTCCCGTTGCACCTTCCGTAAAGACAAGCGTCGTTCTCGAATAGAAGTTCGAGAATTTGGATTGGAGGGTCGGTGGAGCCGGTATTTATCATCGCCCGTTGATTGTACGGCTAAAAGTTCGGCGGAATTATATTTTTGCTTGCGACCAAATCGAGTCTCTGGAACATGAAGAAGCAGTGATACTTATTGTGGGCAGAACTAAGAGATTATAGCCTAATGCTGTTGGGTGATGCGCCGCCACAGAAATTCAGACAAGCAATTCGGCCAAATCCCACCTTTAAGAATCCATTGGTCAGACGGGTCAGTATTCGATGTCTTAACACAGGAATTCCCTGCGGCTCATCGGAGGCGATCTTTTACGGACGGCGTTTGGGCATCTTGATTCGAGCTGAGGAGTTGTTTGACATTCTCAAGCTCCTTGTTCAGGCGAGCGCCGCGTCGAGCCAGGCTGATCACGTAGAAAAGCACGATCAGCCATGCGGCAAGAAAGCCGTAGAACATGAAGGTAAAGTTACGGGCGTCCATAAGCGTCCATCCTCTCTATGATGCGTTCGCGACACGCCGGAGTGAATCGATTTCCCGGGCGATGCCCTCTTGCCGGGTGCGAACAAGAACGAGCGCGGTAGCAATCATGAGTATGGCAAGGAAATTCAAATACAACATGTGTTCCATGGCGGGATCGATGTTGCCGCCGCCGGTACGAATGCTCAGGACTGGCCCCGGATGTTGGGTTCGGAACCACTCAATCGATTTCCATACGATGACTACGTCAATGCAGCCAAAAATCGCGAGCGCCGCTGACAAACGAGCGCGCTGAGTCGGCTCATCGATCGCCCGACGCAGCATCAAATAACCGCTGAATATAAGGACACAGACGAGAGCCGAGGTAAGGCGGTAGTCCCAAGTCCACCAGATGCCCCAAATGATGCGGGCCCAGATGCTGCCTGTAACGATATTCAGCACGGAAAATACAACAGAGACTTCAACGACAGAGGCGGCAAGCGAGTCGTAACGGAAATTGCCCGACCTCAGGTAGAGGATGCTCAGCACAAGTGCGAGGAAGTAGCCGATCATTCCCGTAATTGCGGCGGGGACATGAAAAAAAATGATGCGGTAAATAGGACCTTGCATGGCTTCATCCGGCAACACGAGAAAGATTTGATAAAGATTGTAGGCGAGAAGAAGCGCCGCAGCGGCTGCCAGCCCGAAAACTACTTTTTCACGCATGCGATGTTTGATTCCTGTTCTGTTACTAGTTGACCAAAAGTGTCTCCGCAAGAGCTAGGGCAAGAGCAGTAAAGACCAAGTCGAAGACCACGAGCACGCGACCCCAGAGCAGCTGATCAGCCGTGAGTGGCTGGTTAACCAACAGCGTGTTCGTCATCTCAATTGCGGCGATGAGCAACGGAATCAGCAACGGATAGATGATCACTGGGAGCATCAACTCACGCAACCGCAGATTGACGGTAAGCGCGCCGAAAACCGAGCCGGTGATTGAGATGCCCCACGTCGCAAACGTACAAACTAGCGTCAGTTCAAAGGGCCGCACCCACCAACGTAGGTTGTAGAAGACACCGAAGATGACGAGCGAAATTGCCTCGATTACCAGCAGCATGACGAAATTCGAAGCTGCTTTTCCGAGCAAGAGGCTGGACGGAGACAGCGGAGAGGACAACAGCGTATCTAAACATTCGTTGGGCAGCTCACGTACAAAGGAGCGATTGAAGACTAGGGCTCCGGCGAAGGCAAAAACCAGCCATAGAAGGCCGCCACCGATTTCGCGTGTGACATTCGAGGCAGGGTCGAAAGCAAAGCTGAAGAGCAGGAGGATCACTATTGCAAACGCGCCGGCCCCGTTCAGCGATTCTTTGGTGCGGAACTCAATGGCGAGATCTTTGCGTGCGATTGAAAGCGCTTGGCGCACTGATCTCATTCGGATAGGAAGCTCATTTTCAGGCGGCGCCCAGGTCCATGTGGAGCCGGTAAAGAAGACCGGGATCCTGGAGCATCTCTTCGGTACGCTCGCCTGAATACCGGAGCCTGCCGTTCTCGATTAATGCAACGTGCGAAGCGATGGGCAGGGCTTCGCGAAGCTGGTGTGTCGAGATGATGATCGTTGCGCCGCGCTGGCGCGCTTCGAGGAGAAGCTCGCTTAGCACCGCCACTGCGCGGTCATCGAGTGAAGTGAATGGCTCGTCGAGCAGAAGCACTGTTGGTGAGTGAAGAAAGGTACGGGCGAGAGCCAGACGCTGACGCATGCCGCGCGAGAACTGACGGACTGGCATCGTAGCCGCACGCGTTAAACCAACACGGTCCAGCCATGAATCCACAGCGGTACGAGGGGCCGCAACACCAGCGATACGAGCAAAGAAGTGCAGGTTTTCGCGTGCTGTGAGGTCTTCGGAAACTCCGATGCCGTGCCCCAGAAAACCGGCCTGCAAGCGGGCCTTCTCGCTTCGCGGCGCTTCGCCAAACAGGTGGACTGTACCGCGCTGAAAAGGCGAGAGACCGGCGAGAATGCGCAGGACCGTTGGCTTCCCTGCCCCGTTTCGACCGAGCAGCGCACAGCACGAGCTTTCCGTCACGGTCAGAGTGAAATCGCGAACCGCTGCGTAATCACCATAGAACTTCCAGACCCGATCTAAAGCAATTGCGTGCGGCAGGGCAGCTGAAGGCATCAGGCGGAGCGCTTGGCCATCTATTTTCCGTACGGCGTATGGACGGGCGAGTTGCGGAAGAGCATGATGAGCCCGACTCCAAGAATCGAGAAGGCGAGTACTATCAGCAATGTCAAATGATTGTAGATTTGCGGTCTGCCTTCGGTGACCTGCGGACTGTCACTGCTATCACCAGAGCCCGGCTCGCCAGTGTTGTGCAGCGCGCCAGTACCTGTTATGTTCACGGTGAAATGATTCGCCGAGACGAGATTGTAAATGCTCGCTCGGGTGGTTGGCTCTGTTCCGACCGGTTGTATATCCGTCCCTGCAAGCGTTACTCCAGAGGGAGCTATTAGACGAAGCGGACCGCTGGGCATTCCGTTGATGTTCGCCACGTTTCCTTCAAAGGTAAAGGGCGAGCCCACAGGAAGCACGTACGCAATTTGAAATTCCGTTTCGCCGGGCTTCACTGGAAACGTCACTTTGAAGATATCGTTCTGCTCGGACTTTTCAGCGGGCCGCGGCAAGGGCATCCCTTGTGGGCCGCGCGCGCTAATACGGACCTGGCCGTTCGCGGCGGGCGGCAGATAAAAGCGTATTGCGCCGAGGGCGTCGTTGTTGAACGTGGTGTTCCCGCCATTTTGCACAATCACAGTTTCGTTCACATTGATGCGGCTCAAGGATGGCTCGATAAGAAGCATCCGCTGTGCAATGCGCGCGACAGAAGGCGATTTCGTGGCCTCGTACACCTCAAGCTCCACACCGGAAGTCGGCACGTTCGGAGTGATCAGCTTGTTGTAATTCACGCCCTTGTAGCTAGCCTGAAGGAGCTGCGGTCCGCCGCCGGGCTGATCGTTTTCGAAACGGAAGCGTCCCGAGGCGTCGCTTACAGCAGTTCCGAGCGTCCGCATTCCTTGCGTGCCAGGCTTCACGAGCGTGATGCTTACGCCGGGCTGCGGTTTTCCCGCCGTGCGATTCAAGACCGTACCGTCGATCGAGGCGAATACGCAGGTAGCGGTGATGCAGAGAATTGCGGGAGTAAGAAAAAGCTGTTTCATGCAATGGCTCGCCCGCATTGGCCGCAATACTTCAGGGATTGGTAAAATTTTGCGCCGCAGTGCGGGCATACTGTGCCGGACGGGCGCGGAGCTGATGGAGCTTTTTTCGCTGGAACTCGCTGGGGCATCAAACCCAATCTCTTGATGGTCGCTTCCATTTCAGAGAGGACTACAGCCAGCTCCTTTTGAAGCGCTTGCTTAGTTTGCTGATAGTCTTCATCGGAAAGTTTGCCCAGCCGGTACTCAAATTGGAGGTCGCGAAGGTTTTCGTATATGGCCTGCTTACGATCTTCGAGATGCTGGATCGGCGAGACGGGGAGTGGTTCGGGAACATCCTGCGCGCGGACGAATAAGGTAAAGAAGAGAGCGCCGAGCGCAAGCAGGATCGCAACTACGACGATCATTTTGGCTTGTCTGCGCCGTCCTTGACAGGGGAATCGTCAAGCTCACGGTCGATCTGCGTGCGAAAGCGCTCGATCACCGCCTCGTCTACTGGCGAGAGTGCCTGAGGTTCCTGCCGATTGCGGCGCACGTACCAGGAGTAAACCAAGAAGCCTAGGAGTAAAACCACGGGCGGCATAATCCACGTGATCAGGGCGAACCCTTCAGCCGGGGGCGATGAAAGGGCTACGATGCCTTGTTCACGAACGATGGTATTGACGACATCGTCATCGGGCGTGCCATGCGCCTTCATGTCGTGAATTCGGCGCCGCATGGGATCGGCAGAGCCGCAATGCAGCATAGGACAATTCGCGACGGTGTTTCGGCAACCTCCGCAACGGCAGGCGAGCTTAGCGCCCACACGCGTGACATCGGGAGTCAGATATGAGGTGGGATCTTGCGCGACTAGCGCTGCAGTAGCAGCAAAGAAGGCAATAGCTAATTTAAGATTCCACTGTCGCAGGCGTGGTCGCAATGCCTACTACCTCCGTGCGCGCATAAAGCAGGCGCACCTTTGGAGGAACCAGACAAATGATGGTTCCGAAGAGCAAGACCCAGTAGCCGATCCAGATCCAGGACACAAGCGGAAATACATAGAACTGAAAAATCGCTTTGCTGTTGTCCTGCAGCACCCCGGAGTAATTGACGTATAGATCTTCATTCAGGCGGCGCCGGATACCCACAAAAGAGTTTTGTTGTTGGCTGGATTTGTAGAAGCGAATCTCGGGGTCAAGCTGATCGATTACTTTACCGGCGCGAGAGATTTCAAGCGCGGCATGGCTGAATTCGTAATTTGGGTTTTGGCCATCGTTCACGCTCAGCAGTTTCACGTCGTAGTGACCAAACCGAAGGCTCTGGCCGAGGCCGAGGTTGCGGGTCTCATGCAGATTGAAGGCGCTCCCGGTGAAGCCAATAAACATGAATACGACACCCATATGAACGAGGTAACCGCCGTATCGCCGCGTGTTGCGCCATGTGAGTTCAAAGGCAGCCTTCGGCAGCGGCAAATGTTCCTTGGCTTGTATGGCTCGCGAGCCTTTCCAGAATTCGCCAATAATGCTTGCCAGAACAAACGCACACAAACCAAAGGAAATTAGGGCCGCGGCATTATCGATACCGGAAACCGCCAGCACAGCCATAACGACAACGCCGGCAGTGGAGGGGACGAGGAATGCGCGTTTCAGGCTATTGAGGGAACTTTTGCGCCAGGCGATCAACGGACCGACACCAGTCAAAAACAGAAGAAAAAGCGCGATGGGTACGTTGACGCGGTTGTAATACGGCGCGTCGATGGTCTCTTTTTCACCAGTAAGCGCCTCCATCAGGACAGGAAACAGCGTCCCCCACAATACAGCGAAACAGCTGGCCAGCAGGATCACGTTATTAAACAGAAAACCGGATTCACGCGATACGACACTTTGGAGTTTCACCTCACTCCTGAGGTAGGGCAGATTCCGGACAATAGCGAAAACTGTGAGTACAGTGGCGGTGATGAGGAAGGTGGTGAAGTAAGGCTTGACTGGCGATTGCGCAAAGGCGTGCACAGAGGATACTAGGCCGGTGCGCGTGAGCGTGGTTCCCAAAATGCTCAATAGGAACGTGGCGGAGACCAGCACCATGTTCCACACCTTCATCATTCCTTTTTTCTCCTGCATCATGACCGAATGGAGGAAGGCGGTAGCAGTAATCCAGGGCATTAGCGAGGCGTTTTCGACCGGATCCCAGCCCCAATAGCCGCCCCAACCGAGCACGGTGTATGCCCAGCCCATGCCGAGCAAAATACCGGTGCTCTGAAACAGCCAGGTGAGAATGGCCCAACGGCGCGTGGTGTGAATCCAACCTTCGCCCGGCTGCTTTGTAACAAGCGATGCCATGGCAAACGCGAATGGCACAGTGAAGCCGACGTAACCGAGATACAGAAATGGCGGATGGATCGCCATCGTCCACCATTGGAGGAGAGGGCTCAAACCTTGTCCATCGCCGACGTCGATGACTCCCCGCCCCGCCATCAATACCTGGAACGGGCTTGCGACAAAAGTGATCATGCCTACGAAGAAAACTTGGATGGACATCATGATGGCGATTACGACCGGCATCATGTCACGAAACTTGCGGCGGTTCGTGTAAGTAGCGATGGCCGAATAAGTCGCGAGCAGCCAGCTCCAGAGGAGCAGTGAACCTTCCTGGCCGCCCCACCATGCCGTGAATTTGTAGATCGTTGGCATGGCCTTGTTGCTATGGCTAGCAACATAGGCGAGGCGATAGTCGCCTTGGATCAACAATGAAACGAGAACCGCGGAGGCCACCGTAAGGAGAATCCAAACCGCGTAAACGGCACGCTCGGCACTAACGATCAGGAATGGCCGGCGCGCATATTTTCCGGCAACGGCTGCGACTGCAGCAAATACCCCGAGGCAGAACGCAAGCAAAACAGATAATGCACCTACGTTTTCCATATCTGCTCAGCTGATTTTCGATGGCGTAGGAGCTTGGTGGGAGAGCCCGCGCTGAGCAGGCTTTGCCTCATACTTCGAAGCGCATTTCGCCTGAATTTTAGTAGCTTCAAAAACGCCGTCGGGGCCAAGCCGGCCATCCGCTAGCGCCTGCGCGTTGTCTTTGAAAGTGTCGGGAAGAGGATCAGTGCCTGAGTAGACAACGTTCAGCTCTTGCGCGCCTTGATGGAGAACGAACGAGACCTGAGCACCTTGCTTCACGATGGATCCGGGCCGGACATCACCGCCCACACGAAGCCGTTGGGTTTGCGCCGCTTTCCCCATCTGCGCAAGTTCAGGAATGGTCTTGTAGTACGTCTTGGTATCGCGGATACCACCCAGGGCAAGCCAGACAAGAGATCCGACAATAACCACAATCAGGATCCCAAACTTAAAGTACGTGTTCATACAGGAGACTCTACAAGTATAAGCTTTGCGGGTGGGGCGGCCCCCGAACCGTTTCGCCTGCCTGCTGCATCTAAACAGTTCCTCTTACGGGACAAGATGACACCACTTACAGGTATCCACCACGTTACTGCAATCGCGGCGGACGCGCAGCGCAACGTAGATTTCTATTCGGGGGTTCTCGGGCTCCGACTCGTGAAGAAGACTGTCAATTTCGACGATCCAGGCAGTTACCACTTATATTACGGTGATCGCCTTGGAACGCCTGGGACTCTGGTCACGTTCTTCATCTGGCCGGGAGCAACAAATGGTCAACGCGGGGCGGGTGAGCCGGTAGCGCTTGCGTTTGCAATTCCACAGGGCTCGCTCAACTGGTGGAAGCAGCGGTTCAGTGGAGCGGGATTCCAGGCGCTCGAGGTCAGATCGCGACTGGGATCGGGTGTCGTAGAGATTAGCGATCCAGACGGCATGAAGGTGGAGCTGATTGAATCCGCGACGGCGCGCGAAACCAGATATTGTCGGTCGGCGGCGTTCCGGAGAAGCATGCGATCACGGCCATTCATTCGGTGAGTTTGGGCCTTCACGAAGAGAAGCGCTCGGCCGCTCTATTCGCGGACGAACTGACGTTCGCTCGGATCGGTTCAGAAGATGCGCGGCTTCGCTTTGGACTAGGCGGCACCGGAGATGTGAGTTTCGTCGACATAGTGAAGCCCGACGCGCCCGTTCGGGGTCGAATGGGTGCGGGCACAATACATCACGTGGCATTTCGCACCACCGATGATGCGTCACAGCGGGAATGGCTTGAAAGGATAACGCAACTCGGATTGCAGGTCTCGCCGGTGATCGACCGGAAGTATTTTCATTCGATCTACTTCCGGGAGCCGGGCGGGGTTTTGTTTGAGATCGCGACCGACGGGCCCGGAATGGCAGTGGATGAACGCGAAGAGCACCTGGGTGAAGCGTTGGTGCTCCCGCAGCAATACGAGTCTTTTCGGGCGAGCTTAGAGCATTCGCTGCCGCCGATTGTTTTTCCTCATCTGGTACGTGCATGAGCACCGGGGCGTCACCAAACCTGGGCTTCACACATCGCTTCGAATCGGCGAGGGACGCGACCGCACCCACGCTATTGCTGCTGCACGGAACGGGCGGTGATGAGAACGATTTGCTGCCACTCGGGAGAGCCATCGTTCCGGGCGCCGCTCTGCTGAGCCCGCGCGGGAAAGTTTTAGAGAACGGAATGCCGCGCTTCTTCCGGCGTCTTGCGGAGGGTGTCTTCGACCAGGAAGATCTGGCGTTTCGAACCCGTGATCTGGCGGAATTCATAGACGCGGCATCCGAGAATTATGGGATCGACCGAACGCGCCTGTTTGCACTGGGTTTCTCAAACGGGGCCAATATGGCAGCGAGCGTGCTGCTGCGATTCCCGGAGAAACTCGCGGGTGCAATCCTCATTCGCGCTATGGTTCCGTTTGTACCGAAGCAGGTGCCAGATTTGCGTGGAAAATCTGTCCTACTGTTGAGCGGACGAGAGGATCCAATCGTGCCAACCGATCAGGCCGAAGAACTTGCGGACATCTTCAAATCGGCAGGTGCCGACGTTACGCTACATTGGGAAAACGCCGGTCACGCGCTGACACAAGGCGATGTTTCTACCGCGCGCGACTGGTTACCGCGAGTTCTCTACACTTCCTGATGGCTGCGAACGCCGAGCTGCTGAGCGCTGAAGAAACAGATCATCCATGGGCTCCGCTAGCCAACCGGGTATTTCGCGCACTTTGGATCGCCTCGATAGCCTCAAACATCGGCACATGGATGCAGAACGTGGGCGCGGGCTGGCTCATGACCGAGATCAACGGCTCGCCCCTCTACGTTTCTCTGATTCAGACTGCGACCAGTCTTCCCGCTTTTTTGCTCGGTATTCCGGCTGGAGCGGCTGCCGACCTCTTCGATAGGCGCAAACTGCTCATTTTCACTCAGGCCTTCATGGCGCTATCGGCAGGCGTGCTGGGCTGGCTAACGGTGGCGGGCAGAGCGTCGCCCATCGCGCTGCTAATGGCGACATTCGCGCTGGGCATTGGATCGACGCTCAACAATCCGGCATGGCAGGCAATTGTGCCAGAGATCGTGACGCGCAGAGATCTGCCGCAAGCAATCTCGCTCAATTCTGTCGGCTTTAACCTGGCCCGAGCCGTGGGGCCGGCCCTCGCAGGCTTTGTCATCGCCGCATTCAATCCCGGTGCAGTGTTCCTGCTGAACGCGCTTTCGTTCGTCGGTGTGATTGTAGTGCTCTACCTCTGGAAGCGAACGCCGCAAGAGCAGAGCTCGACGGTAAACGAGAGCATCGTTTCGGCCACCTGGGCGGGCTTGCGCTACGTCCGCTACTCGCCAGGTATTCGCTCAGTGTTGGTGCGTTCAGGAACGTTTATCATTGGCGGCAGCGCGCTATGGGCGATCCTTCCCATCCTGACTAAAAACGAATTGAAGGGCACGGCCACCATGTATGGCGTGTTGCTGGGGTGCCTGGGAGTTGGCTCGATAGTTGCAGCGCTGCTCTTAGCAAAATTTCGCCTGCGCTTCTCGCCCGATCAGCTAATCGTATGTGCAGGCGCGATGTGGGGAGTTGTGACTGTGCTGTTGGGCTGGTCAGATAATTTCACGATTGCGGCAATAGGGATGCTGGTGGGCGGCGTGGCCTGGGTAGGGGAAATGTCGAGCTTCAATGTTGCAGCACAAACCGTCCTCCCGGCATGGGTGAGGGCGCGCGCGCTGGCGGCCTACTTACTGGTATTCCAAGGTGGCATGGCACTTGCGAGCATGTTGTGGGGCACTGTGGCGGAGCACTACGGCAATCGAGTGAGCCTGTATGCTGCCGGGGCGACTTGCCTGTTGAGCCTTGTGCTTGTGAAACGCTTTCCGATTCGGCTTGGCCAGGAACGGGACGTTACACATTCCGGGCACTGGCCAGAGCCAGTTTTCAAGACGCCGCCTGACCCCGAGCGCGGTCCCGTGCTGGTGATGATCGAATATGACATCGACCCGAAACAGCGCGCTGAATTCGCATCGGCCATGCGCGATGTCGGAAGGATTCGATTGCGCGATGGAGCCATACGTTGGGGCATTTTTCAGGATGCGGCTGTGCCCAGCAGGCACGTGGAAAGCTTTCTCGTCGAAAACTGGGCCGAGCATCTACGGCAGCACGAGCGGATTACCCTAGCCGACCGGGAAATTGAAGAGCGCGCCAAGCGGTTCCATCGTGGCGAGAGACCGCCTGTAGCGACACATTGGCTGGCATCGGAGTAAGAAGTTGCGTTGCTGGCCGCAGATGCCTCGAATGGAAAATTTCGGGCCATGTTGGCGCGATCGTGGGTCGACTGAGCGGGTCAGCCTCGGTGCCGGTAGACTAAGAACATAGCCGACGCTATACGTAATCCAGCTTTCCCGCCGGCTGACGACTCAGGCGAGTCCCGAAGTGTTGTGGTAATCATCGACGAGCAGATTGCGCGCGGGGAAGGCAAGCTCACCGACTTGGGCAAGCGCTTATTGGAATCGCGCAGGCGAATCGAGCACAGCGGCATCGCGTTATCGGCAGGAACTGGATTTTGAGCGCGCAGAGCGCAGGGGCGGAATTACGCACCAGTAAACAATGCGGCGATCCTTCCCGGACAGGGGTGTTCTTATTGACGCCGCTCGCGGTCTTCCGCCGTTTGATCGGATTGCCTTCAATTACTTCGGAATTGTATACTTTACAAACCCTAAACCTGCTAAGTTGTAGAGGTGACAGGCCGTCGATAGGCTGTTTGGCATCGGTAGTTTTGCCGTTATTATTCTAGTAAAGTGAGCTACGGGATGAAGCTTAAACCAGATGGACTTGAGCATATGCCGAACAATCCTGGGTGTCCCGCGTGCAAGCAGGGCAACTCTGATTGGCCTCAGCAACATTACGACGGCATCGTTGAAAAAAAATGCAGGGGCTTAGTTCATTACGAGGAGATCCCAGACCCGCATTCCCGTGGCATTCGAGGCGACGTTATCAATCGCTGCGATGTCTGCGGCGAGAGTATTTAGCGCAAAGCGCGGCATAGGGTCACAAAGAACAGCAATAAATTATGATCCTAAGAAATGAACGTGTTGGCGGCGAATACGGCTGTTCACTAGCACCCATGGGAAGACGATAGACTGGGCTTATAGAAATGAACCGACGAGACATGATCGTCCTTGCAGTCGGCGCGTTAGCGTCTAATGCGGCTGTCGCCTCTCAGCCGAAAGAAAAGCAATCGTCAGGACCATACTGTTGGGCCGGGACCCATGACGGTAAGGATAGATTTGTACCGTGTAATTTTAAACAGGACGAAGAGATGCGATGGCTAAGGCTAGATCTCTCCAGCTTCGCCGGATTACAGGTGCTGTTGGACGGGAAGACTGAATACGTCACCCGACAAGAGATTTTTACTGCTTTGTCTGAACGGTAGCAGTCGGCTTGTTCTGCGCATCGCGCCAATTCTTAATCGACTCATCAATGTAGTCAGTAGGCAGCACCTCTGCCAATCCGGAGTTCTCCTGGAACATTATGCGGGGTTGTTTCGTTTGTTGACTTATCGCAATATCCGTGTACGGTTGATAGGACCGCACGATACCGATAAGGTATGCATGGTCCTGATGGGCGGTGCCTTCGATTGCTACGGCTTCTGGCCGCAAAATAACTGGGCTGCCACTGTTCCCAGGAAAAATGAATGCATCCAGGAGATAGGTCTTTGACGCGCTCTCGAACATATCGCTGATGCGAGCGATGCATCCCTGGCGCACGATAACGTAATTTTTTTGAACACCGGCGAGATTCATCGGGAATCCCAGAACGAATACGCCATCACCTGCCGAAACGCTAATACTGCTCATCTTTGCGGTATTTGCTGCTGCTATGTCGCTAGGGAAGAAAGCGGATTCGAACCCTTTGTCGTGCAAAAACTGTGCGTTGATACGGATCGCCGCTATGTCTATGTTTGGATCGGGATGAAAAAACCAAGTTTCATGTGCGTGTTGTGGTTCCGGAACAATGGATAAATCAAATTGCTGAACGTGTGCAGAAGCAGTAGCGGGGTTAAGTCGCACACTGATGCTCTTTTGTCCGGACTGAGCATGCTCTAAAATGACATGTCGATTGGTAACAAGATAAAGTTCGTACTGTCTTTTCGATTGATCAGGATTATCTGACACTAAATACCCGTAGAGAAACCCGGTACCTTCTGTGGTCCACTCAAGGCCAGGGCTATGTCCCGGCTCGCCACGCATTTGCATTGAGCCGAGTGCCACGACCGCTCGTAAATAAAGTGGCGGGATCATCGCCGCAAACAAAACTGGCTGGATGGTGCTGATCGCGATTACGGAAAGCGTTGCGCAAAGAATTCGCGTTCTAGTCATCGCTTGCGAGAAACTTTTTGTTTCTTGGGTTCGGGCTTCGCCTTCAGGATGTCCGTTACCGCTTCGTCAAAGCTGAGCGGATAAAGTGAAAGCGGTCGCTTTGTATTGCTAAGCTGTTTCGGCGTCGGATTGCGGCGGCTTTTCTTTGCCGGGTTCGATACTTTTAGCTTGCTGGCCATTATCAGCTTCCTGTTTCTGTTCTTCCTCAATTACATGCGCGTATAGTGGACCCACCTCGGGATGCTTGCTCAGAGGAACCGCTCCAGACATTCTCGGGTAAACCGCGCGCAGCCCAAATAGATCAAATAGCTCTTTTTCTTTGGAAAGAATCGACTTGTGGTCAAAAGTCAGGAACTCCTCGCAGCCCGACGAAATAGCTGAAGCGACATGCACTGCGTCGGCACCGCTGAAAGCTAAGTTGTGTACCCACCGCAAATCTCGTGCCTGTTCCCCAACTATAGGCGTGTCCTGAACAAGAATCACAAAGTGCCCCGAGAGTAACACCGTCCGGAACGCCTCTTTCACGGCATCGCTCAAAATGACCTCGCGTATGTCGCCGCGCACAAACTGACACTCCGCAATTGAAAGCGTGGATGTGTAGACCTCTACCTCTCCGTCGAAGTTACCATCCAGTAATGCCCGAATGAACTCTACATCACGCGCTGAAAGCGATTGGACTCCGATTTTATGCGCAGCAGCCATTGTGAAACAGCACGCGTCCATATAGACTTTGGGAATTCGCTTGTTAATCGGCACGCTGTCTAGAGTGATTAATAAAGTCCTGAATATCGTCTTCGTTTATCAGCCCCGGCGCACAACCGAAGAACTGATCCAGAAAATCTTTGCTAAGCGGAGGAGAAACTTCGATCCGGTCTACATCAATGCGATCGATTTTTCTACTCAGCATGTCGGTATATGCCAAGCCGTACACGTGAACCACGGCACGCCTCAGCTTGAGCGCTTCGGCCAACTCGGAATATTCGGCCTCTTTGTATGTACAACGAACAAACGATTTACTTGATAGCTCACGGAGTTGAAAGTGGGGCTGCTCGGCTTCAATGAAAACGGAGTGAATGATTCCTTGTACCGATGCGAGAGATCGTACGGTAGCGCTGGCGGAAAGCTCGATGATCTGAGCCGTCTGCTTTGTCAATTCGTACCATTCAAACTCATCGCCAGGTGGCCCGATTTCTTGGTCAGGTTGTAATGCCTGCTCCTTTTCCACTCCAATCACGACCACCTCATCAGGATCAATTGGGGCAGCGATTCGGGCATACTGGCTCCGAGTTCGACGCGAGACCCGATCATCGGGCTTGTTTAGAATCACATTTCGCGCCGAAGTAGTGAACTCTGCGTATTGAGGCTCTTCAACCAGCGTATTTTTTTCAGCAATGAAATCTAAAGAACCATCACGGAAATCGATCCCTTGCCACCCAGCCGAGTCCTTGAGTCCTACATCCTCTGATAAATCATCTAAGAACTCCTGAAGTTCTCCGACTACTTTCGGCAGTTTCGCCAATGACACGCCATGCCTACCTTTATTCAGCACGACACGCACCCTGATACGTCTAGGCATCACCGGTCCCCCATGTTAGAGTTCTAGTGAGCACACTGATGATCGGTGCATCTAATTCGCCGTTGGCCGCGACGAATCTTGATGTCGGTTTACTTCCGCTTAGATCTCTTCGGCTGCGGTTTCTTCCGCAGCCTTTCGCCTTCAGCTACGCCCTCCTGAATGAGTCCCGGTAGGTTAGCCTCTTTCCATCGGCTCCTCTAACGGCGAGTTGCGCCCGCTCCGCATCCGAGACATCCCGAGAATTGTATCGAAAATCAAATTCGCTCAGATAGCGATCGAGATGCTGCCTGCCTACGTGGTGGTATACGCCGTCAATGCCTCTCTTGAGCGTGGCAAAGTATCCCTCGACGGTGTTCGTCGTGATGCACACGCCGTTTTCGTAGCGGACGTATTCTTTCACGCTGTGATTAACTTTGTCGTGCTTGTGCGTCGGATCGTCCAGCTTAACCGAAGTGCCGCAGTCCGTCATGACGTGTACGCCTTCCGCAAGATATTCGTCCAGGATGGGGCGCAGGTTGTCCTGTGTGACGCGCCCCATGTGCAAAGAGCGAACCTTGCCGCCGCGCTGTACCAACGAAAGAACAGTTTCCTTATCGGAGTGTGGATGAACGCCTTTCGGCATACCGGGTTTCTTGCGCCAAACCCGTTCGCCCACGGAAACTTCGGTTTCTCCTTCGCGTAGACCGCCGCCCGGATTGTTCTTGCGTCTACGCCGACCGCCGATGTAGGCTTCGTCGATTTCTACCACTCCATTGAGCTTTGATGATAAAGGCTCCTGCGTCATGGCGTGACGAATGCGATGCGCCATGAACCAAGCGCTTTTGTACGTCACGCCAAGCATTCTGTGAAGTTGATGCGCACTCATGCCCTTCTTGCTGGCGCAAAGCAGATGGAAAGCCAGCAACCACTTGTTCAGCGGAATGTGGGAATCTTCCATGACTGTGCCAACAGTGACGGAGAATTGCTCACGGCAACCGCCGCACTTCCAAACACCTTTGCGGACGTGCGCCTTATGCTTCTTATCTTTCGTGTCTTCAAGAGCAGTGAGCCTGTAGGATTCGCCAATAACCCCACACTGCGGGCAGACCACGCCATCGGGCCAGCGCTTCGCTTCTAGGAACTCACGGGCTTTGTCTTCGTCTTGAAACTGAGGAGCAAGAAGATCAGCTTCCATATTTCAATTATGCCTGAGAACCGTGGGTTTGTAAAGTATACAATTCCGAATTACTTCAACAATTCTGGCTGCAGATTTCTGACAAGCCCCTTTGTACGGCTCGAGACTGTGCCTAAGGCAGCGTATTTGCGCTTAGGACCAGAACTCGACTTTTATGGCCTTCTTCAATCGTCCCGAGGTCGAATATTGCCGTGATTGGGACGGGCTGGAAAAGCCAGCCGATAGGGTCGCTCGACAGTCCGGTCTGAGTGCCATGGTTGCATGTTGCTGCGGCTTCCCTGCTTGGCGCGGACGAATTAATTACAACCGAGCGACCGCCAAAGCCAATCTACCGCAATCGGCTAGTTGAAGTGGTCTATCTTTACGCGGGCTTATGATTTGCGTTGACACGGCTGTTAGAGCTTTTCAAAACAGGAGCGATTAGCGCATTGGCGACCGGTCCGTAAGCTGTTACTATACTTTTGCGAGCGGTTCGAGCGCCATGGGTCGAGTAACTTGCCTGCAAAGTAAACTTGTAGACAACTGGATCACGACTTGGCAACTGAACCCAAAACGCTGCCGCACGCTGTACGCATATCAGCGGAGACTCGCCGGATTGGGCAACTCGCGGAGCAAAGCGCGTTCTTCAACGCACAGCAGTGGTTCACTCGCGAGCGTGCCTGGATTAACGAACAGCAGCTACAGCTTTGCCGCATCCCAGCTCCCACGTTTTTCGAGCAGCAGCGCGCTGAGTGGTTTCGTGCCCAGCTGGAGTCGCTCGGATGGAAAGCCAGGCTGGACCGAGCCGGAAACGTGCTCGCTACATTTCACACTGCTGAGAGTGAACCTCGGTTTGTAGTTTCCGCTCACCTGGATACAGTTCTCGCTCCAAATCGGCCTGAGGAGATCGCTTATGCGCCGGACGGGCGATTATGTGGGCCAGGCGTTTCGGACAACGGCTCGGGATTGGCAGCTTTGCTCGCCTTAGCCCGAGTGCTGAGCGAGACCATCGAGTTACACGATCTGGCGTCGTGCGTTCTATTCGTCGCGAACGTCGGCGAAGAGGGGGAAGGCAACTTGAACGGCATGCGGTATCTGTGCCGCCAATCCATCTCGAGCACGACATCGGGCACGCCGAAACTCGCAGCTGCACCGCAAACCGGCACCGTCGAGTTGTCAGGCATAGAAGCCTTTATCGTGCTGGACGGGCCCTCACTTGACCACATCACTGCGCAAGCTCTCGCAAGCCGGCGATTCGAAATCAGCTTCAGCGGCCCAGGCGGGCATAGCTGGAATGACTACGGCACTCCCAACCCGGTTCATGCCTTGGCCGAGGCAGTGAGCTTTTTTGTAGACTCCGCTGATTCGCGCATGAATGGAGAGCGCAGGCGGCGATCCTCGTACAATTTTGGGCTCGTTGAAGGCGGAACCAGCATTAACTCTATCGCTTCGAGCGCGCGCGCCAAACTTGATCTGCGATCGGAGGAGCCTAGCATTCTGGAAGATTTTTCTACTCTGCTGAACTCCGCCGTGGAGCGAGGGCTGGAGCGCGAGAACAGAGGTGCTCGCGTAACGCGGCTTACCGCAAAGATACGGGAGCTTGGGTCGCGTCCGGGTGGGAAGCTTGCGGAGCAATCGCCCCTGCTCCGAACCGTTCAGGCTGTGGATGCGCACCTGCATATCCGATCCCGGGTCGATTGTGCTTCGACAGACGCAAACATTCCGCTCTCGCTTGGAATTCCAGCAATCTCCATTGGCACGGGCGGCCAAGGCGGTGGTGCGCATACATCTCAAGAGTGGTATCAGACGGATGGGCGTGAATTGGGGCTGCGACGCATTCTGCTGATCGTAGCTGCACTCGCTGAAGCAAACGAGATCGGACACCAGAGCGGAATTCCTGCCGAGCCGTGAGCGCGACCGCCACTAAAGCGGTCACGAAACTGCCGGCCCGCTGGCAGGCGGATCTAAGCTTGGCAATCGTCGCCCTGATCTGGGGCGTGACCTTCGTAAGCGTGAAGCGCGCGCTCACTGAGATCTCAACCATGTACTTTCTGGCGGTTCGCTTCGGGTTCGCTAGCTTTTTCATGTTGCTGATCTTCGGCCCCCGCTTTCGTAGGACTGGATCGGGAGCGGTTTGGCGCGGCCTGCGCGGCGGTGCGGCTGCAGGTGTTTTCCTGTGGCTCGGATATGTTTTGCAGACCTTTGGCTTGAAGTACACGAGCGCCGGAAACTCAGGATTTCTTACCGGCCTGTATATTGTGCTCGTTCCGCTGATTAGCGCCTGCGTCTATCGCCGATGGCCGCAGATACCAGAGCTAATTGGCATTGCGGTCGCTAGTGCGGGGATGGCCTTGTTGACAATTCCTTCGCTTGACCGCGATCTCCACATGAATCGCGGAGACCTTCTGACAGTTGGTTGCGCCGTCGCGTTTGCGTTTCAGCTTCTGGTTTTGGGTTACTATTCGCAGCGTGAACGGTTCGAAGCCGTAGCCCTGGGCCAGATTGCATGCGCCGCGGTTCTGTCGACGGTATCTCTCGCGATCGAGCCCCCTAGGGCGGTATGGAGTAACAGCGTTATCTTCGCCCTAATCCTGACAAGCCTTTTCGCCACGGCACTCGCGTTCGCTTTGCAAACCTGGGCGCAGCAGTACACAACGCCAACCAGGACGGCGCTGATCTTTGCATTGGAGCCGGTATTTGCATTGATCACGGCAGTACTGGCAGGAGGCGAAACCCTGACGCTCGCAGCAGTTTTTGGGGGTGGCCTGATTCTCGCCGGAATCGTCGCGGTGGAATTGAAACCCGCGCGTAGCGCCTGACATGGAAACGATGAGAACAGTTTCCAAACTTTACCCGTGTCTCGGCACCCCCGTTTGAGAGCGGGACGGGCTCCAGACCTCTATACTGTAAATACTGCCGCCGAAAGGTCCCGCGCGCTATGTCGTTCCTCCAAAAAATGAAGCAGCAGAAACTGCTGAGCGTCACTCTGCTACTATGCACGCTCATTCTTGGTATTGTCATCGGGACCTTCATAAATACTGGAGTACAAGCCGGCAAGCAGACTTCCGCGATTGCGCCGGATGCGACGCCGCTCACTGTACCGCAGGCGATTCCGGTCTCGAATGAATTTACAAAGTTGGCAAAGCATCTGGAAAGGTCGGTAGTTTACATACAGTCAGATTATTTGCCCAAGGCCGGGAAGAATAAACCTCCCAGAGACTCGGAGGATGAAGATAAAAACGGCGAGGGCCAAGCGCCGAATAGCCAGGATCCATCGGACCTCTTCAAGCGATTCTTTGGCAAGCCCGACCCGCGTAACTTTCGCACGGAAGGCACCGGCACCGGCTTCATCGTCGACAAAAACGGCTACATTCTCACAAATGAACACGTGATCGAAAAAGCCAATCGGATCAAAGTAAAGCTGAACGGGGGAAATAGCGAGTACAAGGCGCGGGTGATCGGCTACGACGGCGAGACCGATGTTGCCGTTCTTAAAATCGATGCAAAACGCGCGCTCGTGCCTGTAGAAGTAGGCAACTCGGACGGCGTGGAGGTCGGCGACTGGGCGATTGCGATCGGCTCGCCATTTGGACTTCAAGCAACGGTAACGGCCGGCATCGTAAGCGCTACTAGCCGAGATTTACCAGGCGCGCAGGCGTTCCAACATTTCCTGCAAACCGATGCGGCGATCAATCCAGGTAATAGTGGTGGTCCTCTCCTGAACATTCGCGGCGAGGTGATCGGCGTGAATACCATGATCGCGACGCGCAGCGGGTCCTACGAGGGAATTGGTTTTGCCCTGCCCTCGAACATGGCGGTGAGAGTCTATAACGACATCATTCGACAAGGCCGAGTGGTACGTGGCTCAATTGGGATCAGGTGGACGAGAGAAGGCAGCCAGGCAGACACGCTGCAAGCATTTGGATTGGACCATGGAGTACTTGTGGAGATCGTTGCCCCGAGCGGCCCTGCGGCTAAGGCAGGAATCAAAGCGGATGACATCATCGTGGCCATGAACGACAGGCCGGTAAAGAACGGCGAGGAACTTGTGAGCAAGGTAGCTGATCTACCGATCGGCTCGAAGGCCTTGTTTACCGTGGACCGGAACGGGAAGCGACTCGACTTCAAAGTGAACGTTGAAGAACGGGCAGTGGTGTGGAAGGACAGCCCGCAATTCGCGGAAAGCCGCCCGGAGGAGCCGGAGCATTCCAAGGAAGTGACTCAAGCCAAGTTTGGCATCACGATCATGAGATTGACAGACAAAGAGCGGCAGGACCTCGGCATTGAGGACAAGTTGGGCGTAAAAGTGGTGTCTGTCGATCCCGGTTCATTTGCGGACGACATCGCGCTTCAGGAAAACGATGCAATCCTTTCTATAAACCGGCAGCCCATCAGTTCGCCGGCGGATGTCATGAGAGTCCAATCGACCTTGAAGCCGGGACAAGCGGTAGCGCTTCATATCGTACGCAGCGGCACTTTGAGCGGTCGCCGCATACCGCCGACGCGCATCTATCTCTCGGGCAAGTTGCCGGACGAGTAAAGTTCTCGGCTTTGAGTAGCCTTCTAGCGCAGCAGATCTTCCAATTGGATCTTAGTTTCTGTACGTGCATCGCGGTACTTCACGATTACCGGCGTGTAGAGCGAGATGCCCCATTCCTTGCCTGGACCAGACTGCACATTCCGTGAGCCAGCGACTACTACCGCTTCTTCCGGAATGATGAGCGGCACATCGTCGCTAGCATGATGCACTGTAGCGCGAACCAAATCGTATACGGGCGTGGAGCGATTCAGTATCGTGCCGCTGCCGAGTACCGCTCGATGTCTTACTACCGTTCCCTCATAAACGCCACAATTACCTCCAACGAGCACGTCATCTTCAATAATTACGGGAAGCGCGCCAATCGGTTCCAGAACGCCGCCAATTTGCGAAGCAGCGGAAATATGACAGTTACGTCCAATTTGGGCACAGCTTCCAATTAGGGCGTGCGAGTCGATCATGGTTCCATCAGCAACGTATGCCCCCACGTTGATAAACATGGGCGGCATGCAAGTGACACTTCGGCCGACGTAGCAACCATCGCGAACACTGGAGCCGCCCGGTACGATTCTGACGCCGTCTTCGGCACTGAACTTCTTTAACGGGTAAGTGGACTTGTCGAAAAACTGAGAAGCGCCGCCGCCCGGTCCCGGCATTTCGACAACCTCGCCCATCCTGAATCCGAGCAGAATGCCCTTCTTGACCCAACTATTCACACGCCATCCCGCGGGCTGGGATCGATCGGGCTCAGCGGATCGAATGGCGCCCCGGTTCAGAAGATCGCGGAATTCTTGGAACAGTCGTTTTTGTTCGTCTGAATAAGAGGCAGGCTTTTTTTCAAATAAAGTTTCAATGCTCTGCTGAATTTTCAGCAGATCCTGGGAATGGCTCAAACACGAACTCCCGCAAGCAAGCCTAGACCTTCTAATACGGTCTCGATCTTCTGCTGAGACGCGGTCTGCGGGGGAACCATGGGCAGCCGCCACACAGGTTCGAGCAGTCCCATTCGTGCCATCGCAAATTTCACTGGCCCTGGACTTGTCTCGACGAAATTGATCTCCATTAGGGCCTGATATTTCCGCTGCAACTGTCGCGCTCGCGCAAAATCCCCATTCAGCGCCGCACGCGTAAGCTGGCCGAATTCAGCAGGTATTTGATTTGAGACAACAGATATTACTCCCCGGCCTCCAAGAGCGATCAGCGGCACGGTGATCGCATCGTCACCCGACAGCACAAGAAACGATTCAGATACGCGAGCAAGAATGCTGGCCATCTGCGAAATGCTGCCCGATGCCTCCTTGATGCCGACGACATTGTCGATTTCGGAAAGACGAGCGACAGTGGCCGGCTCAACGTTCACCGCCGTTCGCGATTGGACACTGTAGACAACGATGGGAAGCGACGTCGATTCCGCAATGGCGCGAAAATGCTGATAGAGTCCGTCCTGAGTCGGCTTGTTGTAGTAGGGCGTGACGGACAGGATTCCCGAGACGCCGATGCTTTTCAGTTCCGAGATCAGCTGAATTACCTTAGCTGTGTCATAGCCGCCCGCTCCCGCTAAAATGGGAATGCGCCCGCGTGCCTCCTTAACCGTAATTTCGACCACACGAAGATGCTCTTCATGGGTCAGCGTGGGGCTTTCGCCGGTGGTGCCGCAAGGTACCAGAAAATCGATGCCCGCGTCGATCTGGCGGTTTACAAGAGCCCGTAAAACGGCTTCGTCAAGCGACTGATTCGGCCGAAATGGAGTGACCATCGCGGTTCCACAACCGATGAACATATTCAGTTCCTCCCACGCGAGAATTGCACCTTAATGTCTCTCGTCTTTGCCGAACAGGACCTCGTCAAACGTGTACACCCCTTTGCGGTCCAAAATCCATTGTGCGGCTTTCAGGGCGCCCTGCGCAAAACCATCACGGCTGCGGGCGACGTGCCGGAGTGTGATCGTATCAGCAGCTGAGTCAAAGCCGATCTCATGCGTGCCCGGATGCCTGCCAGCGCGATTGGAGCTAACGTCGATTTCTTTTGTGTAGCCGCTCTGCTCCATGGTCCGCAAGAGCCCCAGGAGGGTTCCCGATGGCGCATCCTTCTTTGCGTCATGGTGGATTTCCCAGGCCCAAGCGCCATAGTCGCTCTGATTGCTCAGGAGTTCCGCGGCAACGCTTGTCAGCCGACGAAATACCGCCACGCCCACGGAGAAGTTCGGGCTCCATACCAATCCTGTACCGTTCTCATTAACTGCCTTCGTCACAGATCCCAAATGGTCAAGCCATCCCGTCGTTCCTGTGACTGCCGGAATCTTGGCTTCTGCCAGGCGCTTCAAATTGGAAGGCGCGGCATCGGGCATGGTGAACTCGATCGCAGCATTTACATTCGCAAGTGCTTCGGGGCTTACTCCAGCGCCGCTTTTATTGCTCTTTGAGTCGAGACGCAGAACAACCTCAAAGCCGTGCTGTGGCGCAAGCTGCTCAATCAATCGTCCCATTCTGCCGTACCCAACTAGCGCGAGTTTCTTCGTGGCGCTCATAAACTTTCAATCAAAAACTGCCGGATCGAGCTCACAGAAAAACTCGTCGTGCAGCCCCCGGACGGCATCCTTGAGATCGTCTTCCGAAATGACCAGACCTAAATTCAGCTCTGACGCACCCTGCGAAATCATGCGGACGTTTTTCTTGCTGAGTACCTGAAATACCCGGCCGGCAATTCCGGGCGTATGTCGAATATTTTCTCCGATAAGACACACAATGGCCTGTCCGTCCTCTGTCGTGACCTCCGCAAAATGTCGCAGCTCCTCGCAAATCGGCTGCAGCTTGTCGCGATTGTCAATCGTAAGTGAGACGCTGACTTCGGATGTTGAGACCATATCGACGCTGGTAGCATAGCGGTCAAAGATTTCAAAAATACGGCGCAGAAAACCGTGCGCCATGAGCATTCGGGTCGATTGAATGTTGACCGCCGTAATATCCCGCTTACACGAAATCGACTTAACGGCGTTCTTGCATGGCAGTGGCTGCGAAGTAATTCGGGTCCCGGGAGCTTCAGGACGTCGGGAGTTCAGAATCAGCACGGGAATATTCCTTTCAACAGCCGGAAGGACGGTCGCCGGATGGAGCACCTTAGCGCCGAAATAGGCCATTTCCGCTGCCTCTGCGAAGGAGATGCTCTTCACCCGGTGCCCGTCTCGAACAATCCGCGGGTCTGCCGTGAGCATTCCATCGACATCGGTCCAGATCTGAATTTCCTCCGCGTCAACGCCCGCCCCAACAATGGAGGCAGTGTAATCCGAACCACCACGGCCAAGCGTGGTTGTCTGTCCGTTTTGTGTCGACCCGATGAAGCCACCCATCACCACAACCGACGTATCCGCAAACGGTCGTACGTTTTCCTGTAGCAGAGCGTACGTTTGCTCGAGCAGAGGCTGCGCCCGTGTGAAACGGTCATCAGTGACAATGACGCGGCGCGCATCTACGTAATGGGTGGGCATGCCCGCAGCGCGAAATGCAAACGTGACAATCAGACTCGAGAGACGTTCGCCGACGCTTGCAATTGCGTCCATGGAGCGCGGCGAGAGCTCACCAACTATCGACAGACCCTTTATCAAGTCGTCCAGCCATTCGAAATGTGCGCGAATGTAGCGATCCAACTCGGCTGCGGCTGCACCGGCCAGCGCGAGCCCATGTGTCAAGTGATGCGTCCGCACCTCATCCACCAAGGTGAGCGCCTGCTCGCGGCGGCCCGCTTCAGCTTCCCCAGCCGCCTTGAGCAGTTTATTTGTCGTGTCACCCATCGCAGAAACAACCACGATTGGCCTGCAATGCTCGTAACTTTGTACGATACGCGTAACACGCGCGACCGCTTCCTGTGATTCGACGGAGGTGCCGCCGAACTTCATTACGATCATCAGCGTTCTCTAGTCCAGGAATCCTTCAGATACCATCAGTTCGGCATTGAGCACTGCGGCTCCGGCAGCTCCGCGGATCGTGTTGTGGCCGCAAGCAACAAATTTCGCGTCGAGGACAGCGCAATTTCGCAGACGCCCGACGAACACGCTCATCCCATTCTCGCGGGAGGCATCACGGCGAGGCTGCGGACGGTCTTGCTGCGGCATGTAAATAAGCGGTTGCGAAGGCGCGCTCGGCAAGTTTCGCTCCTGCGGCAGTCCCCGGAAATGCTCGATGGCGTGCTGGATGTCTTGCAGAGCTGGTACCGACGAGAATTCAACAGATGCCGCGACTGTATGCCCATCTGCAACCGCAACGCGATGGCAGTGTGCGCTCACCCGCGCGTTCAACGGGACGGCTTGACCGTTTGAAACACCACCCAGGATCTTCTGCGTCTCTTGTTCCATCTTTTCTTCCTCGCCTCCCACATACGGAATCACGTTTGCGAGTATGTCGATGGAAGACACGCCCGGATAACCCGCACCGGAAACGGCCTGCAACGTCGCCGCAATCACACGCTCTATTCCGAACTGTACCAGCGGAGCGAGCGCCAAGGTCAGGACGATAGTCGAGCAATTTGGATTCGTGACAATCATGCCTTGCCAGCCGCGATTCTTCTGCTGAGCATGGATAAGTGAAAGATGCCCGGGGTTGACTTCGGGAATTAGCAAGGGAACATCGGGTTCCATGCGGTGATTGCGCGAGTTGGAAACGACAATGTGGCCCGCTTGCGCGAACTCGCGCTCAATCTCGGTGGCTACCGAAGCATCCATCGCTGAGAATACGAGCTGCGGAGCATTACCCGGCTTCGAATCAGAGACGACAAGCGCGGCGGCAGTATGAGGCATGTCGCCGTCCAGACGCCACGCGGTCGCATCTTTCAGTCTTTTACCGGCAGACCGGTCGCTTGCGCCCAGCCACGTCAGATTGAACCAGGGATGGCCTTGGAGGAAACGGATGAAATGCTGGCCGACCATGCCAGTCCCGCCCAGAATGCCGACGTCGATCGATGTCATATGCCTTGCCCAAGTCTCTCGACCAGTTGCCGGTATAAGCCCACCGCTTCAATCAGTTCTGATTTCGGTATTCGCTCCTCGCTCGTATGGGCCACGTGGATACTTCCCGGACCGATCAGAAAAGGTTCGCCCCAGGCTTTCCCAAACGCCGGAATATCGGTCGTGAAAGCGACTACGGTGGTCGGAAACCCGTCCAGCGGACGCAGATGCACAGCCGGAATCAGCAAAATCTCTTGTGCCTCCGCATGCGGCCGCACAGCAGCCTCAATCTTATTTTGAAGTTTCGCCACATCTCCAACCACACGGATCATGATCTCGGCACTCGCCCCGTCAGGAATAACATTCGGCGCGCGTCCGCCAGTAATGGTTCCTATATTAAGCGTGCTTGGGCCAAGAACTTCATCGGTTGGCAACTCGATCCTCCGAATACGTTCGAGTGCGTCAAGAAGCTTTTCGATGGCCGATTCACCAAATTCCGGATACGCGGAATGAGCCATGCGCCCGTGCGCTACGATCTCATATCTCAGCGCGCCTTTCGATCCAAGCGCGAGCTTGTTGCCTGTCGGCTCTCCATTGATCAGGAACTTACTGCCACACGGATTCCGCGCGGCCACATGCGCGCCAGCGCTGTTGCGCTCTTCGCCCACTACAAACAGCAGCCCGAAGTTACGCCGACCGGCCGTAAGTAGTTGTTCAGCGGAAGCGATCATAGCCGCGATGATGCCCTTGGTGTCACATGCCCCACGGCCCCAAATAAAATCGTTGTCTTCGCGCGAAGGAATAAACGGCGGCACGGTATCCATATGCGTGGAGAGCACGACAGCCGGTTCGCCAAAGCGCACCAAGAGATTATCGCGATCCATTTCGACCTTCATCCGCTCCACTTTGCCGTTGAATCGTCGAGCCATCTCCGATAAACGCTCCCACAGGAAATCACCGATTTGGCGCTCATTGGGAGTAATCGATTCAATGTCGATCAAACGGCGTGTCAGTTCAAACACTTGCATTGGCGATATGACAGAAGGCCTAACTCGAGGCCTGTAACTAAATGTAGTCCTGTACGTTGTATCGAGTCGGCTATCATCGTCTGCGAGGAGCCGCGATTATGCCGGATAGCGCGCGCACATCTCCCGAAACAAAGCCTGCTGGGGCGCTATTTGCAAACGTGATCATCCAGCCCGGTGTGGCAGCTCGCATGTTCTGGGTGCTGCGCCGAGCCTTCATTGCCGCCTATGAGGACAACTGTTTCGGAATTGCAAAAGGTGCCGCCTACTCGTTCTTATTGGCGCTATTTCCAATATTGACGACACTCACGGCGATTCTCATTGAGGCGCGTGCGCAATCCGTCGTGCATGTGATCGCGACCTTCGTAATGCAGGTGGTGCCTCCGGGCACGGAGGAACTGATTCTGTCCCGTCTCCGGGAGAAAAGCGGGAAACCCGGCACGCTGCCCATAGTGGCGACAATCGTATCCCTATGGGCCGGGTCGGGCGCAATGCTGAGCTTAATGGAAGGGTTCCATGCGGCCTATCGTATTCCCTCCGGGCGGCCATTTCTGAAAGAGCGAGGAATGGCAATTTTCCTGGTGCTCATAGCGGCCCTTCCGGCAGTTGGAGCGTCGTCGCTAATTATCTTTGGAGATCGTGGCGAAGCTGCTCTGATTCAGTGGATTGGTTCTCCGCGGGTAAGCGAGATCAGTGCGCCCGTCCAATTCCTGTGGCGGCTCGCTCGTTACGGACTAGCCTTTTGTACGACTACTTTCGTTACCGCGTTGTTATACTACTTCGGCCCTAACCATCGGCCCGAGCTGGAGCGTGTAGAAAGCGCAACGGCTTCACGCTTCCTGCGAGTCTGGCCCGGAGCAATCATGGCGACTGTCTTGTGGCTGCTCGCGACAGCCGCCTTCGCCTGGTACGTGGCCCATATCGCAAACTACAATATTTTTTACGGCAGCCTCGGCACGGTGATCGTGCTTCTCGTGTGGCTGTACCTGATTGCCTGTATCGCCCTGATCGGTTGCGAGTTTAATGCCGAGATCGAACGCATCGACGCACTGCCGTCTCTGTACTAGCCTCGTCAACGGTTCGTTGAGCACCGCATTCACGGGCATTTGCATTGCCGTATCTATACTAGGGTCGTGCCGTTTAAGCTAAGCCTCGATTACCAGCCTCGCGGAGATCAAGCAACTGCAATCCAACAACTCACTCGCGGCATATCTGACGGCGAAAAGCATCAAGTTCTGCTAGGGGTCACCGGGTCTGGAAAGACCTTTACTATGGCGAAGATCATAGAGGCATTTAACAAGCCTTCACTGGTGCTTGCCCACAACAAAACGCTTGCTGCGCAGCTCTACCATGAGTTCAAAGGTTTCTTCCCAACCAATGCGGTTGAGTACTTCGTCAGCTACTACGACTACTATCAGCCGGAAGCCTACATTCCGTCGGGCGATATCTATATCGAGAAAGAAGCCACCATCAATGACGAATTGGATAAGCTGCGCCTCTCGGCAACCAGGTCGCTGTTTGAGCGGCGTGACTGCGTAATCGTCGCGAGCGTCAGCTGTATTTACGGCTTGGGGTCGCCCGAGGCTTACTACGGCATGTTGCTGATGCTTGAAAAGGGGCAGCACATCACTCGCAAAGAGCTGCTGCAAAGGCTCGTAGAGATCCTTTACGAGCGCAACGATCACGATTTCCGGCGTGGAACATTTCGCGTGCGCGGCGACGTGGTTGAGCTTTATCCAACCTACGACGACAACGCCTATCGGATTGAGCTATGGGGAGATGAAATTGAATCGCTGAGCCAAATCGATCCGATTCTTGCCCAGGTCAAACAGACATATTTACGGCTACCCATCTACCCCAAGACGCACTACGTGATGGACGCGCCAACTCGGCAGCAGGCCATGCAAAGTATCGAAAACGAGCTGCAGTGGTGGCACAAGGAAGTAGAAGCGAGCGGGAAGCTGATTGAGGCACAGAGGCTTTACCAACGCACCATGTTCGATCTCGAAATGATCAAGCAGATCGGGTATTGCCACGGGATCGAGAACTATTCACGCCATTTCTCGGGAAGGCTGCCGGGTGAGGCTCCTCCCACGCTGCTTGACTATCTCCCGAACGATGCTCTAATATTCATCGACGAGAGCCATCAGACCATCCCGCAATTGCAAGGCATGTTTCACGGCGACCGTTCGCGGAAGAATATCCTGGTCGACTACGGCTTTCGTCTGCCGAGCGCGCGAGATAATCGACCGCTTACTTTCGAGGAATTCGAAAATCGCGTGAACCAGGTAATCTACCTTTCCGCGACGCCCGGCCCGTATGAACTCACGAAGTCTGCGGGCGAGGTGGTCGAGCAGATCATCAGACCCACGGGCTTAGTGGATCCGGAGATCGACATTCGTCCGATCAAAGGCCAAGTCGACGATTTGCTGAACGAGATCCGGCTGCGGGCGGAGCGAAATGAACGCGTCCTCGTGACCACACTAACCAAACGGATGTCGGAGGATCTGGCCGAGTATTATACCGAAGTTGGAGTGAAGTGTGCCTATTTACATTCAGAGGTAAGCACGCTTGACCGTATAAAAATTCTTCGCGATTTGCGGCGAGGAGCCTACGATGTGCTCATCGGCGTCAACTTATTGCGAGAAGGGCTCGACCTGCCGGAGGTGTCGCTGGTTGCTGTGCTTGATGCGGATAAGGAAGGATTCCTGCGATCGAGCGGATCTTTGATCCAGACAATGGGTCGAGCGGCGCGCAACGTGAGCGGGCGGGCGATTCTTTATGCGGATGTGCTGACCGAAAGCATGAAGCGAGCCATTCGCGAGACTGACCGCAGGCGCGCGCTCCAGCAGGCCTACAACGAAGCTAACAACATAACGCCGCAAACTATCATCAAACCAATTGACATGAGCCTTGTTGCGGTAGCCGAAGCGGACTATTTCACGGTTCCCCTGGAAACCGGAGCGGAGCCCGATGCGGAGCTAACGCTCGAGCAACGCGACGCTCTGATCATTGAACTGGAACTCAAAATGCGCGACGCAGCTAAAGCGTTCGACTTCGAAAAAGCGGCACGGTTTCGTGATCGGATGAGAGCCCTACAAGCGAGCAACATTTATGAAGAAGCGGTTGCAAGCTGGCCTGATAGTCGAGGGTAATTCAACCAATTCGACGGTTCTTCGGCTGCCGAAGATGCCTGAAGAACTTGGGCCTATTAAGTCACGAGCGCTGCGGGTAGCACGCCGACTTTCAAATCTGTTGAAGGCCGGTTATCCAGTTGCCAAGTACGAAGCCTTGCAAGCAGCGCGTTTGATTCTTCTGCGAGTTCCGGATTCAGTCGTCCCTCGCATTGTTGACGAACTGTGCCAATCGGAGCTGCTTTTCAGAGATCTTTCGGTTGTGCTTTGTGAGAGTTGGCTTCCGACCGATGTGCTGGAGCCGTTGAGGGATCGCGGGGCCTCGGTGGCAACGCTTCTCAACGTGCCTAATAGCGGCCGCAAGTGGTTTGTGGTGGAAGGGCAGCTCGCCGCCGTACGGCAGATGCGGCGTTTTATCGAGTTGAATGAGGCGCGAGCTTTAGAGCTTCGTCCCGGCACGAAACAACTTTACTTCGCCGCAGTACTTCTTGCGACAACAGTACCGATTCCGCTATTTCTTGCGGCGCAAAAAGCACTGCGCGGGAGCGGCGTGTCGGGGAATCATCTTCGCACTGTGCTGAATGAATTGGCGCAAAGCATGTTCAAAGGTTTTTCAAAAGGCGCACGTGGATTCTGGGGTGGTCCGCTAACCGAATGCTCCGACGAAACGGCGAGAATGCACTTCGAAGTCTTGCGCCGCACTAATCCACAGCTCGCGGAGCTCGTCACCGAAGAGATAGCGCGGGCGCGTCGCCTGATGGCACGGCAGAAGGCTCGGCCCGGTGATTTGTTTCGCGAAGCCTCCGGGTAGACACGCGGGAAGGCGTTACAGTGAACGTGGGCGTAGCGCTTGTGAGAACAAGTCCAATCTCCTTCGGCTCCCGCGGCTCTGATCCGGCGCCCGACCGCACTTGGCACGAGCGGTTGAAAGCTCTCGAAAACGTCAGGCCACTCTTGAAAATGGTTTGGGACACGAGCCCCTCTCTGGCCTTCATTTCAATCTCGTCCAGGCTGTTGCGCGGAGCGCTGCCGGTTGCGACGCTCTACGTTTCCAAGCTGATTATCGATGCTGTAGTACGCAGCGTGCGCGGCGGTCATATCGAGAGTGGGCGCGTTTGGCGGCTGGTAGCGGTGGAGCTAGCACTGGCCGTAGCTTCAGATCTGCTTGGCCGAGCCGTAGCACTGGCGGACAGTCTTCTCGGCGATCGATTTACGAATCGAGTCAGCGTAGAGCTGATGCGTCATGCCTCCGTACTCGACTTGGCCCATTTCGAGGAGCCGGAGTTCTACGACAAACTGGAACGCGCCCGGCGGCAGACGATGGGGCGGATGCAGCTAATGTCCCAGGTGATGGCGGTAGCACAGGATTTAATCACGCTGCTCACGCTGACATCGGCACTGATCCTATTTTCTCCGTTGCTGTTGCTGATGCTGATTTGCGCCGTGCTGCCTGCGTTTCTGGGCGAAACTCATTTTGCATCGCTCAGCTATTCACTGCTCTTCCGGTGGACGCCGCAACGTCGCGAGCTTGACTATTTACGCTGGCTGGGAGCAACCCAGGAAAGCGCTAAAGAGGTGAAGATCTTCGGACTGGGCGGCTATTTGACCGAGCGATACCGGCGACTAGCGAACATGTTCTATGAGGAAAATCGTGGGCTTGTAATCCGGCGAGCCGGTGTAGGATCCTTGCTCGCGCTTGTCGGGACGGCGGGATACTACGGCGCCTATGTCGTGATCCTCTATCGGACGCTGCATGGTTCGCTTACGGTCGGCGACCTGACGTTTTTGGCGGGAAGCTTCGCGCGCAGCCGCAGCCTGATCGAAGGCGTACTGTCTAGCTTTTCCAGTATCAGCGAGGAAGCCATGTATTTGGACGATCTGTTCGCGTTCTTCCGCATGGAGCCGGGCATCCGTTCCAAACCCGGTGCGCTGCAAGCGCCGCGGCCCATCCAGCGTGGCCTCGAGTTTCGACACGTCAGCTTTCGATATCCAGACGCGGAGCGCTACGCCTTGCACGACGTAAGCTTCACGTTACATCCAGGCCAGCGAATCGCGCTGATTGGTGAGAACGGTGCAGGAAAAACGACGATCACCAAATTAATTGCACGGCTGTATGACCCCACGGGAGGCCAGATCCTCCTCGATGGGATCGATCTGCGGGAATACGATCTAGACGATTGGCGCCGAGAAGTCGGCGTGATCTTTCAAGACTACATGCGATACCACATGTTGCTGTGGGAGAACATCGGTGTTGGACGCATAGAGTTTTTCGACGACCGCGAGCGCATCGAAAGGGCGGCTCAGCTAAGTTTGGCTTCCGATGTTGCGGCGGGGCTGGAAAAGGGTCTCGACCAGATGGTTGGCCGGCGATTCAAGGATGGCGTAGACCTCTCGGGCGGCGAGTGGCAGAAGGTCGCGTTGGCCCGTGCGTACATGCGGGACGCGCAATTGCTGATTCTCGATGAACCTACGGCAACGCTCGACGCGCGCGCCGAGCATCGCGTGTTCGAGCGCTTCGCCGAGCTGACACGCGACAAAATTGCGGTTTTGATTTCACACCGCTTTTCGACCGTCCGGATGGCTGACCGGATCCTGGTACTGCACGACGGCGAGGTTCTCGAGGAGGGTACGCATGAGGAACTGGTCGCGCTGAGAGGACAATACGCCGAGCTTTTCGAGCTGCAAGCAGCCGGATACAGATGAGGCCTTCTCGGCTATTCACATCGAAATCGCCTCCGCGCATGAAAGTTAACGATAAGCCGCGGCTTGGATGCCGTAGAGTTCCGCGTACTGTCCCGCTTTCGCCATGAGCTCTTCATGGGTACCCGATTCGACGACGTGTGCTCCATCCAGGACCACGATGAAGTCGGGCATGCGAACAGTGCTGAAGCGGTGAGAGACGAGGATCGTGATGCGTCTATCGGCACTGCGCTGACGCGCTGCGGCCGCGAAACGTTCGAAAAGGGCGTGCTCTGTCTGGGCGTCAAGCGCCGCCGTGGGCTCGTCAAGAACCAGCACTAACGGGCGTTCTCTCATAAACCCGCGGGCCAGCGCGAGTTTTTGCCACTGGCCGAAACTGATCTCCACGCCCTCCGGCCACGTCGGTCCCAGCTGCGTTTCGAGGCCCCGGGCGAGATGTTCCACGACATCATCGGCACCCGCGTGGCCTACGGCGGCCGTTACTGCAGGCACGTCCTCATGACGCGGAAGGTCGCCCACACCCACACTGTTCAGCACTCTGAATTCGAAGCGAAAGAAATCCTGGAAGGCGCCGGCAAGACGCGAACGCCAGGCGTGTGGCGCGATACGCGAAAGTTCCACACCGTCTATCAGAATGCGTCCGCTCGATGGCTGATACAGCCGGCACAACAATTTCACCAACGTGGTTTTGCCTGCGCCGTTCTCTCCGACGATGGCAACCACGGAATCGGGCTCGAGATGGAAGCTCACATCTTGGAGCACGAGGCGCTCGGTACCCGGATAAGCGAACGATACATGCTCGAAGTCGATTCCATGCTTGATGATTACTGGCGTGGGGACGTCGGCGCCCTTTTCAAGCGATGCGGCGTAGTCTTCGAGCCCCGCGAGGCGTCTCGATCCATCCAGCCAGAAACCACGCAGAAATCCGATCTCACCCACAGTCGCGCCTATGTACGCGGACAGGCGCGCGCCCGCTGCCAGCACGAGAAGGACGAGCCAGCCGAGGCTTTGAGTCCCGATGACACAAAAATAACTGCGCCCACATAGGCCGCTGCAAAAACGGCCCAACTGAGCGTTTGCCAGAGAGCGCGGCCACGCCGTGCGGCTGCAACGGGTCCATACCAGTGTTCCCAGGCTGAGCGGCGCTGAGCGGCAAGGCTTGGGCCTATGCGCGTGACTTGCACTTCTTTGCCGGGCGGCGCTGTAGTGGTCAGAGATGCCGCGAAAGACGATTGGCCCATGCACCGCGCTCGTCGGCTTTTCGCTCGATTTCGGGCCGCCACGTGGAGGTGAAGACGGTCGGCAGTGCAAACAGCGCAAGCAAAGCCAGCGCTGGATGTATTGAGATAAGCAGAGCCAATGTCACGGCGAGGTGGCGGCGGACGATGCTCCCAATCCCGCGGAAGCTGCCAGGACCTGACCGTGTTTTGCCGTTAGAATGCCATCTACCAAAAGGCTGAGCCACAGCGCGAGCAGAGCGTCAGGAAGGGCGGCCAGCAGGGCCAGGGGAAAGGACACCGCAAGCAACAATGGCTCGGTCTCACGGGCACGCACGAGCGCGCGCCACATGGAGGGAGGAGCGCCGGGCATGGAGCCGACTTGGTTCGGTGTTTTCATGGCAGCCCGGTTTGAGAAGTCGAACTGCCTGTACTATCCAAAGCCTCCAACGTAGCTCCTTCTTCCTCGCCGAAGCGAGATGCTTGCAGCTCGAACATGGTTTTATAACGCCCGCCCGAGGTCATCAGTTCGTCATGTGTGCCGAGCTCAACTACCCTTCCTTGCTCGAGCACGCAGATGCGATCGGCGTGGCGCACCGTGGAGAAGCGGTGCGAGATCAGAATCGTGGTTACGTTACGCGTGGCGGCTAGAATGCGCCTGAAGATTTCGGCTTCACCGCGCACGTCGAGCTGGGCCGTCGGTTCATCGAGTAGCACCAGCCCAGCGCCAAGTTTCACACTGCAGAGCGCCCGCGCGAGTGCGACGCGCTGCCACTGGCCGCCCGAGAGATCCGTGCCCTCGGGGTAGCCACGGGCTAGCACGGTATCGAGACGGGCCAAGTGCGCCGCGCCTGCCTGTTCGAGGGCCTGATGGACCACGGTATCCGGAGCACCAGCCGGAGCTACGTTTTCGCGCAGCGATAGCTCGAAACGGATGAAATCCTGAAACACGGCAGCGATTCGCGAGCGCCAGCTTTCGATGTCGAGCATGCGGATGTCGATCTCGTCAACCTCAATCGCCCCTTCCTGTGGGTCGTACAGGCGGCAAAGGAGCTTCGCTAGCGTCGTTTTGCCAGTGCCATTCTGGCCGACAATTGCGAGCGATGAACCCGCTGGAATGGTCAAATCGAAATCTGCAAGGACAGGGGTCGTTGCGTGGGGATAAGCGAACGTCACATTGCGAAACCGGATTTCTCGTGCAGGCATTTCTTGCGCGGATTCATAGCCCGGCGTGAGCGCACCTTCATTCTTCATCTTGCCTTCCAGGCGAAGTACAGCGGCGATTGGCGCGGCTGTGCCATCGAGCGCCCACGACAATCCGCCGAAAGCAATCATGCTGGTACCGACAGCGGCGCTGGCGAAAGTAACCAACTGTGCCAGCGGGAGATGGCCGTCCAATGCGGAAGTCGCCATCACCCAGAACACAAGGACATTTGCGGCGAGCACAAGCAGAATGCTCCAGACGAGCGGACGCTCTCGTAAGCGCGTGGCTTCCCAGCGCAGCTCGAACAGGTGGCGGCGCTGCGACCGAAAACGCTCTACAATCCACTCAGCCAGGCCGAATAGGCGCAATTCCTTTCCGGCGGGCGGTTCCACTGCAAGCCGATAGGCATAGTCGGCGTGACGCTGCGCTTGGCGTACTTCGTCGGTATTGCGATCGCGCCAGATAGCGCTTTCGCGCAGCAGCCAGTGCGTAGCCATCCACGTACTTACGAGCGCGACGCCGCCCACCATCTATAGCCGACGAGCACCGCTGCCGAGGCCAGACCCCGACCATTTCGACCAAGCCCCCTGCGATAAAGTCCATCGAGATGGACATGGGCGGACCCGTGATGCCGAGATCGAAGTCGCGCGCCACAGTGAGGTCGGTCGTGAGTTGGGGGTTTTCGAGATGCCCCATACCGGGTGGGCGCACACAGGCAGCCGTGAGCTGGTCATAAAGCCACGCCGCAGTCCGGCTGCCAAGATTCGCACCGACGGCCCTGTGAATGGGCGGAAGAATCTGCAGTAGCACGAAAACGCATCCGAAGAGCGCCAGCGGTGTCGTAACATCCGCACTACGCTGGACAGCGCCGACCAGCATACCCATCAAAACAGCAAAAACCGCGGGAAGCACTCCACGAACGATGAGAACGGTCCACCACACAAACGCAAGAAAATGGTCCGCACGCGGCAGCACGCCGGCAAACGTCCAGAAGTTACTTGAGCGGACGCGCTCGATTACGGAAGTGCTCATCTTAGCTGCTAAATTGTCGATCAGTATACGCCGTTCTCGCTACAGGTAAGCTCCACTCGGACCGGGAGTGAACACAACTCACCGATTTTTCGTACCCGATTTGTACACCAATGCGATTGACTGAGGATTGCCGAGCCATAACAAGCTTTGTTGAGGAATCGATTGCTGCCTGGCACGTAAGTAGTAACGAATTTCCAAAACTGGGTCGCCAATATTCCGCAGACGCGCAGCAGGAACGCGAGAGGCTGTTCGACCGAGCCCTCGCGATCGCTGAAACCGAATTACAGGCGCAGCCCGAAACCGCATCGGAGCGGAAAGAAGTGTACAGCCGGCTTACATCTGCAGTAGCGCGGCTTGCCACTCTCGCGCTGGATCTCGACGATCCCTCTCTTGAATTCTTGCTGCGCGACGACTTCTCTAAAATCGGCAAGGATCTGGCGATGAGCGCCCGGCGCTTTGATGCTTCGGTGTGCTTGAGCGACATCCTGCAAGCCTGCCGAAACGCCTGGACAGCGTGTGGGCTGCAACCGCTGCTGGGCCAACCCATCCAGTTGACGCCCGCAATTTTCGCTTACAGCATGCTTTACCCCTATAGCGACAATTACCTGGACGATGCTCGCGTCTCCCGGGGAGCAAAGCTCGGCTTCAGCTCGCGGTTTCGGCGACGATTAGCAGGCGACGGGTTGCCGCCTGCCGATGCCTTAGAAGAAGCCGTTTGGCGGCTTGTTTCTTTGATCGAGTCCCAATATGCTCGGTCGGACTATTCCCAGATTTACGACTGCTTGCTCGACATCCATCACGCCCAAGAAAATAGCATTCACCAACTTGGGCGTAGCGTTCACACTGATGAAATGGATCTTCTTAGTCTGACTTTCGCAAAAGGAGGCACGTCGGTTTTGGCTGACGCCTATCTTGCGGTCGGATCGCTCACCGGCTGTGAGGCCAGGTTCGCGTTCGCGTGGGGAGTGCTGCTGCAAATGGCCGACGATCTGGATGATTTGCCTCTGGACCGCCAGCATGGATTCCTCAACCTGTTTTCCCAGGCAGCGGAACGGGAGCCGCTCGATGCCTTGACGAATCGCACGTTGAATTTCGGGCAAAGCGTAATGCAACTGATGTATGCGCTTCCGAACGGCTCCGCGTCGTTCAAAGAACTGCTTCGAAGAAATTCAACCTCGCTGATCACCCGCGCTGCAGCCCATTCGGAGGAACTCTACACCAAAGGGTATCTAGAGGAGCTCGAGACTTATTCTCCTCTTCGCTTTCACTTCCTGAGACAGCGGCAGCAGCAGTTCGCCGCCAGCGCAAGGTCGTATGCGAAATTTCTTGAAGCGTTCCTTCTAAGCGAAGACAATGAGCCTCAATTCGCGGCCCAGCTTTGCGATCGTTCGCACGCCGAGCAAGAGCCCCTGTCATGATTGAAACATCCGCTTTACGATGATGAGGCAGCTACTTAAAACATTGATGCTGGCGAACGCAGCGTTGTTCGTGTTCGGAGCGTTGCAACACGCGGGTGTCGCCTTCGGCCCACTACAGGAACCTGTGATTATTCCCGCCAGTATTGTGGAGCTGATCTGTGCCGTGGCTCTCATCTGGGGCGCTGTCGCAATCTTGAGAAGATCGCCGGTGTGGCGATCGGCATGGTTGCGCTCGCTGTGGGCGCCGGTCCACGAACTGCCAGCAATGATCTCTACCACATGATCATGCTCGCTCTCGCGGCCGTTTCGCTCGTGATCCTCTTCGTCCCCGCAGGACGCACGGCGCTGAAACCTCGTTAGATCGCATCCCGAAGCGCCCGCCACAAAGCGAGAGAATATTCCTATGTGGCGCGATGTCCAGTATGGTGTTCGCCAAATCAGCCGAAGAAAGCTCTTCAGTGCAGTCGTGATTCTCCTGCTGGCAGTCGGTATCGGGGCGAATACCGTCATTTTCAGTTTCGTGAATGCACTCCTGTTGAAGCTTCTGCCCGTTCGTGCTCCCGACAACTTGTACCTTTTACAGAAAATGCATGTGAAGCAGGTCAGGCCGGACACGTCTTTCTTCTACCGCCAGTTCGAGGCAGTGTCTAAGGATAAGAGGCTATTCTCCGCGGCCATCGCAGAGCAAGAATGGTTCAGCGGTAATCTACAACCGTTTTCCGCGTCTGAGACCGTTCGGTTGATCACGACACAAATCGTGTCCCCCAATTACTTTTCAGAACTTGGTGTGCGGGCGATCCGCGGGCGCGTCTTGAACACAGCAGACGCTGCAGCGTCATCGGACATCCCAATTGTGCTCAGCTATCAGTTCTGGGCAACGCAATTCAATCGGGATCCGAGCATTATCGGCCGCAGGATCCGTGTGAAAAATTATCCGTTCGTTGTGGTTGGAATCCTACCGCGCGAATTTCATGGCATCGAAATCGAGCTAGCCCCGGATGTACGCCTGCCCATTTGTGCGGCTCCTATATTGACAGCAAATACCGTAACCGAGCCCAGGGTGCCGGCTACTCGGAAACGCAAGCTGGCGTACTTCTTCGTGAGTTGAAGCGGCGCGAGAGTGAGATTCCCGGAGTGCGCGCCGTAGGCTTCGCCAGTACGGGCCTCATGCGCGGGATCGGCACCAAACCACAGTCACACCGCAAGGTACGACCCTGCCCGAAAGACGTTCCTGAACAAGAGCACGAATCGGGTCACGACGGATTACTTCGAAAGCCTTGGCATTGCTTTGATCGCCGGCCGCAATCTGGAGATCAGCGATGCAGCCAAGACACCTGGGCCAATAGTCGTGAACCGCGCTTTCGCCGATTTATTTCTTCCGCATCAGAATGCGGTCGGCAAGGCCGTCGTTCAAGGAGTCGATGGCACGAAACCACCCACAGCCGTCGTCGTCGGAGTAGTCGGAACCGCGAAATATCGATCCTTGCGCGAGCAGGACCCGCCCATTTCTTACTCCGTGGCTGACGACAAGGACCCGGGCGGAATGATGTATGTGCGGACCTACGGCGATCCGGCTCAAATCATCAACGCGACACGAACCGTATTGCGGCGCTTAGCTCCCAACGTGCCGATAATCGAGGCATTCACGCTAGAGCAGGAAGTTCAAAATTCGCTGTGGCAGGAGCGCCTGGTGACAATACTTTGTGCGTTCTTTGGCATCATCGCGCTGTTGCTTTCTGCAACTGGGCTGTACGGCATCTTGGCCCTATTCCGTCACGCGAAGATCTCGCGAGCTGGGCAGTCGAGTCGCCATTGGCGCGCAGGCTCGGCATATTCTCGAAACTGTATGTCTGCGGATGATCGTATCGGTTGGGCTCGGGTTGCTTGGTGGCCTGCTGTGTTCTGCCGCTGTCATGCGCCTGGCCGCAAGCCTGGTCTTTGGCATTCATCCAGATGACCCGCTCTCATTTGCTCTTGCAGCGGCGGTGCTTATCCTGTGCATCTGTTTCGCAGCCACCCCGCCAACTTGGCGGACGACAAAAACCGATCCGGCTCTTGCCCTCCGAGCAGAGTAAGCTTCGACAACCAACCCTGTTTCGAAACCCCTGTTCATGTATCGTGAAGAACATCATGCCGAAACTATTACGAAAGAACGCTTTGATCACCGGTGCATCATCGGGCATCGGCGAAGCGATAGCAATACGATTTGCGGAAGAAGGCGCCAATGTCGTGATTAACTACAACAGTGGCGCAGATCGCGCCGAGGCCGTAAAGGCGAAGGTACACAAGGCGGGCACGACCGTCAGCCCCTCGTACAAAGCCGTAACCGTTCAGGCCGACGTCTCAAATGAGGAGCAGGTGAAACGGATGTTCTCTCAGGCCCTTGACGCCCTAGGCTCGATCGATATCCTGGTGAACAATTCCGGCATCCAGAAACCGGTACCCAGCCATGAGCTCGAAATGTCCGATTATGATCGAATCCTGGGAGTCAATCTTCGTGGCGCGTTTCTTTGTGCGCGCGAGGCCATCCGTCATTTTCTGAAGCGTGCCAGCCCCGGCGTGATCGTCAACAACTCGAGCGTGCACGAAATTATCCCTAAGCCAAAATACCTGCCGTACTCAATCAGCAAAGGAGGTCTCGAGAACCTCACGAAATCGCTGGCGCTCGAATACGCGGACCGAGGCATTCGCGTCAACTCGGTTGGTCCGGGAGCGATTGTTACGCCTATTAATAACGCCTGGATTAACGACCCGAAAGCGCGCGCGGAAGTGGAGAGTCACATTCCCATGGGCCGCCCAGGCACGGCTGAAGAGATTGCCGCAGTATTTGCATTTCTGGCCTCCGACGAGGCCTCGTATATCACAGGACAGACCCTCTTCGCGTGCGGCGGCCTGACCCTGTATCCGGAGTTCCGCACAGCTTGGTCATCCGGCGAATAGAGCTTAAAACGTGATCCATAATACATTCGCCCTAGCTCTGCCCTTTAAAGGGTTATGTACTCCCAGGACTTTGCATCTCCGGGGCGATCATGATAATCTACATCGACATAGGGATATATGTCGGCCAAGCCCATTTCGACCAGGAAACGCGCCCAACTGGCGACTTGGCCGGCGGACATCAAGGTAGTCCTCGACAACGTCAGTTATACCCCGGGTTCGTCAGTCAAGTTCCGTCTCATCGCGGGAGAGGCCTACTCGACCGCCTCAGATGCGCCCGGCAGTCTCGAAGTATCCGTCACTGTTTTTCCTACCGGCGGGACCGAGCCGATCTCAACGCGCAGAATCGTCGTGAGAAATACATCGCTCGCTAGCTCTGAATATCAGATCGCATGGCGTGTTCCAGACGACGTCCCGACAGGCCGCTATTCTGCAGTCTTTGAGGCGCATGATCCCGAATCCGGTGTCCTGATCTGGAAGAGCCTGGGAGCCAGTTTCGCCGTGTGGCGCTCTGAAATCTCCGTTGAGGATTTCGATACGCACCGCAGATTCTATTCGCCGGGCGATCCCGTCTCTTTCACGCTGACGCTCGTCAACAGAACTGAGAAAACTTGGTCAGATCTCCGCATTGAAGTGGGCGAGGCGCAGTACCCGTGGATCTCTGCTCCCCGAGAATCTCACCCAAACCGAAGTTTCGCGTACCCCGAGCCGGTATCCCTCGCTCCTGGGAAATCTCGCGCGCTGACCTTAGCGGGCGCGACCAGTCACGACGCAACCGCGACCTCCATTCAGTACACCGTAACCGTTCGCGCGATTCACCCGAAAATGATTCGCGGTCACCGCTCCAAGACTTCAAAGACCGTTGCGTTCCGAACTACACCGCCCGTTTTCTTGCGACTTCCCGGTCCGTCCGGCTGCCCCGTCTATCCGGCAGCTTATATGCACTCCGATCTCTCGCAAGTACAAATGGAAGGATATCGAGCCTTTTACGGGCGTGAAAACAAGAGCATTTCGTTTGACCAAAACCGCACCTCATTTGCCGCCGGAAAGCGCGCTACCGTCCGCGTCCAGGTGAGTTCCCGGCAGTCTTCTCATCCGGCATTATTAGAACTGCGCAATGCAAACGGCGAACTCGTGGACCAAGCCGAGGCCCGTAGAGAGGGAGTCTATCTAAGCGCCGCACTGCGCTTCGGTTCTCCGGGACTCTACAGTGTGGTTGCTCAAGTGACCACCCGCAATGGGCGGTTGCGCGCGGCAGGCCGCCTTGAGGTTGCCGCGAATATTTTGCCACGTTCGCTGGCTGTGATTTGCGCGCACCCCGACGACGAATTCCTCCATCCCGCCGTCATTCGGGCCGCGGTTGAGAACTCGATTCCGGTCCACCTCATCTTTCTCACCAACGGGGATGCGGGCGGAGGCGATCGCTTCTTCGGTCCGGCTTACACACCTTCGGAAGCGATTGAGTTCGGTCACATTCGCATGGCCGAAGCCCGAGCCGCCGCACGCCACCTCGGCGTTCCTGAAACCAATCTCCACTTTTTGGGCCTCCCGGACGGTTTCCTCGAGACCATCCGCACCGACGAAGATTCGACCCCGATCTTCTCGCCTCTGCTAGGCACGGAGAATTCGCCGTATTGTGGCCTGCACCAGCCAAATTTACCGTTCGAGAAACGAAGCATCGTGAACACCCTGGCGGGATTGCTCGGGAAAATCGATCCCGACACCGTATATATGAGCCATCCCGACGAACGTCACGCCGATCATCGCGCAGCAGCTCTGCTAGCCATTGACGCGCTTCGGGCCCTTGTGGCGGTCGGACGCTTGACCTCCCCTCCTACTATCCGCGCGGACCAGTTTTACGGTGCGAGTGCTGACGCGCCCGCTCCGTTTTCTTATCGCAGGCACGAATTCTTCTCCTCTGGAGAAGCGATGGCACGCGTGCAAGAAGCCTATTGGTATTACCAAACCCAGGGCGGTAACCACGCCCGCGGCCACATACTTTCGTACGCCGATTTACCGCGCATTGAACACCATCAAGAGATTCTGAACTGGGCTTCCGATCCGATCCACGCCGATTTCGACCTTCGAGCTACGGCGTAGGGCTCCTAAGCCACGTCCACTCGCCACAGATCCGCGCCAGTCAGTTTCATCAGCCGCGCTTTACCCTCCACCACATAGAAGAACTCGACCGTATCGGGATTAAACACGTCATCTCCGATCCGGAATAGCGCCCGCCCCAAAGGCTCAAGCGGGATCACGCCATCCAGCCACAACCGGCCTTTTCGAAGCACGACCCGCGTGCTCCCCAACCAAATGCTATCCGCGCGATAGTGCCCGACAAATGATTCGAGGCCGGGAGTTACTGCAAAGCTCCGAGGCCCGGAATACCTTCCATTGGTGTACCAATCCGCTCCGTGCATTAGCTCGACCACAGACAAGTTTTTCTCGCCGTCCGTGTCGCCGCCCTTTTTCTCTGCACGCCCAAAAACAATCGGAAAGCGCTGCCACTCCTGAACCGTGGCAAGAAACGTATCGTCTCCCGCCAATTGCAAAGGAACTGATTGCGAGCCAACGCGCATGCTCAACCGGTCACCTTCAGCGATCACCACCACTTCCCTCCCGTTCGGCGAAACGTAAGTGCCGGCGTAATCGCCCGCATTCCTGACAATCATGGGATCGGGCACTTCATGAGCCTTGGGCAGCGGCTTTCGCTCCGCCTGGGCGCCCATCAGTTGCACTGCAAATTGTGTCACTGGATTTGGCCTGTAGCCCTGGCCTGCATTGATCGATGCGAAAGCAGCCACACCGGCGTCCAGGTCCACATGCATCGCCGACATAAATGAAGCCATTCCACCGGTATGGCGCAAGATCGTATGACCGTCCAGCTGATCAATGGCAATGCCGTAACCGTAAGAAGCGGTCGGGCTAAATTCCTTGGCCTTGATGTACGGCTTGGAGAAGAGTGCAAAGCTTTCTTCAGATACCAACCGTTTGCCCGGCCCCTGCCCCTTGCGCAGCAGCATCTGTAGATAGAGCGCCATGTCGCCGGGAGTCGAGACGACGCTACCCGCCGCATCATCAAACACCAGATTGCCTGCCCGTGCGAGAGCGCCCTGCCGCACGTACGTCAGATCGTCGTAAAACGGTACGTAGCTTTTTGCCGTACGCTTACGGTTCTCATTCGCGATGATCGGCGCCGATGAAGTCATCCCGAGCGGCTCAAAAATACGCCTCCGTACAGCCTCCGACCAAGGACGGCCATCAAGCTTTTCAATCAAGTAACCGAGAATCGTGAACCCCGCATTGCAGTAATGAAAGTGCTCGCCAGGCTTGAAAGCCTGCACATGGCGCGCTTGCGGATTCGCCAAAAAAAGAATTAGAGCATCTGGTAATCCCGAGCTATGCGTTAGCAAGTGATGGACCGTGATAGCGCCATAGTTCGCCTCGATCGGCAGCCAAGGCAGGTATTCGAGAATAGGCCGCTCCAAATCGAGCTTGCCTTCTTCACGCAGCTGAAGCAGTGTCAGCGCGACAAACGATTTGCTAATCGAACCGATTTCAAACAGGAGATCCGGCGAGACCGGCACTTTCATTTCGAGATCCGAAAAACCAAACGCAGTGGTCCTGACCTTACCCTCGGTATTTGCCAGAGCAAGGGTCAAACCCGGCGAGTTCATCGCCCGCATATATTCCGCGATGAAGTCATCGAGCGGACGGAAAACGGGATCGAAGGACCGCTCTGGCCCGGCCCCTTCCGCAACGAAGAAAGAAGAGGCACCGCAGATGGTCACTGCGCGTAGGTTTCCCAGCAAAAACGCCCGCCGCTCGAGGTAGGAACCAAGCATGGTACGGACAAGTTATCACGCCAAAAAAGGGAATTCGGAGAGCTGGTTCGTAGTGATGCGCGGTCCGCTGCTAGAGCCAGAGTTCTTTCGAGCCCCGCAATCGAAACCAGGGTTAGAAGTCAGGTATCGACTATCAGAGAGCTGATCGTGATTGAGAGAAGTGAGCCAGACACTCTACGAGCTTTGCCGCGTAGCGTCTGAACTGCCTAGTACTGCTACTCCTCCGAGAGCAATCGGCACAGCGGAGAGACGCGCTTCATCCCTTGCGCCTCTCCCGCTCAGTGCAATCGCCCCTACGGCGCACACAATCGGAGCTCACCGAATGACCGTAGCCGATCACCAAATTTGTGGCGGTGAACAGTCGAAATTCTCAACAGGACGTTCTGTCTCATTTTCGCCAGGCACCGCCGCCCATACGCATGTAGATTCGCACATTCCACGGCTGACGAATGCTTTCAGCAAGAAATTCGAAACACAAAGCTGCTATTGCGCTCACTTCGCCTACTACAACTTTGTAAAAACTCACAAGACTTTGCGCGTCACTCCTGCAATGGAAGCGGGGATTACGGATCACGTATGGACAATTACGAATTTGATCGCTTAATATAGCGGAGCTATGGGCTATCACGTTGTGAGCGTCACATTAGAAATGTCGGACGCAAGCAGTGCTCCCCCTATTCGCTCAAGCGTCGGTTGTAGAACATAGGGACCAGCCGGAAATTCAAAGACGCAATTGACAAACAAGACCTGATTGAGTCGAACGCTTGGATCGAAGATAATTACGCAATCGATGAACCTGCCCTGGCTGACATGCCCCTTTAAAGTAACAACGGAATAGCGAACCTCTACGCTGTTGGAGTCGGATACAACGCCGGATTTTGGTGGCGTAGACTCAAGCGGAGAAAGAGCCCTGGAAGTAAGCGAGATGAGCTGGAAACTTGTTGGCCAAAACTCCGGGACCGTCTTGACGGCTTTTGCCAGCTCTGCTTTCAGGGTCGTCAGCTCCTTAGAATGCTGACGCAAATCGTTCCTTGGTAGCGCAGCTAGAATTTTAACCCTATCTTGAACCGTCTGAACATTTAGCCGTCCCTCTATACGCACGAGGCGCTGGTTTGTCTGGTTCAGGGCATCGGCTAATGGTTTGGTTTGCCGATCTATGATGACTCCAGCCACCCAATATGTTCCGGTACCCATCATTCCGAGCAGCACAATCACCGTCGGAATCGCCCAGTTACGCTCTTTCCAGAAGCTTTTCCAAAGCCCACGGCGATCACGAATCTCATTAAGTTGATGCGTTATTCCGTTCAGGCTCGTGTTTACATTGCCCAACTGTTCTTTTGTGGCCGCTTCATCTATCGTTTTTTCTACGCTGGCTAATCTTGACTCAATTTGAGAAACACGATCCTCTTTTGATTTAGGGCGCTCGGATCTAGGGGGTCGGTTCGGCCTATCAGCCATATATAGGGCGGGCTCAACGGTCCAGTCCCATATTAGAATCCCATCTAATTCCTCAGCTGTGGCAGCGGAAATCATATGAAGGCTTATGATGCCTCCAGGGGCTCGATTCGAGCGATCATGCGCAATAGTGAATCGGTATTCTGCGACACAGAGGGACTGGGCCTTATCATGAAGAGGATCTAGAACTTAAACCTTTTCTGCACGTTTGTGACCGCCGAACCCTGAGTACGTTTGAAAGAGGATCGCACATCACTTTGTTGACAAGAGCACATTGGTTGTGCGTCATTCGGTCTAACGCACTGAAAACACTGGCGAAAAGTATACAGCCGCTCAGCAACGCAGGATAGGACACTACCTTACTCCCACTCGCCATTGCGCCCCGCAATCCCGATGCGTTATTATTCATAATAATGAATATATATTCAACGAGGGACCTCTGATGGGGGCTCGCTCCCTTCAACCCAGTTCGCACGTCGGGCCGCACAGCCTGCGTAACGACCTCGACTTGTCAACCGGCGAGTTGAAGCGCCTTCTCGCTTTAACCGAGCAGGTAAAACGATCCCGGCAGCGATACGCCTCCGCGCTGAAGGGCCGCTACTTGAGTCTTCTGTTCGAGAAACCATCACTTCGCACGCGCATGACGTTCGAATTGGCGATCAAGCAGCTTGGCGGTGATTGCGTCGCGCAGACCGGCATGATTGCCGAACGCGAGCCCTTGAAAGATGTCGCGCGAAACTTGGCACGGTGGACGGACGCGGTTATTGCACGCACGTACTCGCAGGAGACCGTGGATGAGCTCGCAAGATGGTCCGGAATACCGGTGGTGAATGCCCTGACCGATCTGTACCATCCCTGTCAGGCGCTTGCGGACGTGTTCACGTTGAAGGAACGCTTCGGCCAGTTACGCGGGCTGAAGCTCGCCTACGTCGGGGATGGAAATAACGTCGCGCATTCACTGCTACTGTGTTGCTCGCGCCTCGGAATGAGCTGCTCGGTGGCCACTCCCCAAGGTTACGAACCCAAGCCCGCCATTGTCGCGGATGCCAACCGGTTCGCGAACGAGTCTGGGGCTGAAATCGCGATTACAAATGATCCGCTCGGGGCAGTGAAATCCGCCCACGCCGTTTATACCGATGTCTGGGCCAGCATGGGACAGGAACCCGAAACAGAACAGCGGAAGAAATTGTTCGCCGCGTATCAGGTGAATGAAGTGCTCTTTGCGAAAGCACGCGCGGATGCAATCTTCATGCATTGTCTGCCCGCCAAGCGCGGCATGGAAGTCACCGATGCTGTCATCGAGTCCCCGCGGTCGGCGGCATTTGATCAGGCTGAGAACCGCCTGCACGTGCAGAAAGCGCTGCTTTTGATGCTGCTGCAGTAATGATAACCGCGAAGAAAGTAGCCCTGGCGTATTCCGGCGGGCTGGATACGTCGATTATCATTCCCTGGCTCAAAGAACACTACCAGTGCGAAGTGGTCGCCGTTTGCGGCGATATCGGCCAGGGCGGCGCAGAACTGGACGGTCTGCGCGAAAAGGCGCTCAAGACTGGCGCGTCCGAAGTGTATGTCGAGGACATGCGTGAGGAATTCGTCAGCGAGTATCTTTGGAAGCTGGTTCGTTCGGGCGCGATCTACGAGCACAAATATCTCTTAGGCACATCCATCGCCCGGCCCTTATTAGCAAAACGCCAGGCTGAGATCGCGTTGAAAACCGGCTGCGATGCGCTCGCGCACGGATGCACCGGCAAAGGTAACGACCAGGTGCGCTTTGAGCTGACCTACAAGGCCATCGCGCCGCATCTCAACGTCATCGCACCGTGGCGCGAGTGGGACATTGTCTCGCGCGAAGACGCCATCGAATACGCGAAGGCGCATAACGTTCCTATTTCCCAATCCACCACAAAAATTTACAGCCGCGATCGCAATATCTGGCATATCTCGCACGAAGGTGGTGAGCTCGAGAACCCGGCGAACCCCGCTCCGGATCACATCTGGATGCTTACGAACAGCCCGGCGGATGCGCCACCCAGGCCCGCCGACATCACGGTCGGATTTGAGAAAGGTGTGCCGGTTTCCTTAGATCGGCGCCAGCTCAGCGGTGTGGCACTGCTCGAAACACTGAACAGAATTGGCGGCGAGCATGCGATCGGGCGAATCGATCTGATTGAAAACCGTTTTGTCGGCATGAAATCGCGTGGCTGCTATGAGACCCCGGGTGGTGCCATTCTGATGGCCGTTGCCCGGGAGCTCGAAGCACTCACGCTTGATCGCACTACTCTGCATTACAAACAGAAAGTTGCGCTGGATTATGCCGAGATGGTGTATAACGGGTTCTGGTTTACGCCCTTGCGCGAATCGCTCGATGCGTTTTTTGCGAAGATCTCCGAACCGGTGACGGGCGAAGTGACACTGCGCCTTTATAAGGGCACGCTCGAGCCGCTAAGCCGCAAGAGTCCGAAGTCACTCTACAACGCCGATATTGCGAGCTTCACCATGGGCGAAGCCTACGATCAGAAAGACGCTTTGGGCTTTATCAATCTGACCGGATTGCCGATCAAGGTGCGCGCTGCGCGCAACAATGCCGGGTAATGAAGCTGTGGGGCGGCAGATTCGAAAGCGGACCATCCGAGCTTTTCGAGCGGTTTTCGGGCTCGCTCCAGTTCGACCATAAACTTGTATTCGCGGACATCGAGGGTTCGCAAGCCTACGCTCGAGCCCTTTCAAGAGCCGGTCTTCTGACGCCCGATGAATGCCAGCGCATTGTGGATGCTTTTAACGAGATCGCTAGCGAAGCGCGTGATCCCGCGTATTTCGACAGAGCTGCGGACGAAGACATTCACACTTTTGTCATTCGCAAGTTGAAGGACAAATCCGGCGCGCTTTCGGAGAAGATCCACACCGGCCGCAGCCGTAACGAGCAAGTCTCGCTTGACATTCGCCTGTACCTGCGCGCCTCCGCAGAAACGCTACTCGAACAGCTCACAGATCTGATGCGTGAGTTGCTCGCGCTAGGACAAAAATATCCGGGCGCCGTGATTCCCGGCTATACACACTTACGGCGCGCCCAGGCCGTGTTGTGGCCCCATTATCTTCTGGCCTATTTCGAGATGTTCTTCCGGGACGCGGAGCGGCTTGAGCAATCACGGGTGCAAATGAATGTGATGCCGCTAGGTTCAGGTGCATTGGCGGGCAGTGGTTTTCCATTCGACCGTGAGGCTATGGCCCAAGAACTCGGATTCGCTGCAATTACCCGCAATAGTATGGATGGCGCAGCTGATCGCGACTTCGCATTGGATTTCCTCTACGCCTGCAGCATCGTCATGTTGCACTTGAGCCGGCTGGCTGAAGATTGGATTTTGTATTCGAGCGAGGAGTTTAATTGGATAAAGCTGGGCGATAACGTTACCAGCGGGTCGAGTCTGATGCCGCAGAAAAAGAATCCGGATTCGCTCGAGCTGATCCGCGGAAAATCAGGCCGCGTTTTCAGCAATCTTACTTCCCTGTTCATCACGCTCAAGGGCCTGCCGATGACCTACAATCGCGACATGCAGGAGGACAAGGAACCGCTGTTTGATGCGTTCCATCAAACCTCCGGGTCGCTGGCGATGGCAAAAGCCGTGGCTGAATCTCTAACTCTCGATTCTCGGGAGGCTTTGGAGGCGGCCGAAGAGAGCTGGCTGGTCGCGACCGACCTTGCAGAGGAGCTGGCGCGAAGCGGCGTGCCCTTCCATCGCGCGCACCAAATTGTCGGGCGATTCGTCCTGGAAAGCATTAAAGCAGGCAAAAAGCCATCCGACTGGACGGGCGAGAGCTTGGCCGCGTTCGCTCCCGAGTTCAAACTCGAAATGGCACGATTGTTGACGGCAACCGAAGGCATGAAGAGCCGTGAACTACCCGGTGGGACGGGGCCGAACGCAGTAGCGCGCGCTCTCGACGAAGCGGACCAGCGTCTTGCGGCATTAGCACTCCGGATTCACTGATACATGAACAAGAGCTTTCGCCAAGGCCAGATTCTGAACGTAATCCGCAACAAGGAAATCTACACGCAAGACGAATTAGCGCGAGAGCTGAGCCAGGTAGGAATTCAAACCACGCAGGTCACTTTATCGCGCGATATCCGCGAACTCGGGCTCGTGAAAACAGCCGAAGGTTACCGGCAGCTGCAGGCTGAAACTGGCGGTCCCGATCTCGCAACGGTCGCAAATGAGTACGTCTTGGACATTCGGGTGGCCCAGAATCTAGTCGTCCTTCGCACCTCGCCTGGAAACGCGAACTCTTTGGCCATCGCCGTCGATCGAGAACAATTGGAGGAAGTTGTGGGTACTATTGCGGGAGACGATACGATCTTGGTGATCACGACCGACAACCAAACCGCCGCGACCTTCAGGCAGCGGATGCTCGAGATGATCTCGGCGTGAACTACGCTGCCATTTGGCGCTATCCTAGGAAAAAGCGCAATGACGAACGCCCAGCTTTATTTCGCTATCGGCCTACCGTGCTTCACGATTGTGGCATCGCTGATCGTCAGCATGGTACAGATCTCAGGCATCCGGGAGGACATCCGCGAAATCCGTTCGGATATTGAACTCCTCACCAGCAAATTGTCCGCCTGACAAAAGAAAAGCACTGAGCCTAATGCTGGTGTCCCCCACGATCGGCCGCCGTGATCTTACACCCGTTGTCAGACAACACACAGGGTACGTGCTCAAACTGAATAGTCGTGTGATGAATATTAAATCCGCACAACACTTCGTTGATACACTTTAAAATTCGTTCACTCGCGGAAGGCGGCATGTCCTCAATCAAAACATGCGAGCTCAGCGCGTGCGTACTCGAACCGAGACTCCAAATATGGCAATCGTGAACGTCAAGGACGCCTTCAATCCCACCCATCGCGGCAGTGACGTTGGTTAAATCAAGCCCGCGCGGCAATCCCTCGAGCAGAATATTAAGCGACTCGCGAATAATATCCCAAGCCGTGTAGATAATCAGCAATCCCAGACCGATCGAGAGCGCCGGGTCAATATAGCTCCATCCCGTAAAACGCATAACAACAGCGCCGGCAATGATTGCGGTCGCGCCAACAGCATCGCCGAGCATGTGTATAAAAGCGGCCCGTATATTGACGTCACCCTTCTGACCGCGGTGAAGCGCCAGCATAATGGCTCCATTAAGAATCAGAGCTGCCGCCGCGACCCAAATCATGACGCGATCGTTTACCGGCTGCGGCTGGACGATCCTGTTCGCAGCCTCCCAGAAGATGAAAATGGAGATGACGATCAACGTAGAGGCATTGAGAAATGCGGCTATCACCCCCGCACGTTGGTAGCCGTACGTCTTCACCTGATTGGCCGGTTTCTCCTGCAGATACAGGGCTACCGCTGCCAGCAGGAGAGCGAGCGCATCCGTGAAATTGTGCCCTGCATCAGAGAGCAGCGCCAAGCTTCCAGAGCGCAAGCCCGCATACACCTCGAACGCAGTGAACGCAAGCGTAGCGACTAAAGATACCCGCAGGATCCAGCCGGTGCCATGTGCGTGATTGTGGTGATGATGACCCAAGCTCAAGCAGCCCCTATCTTCAATTTACGACACAAAACGCTAATTTTGCGAAACGTGGCGGATTCCGCGACCGCGGGTCAGCTACTACTTGGGAGGATTTTGCGGCTTCTCGCCCGGCCGGTAGAGTGAAGGAATCTTCTTTTGCTCGCCTTCCTTTTGTGTGTCTTTCTTCCGATCGGCCACCTCCTTGGAAGGCATCATGGCCTCGCGTTCCTTCTTTTCCTTGGCGTCTTCTGCTGAAAGCTCGGATTCCCGCTTTTTAGAATCTTGCAATGACAGTTGCCGACTATCGCTCGTTGCATCGATCGCCGCTCCGAGGACAAACTTGTAACGCTCGAAGTCCCTGGGTGCGCCTTCCTGAATCTTATTGAGCTTATCGAGGAACTCCTTTTCCGCCGCTGAAACCGCCAGCAATCCCTTATCAATAGGCTGATTGCGCCGCAGCGCGTCGTCAGATACGGAATCGATCGCTTCGATGATCTTGCTGTAATCCTCGAGCGTGTTGTGAATGAAGATACTCCGCCCGGCCTTGTCCTTGGCCAGATACTGGTCGAGCAAGTCCATCCGCTGTCTTGCGAAGCGCACGTAAAGTAACAAATGCTCGTTTGGCTCCTGCGCTTCGCGTATCTGATCGACCTCGTTGGCGGTTAGAAAGTCGCGATCCTGCGCGAACACAAGGCCAGCAGCACACATGCCGAGGCACAGCCACAAACCAAATTTCATTTCCTCATGACTCCCTGTAACAGCTTGTCATGAATATCGTCCAGCTTGCGTTGCGTGTATTCAGCCCAACCCCTCTCTTGAACGCTGATTTCATCAAGCAGGCCTTCCAGCCGCCGTTGCAAATATGCGACCCTCAACTCGGCTTTTTTATAGCATCTCGCCTTATGCGCGGTCTGCAACGATCCGACACATTCGTTGAGCGCGCTCGTCATGTTGTCAAGCTCTGCGTCGCCTTTCTTGATTTCGCCTTTCGTATAGAGCTCCCGGGCGTTATCGAACGCAGTATCCGCAAGACTCAAAGCTTTATCCGACCGCCTCGCAGGATCATGTACCGCCTCGAGCTCAGCCAAAAATGCTTGCTGCGCTTGAGCAAACGAGGTAACCCCCAGCGCCAGCGATCCCAGTGCAATCAGTTTCGCGAAGCTCCACGGCTTAATCACCTATTGGCCTCTTTCTCGAGAATCCGGCTCCGCTGCCGCGCTATGAATTCCTGATCAGGATAGTGTCCTTGACTCAGCGCAAGAAACCGCTGATAACTCGCCAGCGCCGGTTTCACCTGGTGCAACTTGTCCAACACGACAGCCCGTAAATAGAAGTTACCAGCTTTTTCTGCCTTCAGGCGATGCACTTGGTCCAATGCAGCTAACCCCTGAGGGTATAGTTCTGCCAGTACGTATGACGTTGCAGCCTCATTCCAGGCCTCAACCGACTCGGAGTTTAGCTTCGCCGCAGCGGCAAACTCGCTTGCAGCCTTGACATATTCGTGCTTATCGCGGTGAATGCGCCCCACTGCCATATGTAGCTCAAAATCATTAGGATTGCTTGCCAACGCTTCCTGGAGTATCGGCGCGGCCAGATCCGGCTGATTATTCTTGAGATACGCCGTCGCCAGCGCAAGCTTGTTCGCGGGCGTGGGCGATAGTTCCGCAGCCCCCTTGAATTCTGGAACAGCATCCGCAGGGCGGTTCGACGCCAAGTAAAGACGGCCCAGCTCCTCCCGTGCGCCGGGGTCGTTTGGAAATTCTTTGAGCAAAAGAATCGCATCGTCGGGTCGATTGGCTTTCGAAAACGCGACCGCTAGTTCCAGAAAGTAGGTCTTGAGGCTAGCATCGAGTTCCACCGCTTGCCGGTAATGCAGTAACGCATCATCCAATCTGCCTTGATGCGCCAAGCTTTGGCCCAGGCCTAAATGACCCGCCGCTAACTTGGGATCGATAGCCAGCGCTTGGCGATATGCCTCTGCTGCTCCATTAAAATCTTCTTTTGCCAGAAGGCTATCACCCAGGTAGCGCAGCGGGCGTGCCTGGTTCGGCTTCTGCTTGGTCGCGTCTCGGAGTAGCGGCTCGGCATCTGCGGCCCTACGTTCACGCAAATAGAGAATGCCGAGATTAAGCTCGGCCTCATACAAATTTGGCTTGAGCGCGAGTGTCTGTTTGTAGTGTTCGGCAGCTTGATCGTTTTCGTTCAGCGCCGTTTCGGCAAGCGCCAGATTGAACACTGCCGAATAGTCTTTCGGATCGGCGGCGGCAAGCTTACTGAAAATCTGCTCGGCGCGGAGGTAGTCGTGCTGATCGAGAGCCTGTAAGCCTTCAGCTTGCGGGTTGGTTTGTCCGCCGGCGAACCAGAACGCGGCCAGAAACAGCACAGCGAACACGGTGAAAGGCTCTTCTCGACTATTCTATCGCCGCCTCTTGTTTGCTCGATTTGGCCGCCTCAGCCGCGTCTCTATGCAAATGGCTCATTTTCAGACCTGTGATCGCCAATGCAAGAAAGCCAACCACGATCAGCGGGAGGGTAATGACAGCCCACAGGATCAGCGAGAAGCGCTTCGCATGTGCCACGCCCAATCCGAACATGATCAACGTGCGCGCCGTCACCCAATGAAACGAACCCAAGTTGCCAGGCGCTTGCGGAACGACACTGCTCAAGCGAAGCAGCACCATCATCACGAAAGACGCCGTCCAAGGTACTGCCAGGCCAGTCGCTTTCACAAGCGTGTAAATGGGCAGCATCTGCGACAGGGTAAACGTGCCGCTTACGATGAACGAAAAATACAGATAGCGCGAGTGGCCTATCAGATGGAGGTCTTCAATCAACGTGTTAAACCAGCGCGGCCAGGCGAGGCCGAAGAATAGACCGAGCGATTGTTTCTGGGCATACATCGCGCTGCCAATAACGATCGAGCAAATCACGATTATGATGCCCAGAATGTAGCCGCCCTTCACCAGCACTGTCGGCAGCCTACCCATGTGCAAACAGAAAAAGAAGCAGGCCATCAGCCAGACACCATCGAAAATTCGTTCGATCAACGCCGACGCGAAGCTAACGGAAAGCGGAACGGGAGTAAATTTCGAGAGCAAGAAGCAACGGATCAGCTCGCCGGCGCGCAACGGAAGCACTTCGTTTGCAAATAGGCCCACGTAGATCGCTTGAGCACTGTGAAAAAACGGCACGCGTTCGATTGGCCGCAGCAGTAGTTTCCATCTCCAGGCCTGCAGCAGATAACTGAAGACATTCGATACGATTGCCAGCGAAACCCAAGCCCAATGCATGCGCCGGACTTCGCCCCAAATGTGCGCCAGCCCGGCTCCGTTCAGAACCCAGGCCATGCAGATAAGGGAAATCAGATTCGTGATGATGACAATTGCCCACGATCTGACGTTGAGCGTGCGCTCAACAGGCCTTGGAGGAGCGGTCTGCGTGCTCACGACCCCATGATATCGTCAACGTGAGATCGCCCAGAGGAGAGATTACTGCATCAGAGAAAAAGGTCTGTCATTCTTGTCTTTCGAAATGTCACCAGGTACATTGGCGATTGCCAACCGAGCTATTTATTTCGCAACGCAATCATGGGGTCTAATTTCATAGCACTTCTCGCCGGTGCGTAGCAGGCGAGAAACGCCACTGAGCAAAGGGCAAGAATAACTAAAACGAACGTCGGCAAATCGGTCGGCTTTACCCCGAACAGCATGCTTGACATTAAATGTGTGAGCGCCAACGCTACAATCACGCCAACACCTATTCCGGCCAGAATCATGCGGCCCCCGTCAGCTAGGATCATGCGCAACACCTCTGACGGGGCGGCCCCTAGAGCCATTCGTATTCCGATCTCCTGCCTACGTTGTCCGACAAGATGCGCCAGGACTCCATATATCCCTATGCTTGCCAGAACCAGTGCAATCCCGGCAAAGGCCACCAGGAGCGCCATGGTGAAGCGTTTACTCGCGATGGATCGCGAAACAATTTGCTCCATCGAGTGGTTATCGAAGATGACCAGGCCCTGATCGAGAGTTAAAAGTTGATGGCGAAGCGACTCAAATGTTATGTCAAAACGTTTGGTGCGCACATACACACGTATCTCTTCAAAACCGCTCATCTCTTTATCGGGGATCTGGGTGATGGATAAGTACATCTGCGCCCGCAATGGATTGGAAGCGTCCGAGGCGAGGCCCCACTGGTTCACGTGCCCCACTACGCCGACAATTTGGGGATTCAGTATTCTGCCGGGATTTTGCGGGTCGGTATCAAAGTCTAGGTATTGGCCAATCGGGTCTTGCCCAGGAAAGTATTTCTCGGCCATTGTTTCGTCGATCACGACGACTTTGGTGGACAATTCATTGTCTGTATTCCTTAGGAAACGGCCCCGCTTGAGGTGCAGCTGGAGCGCGTTCAAGTAATCCGGTTCGACGATATAAGTCAGCGCCATCGGCAAATCGTTCACATGGGCGGGCTTCGGTTTACCAACGAACCAGAAGTACCACTCCTGGTCGCCGTTCATCGGACTGGCATACCCTCCAAGTGACACCGCAGCTACTCCGGGAATGGATGCGATTTTGCCATGCATCTGTCGCAAGAAGGAACGAATCGCAGCAGGCTTTTCTTTCAAGAGCGACGCTCGTGGAGAGACCGAAAAGGTCATGACCCGGTGCGGATTGAAGCCCGGATCTACTCCCCAGAGGGCAAAAAGCGTCCGAATCATGAGCCCGGCCCCTATCAGCAGCACAAGCGCCATTGCCATCTCGAGAACAACGAACACTCCTCGGTTACTGTGACGAGACCCGGCCATAGTTCGTCCGCTCTCTTTGAGAGCGCCGCCAATCTCAGCAAGCCGTGTTTTGAATGCCGGCGCAACTCCGAACAGTACACCGGCAACGAGTGAAACTGAGAAGGTGAATAGTAAGACAGGCAAGTTAAGCCCAACCTCGTCCGGTCGTAATACGGTCTGCGGAAGAACTGTTAACGCCGCGGCGATTCCAAACTTGGCAACCAGCAGCCCAAGCGCCCCTCCAACGAGCGCCAGCAGAATGCTTTCAGTAAGCAATTGCCGTACAATTCGAATCTTTCCCGCGCCCACCGCCAGCCGGATGGCGAATTCCCGTTCGCGAGAGGTTGAGCGGGCTAGCAGTAGGTTTGCCACGTTCACGCATGCAATGAGCAATACAAATAAAACCGCTCCCTGCAGCACGAGCAACGCCAGCCGCATGTCGCCCACCAGGACCTCTTTCAGTGGAACTAAATTCGCCTTGACGCTGCTATTCACAGCCGGGTAGTTCATCGCGAGCCGGTGTGAAACGCGTTGCATGTCCGCCCGTGCCGCTTCGAGAGTTACGCGAGGCTTTAGACGTCCAACGGCAAACCACACCGAACCCGCGGAGCGATTGGCGTAAAACCGTGGTTCATTCCAATTCCCCATCGGCTCGTAGACGTCGGTGATAGATGTAGCCTCTGGAAAGTGAAATTTTGAAGGAACTATGCCGATGATCGTTCGCGGAGTGCCATTGACTGCTAATGGCTGGCCAACGATGTTGGGCATCGAGCCGAATTTTCGCTTCCACAGTCCTTCTGAGATCATGATCGTCGGCTCGGCGCCAAGTCGGTCGTCATCTTTGCTGAACGTTCTTCCAAGAATCGGATTGATCCCCAATGTCTCGAACAGCCCTGCAGAAATCATTTCACCTGGCAGGTGCTCCGCTTCACCGTTCGATGAGATGTTAACGTCGATTCCGTGATAACCAGCAATCGACGAGAATGATCGGTTCATATTGCGCCAGTCAATGAAATTCGGATACGAAATAGATGATCTCTTCGAACTCGGAATTTCCTCAAATAAGCAGATGAGGCGATTGGAATCGCGATAAGGCAAGGGGCTCAGCAAAACGCTATTCACGACTGAAAATGTCGCTGTGTTCGCTCCGACTCCGAGTGCAAGGGTGAGGACTGCTACCGCCGCAAATGACGGCGATTGGAGGAGTGTACGAGCACCGTAACGAAAATCTTGACCCGCCGACTCAAGCCATACCAGTAGCTTTGCGTCGTGACTCTCTGCATGAGCTCGAGATCGGTTGCCGAACTCCAGTCGCGCCCGTCTAGCAGCTGCCTCCGGTTCCATACCTGCTTCAACGAATTCTTCTGTCCGGCAGGTAATGTGAAACTCTTGTTCGTCTTCAATCTCCCGATTGAGATGCTCGGTGCGAAAAACAGAAACAAAGCGCGATATCAATGACATGATTGATTAGGCTTCCTTCAGCACCCTCCCGATAGCTTTGGAAATAGTGCTCCAACGGTTCTCTTCCTGTTCAAGTTCCTTCGTTCCGGTACGGGTGATCGCGTAAACCCGGGCGCGACGATTTTTGTCAGTGATGGCCCAATTGGCTTTGATCAGTCCGGCCTCTTCCATACGATGCAAAGCAGGGTATAAAGATCCCTCTTCCACGCTCAAAACGTCTTGCGATGCCTGCTTGATATGGATTGTCAAACCGTATCCGTGAAGAGGTCCTCTTCTGGCAAGGATCTTCAGCACGAGCAAGGGAATCGCCCCTTGGAAAGAATCTTGGCGAGCCATATAATACTAAGATTGCTTAGTAAGAACGCTACCTCTTAATATTCTCTCTCGATCTGGCTCTGTCAAGCTAAATGCACATAGAGGCTCCCAAGCGATCCTCATCGGCAGCCTCTTTTAACCAGGATGTCTGCACCGGTCACAAGCTCGATTTGCCTTCGATTCATTGACTTACAAGAAATCGCTTGGAAGCCTGTGCTACACTTTTTTCAGAAGCCGTTACGCTTCATCTTTCGAAGAACGCCGGATGAGGTACCTAGCCTCTCCGGCGTTTTTCATTTCTGGAGTCTCCAAAATGACAACCTCCGCACAAGTTGCAGCGAATCAAGCGAACGCTCAACACTCCACCGGCCCGAAAACACCGGAAGGTAAAGCGATCTCCTGTCGCAATAGTTTTCAACACGGCCTCACCGGCGCTTTCACCGTTCTCCCCTGGGAGAAGCAGGACGAATTCGACATGCTGCTTGCCAACCTGCGACGACCCAAAGCAGCTCGCACTCTATCTGCGCTACCAAACCACCAACGAGCGCGCCTTCCACAAGTGCCTCAATGACCTTCTAAGACTAAGAGCCGAAAAGCGCAGACAGGAAATTGGGTTCGAATCGCAGAAACACCAACAAGCCGATCGAACCCGCCGCGACGCTTCTGAAAATTGTAAGCAAGAGCTGCACAAATGGGCCGTTTTGCTCGCTGAGGCCAAAGTGGATCACCAGTTATTGCTGAATTCCACTCTCCAGAACTCGAACGACCCCGCTGATTGTGAGGAAGAGACGTCAATCACCGTTAAACAAGCCGCCTAATCATCCCGAGCGCCGGTCCACCCGCACTCGAAGTGTGCCCGTCGGATATCCCCCAAATCTTTCTTCGACCTTGTTAGCCTATAACCTACCTAACGAGATGTCGAAACTTAGCATTCTCCTTTTTGCCGCAGCCTGCAGCTTACCCGGCGACGCTCCGCCAACCTCCCTCAACCCGCAAATCCAGGAAATTGTATCTCGGATTTCGGCGGACAATATCGCTGAAATTCAAAAGAAGCTGGAGAGTTTCGGAACTCGCAACATCTACTCGGCAACTGACGATCCGGCACACGGAATCGGGGCCGCGCGCGAGTGGATCGCTGCGCAATTTCGGAGTTACAGTCCGAGGCTGCAAGTCTCGTTCGATAAGCATCGTCTCGCGAAACAAGGCCGTGCTTTCCGCAACGTCGAGATCTGGAACGATGTCGCCGTTCTGCCCGGTACGAGTGAACCGGAGCGGCACGTGATTGTGAGCGGCCATTACGATTCAATTCACCTGGTATATCGGAAAGGCGCACATGGTGAGCGCGAACTGGACCCCGAAGCTTCCGTAGCCGCCCCAGCACCTGGCGTAACTGATGACGGGAGTGGGACCGCAGCCGTCATGGAGCTGGCGCGAGTCATGAGCCGCCATCAGTTCAGGAAAACTATCGTTTTCATCGCATTCGCCGCGGAGGAGTACGGCTTATTTGGAAGCGGGCTTTATGCCGAAGACGCTGCAGCGAAGCACGACATGATTGACGGCGTGTTCAATAACGATATCATCGGCAGTGACAAAACCGGGAATGGGGAGACTTCCAACCGGTACGTGAATGTGTATTCCGAAGAGCCAAGCGATTCGGGCTCGCGACAGCTTGCACGCTATATGAAGCAGATGGCCGAGCGTTATCAACCCGGTTTTCAAGTCAATCTCGTATTTCGGCATGATCGCTTTGGCCGCGGAGGCGATCACAGCCCCTTCAATGCGGCCGGCTATCCTGCGATCCGCGTCACAACCCCGATGGAGAATTTCTCCAACCAGCACACCGCAACCGACACCTTCGCGAACACCGCTCCCGCATATACGGCGCTCGTAACCAAAGCAAACGCGGCGGCTATTGCCGAATTAGCGTACGCACCGAAAGCGCCCGAACTGAGAACGCCGCCTACTACTGAAGGCCGCGCCTTTGCTTCCCCGTTGAGCCGTGGAACCGGATACGACGCGGCAATGAACTGGCAAAATGATAATCCAGAAGCGGATCTGCTGGGCTATGCCGTCGTGATGCGGTCGACAACTTCACCGCAATGGGAAAAGCAGGTCTTCGTGGGAAACGTCACTAGCTTTATTCTGCCGAACGTAAACATTGATGAACTCGTGCTGGGCGTAAAAGCCATCGACAAAAACGGAAATGAAAGCCCGGTTTCAGCGTACGTTACCACGCCCTACCAACAACGTAAGATCGAAACGTATTAGTAATGCATAACGTTCCTCCGATGATCGTCCACACCCCGAAACTGAGCCGCGCGCGTAAGCAAGCGGTTTCTTTGGGCCACGCTAACGAACTCCCTGCGACATGCCACTAACGGTCAGCTCACGGGTTGAAGAGGACTTCGGGATTCTCGAATTAGACGGAGCTTTAACACTGGGCCCATCTCTGAGCACGCTTCGAGAGGCGGCGCGGCGAACCCTCGAACAGAGCAAGGTCGCGGGCCTGGTCCTGGAGGTTGCGCGCGTGATGACGACCGACAGCGCCGGGCTCGGAGAGCTAACCGTTGTGTATACGCTCGCAACAAAACGGCGCTGCCCAATTATGCTGGTCGGAGTGAGTTCCACTCTGCAGAAGATGCTCGAAGTGACGCGTCTGGAGGCGCTACTACCCTCAGCTACTGATCTAGCGTCCGCCAAGAAACGCTTAAAGGAGCGCTAGCATCGTATCCGGAGCGTACAGAGCTTCGGGCTTATGTAGTCAAACGCATATGAAAATCCACGGCAAAAACATCATCGGATCGTCCCTCTCGGCGGTGGGAAATAAAACATTTTCTGCTTACGACCCCCGCGCAGGCTCCGAAATCGAGCCCCGCTTCTTTGAGGCCACAACGCAAGAGCTCGACGACGCGCTCGATCTTGCCGATTCTGCAGCCGAGTCATTGCGGCGCCTCAATCCAGATCAGGTTGCCCATTTTTTGACAGCCGTTCGAGAAGAAATAGATAGTATCCGCGACGATCTGATCAGCAGGGCGGCACAGGAAACAGGCCTCGATACCGAGCGGCTTACGGGAGAACGCAGTCGGACGCTCAATCAAATCGGAATGTTCGTCGATATTGTGAAAGAAGGCTCTTGGGTAGATGCGCGCATCGATAGACCACAGCCCGACCGAAAGCCTCAACCAAAGCCGGATATCCGGCGAATGCTTCAGCCGATCGGTCCTGTCGCCGTGTTCGGCGCAAGCAATTTTCCGTTGGCGTTTTCGGTTGCAGGCGGCGACACAGTGTCGGCGTTTGCAGCTCGAAACCCCGTGATCGTCAAAGCGCATCCAGCGCATCCAGGCACGTCAGAGCTCGTCGCAAACGCAATCGTGAGAGCCGTGAAGCGCAGCTCCATGCCGGAAGGCACTTTTTCGATGCTGCACAGCAAGGGTCCAGAAATCAGTCTCGCGCTTGCTACTCATCCAAAGACGAGAGCGGTTGCCTTCACCGGTTCTGAACGAGCCGGACGCGCACTGTTCAATGCGGCGGCCACGCGGCCTCATCCCATCCCAGTCTTCGCCGAGATGGGAAGTGTGAATCCCGTTTTTGTCCTTCCAGAGGCGCTCAAGAATAATGGGCAAGCGATTGCCGAGGGTCTGTTTCGGTCGGTCTTGCTCGGCGTCGGTCAGTTTTGCACCAGCCCTGGCCTGGTGTTTGGCTTGAACGATGCAGGCTTTCATAGTTTCGGTGAGCACCTGCGAGAAATGTTTGAGCAAGCTGCGCCGGGAACTATGCTCAATCCAGCCATTAGCAAAGCGTATACGGAAGATCTCCAAAAGACGTCAAGCATCACGGGCATTCGTGCTTTCACTGCATCGCGTGCCGGCAATCCGGAGGCCACGGAAGGCGAACCGGCTTTGCTCGCGACGGATTCCAGCACGTGGCTTCAAAATGAAAAACTTCGTCAGGAGATCTTTGGCCCAGCTACTGTTTTGGTCACCTGTTCATCGGAGCCGGAGTTCTTGCGAGTCGCCGAGGCGCTAGAAGGTAGCCTTACAGCTACCATTCACGGCACGCACAACGAGCTGAAGAATTATCAGAATCTCGTCTCGCTTTTAAGCACGAAAGCTGGACGCCTCATCTTCAATGGATTTCCAACCGGCGTCGAAGTGGGTTACGCAATGCACCACGGCGGTCCTTATCCAGCAACAACGGATGAGAAATTTACTTCTGTCGGGGCAGCGGCCATCTATCGCTTTGCGCGACCGATCTGTTACCAAGGCTTTCCCGAAGATCTTCTGCCGCATGAATTGCAGAATCCGAACCCTCGCAATATCTGGCGCACTGTCGACGGGAAGCTGACTCGCGATCCGATCTAATATGGCAATCGACATTTCCAAGCACGTTGATTCTTGCGATCTGAAGTGCGGGCCGAAAACGGTAAAGCTCACGAATCTTCAGAAGGTCTTTTGGCCGGAACTCGGAAGAACGAAGCGTGATCTCCTTGCCTACTACGCAGCCATATCGCGCGCGATCCTTCCGCACCTGAAAGATCGGGCGATGGTGATGAAGCGATATCCCAACGGAATCGCCGGCTCGTTTTTCTTCATGAAGAGAACTCCTGAGCACCGGCCAGATTGGTTGGAAACTTGCTCGATAGCTCATAAATCCGGGAACATCATCGACTTTCCGATAGTGCAAGATGTCGCCTCCTTGCTCTGGGTCGTCAATCTGGGCTGCATTGACCTGAACCCTTGGTATGCCCGCTGCGATGACGTGGACCGGCCAGACTTTCTGCACTTTGACCTCGATCCAGTCCCGCCCGCCAAATTCGCACAAGTGCGCGAAGTGGCGCTCCTCGTGAAAGCCTATTTGCAGGAAAGGAACGTGCAGAGCTACGCCAAGACCAGCGGCTCGCGCGGCATCCATATTTATGTGCCCATCCAGCGCGCCCCTTTGCAGAAGGAAGTGTGGCGCGTCGCAAAACGCATCGCTCTCGAATTAGCAAAGCAGCATTCAGATCTCGTCACCTCTGAATACCGTGTCGCCGAGCGCCCTGCCGGACGCGTTTTGGTTGACTACAATCAGAACGCCTGGGGAAGAACGCTGGCCTCCGTTTATTCAGTTCGCCCGCGGCCTGACGCAAGCGTTTCCGCCCCCGTTACCTGGGAGGAAGTGGAGAACGGAACCTTGACCTCAGATTTACGAATGGATTGCATGCCAAGACGCGTTGAAAAACTAGGCGATCTGTTCAAGCCGGTGCTGCAGACGCGCGCGCGTTCGCCGCTCGAGGCACTCGCATGACCCTTCCGTTGCCGATCGACTACGCGCCTATGGAGGCAGACACAGCGCGCGAGATCCCGAGCGGTCCGGAATGGGAATACGAGCCCAAGTGGGACGGGTTCCGCTGCTTGGCGTTTCGTGACGCAGGCAGCATTCACATCATGTCGAAATCCGGGCAGCCGCTGGCTCGCTATTTTCCGGAGATTACGGCTGCACTCACTGCTTTGGCCGCAAAAGAGTTTGTCGTCGATGGCGAGCTGATCGTAACCCAGCAACGCACCCTGGATTTCGATGCGCTTCTGCAGCGCATTCATCCCGCCGAGAGCCGAATCAAAAAGTTGTCCCAAGAAACGCCCGCTACGTTGATGGCCTTCGACTTGCTCGTGAATGACCGCGGGACCGATCTTACCGCCCAAACATTGGACGAGCGGCGAAGCGAGCTGGAAGCTTTCGCAGAAAAATATCTAAGCGGTCAAGAGCGCATCCGGCTCTCCCCACGCACTCTCGATTTCGAAGTCGCAAAGTCGTGGTTCAAGAGAATGGCAGGACCGCTCGATGGCGTAATCGCAAAGCGCGTCGATCGGCCTTATGCTTCCGGCGAACGCAAATCCATGCTGAAGATCAAAAATCTTCGAACCGCGGATTGCGTTGTCGGAGGCTTCCGGTACGGTACAAAACAACGATTGGTCGGATCCTTATTACTCGGGCTTTACAACGATTCCGGATTGCTGGATCACGTTGGTTTTACGTCCGGCCTAGCCGCGGCCGAAAAACCTCCCCTGACGAAACGGTTGGAATCGCTAATCGAACCGCCGGGTTTCACCGGAGCCGCGCCCGGCGGCCCAAGCCGTTGGAGCACGGAGCGCAGTGGCGAATGGGAACCGGTCTCGCCGAAGCTGGTTGTCGAAGTGCAATATGATCATTTTTCCGGGAATCGCTTTCGGCATGGCACGAAGCTCCTCCGGTGGCGGCCCGAGAAACGGCCTCAAGACTGTAAGCTGAGTCAGGTTCGCAAAGAGAGTGAGTCACCTCTGACGTTGCTGAGCTAGAACTCCCGACTATGCGACTGTATCGAACACCTCGCGGCTATCTCATCGAAGAGCGCGAGCAGTTCTATTCAATTTCCGGCGCATCCTGGGACGCTCTAATCACGCGAGATGATCTCTACGAACATCTCAAAGAATATCTCGGTCATTCAAAAGCCGTCGAAGACGTGGCGTTAGATGACATTCAAGCTCCTATAGGAACTCAAGAGGTCTGGGCCGCGGGGGTAACTTACTACCGCAGCCGCGACGCGCGCATACAGGAATCCAAATCTTCAGGCGGAGGTGATTTTTATGACCGGGTATACGGCGCGGACCGGCCAGAGCTCTTCTTCAAGGCATCACCTCACCGCGTCGCCGGTCCAAACAGCAAGGTTGCCATACGCGATGATGCGACGTGGTCTGTTCCTGAGCCGGAGCTAACTCTGCTGGTCACGCCAAGTGGACGCATTGTCGGTTATACGATCGGCAACGATATGAGTTCGCGCGATATTGAAGGCGAGAATCCTCTGTATTTGCCGCAGGCCAAAGTCTACGACCGGAGTTGTGCCTTAGGGCCGTGCATTCTCGTCTCAAATTCGCCGCTGCCGCGCTCAACAGAAATTCAACTCGAAATTCTCCGGGAGAACCAGACCGAGTTTTCAGGGTCGACCAGCCTTGAGGCCATGAAGCGCGATCCGGCATCTTTGGTCGAGTTTCTCTATCGCAATAACAGCTTTCCAAACGGTTGTTTTCTTCTCACAGGTACCGGTATCGTGCCGCCCGATTCGTTCACTTTGAAACCAAATGATGAGATCCGGATCACGATCACGGATATCGGCACCCTAGTCAATTATGTAGGTTGAACCAAAGGGGGATCATGCAGCAGTTCGACATAATCGCCGATTATCAAGACCTTTGTGGGGAGGGGCCTCTCTGGAACAAGGACGAGCAAGCCCTCTACTGGACCGATATCGCGAGGCGCCGATTCTACCGATACGCCTGGTCCGCTCGCCGCCCCGAAATTGTGAGTGAGAGGATGCAGGTTTCGAGTTACGCTTTCAATCAACCTGGCGGATTTGTTATTACGAACTTGACCGGCGTTTGGCTCTGGGACGGGAAGTCCGAGCCAACTCTTCTCGCCAAAGAAATCGACGGGCACAAATGCGTTATGAACGACGGCATTGCCGATCCCGAGGGCCGCGTTTACTCCGGTTCCTATCTCCGAAATGAGCAGGGAGAGTTCGTCAAAGGCGTGGGTTGCCTGTTTCGTGTCGATACTGACGGTTCGGTCCATATCGCAGACGAAGGGTTTCAGCTCTCAAACGGTCTTGGATTCTCGCCGGACCTGCGGACGCTTTACTTTGTCGATTCGGCAATGCGCCGCATCTATTCCTATGATTGGCAGCGCGCAGACGGAAGTCTGCGCAACCGGCGTATCGTCGTTCAGGTTCCGCTCACCGAAGGTGTTCCCGACGGCCTTACCGTCGATGCGGAAGGATTCATTTGGTGCGCTCACTGGTTCGGCGGCTGTGTAATTCGGTATGATCCGGACGGAAAAATTGAGCGACGTCTCGAAGTGCCAGCCTTGCAAACTTCCTCGGTCACATTCGGCGGCCCGGATTTTTTGGACGTGTTTGTAACATCTGCAGCTGAAACCGACTCTCTCTCGCTTGCTCCCCCCGGTTACGATCCGGCCAGCGGTTATGTTGGCGGTCCGGTGTATCACTTGAAGGGGGACATCCGGGGACGCGAAGAATACCACGCAAACATTTCTAAGCCGCGCACGGGCAAGAATTCATGAATGTCTCGGGAGGAATTCTTCTCGCGCTTCTCGCAGGCATTCTGAACGGAAGCTTCGCAGCACCCACGAAATATACGGGACGTTGGAGATGGGAAAACGTTTGGGCCATCTGGGCCGTGGTGGCGTTCTTCGTTGTTCCCTGGCTGCTCGCAATCATCACCATTCCGCATCTGTTCACCGTGTATAGTGCCGCGAATGCGCGCACGCTTCTAACTGTTATCGGCTTTGGCGCGGCTTATGGAATAGCGGCACTCTGCTTTGGGCTTGGAGTCGAAGCGATCGGTATCGCATTGAACTTTGCGATCGCTCTCGGGCTTTCTACGGCAGTCGGTTCCCTAGTCCCGCTTCTATTGCTTCATCCGGAACAGATGTTCACTCCGAAAGGCCTGACTGTCGAGGCTGGTATTGGCGTCGTCCTGCTCGGAATCGTCGTGTGTGCCGTTGCTGGAAGGGCAAAGGAACGGGAACGCGTGCAAGCGGAAACCGCTTCTGACGAGCCCAGGAGAACTCGAACTAGCTTCAAAGTTGGCTTGGCGTTTGCGATTGTTGCTGGCGTGGGTTCCCCGTTCATCAATTTCGGGTTGGCGTTTGGCGGTCCGCTGTTAATGGGTGCCGCCGCTGAAGGCGCGAGCCCGGCAAGCCAGGCTAACGTAATTTGGCCGCCCCTGTTGACCGCAACTCTTATTCCTTATCTTGCGTATTGCGCTTATCTTTGGCGCAAGAATAATAGTCTGCAATTATACGTCTTGCCTGGAACCGGATCGTACTGGTTGCTCGGGGCGCTCATGGGTGTTCTTTGGATGAGCAGCATCGCGATTTATGGAACTGCATCCGCGACTATGGCACAGATGGGCCCGGTTCTCGGATGGCCTCTGTTCATGTCGGCAATCATCATTACATCGAACGTGTGGGGATTTGCCACCGGTGAATGGCGTCGAGTGCAGCGTAGCACCGTTTTCACTGTTTCCATTGGAATGCTGCTCCTGATTCTCGGGTTTTGCATCCTGGCGTGGTCTTTTAAAGTCTCGTAAGCGCTAGTTCGATTCCACGGACATGCTACGCTTTTTTTGCCAATGCGTTTGAAAGATCGTGTCGCGTTCGTGTCGGGTATGGCCATGGGAATCGGTGAGGCCATCGCTGAGCTGTTTGCCCGTGAAGGCGCCGCCATCGTTGCCGCCGATATCAACGAACATCATGGAAATGTAACGGCCGAAAGAATTCGGGCGCGCGGTGGGCGCTGTTTGTTTCAACAAACCGACGTAAGCGTTGAAAGCGACGTCCGCACGTTGGTGGAAACGGGGACCAAGAAGTTCGGGGCTATCGACGTGCTCGCGAATGTGGTGGGAATCGCCTCGGAAAGTGCGCTTCATGAAATGGAACTGAGTGAATGGGAGCGGATCCTTCGTGTGAATCTGACCAGCATGTTTCTCACTTCCCGTTATGTTCTGCCAGGCATGTTGGAGGCACGCCGCGGGTCAATTGTCCATATTTCATCGGTACAAGGCATCCTCGGATTTCCTGGCTATCCGCACTACGCGGCCAGCAAAGGAGCGATTTTCAGCCTCACGCGCCAGATGTCGCGAGAGTACGCCTCGCGGGGCGTGCGGGTCAACTGTATCGCGCCGGGGACGGTGGAGACGCCGCTGAACGTTAAGGTGCTCGAACGCTCCCCAGACCCTGCGGCTCTCCGCGCGGGATGGGAAAGGATGCATCCCATCGGGCGTCTTGGACAGCCGATCGATATTGCCTATGGGGCGCTCTACCTGGCCTGCGATGAAAGCTCGTGGCTCACCGGACAGTGCCTGACCATCGACGGTGGAATGACGACGTCTGCTTTGCTGTGAACTTACTTTTCTGAACCGATGGCTGAACTGGTAACTCTGGACGAACTGGCTGAACGCGTGCCCAATGGTGCGCGCATGGGTATTGGTGGCGTGCACCTCTCGCGCCTGCCCATTGCGCTGATACAGAAAATAGCCGCGCTCGGCCGCAGGGATTTTACGTTTATTAGCTGGGGTGGCGGACTTGCATTAGAGCTGCTGCTCGAATCCGGAGCCGTACGCAAGCTTATATTCTGCTTTTCCAGCCTCGACATATTTGGGTTGTCGCCGCGCTTTCGCGAGGCGCTCGAAAAAAACACGATTGAAGTCGAAGAATGGTCGGCGCTCGCGATGATCCAAGGGTTGCATGCGGCCCATTTCAACCTTCCGGAGATGCCGTTTCAGCTTCCGCATGGCTCAGATCTCATGAGCGCGGGTGATTTCTGGATCCAAGGCAAATCGACGTTCACACAACAGCCCGTCGGGGTCGCAAGACGTCTGGATGTGGATATGCTGCTGCTTCACGCGCAACGGGCGGACGCAGCAGGCAACGTCGAAATCCAGGGGGCGCGCGGTTTCGATCTAAGCCTGCTGGGTGCCGCACGGCAGACTCTTGTAACAGTCGAAGAAGTCGTTAACGCCGGAGAGCTCGGTGCGCCACTCTCGTTCGTGCTGCCGAAAACGTTTGTGCACGCCATCGCTGAAGTTCCTGGGGGCGCGTATCCGACCTCATGCCTGCCGTACTACTCTACCGATTACGAAGACCTGCTTCGGTACGTTCGCACGGGACAGGCGCAATTTACGTTTAGCGAGACGCGAAAAAGATTCCTCGGGCACGCTGCTCGAATTCGCACTGCCGATTTGACCCCCGGGCGTATTGAACCGCACTGCATTCCCGTCTCTAATGATGCTCCATTCACGACCGACGAATTGCTCGCCGTTTGCCTGGCGCGAGAATACGACAATTCGAGCATCTGTTCAGTCGGCTCGGTCTCTCCGCTGGCCATGGTATCGTATTTGCTCGCGAAGGCGACACACGCCCCCGAGTTGATCATCATCGCACTGAACGGTGGCCTGATCGATATCGACGCGCATCCAATGTCCCTTACACTCGCCGAACCGTTGGAATTCGGCAGCGCTAAGGTCATCTGGGGTGCTGATGAAACCTATCACTGGTATTACCAGCAGGGCCGCATTACTCACGAGGTAATCACCGTCGCGCAATTAGACGTCAAAGGGCGGACGAACAACGCGTGGGTGGATACAGGCCGGAAGCGCGTTCGGTTGCCGGGTCAGGGTGGCATGGCCGACGTCGCGAACCTTCATCAGCATTTCATTCTGTATCTCACCCGGCACTCGCGGGAGCGATTTGTCGAAGGCGTGCAATTTTGCACTGCTGCGCGCGGTCTCATAAGGGATGCGGAACGTATTCAAGCGGGTCTGAAACCAGGCAAGATACGTCTCATCTCGGACCTTGGTATTTTCGAGATCGATTCGGCAGACGAAATCTTTCGATTAGTCAGCATCCATCCCAATGTCACCCTTGAGATGGTGAAAGACCATACAGGCGGAGAATTCCTGGTTGCCGATCCCCTGCCCGTCACGAATCCACCAGAGCAAGAACAGCTTCGCTTGATTCGGACGCGCATCGATCCGTTCGGTATCCGGCGTCTGGAATTCGTACCCGGCCGCGAGAGACTGGATTTAATCGAAAGCATTTTGAAAGCCGAGGCCGGTCTGGTGAAGGATCTGCCGAAGAAGGAGAAATAGTTGAGCGGAGCACTTGAAGGGCTGCGAGTAGCGGATTTCACGCAGCTTGTCCAGGGTCCCAACGCAACGCAGTTTTTGGGCGACATGGGCGCGGACATTGTCAAAATCGAGCCGCGAAATGGGGAGTGGCATCGCCACTGGTCGATGCGAGACGCCTTTCTCAAGGGAGAAAGCCTCTCGTTTCTCGTGTTCAACCGGGCGAAGCGCAGCATCACGCTGAACCTGAAAGATCAACGTGGGAAAGAGGCAGCGCTGCGGATCATTGAGTCAAGCGATGTCGTTATAGAGAACTTTCGGCCGGGAGTAATGGACCGTCTGGGCTTAGGATACGAGGCGCTCTCAAAGATACATCCGCGCTTGATCTACTGTGCCAGTTGCGGTTGGGGACAGAACGGGCCGTACCTGGAGCGACCCGGTCAGGACCTTTTAGCGCAAGCTGTCTCAGGTGTGCTGATGCTGCAAGGGCTTGCGGACGATCCGCCGTCGCCGGTGGGGATGGGTGTTGCGGATCTCACGGCTTCGCTGCATATTGTCATCGGTGTCTTGGCAGCCGTGTACGAGCGGAATCGAACCAATCGCGGGCAGCGAGTCGACATCAATCTGCTCGATTCAATTTTGAGCCTCGCCACCCAGGAACTGAGCGTATACTTCAACACTGGACATGAGCCGCGTCGAAGCGCAGCCGGCATGGGACATCCCTATATCGGAGCCCCGATGGGTGTCTACAAAACGCTCGACGGATACATAGTGATTGCAATGATGCCGCTCGGGCAAATTGCGGAGCTGGTCGGAGTTTCGGGCTTTGAGGGTATCGAATCCCGAAACTTCCTTGAGAATCGCGATGCGATCAAGCAAAAACTGGAGCCCGGCTTCGCTTCGAAGAGCACTGCTGAGCTGCTTGAAATTTTCCTCGCAGCCGATATCTGGGCCGCGCCCGTGAATACCTTCCCACAGGTAGTTCGCGACCCCCAGGTTCAACACAATGGGAGTGTAACCTCGTTCGATCATCCCCTTGCGGGAAAGTTTCATACGATCGGTCCACCCATCAAGTTCGGCCGCACTCCTTCGCGAGTTCAAAGGCCTCCGCTTGTGGGTGAACATACGGTCGAAATTCTCAAAGAAGTCGGATACACCGAGCCGGAAATTGCGGAGTTCAGCCGCGATCAGGTGATCTAACCTCAATCAACCGGCACGCAGAGTGATCACTTTGAAAGGCGTTACCTGGAAGCACGACCGAGGGCTTGCGCCCATGCTGGCGACCGCCCGCCAGTTCGCCGAGGACTACCCCGGCATTCGTATTGAATGGGAGGCTCGCAGCCTACACGAGTTTGGAGATGCTTCCGTAAAAACATTCGCGGAGAGATACGACCTGATTGTGTTAGATCATCCCTTTATGGGCGCGGTCGCAGAGGATCGCTGTCTCGTTGCTCTGGACGAGCACGTGCCGCGGGCGACGTTAGACACTCTCGAAAATGAAAGCGTGGGTGTCTCTCACCAGAGCTATTTCTACGATGGGCATCAATGGGCGTTGGCAATCGACGCTGCGGCGCAAGTTGCGGGGTACAGGGCCGATCTGCTCGAGGCGGCAGGGGTGCGCGTACCCGAGACATGGGAGGAGGTTTCCGAGCTGGCGAAGATCCGCCCTGGGTTCGTAAGCCTTCCATTGTTTCCTCTCGACTCGTTGATGTGCTTCTTCACCCTGTGTGCCAATGCGGGGCTGCCGCCCTTTTTCGAAGATTCAAACCGCGTTGTGAATCACGACGCCGGCGAGTCTGCGCTGTTGCGTCTTAGAGCGCTGGCGAAGAGTTCGATCGATGACGCGCTTACGGAGAACCCGATTGCAGTGTGGGAACGCATGAGCACGACCGATGACATTGCTTATTGTCCTCTGGCATTCGGCTATTCAAATTACGCCCGCAACGGTTATCGTCCGTCACTGTTGTCGTTCACGAATATTCCGTCTACTGGCGCGCTAGGCTGTGCTGGCGCTACCCTGGGAGGCGCCGGAATAGCTATCTCCAAACGTTGTAGCGCGATCGAATCCGCCGTTCAGTACGCCACATGGGTGGCTGGTGCGGACTGCCAGCGCACCCTATATGTACAATCGGGAGGCCAGCCCGGCAACAGGCGAGTTTGGATGGATCCAGAAGCAAACGCCCTCACGAACGGCTTCTTCCAAAGCACTCTGCCCATGCTTGAAAAAGCGTTTCTGCGACCCCGATTTGCCGGATTTCCAAAGTTTCAGAGCGCCGCCTTCGACGTAATTTGGAGGTTTCTAAAGGGCGAAGGATCGCCTGAGGTAACGCTGAACACACTGGATGAACTATATCGGAAATGCTCACGATAGAACGTGCATCTGTAAAGTGAAAGAACATGAGATGGACGCCAGGTGGTGTAAGCGGCGATATTGAAGATCGGCGAGACGACAGCAGTGGTGGCGGTGGTGGCTTCGGGTTTGGACACTTAGGAATCGGCGGCGTAATCGTTGTCGGGCTATTAAGCCTCCTGTTCCATCGAAACCTCTTTACGCTGTTTTCTGGAGCGCCTACTCAAACGGTCCGCAGCGTTCCCGACCGGCAGCGAGATGCGCAAGAGCAGCCCGAAGTGCAGTTCATCTCGTTTGTTCTCGATGACGTCCAGAGAAACTGGACACGGATGCTGCCACAAACGCAAGGCGTTCCGTATCGCCACGCAAAGCTAGTTCTATTCAGAAATGCGTATCCGTCGGCCTGCGGCATGGCTCAAGAGGCAATCGGTCCGTTCTATTGTCCGGAAGACGAGAAGGTCTATCTCGATCTCAGTTTTTTTGATGAACTCCAGAGCCGATTCGGCGCTCCTGGCGAATTCGCGCAAGCATACGTGATTGCACACGAAATCGGGCATCACGTCCAAAAACTCATGGGAATCGAGCCGAAGGTACGGCAACTCCAAGAACGCAGACCGGACGCAGCGAATCCGTTATCCGTCCGTCTGGAGCTGCAGGCCGATTGTTTTGCGGGTGTGTGGGCCAACTCGACACAGCAAAGGCGTCTTTTGGAGGCAAGCGACGTACCCTCCGCCTTGGGCGCCGCCGCAGCGGTAGGCGATGACCGCCTGCAAAGGATGTCGACCGGACGCGTAAGCCCGGAAACGTTCACACATGGATCGTCTGCGCAACGGGTCGGATGGTTCAAGCGGGGCTTTGAATCGGGCAGCATTTCTGCCTGCAATACCTTCCAGCGTCAACGGTAATCAGGCTGGTCGAGCCTCAAGGACGCAAAGCGGGCTTTCCGTTTGGATTACTTTCACCAATCGCAAGCCTGCCGATGCGAAAAGATCTCTGAACTCAGCCTCTGTACGTTCTTTGCCGCCGATAGTCAATGCGAGCATATCTATGTCGATAAACTTGGCTAGCGTTGGCTCCGGGCTAGCCGTGACGACCTGCTCGCATACCAGGACGCGGCCGTTTTGCGGAAGTTCTCTTCGTATGAGATTCAGTATCTTACGGCAGTGGTCGTCACTCCAATCGTGAAGAATGAATTTCATGATGTACGCATCACAGCCGGCAGGTACACGGTCAAAAAAACTCCCCTCCTCCAACTCGACACGCTCTTTGCAGGTGGAGAAGTGTGGCTCGCAAATCGCGCCGGCAAGAACCTCCGGCAGATCATACACAACTCCTCGCATCTGTGGATAGCGCGTCAGCACCGATGCGAGGAGCATGCCGCGGCCGCCGCCCACATCCGCAAGCCGATCGATTGAACTGAAGTCGTAGGCATTTACGATGGGCTCAAGCATCGCGGCCGACAAATTCGTCATGGAGCGGTTGAAAGTTTCGGCCTGTTCCGGTTCTTCAGCGAACAATTCGAAAACATTCTTCTCGAAAGCTTTGGTTACCCCGTCCTCGCCCGTCCGAACCGTGTCGGTGAAGTATCCCCACGCGCGAGTGGCCCAACGATCTCCCAATTGGATGGCGAAATAGCGCAGCGAGCCCGGGGCATCGGTCTTGAGAAGTTGGCCAACGGCTGTCAGGCTAAATCGCTTCTCCGGCATCTCTTCGAATACGCCGAGGCTGGCAAGCATTCGCATGACGCGATAAAGGGATGGTGAATGTGCTCCGGTTTTCATCGCCAGCTCGTCTACTTGGACAGGCGCTTCGGACATGTGGTCGGCAATGCCTAGCCTGGCGATCGCTGATAGCGAGTACGTGATGTGTTTACCAAACAGCAACTGCAGCAGGGCTGCCGATGCCGGCGGACTTTCGGGTTCCGTGGCGAGGGTGGGACTTTCCTTTTCCAGTAGCATATTGTTCTATCCTTCTTCTACACACGCGCAATCGGGAAAACAAACGGCTCATTTTAACAAAAAACTTCATCGACTCCAACTTCGTGGAACCTTTCCGGCAATTCGCAGTAATACCTCTTGAAGGCGTTGACGATGGCGTGAGGAAGACAAGGCCCCATGAGGAGCTGAGCGATGGCGAGTTGCTGCAGCTCTCCAGCAAAGGAAATGAGAACGCATTCCTCACCCTTTTCCGGCGTCATGAGGGCCCGGTATTCCGCTTCGCGTTGCATATGTCAGGGCGCCGGGAGACAGCGGAAGAAGTGACGCAGGAGGTATTTCTGACGCTTCTTTCCGAGGAGAAACTGTATGCCGAAGAGCGTGGCGCGCTACAGGGCTATCTGATCGGAGTGGCACGCAACAAGGTGCGACGGCACCTTGCGGAGACTCGAGTGTTTGACTCAGGGGGATTGGAACCACCGAATAGTTCCGGAACTGATCTGCTTGAGAATTTGAGTAAAGGACAAGAAATCGAAGGGCTGCGCAGCGCCATACTCAGTCTGCCGCCGAACTACCGCGAGGTGATTGTGCTTTGTGACCTGGAAGATGTGACTTACGCGCAAGCGGCTCAACAAGTGGGTTGCGCAGTCGGGACGGTGCGGTCAAGATTGCATCGAGCGCGGGCGATATTGGGCGCGAAGTTGCGGAAGTGCGAAAGGTGCCGGGCATGACTGAGGAGGAACAGTTAAAGGATCGATTGCGGGCGCTCGCGAGCGCCGTTCCGCAGAATGCGAGTCCGGCTTTGGAGGACCGGTTGCGGACTGCGTTCCGAACTCGCGTACACCAACGACGGTGGAAGTATGTGGCGAGAGTGGCAGCCGCGGCGGTTATTGCGGCCGGCTTGTACCTGGCTTGGACACACAAGAGAGGCTCAGACCAGGAAACGGCTGTAACTACTCCGGTGCACCACAGATCCGGATTCATCGCCCTTCCCTACGCGCAAAGCGACGTGCCTTTGGAGCAGCCCGTGATCGTACGTGTCCAGATTCCGGCTTCGCAGCTGGGCGGAATGGGAATGCCTTTTGCGCATCTGGCGGCTGAAGAAAAAGTTAATGCGGATTTACTGGTTGGACCGGACGGGATTGCCCGGGCCGTACGGCTGGTCGATGGACAAGTTCAGTAAGTGAAATTTTAGAGGAGAACAATATGCGTAAAGCAATCGTGATCTTGGCCCTGTGCGTAGGATGTGCTCTCGGACAAACGGGAGTTGCTGGCCAGAAACCGGTTTTGATTCAAATGGGAGACGCGGCTGAATTCGGCCCAATCGGCATTACTACGGCCTTGGCCGGGCCTATGGGAACTGTGGCGGGCGCGCCATACTCCGCACAAGCGACGACACAGCGACTGCAGTTGCTGGCCGATGGCAACCGAATTGAACAGACTACTTCGGGTAGCGTGGCGCGAGACAGCCAAGGCCGTGTGAGAAGAGATGAAGCGCTTCCGGGATTGGCGGGAAACAATGGCGATGCGCCTCACATTGTGATGATCGATGATCCGGTGGCTCATGTGCACTGGACCTTGGATGCACAGACGAAGACTGCGGTGAAGATGCCGGTTCCGGGTGGCAAGAATGGCGGAGCTGACGTCTTCGATATGGCGGTACCGCCGCCGCTTGGGGCGACGAAAACCTTCTTTTACATCTCCGGAGGAAAGGCACAAATTTCCGGGAGCAAAGGTCAAGTTGTCACAAATGACAGCGCTCGACCTGACGATCTGGACAGTACTAAATCAGACCTTGGCATCCAAACCATCGAGGGCGTTCCAGCGCGCGGCACGCGGGTCACACGAACGATTCCTGCAGGCCAGATAGGAAACTTGCAGCCGATCGTAATTACAACTGAGAGTTGGTACTCCCCAGACTTGAAGGTTTTGGTGATGAGCAAGAGCAACGATCCCAGAATGGGCGAGACAACTTACAAACTCACGAATATTCAACGTTCAGAGCCGGCGTCCGGCTTATTCCAGCCTCCGGAGGACTACACGGTGAAAGATCAGCCCGGCGACGTTTTCTTTCACCGGGAAATCCGGAAAAAGTAGAGCCTTCGCTAGTTAGTCCATCTTGCCGATTAAAGCCGCGGAGGGCGTGTCTAAAGGCACTCCCTCCACTTTGGTACGCTGAGAATTCTACCGGCTGCAAACTTGCTTGGCACCGGCCATGAATTATGCCGGCTCGGGTGAGTGAAACCTACGTCCTACGGACCTATCCTTTTCGTGAGTCGGATCTGATCGTCAGTTTTTTCACCCGCGATCAGGGAAAACTGCGCGGAGTGGCGAGGCGGGCGCGAAAGCCCAAAAGCAGCTTCGGGTCTGGATTGGAACGGCTGTCGCTGGTGAATTTATCGTACTCGCAAAAGGAAACACGCGAACTGGTAAACCTGAACTCCTGCGATTTATTGCAATCGCAGTTCGATCTGCTCTGTGACTTCGATACGAGCGTGGCGCTCGATTATGTTGCCGAGGTCAGCGAGCACATGCTTCCACCAAACGAGCCCAACGAGCGCTTCTTCCGTTTACTAACCGCGATACTCGGCTACATGCATCAGCGCGTGCCGGGTGGCGCTTGGACCGCGATTACCTATTTCTCGCTGTGGGCCACACGTCTTTCCGGTTTTCTTCCCGACGTTGCAAAACATCCCGATCACACGCTGTCTACATCTTCGCGTGATTTAGCAGGTACTATGCTGAATAGCCACATCGCCGATCTCCCGCTACGGGCGTGGAACAAAGATACGGCTCTCGATTTGCGCCGTTTCCTGATCCGTCAGATGGAAGAGCACGTAGAGCGGCGTTTCCATACTCCGGCCGTGCTTGAGGGGCTGTGAGGACTACGACGACGCCATAATGGACTCTTTCCAAGACACGATTTTCAAGCTGAAGCGCTACTGGGCCGCGCGCGGAGCCGTGATTCAGGAGCCTTATGACGTGGAGGTTGGCGCGGGCACGATGGCGCCTGAAACGTTTTTGCGCGTTCTTGGGCCGAAGCCTTACAAGGTCGCGTACGTGCAACCAAGTCGCCGCCCTGCAGACGGACGCTACGGCGAAAATCCGAACCGTCTGTACAAGCATCAGCAATTGCAGGTCGTACTGAAGCCCACGCCGGACGATGTGATCGATCAGTATCTCGGCAGTCTGGAAGCAATCGGCGTCGATCTCAGAAAGCACGACATTAAGTTCGAAGAAGATAATTGGGAATCGCCGACGCTTGGCGCGTGGGGAATTGGCTGGCAGGTGATGCTCGATGGTCTGGAAATCACTCAATTTACTTATTTCCAGCAATGCGGCGGCATCGATCTCGATGTAGTTCCAGCGGAGATCACCTACGGGCTGGAGCGCATTGTCGCCTTTCTGCAAAACGTCGAAAGTGTATACGACATCGAGTGGGCGCCGGGCGTGAAATATGCGGACGTACGGCTGGTGGAAGAGGAGCAATTTTCCGTCTACAACTTTGAAGTTGCAAACATCGATCGTTTGTGGCGATTATTTTCAGAGCACGAAGCGGAATGCAGCGAGCTGCTGGCAAGATATGCGCCAGACAAGCAGCGCTTTCCTTTGCTTCCCGCGTATGACCAAGTCCTTAAGTGCTCGCATATTTTCAATCTTCTGGATGCGCGAGGGGCAATTAGCGTCACGGAGCGCGTCGGCATCATTGGGCGCGTGCACAAGTTGGCCGTCGCTGTCGCTGAAGCCTGGATGCGTCAGCGATTTCCTGCTGAAGAGGCCGTCGCGTAAATGGCGGATTTTCTTCTCGAGATCGGCACGGAAGAGATTCCGGACTGGATGATCGAACCCGCGCTAGACGATTTGCGGAAGCGGTTTCAAACTGCATTTGGGGCACTCGAGGGATCGGCACTTATAGCGGAGGGTACGCCGCGGCGGCTCGTATTGTTGGCCAAGGATCTGTTGGCGCGGGCACTCGACGTCCAAGTCGTAATTCCCGGCCCATACGTCTCGGCTGGCGAAAAGGCGGCACAAGGTTTTGCGCGGAAGCAAGGCACGACGGTAGAAGCGCTGAGCAAAATGCAAGATGCCAAAGGCGAGCGGTTTGTGTTCCATCAGGTCACGACGGGCCAGTCGGCAATGGAGGCCCTAAGCGAGAAATTGCCCGCGGTCATCGCGGGCATCCATTTTCCGAAAACGATGTATTGGACCGGCAAAAGCGGCGTGCGTTTCATCCGGCCTATTCGATGGATCGTCGCTGTCATCGAGGGTCAAGTGGTTCCATTCGAAGTGGCCGGCGTGAGATCAGGCAAGACAACCCGCGGACATCGAATTCTCGGCTCGAAGGAACCATTGCCCGTCACTGTCGCCACGTACATGGATGCTTTGCAGAACAATTTCGTGATCATTCAGGCCGAAGAGCGTAAGCAGCGCATAGAAGCGGGACTCGGGTCAGATGTTCAGAAGGACGACGAGTTGCTTCGAACGCTCCTTTATTTGACTGAATTTCCAAGTACGGTGCGAGGCAGCTTCGATCCTGCTTACCTCGAACTGCCCAAGGAGATTCTTACAACCGTCATGCGCCATCACCAGCGCTATTTTTCGGTGATGAACCCGAACGGCTCACTTGCGCCGGAGTTCGTAGCTGTGACCAATACGGATGGCGATCCAGATGGGCTCATCCGGCAAGGCAATGAGCGTGTGCTGCGCGCGCGCTTTAACGATGCACGGTTTTTCTGGCGAGTCGATCAGCAGAAGAAACTTTCCGAACGCGTTTTAGAGCTTGCCAAGATTACCTTTCAAGCGAAGCTCGGCAGCTACAAGGACAAAACCGATCGAGTGGTTGAACTCGCGGCGGAGCTAGCCGCCGAAGTCCGTGCGGACGAAAAGACGGTTACGCGTGCAGCCCTGCTTTCCAAATGCGATCTCACAACCGACATGGTAAAAGAGTTCCCGGAATTGCAGGGCATCGTCGGTGGCCTGTACGCAAAGGCACAGGGCGAAAGTGAAGCTATCGCAACGGCAATTTACGACCACTACAAGCCGCTCAGCATGAGAGACTCGATTCCGCGGACGCTGGAAAGTCAGGTTGTGGCGCTTGCCGACAAGCTCGACACGTTGCGCGAGTGTTTCAAAATCGGGCTCGTCCCAAGCGGGTCGAAGGATCCTTTTGCACTGCGGCGGGCAGCTCAGGGCGTCATTAGAATTTTGTTTGAAGCTCGGCTAGATATTTACCTGTTTTATCTACCGTTCGTCAAAGACACCGAGCTTCGGCTGTTCCTTGGCGAGCGCGTTGAATATTACTTGCGGGAGATTAAGAACTACACTTACGACGAAGTGAAAGCGGTGTTGGCCACAGTGGTGACGCTCGCTGATTTAGCTGACCGGCTAGAAGCGGTTCACGAGGTGCGGGCGACACCAGATTTTGAGCCGCTAGCGGCAAGCTTCAAGCGCATTAAAAACATTTTGAAGCAAGCTCAAGTGGAGAACGCTTTTCCGCCAAATGTAGAAATGCTCTCTCCAGGCGCGGAGCGGGACCTTTACTCGGCATTTCAGAGCGTTACTTCGACAGTATCCCAGACTACCGACTACCGAGCTAAGCTGAGTGCAATTGCGTCACTTCGCCCCCATGTCGACCTCTTCTTCGATAAAGTGTTAGTGAACGATCCGGATCCAGAGATCCGCCAGAACCGCTTGGCGCTGCTGCACAGCTTGCTAACGGCCTTTTCAAACATTGCCGACTTTTCAGAAATAGTGCCGAGTTCGACGGCAGCCTAGCATCAGGAGATAGGACACGAAATGAAGAAATACATTTACTCATTTGGAGCCGACGGGGCCGAGGGCGACGGCAAGATGCGTGACATTCTTGGCGGAAAGGGCGCTGGTCTCGCCGAAATGAGCAAGGCCGGTGTTCCAGTCCCTCCAGGGTTTACCATCTCGACGGAGGTCTGCAACCTCTTCTTCGAAAACGGCAACAAAGTTCCAAAGGAAGTAGATGATCAGATCCATAGCGCTCTCGGGAAGCTCGAAGAGGATATGGGCAAGAAACTCGGCGTAGGTGAGGATCCGCTGCTCGTGAGCGTCCGCTCGGGCGCGAAATTCTCAATGCCGGGAATGATGAATACGATTTTGAATCTCGGCTTGAATGACAAAGCGACTGAAGCCGTGGCAAGGAAGACCGGGAATCCGCGATTCGCTTACGATTGCTACCGTCGTTTCATCCAGATGTTTGGTGAAGTTGCGCTGCACATCGACATGGCAAAATTCGACCAAATTTTCGACAAGCGCAAGGCTCGGGTGAAAGCAAAGCTAGATACAGATCTTACAGCTGACGATTTGAAAGTCATCATCACCGAATACAAGACGCTAGTGAAGAAGGAAACTGGCAAGGAATTTCCGCAAGATGCGCACCAGCAGCTCATGCTTTCACGCGACGCGGTCTTCAATTCCTGGAACACGCCGAAAGCGATTTATTACCGGCGTATGGAGAAGATTCCCGATTCCATTGGCACTGCCGCAAATGTGCAAGCTATGGTTTTTGGAAATATGGGCGAGAACTCAGGAACAGGTGTAGGATTCACGCGCAATCCGTCGACCGGCGAGCGAGTCTTCTACGGCGAGTTTCTAATAAATGCGCAGGGCGAAGATGTGGTCGCCGGTATTCGCACGCCGCAGGCCATCAGTGAGCTCGAGCAAGTTATGCCTGAAGCGTACAAGCAACTGCGGGAGATCACCGCGAGTCTTGAAAAGCACTATCGTGACGTACAAGATTTCGAATTCACCATCGAAGAAGGGAAGTTGTACATGCTTCAGACCCGCAACGGAAAGCGAACGGGTCCAGCCGCCGTGCGGATTGCGGTTGACATGGTGAACGAAAAGCTGATCTCAAAGGAAGAAGCAGTGCAGCGGGTTGCACCAGCGCAATTGGATCAATTGCTGCATCCGGTCCTCGATCCAAACATGCGCAAGGGTTTGCAGAAAATTGCAATTGGCCTTCCCGCTTCGCCGGGCGCCGCGGTCGGCCGCGCTGCCTTCACATCAGAAGATGCTGTCCAGATGGCGTCACAGGGCCCGGTGCTCTTGGTACGTAAAGAGACTACGCCCGATGACATCCACGGAATGGACGTATCCAAGGGCATTCTTACGGCGGTCGGTGGGCTCACGAGTCATGCGGCGGTCGTCGCTCGAGGCATGGGCCGTCCTTGCGTGGTCGGCGCATCATCAGTCGCGGTCGATGAAGGAAGAAAAGAAGCAAGCATTTTATTCGAAGGCAAAAGGACAGTTGTCAAACAGGGGGACTGGATCTCGCTTGATGGCACGCTGGGTGAAGTTTATTTAGGTCAATGCAAAACCAATGATCCCGATCCAAAGTCGCACTATTTTGCCACGTTCATGGAATGGGCCGACGAGTTCCGCGGCGACTTTGGTGTTCGTGCCAACGCTGACGTTCCCCGTGACGCAAAGCAGGCACGTCTATACGGCGCAGAGGGGATTGGCCTTTGCCGCACTGAGCACATGTTCTTTGCCGAAGACCGAATCGCATTTATGCAGGCGATGATTCTGGCGCGCGATGAGAAGACACGACGGAAAGCGCTCCAGAAGCTCCTACCGATGCAGCGGAGGGATTTTGCCGGGCTGTTTGAGGTGATGGATGGTTTCCCTGTCGTGATTCGCACGCTCGATCCGCCCCTCCACGAATTTTTGCCGAAGCGCGAAAATCTGATGGTCGACATCGTGAAGCTTCCGAATGCATCGTCGAAAGAGAAGAAGGAAATGGGGGCAACATACGGCGTCACGGTCGGCGAACTAAAAAAGCATCTGCCGGAATTGCTGAGGCGCGTGGAAGAGCTGCACGAATTCAATCCGATGCTTGGACATCGTGGGTGCCGGCTGGGCATTACCTATCCGGAGATCACGGAAATGCAGGTTCGGGCGATTTTTGAAGCAGCTGTTGCGGTTGCGAAGAAAGGCATCCACGTGATTCCGGAGGTGATGATTCCTTTGGTAGGCAGCGTGAAAGAGCTAGAGAATCAAAAAGCGATCGTTATTAAGGTGGCGGATGAGGTGCTTGGCAAAGCCGGGCTCAAAGAGATGAAATATTACGTCGGCACTATGATCGAGATTCCGCGCGCGGCCCTTACTGCGGACGAAATCGCTAAGGAAGCCGAGTTTTTCAGCTTCGGCACTAACGACCTCACTCAAACGACGATGGGTCTTTCGCGCGATGACTACACGAAGTTTTCCAAACAGTACGAGGACTTGAAAATCTTCAAAGCAGATCCGTTTGCGGTGCTGGATCAGGATGGCGTCGGCAAGATTATTGAGCACGCGGTAAAGCTTGGACGTAAGGCGCGGCCCGATCTCGAAGTCGGTATCTGCGGCGAGCACGGCGGAGATCCCAGTTCGGTTGAGTTCTGTTACCGCACGGGCATGGATTATGTGTCTTGCTCACCATATCGCGTTCCGATTGCCCGCCTCGCGGCGGCGCAGGCGGCCATTGCAGGTGATGGGAAGGCGGAAGCACAGAGAACGGCGTAGGCGCGGGCGGTACAACAGCGCCCCCATGGAATCATCCGCCGCATCGAACAACCGATCAGCCGTTGAATCACTCGGCCTGGTCGGCCTGCCAGCACCGATTCGGGAGCTGGCAGCTCAATCATGGGATGCGTTGATCGTCGGTGCCGGGCACAACGGACTTACCTGCGCCGCTTATCTGGCGCGCGGCGGGAAACGTGTTCTGGTTCTCGAAAGCCGTGAACGCATTGGTGGGGCGTGCACAATTGAAGAGCCTTGGCCCGGCGTTCGTATGTCGCCATGTGCTTACCTCGCGGGCTTGCTGCATCCGATTGTCATCGACGAACTGAACTTGCCCGATCGCGGCTATTCCTGGACACCCGCAATGAATGGCCTATTCGTTCCTTTCGAAGACGGCACCAGCATTCAACTCTATGACGATGACGGGCGGTGTGAAGCGGAACTGTGTCGCTTCTCGCCTGGCGATCTCAGGGGATGGCGCGCCATGTCGGACGTCATCCGCCGCTTGCGCGACGCTTTGCGTCCAGCAAATAAGCACGATGTCTGGATCGGTGAGCCGCCGACTCGAGAACAGCTTGAGGATCGTCTCGGTAATGACGAGGAAGCACGGGCATTACTATTCGGATGGTCGATGGCAGAGTTCGTCGAGCATTATCTTTCAGACGAGCGCCTTCAAATTGCATATCTCGGTCAAGGTGTTATAGGCACGAATGCCAGTCCGTTCCATCCGGGCACAGCGTCCATTCGTTTCCATCACTCGTCTGGCAGGCTCGGCGGGTTCCCCGGAACGTGGGGTTACGTGCAAGGCGGAATGGGCATGGTCTCGTTCTTTCTATGCGACGCTGCCCGCGACGCTGGAGCGACTGTCGCAGCGGGTGTATCCGTATCGAAAATACTTCCAGGCGAAGGCGTTTTACTCGAAGGCGGGGAGCACATCAGCGCGCCCGTTGTTATATCCAATGCCGACCCGCGAACAACACTGCGTCTTCTGGGCAATGCTGCGGACTCAAGCTGGCGGGAGCAGGTGCAGTCGATCCCAATGGAAGGCTGCACTCTGAAGCTGAACGTCTGGCTGCGCGAATTGCCCAATTTCCGGGCGCGGCCTGGCGCTTGCGAAGCTCATCATTTCGGACAGATCAATACACCACTTACGAAACAGGAGTGGAAAGCCGGTTACGCAGCCGCGCGCAACGGCCAATTGCCAGATCGCCTCTGGACGGAGCTTTACTTTCAAAGCGTCCACGACCGCAGCATTGCCCCGCCGGGTACGCATACGATGAGCGTGTTTTCACAGTACGTGCCTTATACGTTTGCCGACGGGACCTGGGACCAGAATCGGGAGGAAGCCAAGCAGCGTGCGCTTGCAGCCCTTGCGCGTTTCTGCACAAACATGCCTGACGCGGTGATAGATGCGCAGGTGCTTGGGCCTCCGGACATAGAGAAGAAAGTAGGTCTCACTGGAGGTCACATCTTCCAGGGGGAGTGCTTACCTCAATATATGTGGAGCAATCGCCTTCGAGCGAAGACGCCCATGCGCGGTGTCTATCTCTGCGGAGCTTGCACGCATCCGGGTGGCAGTGTCATCGCGATGAATGGCCGTAATGCTGCTATGGCCGTGCTCGCGGACTCCTAGCCTTTCGCCTGGCTTTCAACCATTGATTCAGGCCGAACAGCGCCACTGCCACAGGCAACAGCGCAAAGTAGGGCCAATGAGCGATCAAGGGCGGCAGTTCCGGCAAGACTGCCAACTCGCCATTCACCCGAACCGTATCGTCTCTCTCTTTTATGCCTACAGTCAGGCGCCACTTGCCGGGTGACGGGAAAACAATCGCCGCCGCATACAACAATTTATTTGTCGCCTGTGCTCGTGTAGCAGGTGCTTCAATATCGCGCTCACCTGCCTTGGCCAAGTGCAGAATGGCACGGCAATCCAGCATCTCACTTCGGTCATCGGCCCTCTGAACCATCACGCTCAAGTCCGCGGGGCCAACTCTTAACGGTACCGGCGCACTGAACACAGTGACGAAGAACGGCCCAGCTTGCTTTTGAAATTGAACGATGCCGCCGTCTGCGGAAAGACTGCGGGCGGCAAGACACAGGCCACCAACAATACCGATTCTGCTCAATGCAGCATGCCGCGCATTTGCATTGGCTGAAATAGGATCCACACTCCAGCCGCGTAGAGTCCACACGAAAGCACTGCCCAAGGCGCCACGAGGCCCAACGCAGCTCGCACTCGCCCGGCATACTGCAGCGCCAGCCGCCAACTCACGTATAACGTGAGCAGCAGTCCAGCATCAAGCGCCAATAGCTGTGCCGAGGTAAGCCATCCAGGGATCACTGCTGTCGGAGACAAGATTATGGCTCCGGTAAACGCCCGTTCCAGCATGGGCCATGGAGCTTTCCAGCCGATCACGAGATGGTAGAGGAGGTGTGCAACCCACATCGCGAACCCTAGGGGCACCAGTGCAAATACAAATCGGCGCGTCACGTCAGCGATGGCGGGTGACGGTGTGAAGCGCCGATTCAAAAGTCCACAAATCAAGACCGTCGCGAGCGGCAGCACCAAAGCACCCGTAATCACGAATGCTCCCACAATTAGCGGCATGGCACGCAGACCTAGGCGTGCATGCCAACCGTGCTCCCACGTCATCACTGGGCCAATCATGCCGGCTGCATTCACAAACGCACCAAAGTCAATCAGCAACGCCAATGCGGCCAAATCGCTCCGCTTCGACAACCTTCCGAGCGAGGATCGATACGGATCGCGTGTCAAGGTCTGCGCGGGCACAGTTGGCAGCAACGCAACATTATCGTGCGGACACGCCTTCACGCAGTCTAGGCAGAACGTGCAATCGAGATTTCCGGCCTTCTTCGGCTGAAACAGATACAACTCACAGCCACGTGCGTGGTCGTTGCCGCGAATGCAATCGTGAGTGCCGCAGGACTGGCAAACCTCGCGGCTCCGTACACGTATTTCGCCCGGCGAAACCAGCGAGCTGATGAAGTGGAACTGCCCGATGGGACACACATACTTACAGAAGCTTGCGCCTCGAAAGACTCCATCAACAATCAAGGCTGCCAAAAAATACGACGCAATGATACAAGCTGTCAGCCAGGGACTGTCCCACAGGTTGAAGGCCTCGTACGCCCACAAATAAATAAGGATTAGCGCCGCAGGCAGCCATTTCGATCGAAGCCAACGGGGCCAGCGGAGTTTGGCCGGCAGTACAGTTCGGCCGATATCACGGACAAAAGTGAAAGGGCACGACATGCAGAACAAATTGCCCAACATCAACAGTGCCAATACCGAAAACGCACGCCAATGAATCCACGGCAAGACGCCCGCCAGGTTCAACGGTGTTACTTGGGGACCGAAAAATCCATCGGCCATGACGGCGATAGCAAGCAGCAACATCACAGCTTGCGCCACTCGACGCATGTGTAGCATCCCGGATCGTAGGCGACGCGCTGATGGTACTGTCCGGACTCGTCGTACGACCGCAACTTGCCGCCTGCGTGGCGTGCCTGACAATAGCCCGATTACAATCACGAGGGCGGGTACGAGGTAGATAATCGAGCCCGGCACCCACATGATCAGTCCGGCAATCGTTTGATCCTGCTGAGCGTTTAAGCGGCTCCCCCGAACGGCTTCATAAATTGGATACAGAAGCGTGCCCGAAAACACGAAGAACGCTGAAAGCGCTGTGTTGAGGATGTCCGCCAGCAGCAGATGCGGAATCGCTATCCAGCGAGGCGAGCGCGATCTTCCGGGCCCGGGCTGTACCACTGTCCACCAGAACAGGATTCCGGTCCAGAAAAAGGATGCGTGCTGCAGGCCGTGCCAGGTTGGGGACCGCAGCGCGAGTTCATAGAACTTCGGCAAATGCCAAAAAATCGTGCTTACCGCAAATACCAGTAACGCTACAGGAGGCGATATCAGCCTTCGCAACACTCGCTGCAGTAGACGCCATGATAAGAACGGACCCAAGCCTTCCTTTACGAACCTTTTAGGGAGCCCACGCAAAAGCGGCAGCGTCGGATGACCAAGCAAGAGGAGGGGCGGCGCAACCATCATCAGCAGTAAGTGTTGCGTCATGTGCGCTGAGAGATAGAGATTGTCAAACGCGTCGAGCGGCGACTCGGTCGCCAGGAAAACCACTGCTAATCCGGTCAGAAATGCAGCCAGGCGACGGTGGTCGCGTTCATCCCACAACAATCGACGGCCTCGTGTCCAGCCGATTACATAAATCACCGCAATTGCCAGCAACAGTGCAATCACGTACAAGTTCGGCGTCCAGGAAGTCAGAGCGGCACTCGAAACGGGATCCAAGTTCTTACCGCTTCGAATGACCTAAAGGAGGTGCAATAATGGCGAGGTCACGCGGTAAACGGTTTCGAGGCTTGTCGGAATCACGAAATGGCGGCACGCTCCGGGGTCTCAAGGTCTGCATGAACGAAACCAATGCGTCGACTTCCGCCGGAGTCAGTTTCTTTCCATACGCCGGCATATTTCCGCCACCTTGAAGCACTTGCCGCACCATCTCATCGCGCGTCAGACGGGTTGCCACCTTGTCGAGCGCCGGACCACGCTGCCCTCCCTCACCCCCGAGCGCGTGACAATTGCGGCATTGCTTGTTCTGAAATATCAGCGCGCCGTGTAACTCGAGTGGAGTCCGCCCCTTCACGAATTGCACGGGAATCGGTTCGCTGCTCCAGGCCGACATGCGGGGAGACCATGGCGACGTCTCACCTAGGTATGTCAGAACGCCAATCACCAGCATGATAAAGATTACTGACAGAACGGCAACGGGTCTCCGGCGTGCGCTCTTCTCGCCTGTTCCGGAAATAAACGGGAGAGCAAGCAGGAACGAGATCAAAAGCGCGGGCGCAACGAACAGTACGATGACCTCCATCCAGTCGGGTAACAACGCGAGTGAAGCGAAGATGGATAGAAAATAAAAGTCCGGCCGTGGATTCGTGTCGACGATGGTGGGATCGGGCTGTCCCCCCGGGCCTTTCGGCCCGAATACGAACGCGCAGCCCAGAATGCCCACAATCACAATCGCTGCAAAAATAAGATCCTTGCCGATTGCGTGCGGCACGAAGGGCACACCCTCTTTCCGCAAAATGTCCGCATATTCGGCATCGTAGGTGGCTTTGTGAACCGGATGTCCCGGCTTCGGGTACTCATTGATGCCCTTCGTTAGCACCAATCTCAGATGCATGCTGACGATCGCGATAATCAACCCTGGAATGATAAACACGTGCAGCGTGAAAAATCGCGAGAGTGTTTCGCCCGCTATGATGGGGCCGGCCAGCAATAAATGCACAAGCTGTGCACCAATCACAGGCACGCGGCCGGTAATAGATGCGCCAATCGTTAGCCCCCAATAGGCATCCTGATCGAATCGCATCACCTGACCGGTGAACGCCATTGCGAGGGTGCACAACAACAGAAATACGCCGCTGATCCAAGTCAGTTCCCGAGGATATTTATACGCGCCGAATAAGAAGACCTGAATCATGTGCAGAGTCATGATGAAGACCATGAAATTTGATCCCCAGTTGTGCACAGCGCGTAGATACCAGCCCCAAAACTGCGCATGGTTCAGATATTGCAGGCTGGTCCATGCCTCGTTCGTCGATGGAATGTAAACGAAGGCTAAACAGGCGCCCGTGATGATCTGGATGACGAAGCACAGCAGTGTCGCGCTGCCGAACACGTAAAACCAGCTGCCTGCGCTTGCAGGAACTTCGTGCCCTGCCGTCGATGCGTATAACGCGGTCAGGTGCAACCTGTCGTCCAGCCACACCGCTGCGTTTCTGAGCCAGTTCATACGAATCGTCTCCCGCAGGTTATACCGGGTTTGAAAGCGTGGGCATTTCGCCGCCCTTCACCCAAAGCTCGCCATTGTCAACCTTATAGTCATACTGAAAGAGCCCGCGAGGCGGTGGGCCTGCAGCACGCGATCCATCTTCGTAATACACGCCCCCATGGCAGGGACATAAAAACAGCCCCGATTCGGGAAACCATCGCACGGGGCAACCCAAGTGTGCACAGTTGATCGCGAACACCTGAAACTGGTTGCCCTGAACATGCCGAACCCAGCAAGGAATATTGGCGGTCTGCCCGTCCCAGGGTCGCGTGAACGGATTGCGATACATCGCGATACGTGTTGTTCGTTCTGGGAAACCTTCGAGCGGACCGAGTGAAATCCAGCTGCGTGGATCTTTCCTCTCGACAAAGCTCGAAAATACGAAGCCCACCAAAGGCACCGCCAGCAGCAGTCCCGCCGCAACGTTTATCGCCACCCCTGCCGTAAACAGCCAATCGCGCCGTGACGGATTCAGTGTTTTGTCGTTGCCCTTGTCTTCTTCCCGGTCGGGTCCGCTCATTTTACGCCTCTCTGACTGCTGCTTCCCTTCCCTTTGTTGCCTTCGTTTTGCTGCTGACGTGGGCTCCCTGGTCCGTTCCCGCTTCCCTCATTGCCCTTTGTCATACGGCCCGCTTGCCCCGTTCCGTTTTCAACGACGTGGGCGCTTTCGTTCGGAACTTGGGGTCGCAATGAAGCCAAATATGCGACCAGATCGCTAATGTCCTGATCACTCAAAGCGCGCCCCACATTCAGAGTTCGATAATCCGGCATGCCCAGATCCGCCCGCCCCTGAATGATTGACGTGCGCAATACCTGATCGCTCACCAATTGCAGAAAAGCGGTATCAGTGACAGAGCCGATCGGAGCCTTTGGTCCATGACACATGAAACAGTTGCGCGCGAAGAGTTTTTTACCCTGCTTGGGATCTCCCGAGTCATTACCAGGGCTATACGACGGAAGCGCAGCGTGCTGGAAACTGGCGGGCTTAGCCCAGTGCTGTTCGATTCCATTCACCAACGCCACAATTTGCCTCTGCGTTAGGGGACCGCCTTGACTCCGGACCCATGCTGGCATCGCAGTACCGGCGCGCCCATCTTCAATGGTCTTTTGCAAAACGTCTCTGGGGACGATCGCCAGATACAGTGCACTATTCAGCGGTCTTGCAGGACCGTTCTTCCCGTCAGGTCCATGACAAGCGGCGCAGTTTTGTCCATACAGCGTAGCGAAATCGGTGATGTCTTGCGACGATGGCGGCTCGGGTTTCGGTTTGCCCGGAGGATCACATCCTGCCATCAACAATAACAAGAGTGATATAGCACCACCACCGCAACGGCAACACTGCACTCGTAAGAATGTGCGGCGACCGCATGGCGTCATTCGCGATCTTCCTTACGACCCGGCCGCACACCCGGGGCCTCCACAAACGCGCGTTCGGCAAGCGACCACGATTGCATGGTTTTGATACGTGTGCTCCTGGCAATTACGTACCCTCCCACCAATCCGAACCCGAGCTGACACGCCACGAACCAGGGCCAATTGATGCGCTCATTCATAACGGGATTGACGATATTCAGAGCGGTCGCAACGAGACCACTCCAAAATAATGGCATCAGGATTCCTGCCCAGAGCGGAGCGTATTTAGGAAACATCGGCAGCATGACCGCGTACACGATGCCGACCAGAATTGAAATTACGCCATGCCCGACCAGAGCCGCGAAAAACGCGAGCCCATTGAACGCTCTCAATTGCTCGAGGCTGGCGTTTCCCATCGCTGGAATCACGACGCCTGCAAGCAAGTTGATCGGATACCAGATACTGTGCTGGGCAATTAAGCCGTAGAGACATGCCAGTGCCGCCATCGCGGTGCCGCCGGCAAGCCCACCCCAAAAGCCTGCCGAATAAGGATGAACTTCTTCGGGTATATGCACGCGATGCCCCGCTTCTCCAACTCGCAATCGCATCACGGAACGCGCTTCCGCCATCACCGGCGCTGGCCTGAGTGCCGGATCAATGGCCACTTCCTCGTGAGCCTCCTGCGGAATGACATCGCGCCACCATCCCAAGGCAGCCCGGAATGCAATTACCACGCCCACAGCGCTGACCACCCAGCTCGTGACCATGCCTGCAAACAGCAGGGTGATCCCAAATGCAAACACCATCGGCCAAAACGTTGGCGCGGGCATCTCGATATGTGTCTTGTCGCTGCGTTCTCCCGCTTCGCCGTGATGGATTTCCTGAGCCATGCGACTTCCTCTATCGACCGATGATGTAGACCACAGTGAAAACAATCACCCACACCGCGTCGACGAAATGCCAGTACCACGATAGAAACAAAACCCGCCTGAGCTGGGTCTGAATGGCAAATCCGCGCAGCGTAGCCGTCAGGACGATGGAAAAAAAGGTGAGCCCGACGATGACGTGGCTTGCGTGCAATCCCACAAGTGAATAGAAGGTGCTGCCGAATAGATTTGAGCTGATCGTCAAATGGTCTTTATAAATTAGTTTCCGCCACTCCGCACCTGTCGAAAACAGGAAATATGCCCCCAGCAGGATCGTCAGTGTCCACCACAGCTTGAAGCGGCCCAGCTCATTTTTCTTCAGAGCGTGCTCGGCGAAGACAATTGTCAGACTGCTCGATAACAGGCAAATCGTCGCCAGAACGGGAATGTCTAAAACATCTTTTGGATACGGCCCACTGACGCTCTTGCCAATGTAGATGAGATACACCGCGACGAACATTGTGAAGAGCGCCGTCTCGGTTATGATCAGGAAAATAATTCCGACCGTTCCGCGGTCGGGAAGCTTCCACTCCCGCTCCATTTCCAAAGCGTCAACTGCGATTACGTTCGCGTCTGCCATGTTGCTTTGATTATTCGAATTTCCAATCGGGATCGTTCGGGTGCTTCTGATCCCACAGAGGCCGGCTGCTACGCACGACTGGAAGTTTCTCGAAGTTATATTCAGGCGGTGGAGACGTAGTGGCCCACTCGAGCGTCCAACCATCCCAAGGATCGTCGCCCGCAAGTTCATTCTTCCTTGCTGATTGGATTACGTTCCATAGGAAGCAGAGAATGCCGGCCGCCTGGAAGATTACACCAATGGACGCGATCTGGTTCCATGTTTCCCAGCCACGGCCTGGCCAATAGGTGTAAATTCGCCGTGGCATGCCCAGCATTCCCGCCCAATGCAAGGGGAGAAAGGTCATGTTGAAGCCAATGCAAAACAGCCAGAAGTGCCACTTTCCGAGTCGTTCGTTCAGCATTCTGCCGATGGCTTTCGGAAACCAGTAGTAGATCCCCGCAAAGAAGCCAAAGACCAGTCCCCCTACCAAGGTGAAGTGAAAATGCGCCACAACGAAATACGAATCGTGAAGCTGCCAGTCAAAGGGTGTAACCGCAAGCATGATCCCCGTGAGTCCGGCGAGAAGGAATTGCAGCAGAAAGCCGCAAGAGAAGAGTAGCGGCGTTGCCAAACGCAGCTTTCCGCCATACATAGTGGCAGTCCAATTAAAGATCTTAATGCCGGTTGGCACACCGACGAGCATGCTCGAGGCGGCAAAAAACGTATTCGACCACGACGTCATGCCCACCGCGAACATATGATGTGCCCACACGCCAAGGCTGATAAAGCCGATTGCGACCACTGCACCCACCATGGCCGGCCTTCCGAACAAAGGCTTGCGGGAGAAGACTGGAACCACTTCTGACAAGATCGCGAACGCAGGAAAAATCAAAATGTAGACTTCCGGGTGTCCGAAAATCCAGAACAGGTGCTGCCATAACACAGCCGATCCGCCCGCCTGTGTCCTAAAGAAGTTCGCAGTTAGGTAGCGATCGAGCAGGAGCATGATCTGAGCGGCCGAGAGCGCCGGTAGCGCGAGCACAATCAGCCAGGAATCGACCAGCATGACCCAGACAAACATGGGCATCCTACTGAGCGTCATGCCAGGACAGCGCATCGAAAGCGTTGTCGCAATCACATTAATCGCACTCGCAATACTCCCGATTCCTGCGACCAGAACTCCAATTGCCCAGTAGTCTGTCGCCGAGCCGCGCGAGAACGAATTTTCCGTCAGCGGCGCATACGCGAACCAGCCTACATCCGGAGCCGAGCCGGAGCCCGAAAGTCCGCCACCGCCGATGTAGCTGAAATAAAGCAGCAGGCCGCCCAACAGGAAGATCCAAAACCCGAACGCGTTCAGCCGCGGAAATGCCATATCACGCGCGCCAATCATCAGTGGCACCAGATAATTCGATAGGCCGGCGACGATTGGCATTCCTACCAGAAAGACCATGGTGGTCCCATGCATCGTGAACAGCCGGTTATACGTGGCCGGACCGACCACATGATTCAAAGGAAACGCCAATTGCAGGCGCATCACCGCTGCCATTATTCCTGCGACGAGAAAAAATAGCAGCGCAGACATGATATACATCAGCCCAAGTTTTTTGTGATCAACTGTAGCTACCCACTTGTAAAGCGTCTCGGAGAAGGAAAACTCGCGCGCGGCTGCTTCCGGCCGCTGGAGTGGATAATCGATCGATGCCATAAGACTCTGCTTATTTCAGCGATTGCAAATACGATACAACTTGATCCAGTTGTTCGCCGGTTAGTTTCATACTGGGCATCAAGCAGCCAGGCTTGCCTTGTTGAGGGTCATCGATCCAAGAGCGAAGATTTTGAGCCGTGTTCGCCACCGCACCGGCGGCAAGCGTCCGCCTGCTCATCAGATGCGTCAGATCCGGACCAAACCTGCCGATAGCTGGCGTGCCTCTTATGGCGTGGCAGTTCACACACGCGAACGTTCCGAACGCCACCCTGGCAGCGCTGAGCTGAGGGTCCTGATTGGCAGGCCTTTGCTGGGTGGCCGCCCAACTATGGAAGTCATTTGGTGCCTGAGCGATGACCCGAATAAACATGTTGGCGTGCTGCGTCCCGCAATACTCGGCACAATTCCCTACATAAATTCCGGGTTCGCGAGGATCGATCCACATGTAGTTGACGCGATTCGGAATCAGATCTGTTTTACCGGAGAGCCGCGGCACCCAGAAACTGTGGGCGACGTCCATACTCTCCAGCCTCAGATAAGTAGGTAGTTTGCCGTCGGGTGTCGCAGGAACGTGAATTTCATTCGCTGTAACTATTCCGTAATCGGGATACACAACCTCCCACCACCACTGGTGCCCGATCACCGTCACCTTCAGCGTCGATGGCGGTGGACTTGCATTTTGCACGCTAGCAATCACTCGCGCCGAAACACCGATCAGTACAAAGACAATTAGAACCGGGATCACCGTCCAAGCTGCCTCGATTTGATTGCTGCCATATACCTGTGGCGGCTCTAGCCGGCTATCATCTTCAGCCTTCCGGCGAAAGCGCGCGATCGTGAAGACAATCAGAGCCGCAACAACCACGAAGATAGCGGCTGTAACCGCGAGCACGAAAAGAGCGATCTCGTATTCAAATTCGGCGGGCGATGCTAACGGCTTAAAGATGTTCTGGACGCGGTGCTCGGCGCTGCCTGGAATTTGCGTCTGCAGCAAAGCCGCTAAAGCGTTCACAAACACCCTGTCCCCCTCTTAGCCCTCGCTGAGCGGCCAAGTCGCAATCTCCACTTTACTCCGTGCGCAAGCTTTGAAGTGTAAGCATCTTTACCATAACTGCCGCGCCGCAGCAACACGCTATAGTGGAGGCACACCATGCCTCTCGAAGTGCGCGAAAAAGAAGCGGACGGGATTGTCATTCTCGAGTTGCACGGTCGTCTCGTTGCAGGGCCAGACTCCGGCGATTTGCGCCGCAACATCACAGAACTCATCAATGCAAGCCGCACAAGCATCATCCTCGATATGAAGCATCTCGACTTCATCGATAGCACGGGTCTCGGCACGCTTGTGGTCGCTCATACACAGTTGCAAAAGGCGGGTGGTTCGGTAAAGCTGCTGAATGTATCAAAACGCAATGTCCAACTAATGATTCTGACTAAACTCTCAACGGTATTCGAGATGTTTGATGATGAGCAGACCGCGATCAACAGCTTTTTCCCGGACCGTGAGCAAAAGCCGTTCGACATTCTCGAATTCGTAAGAGAACAGGAAGACGGGAAGCAAGATTTGGGCGCAGAGCCAGTGGCGTGGAACCAGCTAGCGAGCTAAAGCCCACCAGCTAGTCGTCGCAAACGTCAACGTCAACTGCGGGAGCTGCGCTAACCTGGATGCAGGATGGCGAAACTTGGTGAAGTTCTAGACTCGGCGGCGGCGATTGCCAAGGGCATGAGCATCACCTTCAAGGAGATGCTATCTCCTGCCATTACCGAAGAGTACCCGGACGGCCCCGCTCATCTCGAAGAGCGGTATCGTGGAGCTCACGTCCTTCAGCGCGATGAAAACGGTCTCGAAAAATGCGTCGCCTGCTTTCTCTGCGCCGCCGCTTGCCCGGCCGACTGCATCTATATCGAAGCCGCCGAAAACACCGAAGAACAGCGGTTCAGCGCAGCCGAGCGGTACGCGAAAGTTTACAACATCGATTACAACCGCTGCATTTTTTGCGGATACTGCGTAGAGGCTTGCCCAACCGACGCCATTACGCACGGGCATGGATTCGAGCTTGCCAGCTACGATACATCCACGCTGATTTACCGCAAGGAACAGATGCTGGTTCCGCTTCCTGAAACTGGCGCCGCCCCGTCGCAACACAGTCCTCTGCCGGCCGGCGCACCATAGACTTCAGCCCGACAAATTATGCCAGTGGCACGACCAAAATAGGCTTGGTCGTTGGAGCAGTCGAGCCTTGGCGCGGCTCAATACTGACCGCCACTGCGGAAGTGTTCGAAGCATCCACAGCTACGGGCGAGATATGCACAGATTCGCCGGATGGGTTGGGACGGAACAGTCCGGCAGGTTGAGGAGCGCCTTTCGCGGGAATGAGCCACAACTCAAAAGTCCGATCACCGGGAAGCACTGGTAGTTGCGACCCCACAAAGACCAACCCTCCTGTAGGGCTGACAAGCACACGTCCA
>JBPCJX010000009.1:0-13060 GCA_051004875.1 Bryobacteraceae bacterium
TCCGGGCCGAATGCGCTCGAAGACGCCGAAGAACTCGCCACTGGTTTCGAAGAAGAGGTCCTCGTGCAGCAGGTCATAATCGAGCAGGGCGCAGGCCTGCTCCCAGTAACTGACTACCATCATGAAAATTGGTCCCGCCTTCGGTTCGGGGAGCGGCGATCCTCATCGACTCTTCAAAGGTCTCGGGCCAGTAGTTCTGGAAGAACCAGTCGCGCGCTTTGCGCAGGCGCTCTTCCCGGCGCTCCAGCAACAATCCATGGACCTGATTGACGACGGCGGTTCGTCGCACCACCCAGCGCTCGCGCACGCGATGCAATGACTGCATGTCCAGTTGATCGTCGGTCTTGATCGGGACGAAGCGCATGGTCGGCTGACCCACAGCCTCCCCAATCGCCTCAGCATCGATGGAAGTCGTTCTTGTTGGTCTTCACGTACGGCTTCACATACTGTGCTGGGATCAAACGCACCTCATGCCCCTGCTCTCGAAGTGCCCGGCCCAGAAAGTGGGAACCTCCGCATGCTTCCGTACCAATCAAGCAACTTGCCGGATCGCTGTGAAGCGGAGTAACTGCAGTCGGGAGTACTTCTTCCGCACCACGACCTCCCCGCGCGAGTTCACGCCTACGAAATGAAAGATCGTCTTGCCAATATCAATGCCGATTGTGTGTATTTCCATGAGATGGTCTCCTTTTTCACCTCTTATGTTCCCGCCACTGTCAAACAGAGGCGGCGGACCATCCCATTAACAATTGTCAATACAGAACGCGCATCGGACATTAGTACTGATAAACGCCGTTGCCACCGGAGATCCACGTTCACATGTCCGCGTAGTCGGCGAGTCGGACAAGTGGATCTGCCGATTTACCCGTGTGTAGTCGCCAAGGGGCGGGTAATCGCCCGTTCTAACGCCTGGTCGAGGTTCATCATGGCTCAATGCCAAGCTTGTCATTGACCGCGCAGCGAAGCTTCTGCTTACAGCCCAGAAACCGTTCGGTGGTCTGAATGGAAATATGTCCGAGAAGAAACTGGATCTGATCGAGTTCTCCACCAGCGAGATGACACAGACGAGCACACGTGCGCCTCAAATCATGGGGTGCCAAATTTTCAATACCAGCAAGTTCCATGCCTTGTTGATCGCACGAAACACACATCCCTCCGTGATTCCGCTCGCCTCGATCCAAGAGTCGATTGCCGTTTTGACCCAGGTGGGAATGGGAACTGTTCTGATGTGTCCCCCTTTGCCGCTGAGATCGGCAATTACCCAATGCTCTTCCCTCAGCTGGATATATTTGCAGTTCAACGCAAGCAGTTCGCCCCGCCTCAGGCCACATCCTATTAACAGCGCGAGCATGGCATAGTTTCTTTTCCCGCGGATGTCGCTCACTTGTATGCCAGCCAAGACACGTTTGCCCTGCTCGGCCGTCAACCAATTCCCGACTCTCACGCCGATCCGGCGAACTCCCTTGATTCGGCGAAGTACCCGCTGCTAAGTCAGGGCTTAAAAGGCGCAGATTGATGGTGGTCGGAGCGAGCTGCTTCTGTTCGAGAAAGATCCGATAACGGAGCACGACCATGCGATTGAACGCGAGGCGCGGCTCCGAGCAGTACCAATCGACGAATTCGTTGATGGCGTGATCGTAGCTACGTTGGCCGCTTTTCGACGTGAGGCTGTTGAGAACAGCCGACTTCGTCTGTTCCAAATCGGGCAGTGCTAAGACACGTTTTGGCGCTTTCTTCTTTCGGCGATGTTTAGGCATTCTGACGGCCTCCAGTGCCGTTGTTCAAGAATGCTGCCGAAGCTCCACCCTTCGCCGTTACGCTGGATCTATTCGAACTCGAGCGGGTTGTCTCTAAAACTGGTAACCCCAGACGTGCCAATAGGAGACAAATCGCAAGAAGAATAGAGAAGCGAATCCAAGAGCACCGAAGACAATTCGCTGTCGCGTCGCCCACGTCCTGCTGAGGACCGCGGATGGAGTAAGTGCGATCACAATAACAGTCAACGCGATGGCGGGATTGAGGATGGACATCACTACGGTGAGGATCTTTTCTATCGTGTAGAGCTGGTGTTCGCGCGCCGTTAGCGCCATCAGGATGCCAGTCACACTGGCACCGCCAGAGCGCACGCGCTAAAGAGCGTTCCCAGATGCCGCAGCCAGCGCCGTTCGGCCACGCTTAGCTTCCGAATTGCCCAATAAAAAGTGATCACTAAGAACAAGTGAAGATGACCTAACTGAGTGCGATGGTGAACAGAAAAACCTCCGAGCTTTCATACCACCGCAACCGCCTAAGGCTCATCGGATCTGATGCGAAGTCGCTCCGAAACGCCTTTGCTTCACTCGACTGACTGGGCCTTCGAAACTGCAATAGGCCGCTGGAGTTCGACCGAAAGAGCAAGGGGGCAACCTGGGTATACCTCTCGATCGACTCGCCACGCGAGAAACTGGGCAGGATTACATCGATATCAGCGCTGGCCGTTTTCACTCGCATCTCCGCCCCTAACCCTACGAGCTTTTCAAGGGTCGAGTGGCTGATGGCATCGAGACGATATCGACCCGGCAGCCATTCCGGAACGACAGCGGCGGCTGCTGCTGGATGTTGGGCTTGCGGGGGGCCGAAGAGATGACGTGAGAATTCGCGAGCCACTTCTGCGGGCAGCTGGCTTTGCTCACTGGCGCCGCACATCACGACATAGATCCCGAAGCTGTGCGCGGGCAGAAGATACAGGAGTGAGAAATGATCACGTGCGCCGGCGTGAAACAGTGCGCGGCCTGCCGCATCCCGCGCCTCGAAAAACCATAGGCGATGCCGGGGACGTTTGGTGAGGGCCCAAAGTGCTCGGCGTGCATACGGTCGAGCGTGTCATCGGTGAGAATGCGAGTGCTGAATGGCCGGATTTTGAGGTGCGCAAGCATGAACTTGGCCATGTCCGTTGGCGTGGTAACAAGCGTTGCGACAGGGTACAAAACCGTGTACGGCTTTTCGAATCTCTCATATGCGATGTTCCTTCGAAGTGGCTCCGGGAGGGGTTGTCGGAAAGTGCTGTGGCGCATCTCGAGCGGCGAAAGAATGTGCTGTTCGGCGTAGTCGTAGAACGTCCTCCGGGAAACGCATTCCACGACGTGGGCGGCCAACGCGACCCCGTGATTGGAATAATCGATCTCGGCACCCGGCTCGCGAATAAGGACTGGAACATGATTCTGAAAGTACACACCGAGGTCAATCGGCTTCCTTATCGGCGACTCGGCTCCGATCATATGGTCGTCGACTCCCGATGTGTGCGTCAAAAGATCGGCCAATGTAACTGCTCTGCTGCCGCCGAAGGTACGTAATCGGAGATCGAGGTAGCGATTGATGTCGCTATGCAGGTCCAAACGGCCCTGTTCGGCCAATTGCATGACCGCGTGGCGACAAACAACTTTGAAATCGAGACAGCATAGAAGCCGGTATTCTCTGGGTCCACGGGCCTGCTCTTCTTGGCATCAGCGAGTCCGTAACCACGCTCGTACCACAGTTGGCCGTTCCGGACGACCACGATGCTGGCTCTCAGAACCTGGTCCTTCGCGATGCGATCGGTAACGAGGTTATCGAGATAGGTAAACGACTCGACATCGTTTGTGCGCTGCGCCCGGTTTTGGACCTGCGCGAGTGCAAGAAGGGCTATTGAGGCGAAGAAGACTAGCCGTCGGAGAAAGGTTAGAGCAACGCGTGGCCGCCCCATTTGATCGCTTTGCGCAATGCCACGCTCGCAAGTGTCCCCATGGCAGCGGGCAGGAATCCGTAAAAGACATCGAATCGATCTATACGATATGGTCCCCAGTCGTTCGATAGCAGTACGAACGTCGGGAGTATCATCGCGACGAGAAGAGTCCATCGCCAGGGCGAATCGCCCGCGTGTCGGGGCAGCTCAACGGCTGCACCGAGTCACGGCAGCTTTGCCGGGTTGGTTCTGCCCTTCCATCTCGGCGATCACATCGTATGCTCTGGTCAAAAGATACTCGGTGCGTTCTTGTCCAAGCTCGCCCGTATGCAGTTGTGCACCGCGAATAAACGATTCAACGAGATGTGTCGGCGTCGTCGCGGATACCGAGCCTTGCTGGCCCGGGCGGGCCGGTAGTTTGGCCCGTTCAATCAGCTTTGCGGCCTCTCGCAGAGGGGATGTCAGGTAGAGCTCCACATCGCCGTCCGGCGAAGCAGCCTTCGCATCTTGCTTGAGCTTTCGTATGCCTTCCAGTATGTCGTTCGCCTCCGTCGCAGTAATATGCCTCGTATTATGCTGTGCGATCGTGAGCCGCTGAGACAGCGTTTGATTACCGCTTTGGATTCCGGTAGTGGATCCATTTCCATTGCAGCCAGCGGCGGCACTCCCAGGACCGGTGTAGCCATACTTGATGTTGTCGTAGGCAAGATCCGGATCAGGGTAATTCAGATAACCAGTGTTGTATTCGAGTCCAAATTGGGGTATATCCCAACCGAGGTCGCCACCCAGCAACATCATGTACCAGATGGCATTCACATCGCCTGTCCCATCACCGGTGAGTTTATCGGCTAGACCCCAATTTACGTTATAGGTGGCCCCTGCGTAAATATAAGCTTCCGAGGTCCACGCGCTGTAGGGGTCGCCGGGTAAAACCTGCGTGCCAAAATTGCAGTCATACCTCGTCTGAGTGTAAACGGAGCCACAATCGGCAGCGCCCGTGTAGCTGTCGGCGTTGCACCAATAAACAAACCACTTATACGGAATCAGGGTCCTGTAAAAATTGACCAGCATCCCCTGTGCGGCCCCGTTTTGCGCATCTGCGATAACGTCTTTTGTGGCGTTCGCCCAATCATAGCCACCGGTGGTGTGATCCAGTCCGATCTGCTGCAGCTTCGAATAATCGGTCAAATATGCTGTCTGCTCGGTGGCATTGGTGGTGTTGAGGCTACTCTTCTGTTTGTTCAGCTCGGTATAGATCTCTGTTATAGCCTGGTTAATGTCTCCATTGGACCCTGCCACATTGTTGTAAGTATCCTCGAGAATCCTAATGATCAAGCCGATACCAGCGCCGCCGCCATTGGGTATGAACGCGGCGATTTTGGAGACGATATCTAAGCCCATTTCCAACCATTTGACGGTGACGCTTTTCGTAACCGCGAAGTCTACGTCGCCCACGGCCTGGCCTAATATGTCTGCAGAGCGATTGTAGTTGTCATTCATGACAGCATAGTTGTTGCCAAACCAGCCCAGGACGGTGGCAACGTAACCCAGCTCCTGCACCATCTCGGTCTGCACAGCCTGCCAGTTCGGATCGTTATTCGGGCCGTTTGGATTGTTCATAGCTTGGACGTTGCTCTGCCTATTCGACCAGTCGCCAGAAGTGAGATCGAACCGGGTGTACTCCGATCGGATATCCACCTGACCCGTGTTGGCCCGATTACTGATCGCCTTGTAGGCCAGACACTGCGGACTTGAGTCAGCATTGAAGTTGGTGCAGTACTGCGGAAAATTCGACTCCGCGGCCGCCGTCCATCCGCGGGTAAATTTGTAAACTTCCAGCCCTTTGCTCCCACGGCCGAAGATTAGCGTGCGAGCATGGCTTTCATTGTTCTCTGTGACCGTCGCCACCGCCGTTTGCAACGTGCTGTAGTGTTCAGTCAGATTCCAACCCTGCGCGTCTGTGAATGATTGTGACTGCATGGGGAGTCGATGTCCGCTTAAGGTATAGGCGTGCAAACCGCGGAGACCTCGCACCAGAAACTCGGGTTGGGCATCACCCTGGATGTCGGCCGCCATCAGGGTCGAAAACTGGCTTTCACGATCCCAACCGGAGCCCGGCAGAGGAAGCGTTTGGACAAGCTGCCAGTGATCCTCGTTCCAGCGATGAATCTGAATCGCACCGGAGCCGGCACCGTCAGTTCCTGCCGCGAGGCCGTACAGCCAAGCCCGGCCAGTGGCATCGACCGAGGCTCGCATCGATTTGTAGCGTTTACCTGCGAGAAAGCCAGCATCGTCCCCGAATGGGCCATTAGCGCTGATCATCGTGAATCCAGCACTGCTCCATTTATAGGTCTGTACACCTGCCGGGGCGCGCGCGATGAGTTCCGCGCGACCGTCATGATCGACATCGACTAGCTGGATCGAATAATAGTAAGGCTCCTGGTCGAAGCCGTGGCTGTCGCTTAGTTCGCCACCCGCACTTGCTTGCGCCCAGCTTTCATCAGCAGCATTCCACCGCCAAACCTGTAAGCCATTCTGTCCGCGGCCGGCCAATTCCGCGACTCCGTCCGCGGTCAAATCGGCGAGTTGAATGGTCAAATAGTGCTTCGGCTGGGTCCAGTCGGTGCCGTCCGCATCCTTGTCGGCGAACGGCCGGACGCTAGCATGGGAGCCGAGTTCCCGCCATTGGTGCTGTGTGGCGTCGTAGCGGAACACATGAATGCCGTCGCGTTCGCGCGCAATGACATCGGCCTGGCCGAGCTTGCGATCGAGCACAGCCGTATGGATCGTCGAGTACCACGATGGCTCATAGAAGCCGGCGTTGTCGCTGAGCGCCAAAATCCGGGAGTGCCTGAGCAATGTTCCGTTCTCGAAGCGGTAGATGCTCAGACCGTCAATCCAGCGTGCGAGCACTTCGCTCTGTCCATCGCCATCTATGTCAGCGGTCTGAATGGTGGAGTAATACATGGGTTGTTTCCACCCGAGCCCATCACTGAGCTCCGGAAGCGCGATTTGCTTCGCCTCTGGAAAGAGACGGAACTGTTGAGTTTCAGCAAATCCCAGGCCGGGCAGCAGAATGAGGGCGAGAGAGAAGCCGGGCACCCAGAGCCGTTTCATTCTTAGCGTGAGGAGGAAAGCAACTGAGAGCATGTTAAGCATGTATCCTTTCGCGATCAACGCCGTACTTGTCGAGGGATGAGTCGTCTCGATGGCAATGCTTTACGTACGGGCCGGCACGAGCTCCAGCACAAAGTGCCATAAGCTGTTAGCTGATTGTACTCGGAGCGACAGCTGCGCACGGGATAAATAACGGGTTGGGCGGAACAAGTGAAATTAGGCCTCTTGGGATTTCTTCCAGAGACGCAAAGTGTTGGGTCGTATTGGATACGGTAGCCAACCTGTTCTCGAGGGACGTTTGGGGTGCTCTCCTGCTGGTCACCAACAGCAGAGCTATACCCTGTTGTTACGTTGCACTTTGACGTATAACGCGCATCGCGTCACTTTGATTCGTGTTGCATCCCATAACTCCATCGGAAGGATAGAGACACGCAAAGTGGCTGTTGTAACCGACCGCCGGCATTCCTGTGAAGAAGGGATCTGCGGGATTGATTGATAACTTCGGTACCCTCTCAGGTGGGAACCGGGCGTACTCTGAAGATTCATCTTATCGACGGCACCTATGAGTTGTTCCGGCACTTACGCGCTGCCTTCCGCAAAGGATCAGGACGGTTTTGACGTAGGTGCTGTTCGAGGCGTACTAGCGCGGTGATCGCGCGGCTGGTGAACGCGGGACACAAACATGGATTGGAGTTTGTATGATGCAGGGAAGGAAAAGGTGGCGCGGACCTGGCTCCGGGGCCGGTTCATCGGCGCTCAAGCAGATTGACCAGGCTGCACTGCAAACCATGATGGACAAGACTGCCAAGGAACTCCTGATTCCGGGTGCTGTGATTCTCCTGCGCACGCCCCAAGGGGAGTTTACGGTCACCTACGGCACCACGCTACTGGGTGCAATCAGTCCGCTGCGCGCAAACGTTCCCTTTGCCCGCCCAAGTGTAGATAACTTTTTCTCGGTCAGCTAAATGCCCTGTCGGCGATGATCGGGAACGATAAAACGCCCTTGCGACTGCGCATTCATTTGCACGCAATGTCAGCTCTACCGACGTTTGTCGTCTAGCGGCTGTCGCAGTTGCCGCGGTTCGGAATCCGTAGTCGCTGAGCACCCTTCGTAGCGAGCGAGCCGCTTCAGGTGCTCTGTGCAGTTCCGTCTTACTTCGGTTTAGGGATCTGGGCCAAGACGCTTTTCGAGAGTTTCGCGACGACTTGGACCTGCGGGTCCACCACTTCGGCAATGTCGTAGCGCATGGAACTGCCGAGCACCATAGCGATTTCGGCGGGATTGAGCTTGTACTCGTCTTCGAGCCAGCGGGACTACTCGTCCAAGTGGACTGAACGACTAACGCTTCGCTATAAGATGCCGCAATTTTGATTTGAAGAAGACACCGATTCTCAGCCCACTTAGCTCAGTCCGGTTCGCACGCCGGCACGTGCTGCAAGCTTGTCAACGGTCACTCACCTGGATGTTTTCGGTAGTCGCGAGTGACGCCATCCTGGATAGCTTAATACGCATGGGCCGAGCCTGGTCCCGATCAATTGGGATGCCTCGGAAGGTTGTGCGGAGCCAAGCACCTTTATCCCAGTGTGCGCACATGAGGCCGTTTTGAGTGTGTTCCCTGGAGCGTAACAGTACGTGTCCGAGTTCGTGGGCTAGGTGGCGAGCTCGACCAGATCCAGTTCTTACTCGGCCACGTGTCCATTCAGACGACGGAGCAATACCTTAACTGCAAGCAAAAGCTACGATTCGCGGTGAACGACAAGATCGGCATAGAGCCGTGATGGCAAGGGACGGATTACCCGCCCCTTCGCGACTACTCGCGGTGTAATCAGTTCAATGAGTTCCGTCCAGTTTGCCGGCGATGCAGGAGTAGCTCCGAAACAGTATCCGCCGACGCCATGCCGAGTTCAGGCTAGTCATCCGGCTCGGAGGTCCTGTGCATACCTTGACCTCCGACCTATTCAGCGGTATGTTCCATGGTAGAAGGTTGAGGCATTGAGTTCTTCCCGGTTTCCTATTCCCCAGGGCACGCTCGACATGCTCATCTTGCAAATCGTGTCTCTGGAACCGGCTCACGGCTATGGCGTGGCCCAGCGCCTGGAGCAAATCTCGCGATCCGTCGTGCAAGTGAACCAAGGCTCCCTGTATCCCGCGCTACACAGGCTGGAGCAGAGAAGATGGCTTCGCAGTGAGTGGAAGCAATCGGAGACTGGCCGCGAAGCCAAGTTCTACTCGTTGACCGGTTTAGGGCGCAAACAACTCGCTGCCGAAAAAGAGAGCTGGGCGCGGCTTGCGGGCGCGGTTCAGCTCATCTTCAACGAGGGCCGTTGATGATCCGCCAATTGACGAACTGGCTCCGTCGCAACAAGCTTGAGGCTGCTTTCGATCGCGAACTGCAGTATCACCTTGACCGCCGCATCAGCGATCTTGAGGTGTCGGGCGTACCTCCTGACCAAGCGCGCAGACAAGCCGTGCTGGAATTGGGCGGCATTACGCAAGTACAGGAGGAGGTGCGCGATATCTGGCTAACTCGATGGACGCGAGACTTTGCATATGACCTTCGCTTCTCACTGAGGCCCTTTTACAAGAGTCCCGCCTTCACCATCGCTGCGGTACTTTCGTTGATGCTTGGAATCGGTGCAACCACCGCCATCTACTCTTTGGTGGATCAGGTGCTACTCCACGCACTCCCCGTCCGCGAGCCAGAGCGGCTCGTCCTCATTGATTGGAAGGGCGATCAAGTCGCGCCAGGGTTTGGCAGTTGGAATCTTATGTCATATCCAATCTGCCGCGATCTCGATCAGCAGAAGCAGTTTTTCAAGGGCGTTTTTTGCCGTGCCCTCACCCCGGTCAGCGTCACTACTTTCGGCGACGCTCAACCTGTGACAGCAGAGGTGGTATCGGGCAACTACTTTCAAGTACTCGGCGTCGGTGCGGTTGCAGGACGCGTCCTAGACAGCGAAGACGATGGTGCGCCCAACGCGAATCCCATTATCGTTCTCTCTTACGACTTTTGGAAGACAAAACTCGAAGGTGCTTCGAATGTAGTCGGACGCAAGCTCCTCGTGAATAGCCATCCGATGACGGTGATCGGTGTTGCGGCGGAGACATTTCACGGAATCGATGTCGGCGAAGTTCCATCCATCTGGCTGCCCGCCGCTATGTCCAGTCAGGCGATAACGGGCTTCAATGACTATCTAAATCGCCGAACGCGCTGGATGCAGGTGCTCGGCCGGCTGAATGTCGGAATGAGCTTGTGGAGAGCTCAGGTAGGTCTTCAACCCTGGTTCAAAGCAATGCTACGGGAGGACATGGGCCGGCCCGGCTTTCCCGTCATCAGCGCTGAGCGAAGACGCAACTTCCTGAATTCAAGCTTGGTGCTAACTCCGGCTCCGCAAGGCCATTCGCTGTTGAGGCGGCCGCAGTTCGCCGAACCACTCTGGGTCCTTTTGGGAGTGACCGGCGTCTTGTTGGGTTTGGCGTGTTTAAATGTGTCCAGTCTGTTTCTGGCCCGTGGGTCGGCGCATGAACGAGAGGTCGGAACGCGGCTCGCGCTGGGCGCCTCGCGAGGCCGGCTCGGGCGGCAGCTTCTGACCGACAGTTTGGTGATCGCGCTTGCTGGCGGCCTTCTCGGGACGGCAATAGCGCCACTCGCGGTCCGCACTCTCATTGCATTTCTACCGCAATGGAACGGCCCGAATGCACTACATGCGGGAGTAGATTTGCGGCTTTTTCTGTTTGCGCTCGCCGTAAGCGTGGCGGCTGGTCTCCTCAGCGGTCTTGCGCCCGGATGGCAGGCTCGCCGGCGCTCGCTCTTTACGTCTCTTCGTGAGCGCGGCGGCACGGCATGGAGCGGCGTTCGCATTCGAAAAATCATTGTGACCGCACAGATTGCCCTGACTTTGGTGTTAGTTGTTGGCGCGGCTCTATTTGTTCGCACGCTCGACGCGCTCTTGGCAAAAGGTCCGGGATTCGACACCGCGAGTCTCGTGTCTTTCGGTATCCGGACCTCGCAAAGCGGATATTCGGCCATAGACGGGAACCGCATGATCCGGCGCTTAAACGAACTGATTCGGCAAGAGCCAATCACGCAAGGATCCGCTCTTGCGCGCTTTCCCTTACTGACGGGCGGAAGCTGGAATGATCCGATGACGATTCTTGCCAATAAGCGAATCACAACCCCGGACGACGTCAACTTGAATGCTGTTACCCCTGGTTTTTTCGAGACGCTGGGCATTAAGATCCTGGCTGGGCGCAACTTCGATGATCGCGATGTGCGCTCCCCGTCCGAACCCGGCTACCGGTCCGCTATCGTGAGTGAAAGCTTCGTAAAGCGTTACCTGGGCGGCAGGAATCCATTGGGGCTGTTGATCTGCGAGGGTGCAGGACCCGACGCCAAACCGAATATCCAGATCGTTGGCGTGATGTCGAATTTCAGCTATCGCGGTCTGAGAGAGGAGGCGGCTCAAGCCTATTTTCCGTATCTTGAGGGCAACGATGCCGGCGCGACGTTCTATGTGAAAGTGCATGGAGACCCGGATCTGGCCCTTCGCACGCTTCGCGCGGCCGTGCGAAGCGTCGATCCAAGATTGCCGATCGTCGATTTCCGCACCGTAAATGATCAGTTGAATCGCTCGCTCAGTACGGAGCACATGCTGGCCACACTGTCTGGCAGCTTCAGCACGCTCGCATTGCTGTTGTCGCTGGTTGGTTTATATGGCGTAATGTCGTTTGTCGTGACGCAGCGCACACGCGAGATTGGCATCAGGCTGGCGCTCGGCGCACAGCGCTCTTCGGCCATTTGGCTGGTCCTGCAGGATGCGCTGGCGATGATCGTGACAGGCGTAGCAATTGGGCTTGCATTTGTTTGGGCCCTCGGCCGCCTGGTGAAATCGCAGCTCTACGATGTGAGCCCTTCAGACCCGGCCGCTATCGCCTTTGCCGTTTCGATCCTTGCGTTCGCCACAATTGCCGCTGCCTGGATCCCGGCGCAGCACGCGGCAGGCATCGATCCGACTGAAGCGTTGCGAGCCGAATAGTTCGCGAATCACTGTGGCAGCACATGTATTCGTGCCTAGGCTCTTCCGAATTGCTCCTTAATAACGGGCCATCCGGAAATTGGCTGGTCGAAGGCGGATTGATCCGCCCGGACGGCCCAGCATAGATCTACGCTGCGCGACTACTCGCGTTCTTTTGCGTGACCGAAGTTTTGTTCGGATTGCCGACGATCCAGTACTTGAGCTAAAGTGGCGCGTCGTGTCTTCAAAAAGTACGCTACCAAAGTAGGCTTTTTTCGCGACCTCGAAACGTGTGGGTGCAATGCGACCTTCCCCGGAACCGGGCTCCAACTGCGCACCTTTGGTGATGAAGACTAGTGATTTAGGGGTACTAATCGCCTGCCCGGAAATGGCCGCCTACAACGCCCTCGTCGGTTTCCCATCTTCACCGCGCGATATTCAAAGGCGCTGCGCCAGCACCATTCTTCCGTCGCATTGCGATTGCGATGCGTGCGTCCACCAATATCTGGTCGAAGACGTCCCAGATGACGGTGAAGGACATTTTCCAATTGCAGGACGATCTCGTAAACCGGATGGTAGAGTTGCCGTCGCCGCCGCTCACGGCGCGTGAGCACAACCGGCTCAAGCACGATGTGCCTGCCAGCCCGACCGCGTTGTACGAGCATTATTTGCGGTAACCTGCTGTATTACGACTGGCCAAGATGAGCGTGGCGCGGCCTACATTCGCGCTGCGTCGAGGAGGATCCACAATACGCCCGGGCCTGGGCACGGCTCGGACGATGTCATCGGCTGATCGCGAAATGGAGCGGCGAGCCGGACGACCGCCTGGTACTGGCCAAGGCGGCTCTGACCGAGCTCTTCAGCTCAGTCCTTATCTTCCATTGGCGTCACCTTTATGCTCAGCTCGAAGCCGACGTCGGGCGTGCTCAGGATGCCATGGTGCGCCTGCTTGGCCGGGCTGCAGTCAGCAGCAACGATCCGGAGCTGTTTGGGGCAAAGCCGCGGCCGCAACCAGCGAAAATCGGCAAAGTTGCAGCCGATACTACTATGACTGCGCTGCAAACGGACCTCTGCCCACGGTGCCCACACCGGAAATCGTAAGGTTAAGCTTCAAACATTCTGCAAAAGGGAGGTGGGTCAGACTGGACCTTTCGAATTCAGTTAGGCGCTGAAGAAAGGAAAGGTGACAGGTGACCCGAAGGCAGGATAGCGCGAAAGGAAAGATCA
>JBPCJX010000010.1:0-56172 GCA_051004875.1 Bryobacteraceae bacterium
AACGAAACCCCCGCGGGTTTTCCAGGCATGGCTCATGCGCAGGAGCACATGGCCTTTCGAGGTTGTGCCGGCCTAACCGCCGATCAAATCGCTGCCATCTACGCTCAGTTAGGCTCAGACGGTAATGCAGACACTCAGCAAAACGTCACGCAATATTTTGTCACCGTCCCGGCCAAGGACTTAGATGTTGCGCTCCGTGTGGACGCCGCCTGCATGGCAGATGTCGCCGACTCACAACATGAATGGGAGCAGGAGCGAGGAGCCATGCAACAGGAGGTTTCGCGCGATCTCTCGAGCCCCATCTACAAATTCATTACTCGGCTCAACAAGGATCTGTTCGCTGGTACTCCCTATGAAACCGACGCACTCGGGACGAAATCTTCCTTCGATCAAACCACCGGCGAATCCTTGAAGAAGTTTTATCGCGATTGGTATGTGCCTAACAACGCGATTCTTGTCGTGGCTGGCGATGTCGACCCGGTTTCGATCTTGGCCAAAATAAGGGAGTACTACGGCTCGATTCCGCGTCGCCCCATCCCGCCTCGCCCCGCCATCAACTTGAAGCCGGTTCCGGCCGATTCCTTTACTCTCGATAGCAATCTCCCCTACGTGCTTACTTTCGTTGCTTTTCGATTTCCCGGCACCGATAGCCCCGACTTCGCTCCTGCACGGGTCTTGAGCGACGTTCTTTCGAGCCAAAGAGCCGATTTATATGCCTTAGTTCCGCAAGGTAAGGCGCTTGATACCGCCTTTGCTCTACTCGAGACCTATCCCAAAGCGAGCGCTGCGTTCGCACTTGCATACCTTCCAGGTGAAGCCAAAGCGGAAGCGCTCAATTCCGAGATGAAGAAAATTGTTACCAATTACGCCACAAGAGGTGTACCGCCAGATCTTGTTGATGCTGCCAAAAAGGGTGAGATCGCCGGTGCCGAATTCGCACGCAACTCCATTTCCAATCTCGCGTCACTTTGGTCTCAGGCGCTAGCTGTGGAAGGCCACCAGTCGCCGGATGAAAACGTGGAAGCCATCAAACGTGTGACTGTCGATGACGTGAATCGCGTCGCCAGGACCTATTTGTTAGAGCAAAATCCAGTAATCGCGACGCTCAAGCCCACACCCTCAGGCGAGCCTGTTTCTGGAAAAGGCTTTGGCGGCACGGAGGTAACCACTACTGCTCCTACTAAACCTGTTCAACTCCCCGACTGGGCAGAGGCCGCTGTGAAATCACTCAGCATCCCGCAGCCAAACCTCCACCCGGCAGACCTGACTCTCCCGAACGGTATCCGTCTTATCGTTCAAACCGAAAAGACCAGCCCGACGATCACCCTCATCGGATCCGTCAAGCAACAGACTCAGCTCCAAACACCACCCGGCAAAGATGGCGTTTCCGACGTTCTCGAAGGCCTGTTCTCGTACGGCACCAAAACACTCGACCGGCTCGCTTTTCAAAAGGCGCTTGACGACATCGCGGCTTCCGAATCCGCCGGCGCGAGCTTCAACCTGAAAGTTCTGAAGCAGGACTTCGCTCGTGGAGTTGAGTTACTCGCTGACAACGAACTCCATCCCGCGTTCCCCCCCGACGCCTTCAAGATTGTGCAGCAGCAAACGGCGCAGTTCACTGCGGGGGCCTTACGGAGTCCCGGCTACCGTGTGAATCGCGCGCTCGAACTCGCGCTCCTTCCGAAAGGCGATCCGCTTCTGCGCGAAACGACACCGCAAACCATCTCCTCGCTTACCTACGACGACGCGATCGGCTTTTACAAAAAAGCTTACCGGCCCGATCTGACCACGATCGTCGTAATCGGCGATATCACTCCCGAAGAAGCGCGCGCCGTGATCGAAAAGTGCTTCAGCGAATGGAAAGCCTCCGGCCCCAAGCCGCCTGTAGTTCTGCCGCCCGTGCCAGCCAACAAGCCGAGTGCCGTCAACGTGCCTGATCCGGCTCAGGTTCAAGACACGGTCGATCTCTCGCAACAACTGGAACTCAATCGCTTCCATCAGGATTACTACGCCCTGCAGCTTGGCAATCACGTCTTGGGGGGTGGCTTCTACGCGACCCGTCTGTACCGCGAGCTGCGCCAGAAGGCCGGGTATGTATACAACATTGATGATTCGCTTCATGCCAGTGAAACCCGCGCCACGTACACCATCGATTACGGTTGCGATCCACAAAACGTCTCAAAAGCCAGAGCGCTCATCCAGCGGGAGCTAGTCGCTATGCAGAAGTACGAAGTCACTCCAGGCGAGTTGCAGCAAGCCAAGGCGCTGTTACTGCGTCAGATCCCACTTCGCGAATCAAGTGAAGATTCGATAGCCGCCGGTCTGATCGGTCATGCCCGCATCGGCCTACCTCTCGACGAGCCTTCGCGAGCCGCGCAACTCTATTTCAATATGACCGCCGCAGACGTGCGTGCAGCTTTCTCCAAATGGATCGATCCGGCGAATTTCGTCCAAGTCGTCCGCGGTCCCATGCCCCAATAGCATCCAAGCCGCTTAGGAATACCGTAAATTCGCGGCGTACCCGTGAATTCCCGTGAGTCCTATAAGAACGAGCAGAAGCCCGAGCACCAAGGTCAGAACCGGACTGGTCACAGAAAGGTGAATTGCCGCGCCGATCGACGCCCACTAATTCATTAGGCCGGAAACGCAAAAAACCGCCCGGTCTAGGTGCGTCCGTAATCTCCAAAAGAGCGCACAGCCGTTGCGATGACGTGCGGAATCGATTCAGAATTCCCAATACCAAAACCGGTGACAGACGGGATCCCAGCCGCCAGCATCGCAGTCGTCGCAGCAGCAAAATAAATCATCACGCTCTTTTGAAACCCGGCGCCTCTTTTAGCGAATCGCTAGCGGCGGTCGAGTTCGTAACAAAATTGCGCTGGCTACTCCCAGACCAGCCAGATTCTGGTCGCCAACAGCAACATCGATTCCAACAAAGAAGCCCGAGCCCTATTCATTGTTTGACATGAAATCTCGCACTTGAGGATAGTGTTGAACTAACTGAGGGGGAACCGGTACAGGTTCGCCGCGGAGAACCGAAGAGATCTCCGCAGCATTCACGACGGCTTTCCCTAAGTAATGGTTGTTGGTGATGACGTAGGTGTCGCCCGCGTCTTCTGCGATCTGCTTTGCTCTGGTTACCCACGGGTCGAGTTCGTCGGGTGAATAGAGATGATCGTAACGTTCGCGCACGTCTGCCTTCGCCGAAAACCAGTTTTTGTAATTGCGACCGTGAAGCCGGACATAACCGGTACTAGATGTCACATGCGCGGCGGGTTTTACAGATCGGTGAAATAGAGGTTGATCGATGTTACAGACTCCGATTCCCACCTCCGCTAACAGCTCCAGCATCTCCTCGTTCACCCAGCTTGCATGACGTACTTCCACTACGAGCGGGTATTCGCGAAACCGCTGCTGTAAGCGAATCAAATATCCACGATTCTCAGGCGAAGACTTGAACGACCACGGAAACTGCATCAGCAATGCTCCCAGTCGGCCAGCCTCTACAAGGGGATCAATTCCTTCTTTGAACTCTCGTTCGTCATTCGGCGCTGGATTGCGCTCGTGCGTGAATGAGTGAAAAAGCTTGGCGGAGAATTTGAATGCACTGTTCCTGGCTACGCTCTCAAGCCATTTCTTTGCTGTCGTTGGGCGCGGCGGACCGTAGTACGACGTGTTGATCTCAATCGCATCGAAGAATTGAGAGAGATAGGCCAGCTCATCGAATCCGCGCGGTTTCGGATCTGGGTAAACAACGCCGTTCCAGTCCTTGTATTTCCACCCAGCCGGCCCGATGCGAATCACTCTATTACTTTGCCAGTATGCTCGGAACACGCGCGTTCACTGCGCCTCGACATAATCCCGTCTCAGCGCGTACGCGCCTCTAGCGCTTTCTGTTCCGCCTGATAGTCGACCGGATAGCTCTCGAAACCCGCGCGTTCGAATGCAGTCTTGGCTTCGCGGGTATTCATAAAAGTGTTCCACACAAAGCCCGTCCGCAAATTCTCGGCCATCAGCATCGTGATTCCCGTATCGATCCCGATTACGTCGCTGTCGTACCAGTTCTTCAACGGGTTGAATGCATTCACGAACCCATAACGGCTCCAGGCTCGTGTTCCGTAACCATTCTTCATCGATTTCAGAACGCGCAGCGTAGCCTGTGGAAGAAACGGCAAGGAGCCCGCCGCCGCGCTCGGGACAACCGTTCCATCAATCGGGCCCATCGCCGGCGGTCCACCCCAGACCACATATCCATTAACTGAATCCGAAGCCGTAATGCCCCATAAATCCTCGCTGTAGTCCGGAAACTGTTTCCCCAGCTCGATACAGAACAGGCGGTGCACCTCGGTGGCGATGATCGAGTTCAGGAAGTAATCCGCATATCGATCCCGTTTGCCTCGGAAATCGAACCAGGCCTGCGAATACTGATGCACGAATAACGGCGCATACGAACCGATATAGCGCAGACCCTCATATTCAAACGTCATACGTTTCCACGCGTTCCACGCATCCGGCGGTAAGGGATGCGTCGACGAGCCCAGGCCGAACAGATACATCATCATCAGTTCGCTGTAGTAGTCCCATCGAGATGGCAGAAAGCCCGTCTGCGGCGACCATCCATGTTGCAGCAAAGTCGTATCTTCTGACAACCACGTCCACTCCACGCGCTTAAGAATGTTGTTCGCCAAACGCGTGATTTCCGAGTGCCGGAAATGTTGCCGGCACGTCAGCACGCCACACAACAAGATTGCGGTGTCTATGGAAGAGACTTCTGCGTCCCAAATTCTTTCGCCCGTCTTCATATTCGCGAAATGAAAGAAGAAGCCCCGATGGGTCGGCATCTTTTCCAATAAAAAGTGCAATGCAGTGAAAACGCGTTTGTGGGCCTCGGCAGTAGACATGTATCCGCGTTCGTGTCCGATACACAGTGCCGTTAGCCCGAACCCGGTCGCGGCAATACTGGCTACAATACCCGTATCGGTGGCGCGTACATTACAGCGGTCCTTCACCAATCCAGTTTCCGGCTCGGTCTGTTCCAGGAAGAAAAGGAAATTTGCCTTCTCCAACTCTTCAAGAAACTGATCATCATCCTGTGAAATACCCTCGGTTGTCACGCCTGGCGATGTGGAGGGCTGTTCCTGTGCCGCATTGCCACCTCGCATGCAGGCAATCGTGCCCATCATTCTCAACAGTGTTCGGCGCGATAATTGCTCGCTATAAAATTTGACGGGGGGCATTCATGAGTGGAGGGCAGAAGGCCGCACTGATTACGGCCACCGCTATCCTTCTCGGCATTGTAGCTGGCGTGCTGATCACCGTTCGCTCACGTCCCGTTGAAACCGAATCTCTGATAGGCGCAGTTCTCGCTCGCGACACCGATCCAAGAAAGCAGATGCCTATCGCCGGCGCGCAGATTACAGCCAGCAGTGAACTATCGGGGGGTGAGTGCAAGTCCGATGCTACCGGCTTCTTCCACCTCACCTTGCATCCTGGTGTAACGCCGGGTCAGCCGGTTACGCTTACGTTCCGGCATCCGGATTACCAACCGCTCGAGATCACTGCGCCTGCCGGAGACCAAATCTACCTTGGGCGCATGGTGCCTATCTCTAACGAAATCCAAATCAAGACGAATAGTCCGGAAACAGTGGTCGCCGACGTGCGCGTGAGGTATTCCGTAAAGACGACCACGACCGCGAACATAGGCAGTCTCGCGAAGACCTTCGAAGTAGTGAACACCAACGGCGTTCCTTGCCGTGGTCAGCCCCCCTGCTCGCCCGACGGGAAATGGAAAGCCAGCATTGGTTCTATTCCCGTCGATGCAGGAGCTGGCAACGAGTTTAGTGACGTGCGAGTCTCGTGTATTGCCGGACCTTGTCCTTTTACGAGGATCGAACCCGATAACTCGCCTGAATTGGGCCGCATCGCCAAAGTTTCCGCACGGAACTGGTCCGCGACCGCCACTTTTTTGGTCGAGGCGCAGGTGGTTCACACGACCATCACCGATATGGTCCACCAGGCCTACCCTGTCATTTTCGGTCGATCTATGAACTTCACGCTGCCAGCCACGGCAGAGGGGCCGAGCATCGAAGCATCCCTAAACGGGGCCGATATTGTCTTCCCCCTGGGACCCGCTCTTAGATTGTCCTGGGGTGTTTGTAGCGTCAAAATGGACGCGGATCATTCCAGGCTCATGCGCTGTGAGCTGAAACCAGGATATCGATTTCGCGACTCCACATCCTGACGGTACTTACATGTAACTTATTGATATTAAGCTTCCTATATGATTATTAACACGGAGTTCGTTTCGTAAAAAGACCCGATATGCTTCCTGCCGCGCGGCAACTACACTAGAAGCTATGCCTCTGCCGAGCGACGATTTTTACCGCATTCACAAGCTCCCGCCCTACGTCTTCACGGTCATTAATGACCTGAAGGAGAAAGCTCGGGCGGCCAATCTCGATATCGTCGATATGGGTATGGGTAATCCCGACGGGGCTACGCCCCAGCTTGTCGTTGATAAACTCATCGAAGCCGCGCGCGCCCCCCGCAACCACCGCTACTCCATGTCCCGCGGTATTCCGCAGCTCCGCGAAGCAATCGTCGCGCGGTATCAAAAACAGTACCGCGTTACTCTCGACTCCGAAACAGAAGCCATCGTCACCATTGGTGCTAAAGACGCCCTGGCCCACTTGTTATTCGCGATCATCGGCCCGGGCGATATGGTCGTATCTCCGAATCCCGCTTACCCGATCCATCAGTACGGTGTCGTCATGGCAGAAGGCCAAGGGTACTTGTTGCCCATGCCCGACGCCGCGACGTTTCTCGATAATCTAAAAAAGCTTCTTCGCGGGACCGCCAAGACGCCCAAGGTCATTCTCATTTCGTTTCCGCACAATCCAACCACGGTTTGCGTAGACCTGGCCTTCATGAGAGAGATCGTCGAACTGGCGCGTCAGCACGGTTCATACATCATTCACGATTTTGCGTATGCTGAGCTTGGATTCGATGGTTATCGCCCTCCCAGCATTCTCGAAATTGACGGTGCTTCTGAGCACGCTGTAGAAATCTACTCGATGACGAAGAGCTACAACATGGCCGGCTGGCGCGTTGGCTTTTGCTTGGGAAACCGTAAATTAATCGCCGCCCTGGCTCGCATAAAGAGCTATCTCGATTACGGCATTTTCCAGCCGATCCAGATCGCCGCAGTTACCGCGCTGCAAGAATGCGACGGAGAACCGGCAAAGATTTGCCAGGAGTATGAATTTCGCCGCGACGTTCTCATCGAGGGTCTTGCCGATGCCGGTTGGCACGTCGACCCACCCCGAGCCTCCATGTTTGTATGGGCACGCATTCCGGAACCATTCATCGAACTGGGTTCGCTTGCTTTCGCGAAGCTGCTGATGACAGACGCCCATATCGCCGTGTCGCCAGGCATCGGCTTTGGACCTCTGGGCGAGGGTTTCGTTCGCTTCAGCCTCATCGAGGACAATCACCGCATCCGGCAAGCCACTACGAAAATCGGCGACTTCCTGCAGAAACAAGAAATCCCGGCTAGTTCCGTCGCAGCCCCCGTACACGTATAATTCATTTGAATGGCGGCGCTTCCCGACGCACCTCTGCCCCAGCTCGTTGAATTACCGCAGCTCTCGGTAAACGCTCTTGAGCCTCTCTTCAATGAAGAAATAGCCGTCTGGGACAAGCGCTTCGCCTGGGATTTCCGGCCCTCCGCCGATCTCCTCCGCCGCTTTGCCCAGGTCCAGTCGCTTAATGGCTGTGCTCTGCGCTACGGCGGCGACATCGTGGGCTATGCCTACCACGTCTGTGAAGGGCGCAAGGGGTTGATCGGTGACTTCTATGTTCGGGCGAGTCATTCGAGTCCTTCGGACGAAATGCTTTTGCTTCGTGCCATCGTCCAGGCGCTGATGCTAACTCCCGGTATCCGCCGCATCGAATCGCAGCTGATGTTGCTGAATGGACCGCTTCCTCAGCCGCTGCCCTTCCACAAACATCTGATCCGTCACGATCGGTCCTTCATGCAGATTGATCGTGCTTCCGCAGTAAGCCTCGCCGCTAGGCCTGCTGCGTTTCGCGCCAGTTTCCAAACCTGGACCGAACGCTTTCAAGAGGAGATCGCCCGCGTCGTAGCCTCTTCCTATAAAGGCCACGTGGATAGCGAAATTAACGACCAGTACCGGACCATCTCTGGCGCTCGCCATTTCCTCATGAATATCGTGAAATTCCCGGGCTGTGGACGCTTTTCACCGGCCGCCTCGGTCGTCGCGATCGACAAAAGCAACGGTCGAGTCTGTGGAGTTTGCCTAGCCAGTCTGATCTCGCCCCATTCCGGCCACGTGACTCAGCTTTGCGTCCTGCCGGCCATTCGCGGAGCCCACCTCGGCTATGAACTTTTGCGCCAGACACTCTTCCGGCTGGCAGAATTGGGTTGCACTTCGGTTAGCCTGACCGTCACGTGCTCAAACCTCGACGCGATTCGGCTATACGAATCGATGGGCTTTTGCACCCAGGCAACCTTTCCCGCCCTTGTGTGGGAGGGTTTTTGAACCAAGCGAACTACCGAGAGTGCATCACATACGCCCGCAGCCACCATCAGCGAGGAACTGCTGCATACCCGCGTAGTGCGCTTCCTGAGGAATTCTTGCGATCAATTGCTCGATAAATCCAGGGGTCTACTGTGCAACGGGAGGCGGATTTGAAACGCCGTGCGCTTCGAGACTGCACTGCCCCTCAAATCGATCGACACGAATTCCATTGGCGCGCCCTTTTCGAAAGCTAGCAGTCATACCTGGTTCCTCGCCTCCGACCCGAAACAACGTTTGTACCGCGGTGTTGTCATCACTATGGGCCACCATCAATCGAATGAGTTCATCTAGCTTAAACTCATGTTGCTTTGACCAACGAGTGCCCACATCGCCGCCCCATGACAGCCATACGTCCCTGGGAAGAACCTCAATGTTCTCGTCCAGGCTAAACTTTCCTTCGTCAACCATCGCCAGCAGGCGCATAGCAATCGGCATCTTGCACACACTTGCTAGCGGAAAGCTGTCCTGACCGTTCAGCGCGGCATGCTGACCTGATTTCAGGTGCATAGCAGCGGCTCCCACTACCCCGTCTGTAGCCGAAGCAATTTGCTGCCACTCGTCAATCAGCGGCCGCTGCCCACTCGCAGCGAAAGTGGCGCTGAGGAATCCAAGGAACTCACGCCTTCGTAGTGTCAGCATCATTGCTACGCATCAATTCTAGCGGCGACCCAAACAGGCGCGTCAGTACCCGGAGAAAAGACGAAACTACCTTCCCTTTTCCGGTCCCCACTAGTTTCCCTCTTGACAGCCTCCCTTCAAGATGCTAATTTTCCAGCAGGATGCTAAACGCGCAGCACAAGCTCAGCCGGCGTGAGCGCCAGATCATGGATGTTCTCTACCGTCTCGGCCGTGCGACAGTGGCCGACATCCATCAAGCGATTCCCGATCCCCCCAGTTATTCAGCGGTCCGGGCCATGCTGCGCGTATTGGAAGAAAAAAAACATATTCGTCACGAGGAAAAAGATCTTCGCTACGTGTTTATCCCCGTTGTTCCGCGCGATAGAGCACGGCGCTCCGCGGTGCGCCACATGCTCGATACCTTCTTCGAAGGTTCTCCGGAGCAGGCTGTAGCCACGCTGCTGGATCTATCGGCCCGCAACTTATCCAAAGAAGAATTTGACCGGCTGGCGGCGCTCATCGAGAAAGCCCGGCAGGAGGGTCGCTGAATGCAATGGATTTGGGCTAGTTTGTCGGTCCGCTCAGCGGTCATTTTCATCGTGGCGGAAATTCTGCGGCGTTTTCCTCGAAAGTTGCCTCCGGCTGACCGTCATCGAATTCTGCTGGCTGCCTTCGGCCTGCTGCTGGTGTGGCCGTTCCTTTCGGCTGTCATGCCGCAAATTCACCTCCCGCTTTGGCCTGGCCTGCGGCTTGACGATACCGTTACGGTTCAGCAAACTACGTTCGTTCTGCAGCGCGATGCACCCGTGCCCAACGCTTTCAATTGGCCAGTCGCAATTTGGCTGACCGGCGTGCTCCTTGCGCTTGCGCCCGTTGTCATCGGGTACCTGAAGGTGCTCCGGCTCGCACGCCTGGGTGTTCCAGCCGGTGTTCCGGTTACAGACAATACCTCGCAAGATCTTCTCGAAACGTTGTGCAACCAGTTGGGTATCCGGAATCAGCCTGAGCTGCTGATCGTCCCAGGATCTGTTATGCCGCTGACTTTCGGCGTGTGGCGGCCCCGGATTTTGCTCCCGGCGGACTGCCTCGAGTGGACATCGTTCAGGCGTCGAACTGTCCTGCTTCACGAATTGGCACATGTGCAAAGGCGGGATATAACTGCTCAGCTTTTCGTAAACGTGATGACTGCGTTGTGGTGGTTCCAGCCGCTCTGCTGGACAAGTCGCTGGAGCCTGCGGCGCGAGAGTGAACGGGCGTGCGATGCCGTGGTACTAGCGTCAGGAATCCGATCTTCGGATTATGCAACGGAGTTACTCGATATTGCGCAGGATTTCAGTCGAGGTCGGTGCTGGTCATCTGCCGCAATTACGATGGCCCGCCGCGGCGACTTGGAAATTCGTTTGCACGCGATCCTGGCTCCCCAGCCGAAGCGAAGAGCCACCAAGCTCTCCATTGCGGCGATTCTCGTTCTGGCGCTTCTGACGTGTACTGCGTCCGCCCTCTCTTTTCTTCCCGAACAACACACTGACTTCCCAGGAGGTTTATCTATGAAACGTACATTGTTATCCGGCCTGCTGGCTTCAGCCGGCCTTTCCGCGGCCACAATCGGAGGCTCGCTTTTTGATCCCAGCGGCGCGGCAATTCCCAACGCGAAAGCATCGCTCTATAATCCCGATACGGCGGCCATCCAGGAGACGACGACAACTTCCGGCGACAAGTTCACGTTCGACGGTCTGCCCGCTGGTGAATACATTTTGCGCATCGAAAAGCCCGGCTTCGCTTCCCTGTTCCGCGAATTCAATGTGCAACCCGACTCCAAAGTGGAGCGTGGATTGGTTCTGAAGCTAGGTCGCGCTCAGGAGCAGGGCAACGTGCAAGCTGCCGAAGGCGAGCGCGCCGCGTATCCACAACCGTTAAACCCGGGGCAGCTTCGAATTGGCGGAGAGGCACAGGAGTCGAAGCTGATTCGAAAGGTCCAGCCTGTCTATCCGGTGGCAGCGAAGGCGGCACGCGTCCAAGGCAAGGTGTTGCTGGAAACGGCGATTTCCGCCGACGGCGTGCCGCAAGAAATCAGGGTCATTTCTTCACCCAGTGACGACTTGACGCAGTCGGCCTTAGAGGCGGTTCGGCAATGGCGCTACAGTTCGACGCTATTGAATGGCGCGCCTGTCGAGGTAGTCACCGACGTGCTGGTGAACTATACGCTCTCGTACTGATCGAGCACCAATCGCGTTGTGCGCGATCTATACTGAAAGTTCCTGCGCGGTCGGGCAACCGCTGGGCACACTCGTTCGCGAGTGAGTCGAGAGGAAAGTCCGGTCTTCATAGGGCAGCATGCCGGCTAACGGCCGGGGGTGTGCGCTCAAAAGTGCACGCTACGGAAAGTGCCACAGAAAATATACCGCTTGCCGTTCGCGGCAGGTAAGGGTGAAAAGGTGCGGTAAGAGCGCACCGCGGTCTGAGTAATCAGGCTGGCAGGGCAAACCCCATGTGAAGCAAGACCAAATAGGGGAGGAGGAGTGGCCCGCTCCGTTACCACTTCCGGGTAGGTCGCTTGAGCCTCTCAGCGATGGGAGGCCTAGACGAATGGTTGCCATCCGCTTACTTGGGTTAACGCCTTGGTTAGCGGGTACAGAAACCGGCTTACAGATCGCGCAGGTCTATACTCCAACTGTCCCCCTCCGGGCGCAAACGCATCGCGCTTGACAGCCGACGCATCTCGTCGTATACGGGTCGCGTGCCTACGGTAGACAATCCACGGGAGCATCTTGAATTCCTGCAAGGGACACTCGAGGTCCTGATTCTTCGAAGCCTGCAACTCGCTCCGAACCATGCCTACGGAATCTCGCAGTTTCTCGGGCAGCAGTCCGAGAACGAGTTTCTTGTCGATAACGGGTCTCTCTATCCGGCTTTGCAACGATTGCTGCAGCGGCAGTGGATTGCCGCGCAATGGAAAACCTCGCCGAATGGACGGCGCGCCAAATATTACCGGCTCACTCCGCTAGGCCGCAAACAGTTGAGCGCCGCAACATCCAAGTGGTTGCGCTTCGTCGAAGCCATGGGACGAATCCTCGCGCCGGAGGGATGACGTCCGTGCGCGAATGGTTATCAAAGCTCGGCCGTATACTGCAGCAGAGGCGCGGCCTGGATGACGATCTCAGCGAGGAGATGCGGGCGCATCTCGATTTTCTGATCGAAGAGAACATCGCGCGAGGCATGCCGCCTTCTGACGCGCAAGCTGCGGCGCGGCGCCATTTCGGGAATCAGACGACGGCACGCGAGCGGGCGCATGAGGCCTGGCAGTTCCCAACAATCGAGACCGTCCTGCAGGATTTGCGCTACGCCCTGCGTGGGATTCGCAGATCTCCGGGCTTTTCGCTGGTCGTTGTTCTCACCCTCGCTCTCGGTATCGGCGCGAACACCGCCATTTTCAGCGCAGTGTATTCCGTACTGCTACGCCCGCTACCCTATCCGGCAGGGGAGCGGCTGGTTGAACTGGAAGAATCGACTCCGAGCGGGTCCGGTATCAGCGTCACGTGGATCAATTTTCAACATTGGCGCAGTGAGAATCATTCCTTCAAAGACATGGCAGGCTTTCATACTGCGGCGTTCACCTTGACCGGGCGCGGCGATGCCATTCTGACTCATGCCGGCGTTGTAACCAGCAGTTTTTTCCATTTGACGGGCTCGCGACCGCTCCTCGGGCGACTGTTCACCGAATCCGACGACCGCCCGGGCGCCGCGCCCATGGTCCTGCTGAGTGAAGAATTCTGGGCGAGAACGCTCGGTGGCAATCCGAAAGCACTCGGGTCCATCCTAACGTTGGACGGAAAGGCGTATCAGATCATCGGCGTCCTGCCCCCAGGACTAAAATTCTTTTCGCACCCCATGGACGTTTATGTCCCTCTCAGTCCGTCCATGGGCAATACCGTCAATCGAAACCAGCATGGTTCAATGCGGGTCTTAGCTCGCCTGAAGCCGTGCGTAACTCTGGCGGCCGGTCGCGCTGACCTGGACGCGATCATGCATCGTTTGGCTGTCGTCGATCCTGGACCGGAAAACGATCATCGCGCTTTCGCAACCTATCTAACCGAGTCTATGGCGGGCGATATTCGCCAAACGCTGCTTCTGCTGATGGGAGCAGTGGGCCTCGTGCTCCTGCTTGCGTGTGCAAACGTCGCCAGCCTGCTGTTGGTTCGGAGCACTGCACGCAGCCGGGAGATTGCGATTCGTACTGCGATCGGCGCGGGCAAAGCCCGGTTGGCGCGCCAATTACTCACCGAGAATCTCGTGATAGCGGCTCTCGGCGGTGCTTTGGGATTATTGCTGGCCGGACTCTGCCTCCGAACTTTCGTGCTGATAGGTCCAAGCGATATTCCACGCCTCTCAGAAGCCAGCCTTGACATTCACGTGTTTATCTTCGCGGCAGCCGTCACGATGATCGTGGGATTGCTTTCCGGAGTTGCCCCTGTCTTCACCGCCGGGAAGGTCGACCTCACTCTCACGCTCAAGGAGGGCTCGTCCGGCTCGGGTGTCGGCAGACGCGGGCATTCGTTCCGCAGCGTTCTTGTGGTTGCGGAGATTGCAATCACGCTGGTGCTTGCGTTTGCTTCGGGGTTGCTGCTTCGCAGTCTCAACGTGGCCCAGAATTCATATCCGGGCTTTGATGCCCATCATCTGCTGGCGCTGGAACTTCAGTTGCCCGAGTCAAGCTACAAGAACGACCAGGCAGTCGCGCAATTTTACCGACGCCTTATTCAGGATCTACGTGCCGAGCCCGGCGTCGAAGCCGTGGGTCAGGTCAACTGCCCTCCCTCTGCTGGAGACTGCAACGATTGGTGGTATTCCATCCTGGGTAAACCGGCACCCGCCCGGAACGATGTGCCTCTCTCGTTGTTCAACACCGCTGATGCCGCATATTTTCGCGTGATGCGCATGCGTCTCCTGGCGGGTCGTGGCTTTACCGATGTCGATCGCGCTGGTGGCTCGCCAGTCACGGTGATCAATGAAGAGATCGCGCGCAAGTGGTGGCGCAGTCCACGAGATGCTGTCGGCTATCAACTCAAAATAGGTGGGCCATACATGAAGGGACCGGTTTACCAGATCGTGGGCGTTGTCGGGAATGTCAGCCAAATGGGTCTGGATGCCGCGCCCCTGCCTGAGGTGTATTTCCCATTTTCCCAGCGGCCCTCATCCCGCATGGTCGTGATGATTCGGACTGCCGGCGATCCCAGCGCATTGATCCCCTCTGTACGGCATCGCGTCGCATCCGTCGACCGCAACGTGCCGATTCAATCGCTACGACCCTTTGAGAAATGGCTGGGAGCAACGCTTGAGCGGAGGCGCTTCAGTACGCTGTTGCTCGGATTGTTCGCAGTGCTCGCCATGATTCTGGCGACTGTAGGAATTTACGGCGTTCTCAATTATTGGGTCAGCGTGCGGCAAAACGAGATCGCAGTGCGGCTCGCCTTGGGAGCGCCGCAGTCCGCAATCCTGCGGTGGGCAGGATCACACGCGGCGCGGCTTGCGGTCTCTGGCACTGCCCTTGGCGCGCTGGGTGCCTGGGGCGCTTCGCGATGGCTCAAAAACCTGGTGTTCGGTATTTCCGCCGAAAATCCTGGGATGATCCTTGCGGCAGGTGCAGCGGTAATTGCCATCGCAGCCCTGGCCGCCGGGGTCCCGCTCTGGCGCGCCACACAAGTCGACACCGTTCGCAACCTGCACGATCAGTGATCCGCCCACTTGATGTTTGCCGTTGCTGCTTCGATGCTCCATCAACTGACATCATGATGCCATAACTGGTAGCATCTAAGTGTGCGCACCACCTTATCTCTTGATGACGACGTAACGAACCTGCTGAATAAAGAGATCCGCCGCTCAGGTGTTTCGTTTAAGCAAGCGGTGAACGATTTCCTTAGGCTGGGTCTCATGGCATCCCGGCAAGATATTCGGAAGCCCTTTGTAGTCACTCCCCGCAAACTAGGGCTGCCTCCCGGATTAAGCTACGACAATGTGGAGGAGTTGCTTGAGGCGCTCGAGGGCGTCACTCACAAGTGATCGTCCTCGATGCCAATATCCTTCTTTACGCCTACGATGCGATTGCAGTCCAACATCGCAAAGCGCGGCGCTGGATCGAAACTGTATTTTCGAGCGCCGAGCCAGTGGGTCTGCCATGGCAGACTGTTCTGGCCTTTCTCCGGATAGTCACCAATCCCAGACTTCCCGGCGAACGATTCACGCTCGAAGATGCGGCACGATTGGTGGATAACTGGTTGGACCAGCCGAACGTACACTCCCTGGCCCCCGGCGATCACCACTGGGGCTTGCTCCGGCAGATGATCATCGATGGCCAGGCACGCGGTCCCCTAATCACCGACGCGCAGCTTGCCGCGCTAACTATTGAGGTCGGCGGAATACTTCATACGACAGACCGGGATTTCGCGCGCTTCCCGGGGCTTCGCTGGACCAATCCGCTGGCCTAATTTCAACCTTCATTTACAATCGGCCCATGCGCAGCATCGTCCTTGGCGTCGGCATGAGCCTCGATGGGTACATCGCCCGCCCAACTGGTGCCGTGGACTTCCTCTTTATGCCAAAGGACTATTCCATGGCCGCCTTCTTGGCCAGCATCGATACTGCGCTCATGGGCCGCAAGACTTTCAATGCCGCTCTCGAAATGGGGGGTGGTTCTTTCGGCTCATCGATGGCGACCTTCGTCTTTTCTCATTCCCAGCCTCCGGGCGAACGACATGGCGGCGAACTCGCCCGTGACTTCCTTAAAGTGGCTTCCCGCAACGCGATTTCCCCCTGATCGAAAACGGACGTACTCGAAGGGTCTGATCTCGCTCAAATACAAACGACAACGCTCCAAATTGAGACCTGGCGGTTTAGGCGCACTCCTCTTTCACACGGAGGTTTCCGCCGAATCTAGTGAATAACTTCCAAGCAAGGTCCTTTCAGGTCACATATCTGAAGATCGAACTTGGTACATCAGTAGCCACCCCGCTGACCACTTGGCAGATTGGCTTCGTTTCGTCAACTTCATTTCCAGGAGAAAAGGATTGGGTTCGTTTCGCAAATATCGGCCGTTGAACCGCTACCTCAGCGAGTTCGTTCGGCAAAGCGAGCCTTCGTGCATCCCACGTGATGGCCTTCGTTTCGCAAAACAAGGTGCCACGCCGGCTTGGCTTCCGAGCCGTCCCCGTACCGAAGCCGGTTCTCCGCGCGCCCAAGCACTGATAAACTAGGAGTTTTCATGGCAATTAGCGAAGAGCTGCTGGAAATTCTCGTCTGCCCCGTTTGTAAGGCCAAGGTAATCCTCAAAGAGGATGGAAGCGGGCTGAAATGTGTCCAGTGCAACCGCGTCTATCCCGTACGCGATGACATTCCGGTGATGCTGGTAGACCAGGCAACCATCGAACCATAGGTTTTCATGACCATTTTGGAGCAATTGCCGGAAGGCGCCCGGGTTTGTATCGTTCGCCTGCGCTCGCTCGGCGATTGCGTCCTCACCACGCCCGCTCTCGCGTTGCTGAAACAGGCCCGCTCCGATCTAGAAATTGGCGTTGTGGTCGCGGAGCGCTTTCGAGCCGTCTTCGAAGGAAGTCCGGCCGTCACCGGCATACTGGCACCCACATGCAAAGCCGTCCGCAACTGGAATTCTTCCTTGTGCGTGAATCTTCATGGCGGCACGCATAGCCAGCTGATGACAGCTCTCTCGGGAGCAAAATGGCGCGCTGGATTCGCGCATCACAGCTTGCGGTTCGCCTACAATTTCAAAATTGGCCGTGCACAACGGATCATGGGCGTCAATCGCACCGTGCACACGGCTGAGCACCTGGCTTCGGCGTTCTTCGCATTGGGCGTTCCGATACACGAGGTGCCGCGCGCGCAATTGTTTGCCGCCGATTCGCCCGTTAAGGGAAGGTATGCCGTGCTTCACCCGTTCGCCTCGGCACCCGACAAGCAATGGCACCCCGAGCGCTTCTGCGAAGTAGCTCGCTACCTGAACCTGTGGAACATCACTCCTGTGGTTCTGGCCGATCGAGGTGACGACGTTTCGCCCTTCACTGCACACCAACTCTTCCGCGGCACGTTGAGCGAAGTGAAAGCGTTGCTGTCCAAAGCCGCGGTCTTCATTGGTAATGACAGTGGCCCCGCACACATTGCCGCTGCGTTTGCTGTTCCAAGCGTGGTCCTTTTTGGCGCGTCCAATCCCGCCATCTGGGGTCCTTGGCGCACAGAGTCGCAGGTGATTACCGCTCCCGAGGGATTGGGCCACGTCACCGTGTCACGAGTGATCGCCGCCCTCGAACGGCTGCGCGTGCTTGAAGAGGCACACGCTTGAAAGATCTGTATCGGCTGCTGCGGTACGCGAAGCCGTACGTCCCGGCGTTGCTCGCATCAGTCGTCTTTATGGCAATTGTGGGCCTTTCCCAAGGCCTGCTTGTAAAGCTCATCCCCCTGGTTTTCGAGCGCGTCCTCAAACCGAACAGCCCCGATACTCCAGCCGTCCTCTTCTCCCTCCCATACACCAGCACGACCATCTATTTGAACGACATCGTTCCATCCTTCGTGCACAACATCTGGACCATGGTCGCGGTCGGCATTCTGATGTGCTTCATCGCCAAAGGCGTGTGTGACTATCTTGGCAACTATTTAGTGAACTGGGTCGGAATCAGCGCCATCATGGACTTGCGTCAGGAAGTTTATGACCGAGTCCTACGGCAGGACGCGCAGTTTTTCGAAGACCAGACAACCGGGCGCATCATGTCGTCGATCATGAACGACATCGACAAAATCCAAGTGTCGGTCTCGACAATGCTCGCGGATTGGCTGCGGCAGATGTTCACGGCGTTTTTCCTGCTGCTTGCCATGGTCACCATCGATTGGAAGCTATCGCTTATCAGTCTGATCGTTTTTCCGGTCGTGGCTTTCTTGACCGTAAGACTTGGCCGCCGCATTCGCCGGACCACGCGGCAGGCGCAAGACATGGCCGCAGGATTGACTCAAATACTTCAAGAGACAATTACCGGTCATCAAGTCGTCAAGAGTTTCGGAGCGGAAGATTACGAATCCAAGCGCTTCAGACTGGCCGCACAGCGCCTCAAAACGGGCAATCTGCGATACGTTGCGCAGCAAGCAGTAGCTTCGCCCATCATCGAGTTTTTCGGAGCCCTGACCATCGTCCTGTTGTTGACCTTTGCGCGGTTGCAAGTGAAGAGCGCTACCATGACAGCCGGAACATTCACGGGGTTTGTCTTAGCACTGGTCATGCTCTATGAGCCCATCAAACGCCTCACCGGCATTCACAATATTTTCCAGCAAGGGATCGGGGCAGCCTTGAAGGTTTTTGAATACCTGGACCGGCAGCGCGACGTGATGGACAAGCCGGGTGCCGTGCGGCTGTCAAGGTTCGAAAAAAATATTCGATTCGATAACGTCCGTTTCCACTACCCCACTGCCCCGGACCGAATGGTGCTCGACGGAATCAATCTGGAGATCAGAATCGGCGAGATCGTCGCGCTCGTGGGACCTAGCGGGGCGGGGAAGACGACGCTCGCGAACTTAGTGCCTCGGTTTTATGATGTAACCGGCGGCGCAGTTCGGATCGATGGTAAGGACGTGCGCGATATTCGGCTGAGCAGCCTCCGCGAGAACATCAGTATCGTGGCTCAGGACACGTTCTTATTCAACGATACGGTGTTTGACAACATAGCCTACGGACGCCCTGACGCAAGGGAAGAAGACGTTTACGATGCCGCGAAGACCGCGCTTGCAGACGAGTTCGTCCAGAGACTTCCGCAGGGATACGAAACCCGTATTGGCGAGCGAGGCCTGAAACTCAGTGGCGGGCAACGGCAGCGGGTTGCTATTGCCCGAGCCTTGCTCAAGGACGCGCCAATCCTGATTCTGGACGAAGCCACCTCTCATCTGGATACCGAGTCGGAGCGACTGGTTCAGCAAGCGTTGAATGCTTTGATGAAACGCCGCACCGTTCTCGTGATTGCCCATCGACTGTCCACCATACGCCAGGCAAACAAGATTGTCGTCGTCGACGCGGGCAAGATCGCCGAGACCGGTACGCACGATCAATTGATCGCAGCCGGCGGCATCTACTATCGTCTCCATGAGCTGCAGCATGTGGATTCGAATGCAATTGTTGGATAATCCTTGTCCGTCAGGAGTCGGACGCCGGTGAGTTTCGTGTGACTGCCTCCACGATTCCGGCCTCTCAGCCGGCCATTCCTGTCTCGCCCATTCGCAGCATGACCGGGTTCGCGCTCGTGCGCCGGCAAACCAGCGCTGGAGAATTAACCATTAGCCTCCGCACTGTTAATCATCGTGGGCTCGACCTGCATTTCCACATCGGCAGTGAGCTTGGCGTGTTCGAAAACGCAATGCGAAGCCTCCTAAAACAGCACCTCCGGAGAGGACATGTGGAAGTGCGCATGTCGCTCCAGCGAGATACCGCGGCAAGCTCTGGTTCCTACAATCGGGAGCTGCTCGGCTCTTATTTGTCCTCATTCAAGCAGGCCTGTGATGACTTCGAGCTCTCCAGCAAGCCAGATCTGAATGCGTTGCTTACGATGCCGGGCATTTTCTGTGCTGCCGCCGATCCCACGCCCCTGGACAGCGCATTTGAAGCTCAGGTAATTGATCGGCTGGCGGCGTGCCTCAATGAGCTAAATGCATATCGGGAACGAGAAGCGCGTGAGTTGTGCGCCGGACTTGAGCCGGAACTCCGAGCGATTGCGGAAGCAACTAAAGAGATCGAACGGATCCGCGCGGAGGCGCTTCCGCACTTTCACGAGAAGCTTCGCCAAAAACTAATCGAGCTGCTGGGTGATGCCGGAATCAGCGAAAGCCGCTTAATCGAAGAAGCCGCGCTGCTCGCCGACAAATCTGACATTCAGGAGGAGCTGGTTCGATTAAACGTCCATACTGAGGAGTTACGGCGTGCCTTTCAAATCGGAGGCGAGATTGGGAAGCGTCTCGATTTCCTGCTGCAGGAGATGCAGCGCGAGACAAATACCATCCTCTCCAAAACCTCGGGTATCGGGGAGACAGGACTGACCATCACCAGCCGGGCGCTTGGAATAAAAGCTAACATCGAAAAGATACGGGAACAGGTTCTGAACCTTGAGTAGCCGGCTTGACCAGACTGTGGAAGTGGACGGCCGGCATTCGGGCGAACGCATGACCACCGTCTTCATCATTTCGGCGCCGTCCGGGTCGGGTAAATCAACCCTCGTTTCCTGTTTATTGGCGCGGGATCCGCAATTGCGGTTTTCGGTTTCCTACACGACGCGAACCGTGCGCGGCAATGAGAAGCCCGGCGAGAGCTACATCTATATCTCGCCCCAGGAGTTTGAAGAGCGTGTCCAACGCGGCGAGTTCCTGGAGCACGCTGAAGTTTTTGGAAATCAGTACGGCACCAACCGTAAAGTGTTGGAGCAGGCGCAGAGAGAAGGCAAAGACCTGATACTCGACATTGACGTCCAGGGTGCGAGACCATTGAAGGAGAGGATTCTGGAGGCTGTCAGCATCTTCGTTTTAGCGCCGTCTCGCGATATTCTCGAACAACGGTTGCGGATGCGATCGGAGGATTCGGAAGAGGTTATTCAGCGCCGGCTCAGTGATGCGGCCGAAGAGATTTGTAATTACAGTCAGTACGATTACGTACTGGTCAATCATCAGCTCGAAGAATCGATTGACACGCTGACGGCCATTATCAAAGCGGAACGGGTTCGGCGTATCCGTATGGAAGATCAGATACGGCCGATACTCAGGAGCTTCGAGGTGCCGCCTCCCTCATTGTTTTGACCGAGGCTATCTTCAAAGTGACCGCTCGCCGGGATGAACGGATTCCTTGCAATTACTGGAGAAGAAATGTCAGATAAACCAAAAGCTAACGTGATGTATGCCATTCCGGATGATCCGGACGCCAGCACGTATCGTTTTATCATCGTCGCGGCCAAGCGCGCACGCCAATTACAAGGCGGGCAGCGCAGCATGCTTCCAGCGACCAACAAGAAACCGACTGTGTTGAGCATGGAAGAGGTGCGCCGCGGGCTTGTTCCCTATAGCGATCTCATTCCCGAAGAGCCGGTGCCGCTTCCCGAATAGCGTCGGCATGCGCATCGTACTTGGTGTCGGCGGTGGAATCGCCGCCTACAAGTCGGCGGAACTTGTTCGTACGTTCGAACAGCGCGGTCACCAGATTCAAGTAGTCATGACTCGGGCTGCACAAGAGTTCATCCAGCCTCTTACATTCGCTGCCCTCACCAACCGCAAGGTAATTACAGGATTGTTCTCACAAGCCAGTGAGCACGACACGCTTTCGAGCGCTGTCGAACATATCGCCGTGGCCCAAGAAAACGACGCGCTTGTTGTAGCCCCTGCTACAGCTGATTTGTTGGCGAAATTCGCCTGCGGCTTTGCAGATGATTTCCTCTCGACCCTCTATCTCGCCTTCACCGGTCCAGTGATTCTTGCGCCGGCTATGAACACGGCCATGTGGGAACATGCCGCCACACAGGCAAATCTTGCGACCTTGCGCGATCGTGGGTGCTCCGTCGTCGATCCAGATGCTGGCTGGCTAGCTTGCGGAACAATGGGCGAAGGCCGGCTGGCAGACCCCCTGCGGATCGCCGACCACGTGGATTCACTCAAGCGCCAAAAGAAAGATTTCGAAGGTGAGGTCGTTCTGATCACCGCGGGCCCTACGCAGGAAGCACTCGATCCGGTCCGCTACATCAGCAATCGATCGAGTGGCAAGATGGGCTATGCTCTAGCGGATAGAGCTGCGAAACGTGGCGCGCGCGTGCTCTTGATCTCAGGTCCCGTCAATATTCCGGTACCGCAAAATGTGGAAGTCATTCCGGTTCGCACCGCCCTCGAGATGCGCAAGGTGGTGATGGACAATCTCGATGACGCGACCATTATTATTAAGAACGCGGCGGTTGCGGATTACTATATTTCGAACGTTCCGCGGCAGAAGATGAAAAAGACAGCCGCCCGCCTTTCTCTTGAGCTCGATCCAACGCCTGACATTTTGGCTGAGATCGGACATCAGAAAGGCGATCGCCTGCTCATCGGCTTCGCCGCTGAGACACACAACCTTGTCGAAGAAGCTCGCCGCAAAATGATAAGCAAGAACTGCGACATGCTCGTAGCCAATCGTGTAGATCAAGAGGGGCTGGGATTCGAGTCCGATCAGAATGAAATCGAAATGATCACGGGCTCGGGCCAGCCGATTCATGCCGGACCTGCTGATAAAAGAGAGATCGCCGATCGCATTTTGGATCAGATCGCCACTTTGCGCCTGTCAGTCCGAGCTGTGGACAGGTCAGCTTAACCGCAAGACGGCATGACGCGAGAGCAAGTCCGCAACTACCTCGAGTTCTATCGCGATTTGGGCATTCAGTCCATCTACAGCCGTCCTGTCCGAGCGGAAGTGGAGGTGCCCAGCGCTACTACTGTTCTCGTTCCTCCGCCAATTCTGCTGCCGAGTCTTGCTCCCGAACACGACACATTAGAAAAAATTCTGGCCGACATAGGCGACTGCAGGCGTTGCCGGTTGTGCGAAGCTCGCCATACGATTGTTTTTGGATCGGGAAACGAGAGCTCGCGGCTCGTGTTTGTCGGGGAGGGCCCGGGTGCGGAGGAAGACGACCAAGGACTGCCGTTTGTCGGCCGCGCTGGTCAGTTGCTGACTCAAATGATTGACAACACGGCGGCTAAGGAAGGTATACCGATCCGCCGTCGGGACGTGTACATCTGTAACGTAGTGAAATGCCGGCCGCCGGAGAATCGGACGCCGCTTCCCGATGAGATGGAGACTTGCGGCCAATTTCTGTTTCGCCAGCTTTTGGCGATCAAGCCTAAAGCCATTTGCGTCCTCGGCGCAACAGCCATGAAGGCAATCTTGAACGTTAAAGAGGGCATTACAAGATCGCGCGGAAGATGGCATAAGTGGCACGACGTTCCCGTGATGGTGACCTATCATCCGTCATACCTTTTGCGGCAATACAATCAGGAAGCAAAGCGCGAAGCGTGGGAAGACCTCAAAACATTGCTGCACTTCGTGTATGACTGAGGCTTGGCTCGGATGAAGGGGAGCCGAGGCCTCTTCATCACCTTTGAAGGCACGGAGGGCAGTGGCAAGTCGACACAAATGCAACTGCTGGTCGAGCGTCTTCGCGACGCGGGTTTCAAGGTAATTGAGAATCAGGAGCCAGGCGCGACCAGTATCGGCAAACAGATCCGCCGGATTCTCTTGGACCCCGCCCGCCAGGAGATGGCGCCCATGACGGAGCTCCTTCTGATGTTCGCCTCGCGTGCACAGGCTGCTGCCGAAATCATCCTCCCTGCGCTCGAACTTGGCTCTATCGTCGTTAGTGATCGCTTCACTGATTCGACCCTCGCCTATCAAGGTGAAGCGCGCGGCCTCGGCTTTGAGACCGTGCTTAAGGCGCATCAGCTAGCGCTCGGGCCGCTGCTGCCCGATCTGACGATATGCATCAGGATCGATGTTGAGACAGGTCTTGCACGCGCAGAGAATCGCAACCGGCGGAGTCCGGAAGATGCTTCAGAAGCGCGGCTCGATCGACAATCGCTCGATTTTCACCGTCGCGTGAGTGAGGGCTATGAAAAGATCGCTGCCCTTGAACCGCAGCGCTTCCGCTTGATAGACGGCGACGGCGACCGTGCCACAGTGGCTGAGAGAGTCTGGGCGGAAGTGAGCCGCATGATCGACCGGAAATGAACCTGGCATGAGTTCTTTCAAAGATTTCTACGGCAACTCAAACGTGGCGCAGACTCTGGCTCAGATGCTGGAGCAGAAGCGCATCGCTCAGACCATCTTGCTAAGCGGGCCGGAAGGTGTCGGAAAGGCTACTTTGGCCAGGCGTTTCGCAGCGGCATTGCTAGGTGATGCTGCCAAAATTGAGCGCGACGATCTAAGCCTGCCGGCCAATCTTGAGATCCTAGAGCAGCGCGAGAAATGGACCTCCGAAAAGCGCGCGGAAGACCCCTTGTTGTTTTCGAGCCACCCCGATTTTGTGACGTTTACTCCCGAAGGCCCCCTGCGCCAGCTCACGATGCAGCAAATGCGATCACTTAGGGCGCGCGCTCCATTTAAACCGCTGCACGGGGCGCATCGAGTTTTCCTTATCGATCACCTTGAACGGGCTAACGAACAATCCGCCAACTCTCTGCTCAAGGTGCTCGAAGAACCTCCAGAGCACTTGATCATCCTTGCAACCACGGAAAATCTCTATGATCTCTTGCCCACCATTCGATCACGTTCTCTCATTCTTCAAATGAGCAGGTTATCCGATGAGGAAATGCGCGAATTCGCAGCCGCCCGAAAGTTGCCGGACGCCGATGTCCGTATTGCGCTGTCCGAGGGGAGCCCAGGCCTGGCAGTGACCCTTGACATCGAACAATTCCGCGAACGGCGCGCTCTTATTTTGGCTGCCTTCGAATGTGGCGCCGGCGTCACGCCATTCTCAACTTGGGTCCAGCAATCCGAATCCTTTGGAACCCGGAAGTCTGAAAGATTAGACTTGTACTTGAAGCCCGCTTACGCAGTACTCGAAGACGTTTTGAGGCTGTGGCAAGGAGTGCCCGGGATTAAGAACCGGGATATCGAGGGTCGCATCCAGGCTATCTCGCAAGTGGTGACGTTTGGCTGGATAGAACATGCGATACGTTGTGTGGATGAACTCGTCCAAATGGTAAGGCGAAATATACAGAGGGTTCCAGCACTCGATGGTTTGATCATTAATTTGCGTAACCGGCCGGAGAGCGTGCGCACCTAAATGGGAAATCGTTGCTTGCTTCCAGGCGCGAGCGCTTTCATGCGCGACCTGCGGCCATCCGGGAAACGAAACTGAGGCAAAATGACAGAGGATCGGCGTCCAGAGGCGCTCATCAGAAGACCGATACGCACTCCCAATGCGGAAGTGAAGGATATTTCGCGGCGTCCATCGTCAGCGAAAAAAACTACCCCGCCCGAGCAGACCAATGCCGAGCAGTTTTATTACTCCAAGCAGATGCAAGGCAAAACGCATATGGTGGTCCAGCTCACCGATGGCGAGCAACTTGAGGGAGTAATCGAGTGGTACGACCGCGATTGCCTCAAGCTGAACCGGGAAGGCGCACCGAACCTACTGCTCTATAAGCACTGCATCAAATATATGTACAAGGCCGGTCCGGAGTAAACCTGATTCCGCCGGTTTTCTCAGCGAGCAGCGTTCTTTGTGTTCGGCTGAAGCAGCACTCGAATCTCGCTTTCAAACTTGTCTTTGTCCACGAGACCAACATGCGATGCCGCGATCTTACCGTTTTGATCGATCAGTAATGTCATCGGCATCGCCTCGACGCCGTACTGTTTTGCCAGCCCTTGGTTGCCGATCACAACGGAATAGTTCAGCTTCGTCTTTTCGAGGAACGGCTTCACCGACTTCCAGCCGTCTTCATCCATCGAAACACCAATGACGGCCAAGCCGCGGTCTTTGTACTTGTTGTCGAATTCCATATACCAGGGAATCTCAACCTTGCACCCGCCGCACCAAGTAGCCCAGAAGTCGAGCAGGACCACCCGGCCCTTGTAATCGGACAGTCTGACAGCAGCACCTTTGGCGTCACCCAAAGTAAAGCCTGGGGCGGATTTGCGGAGATTGGCCGCTGTGATCGCAGCAGGCACTCTGGCAGGCCATATCAGGCACAAAAGTACAAGCCCCATTCCCAGCTTGGTTCCAATAAACCTTCGACGTAGCACCTGTGACGACCTCATAAATACCTCTCTTGCAAGTGTAAGCCGTGGCAATAGCTTGATGCGCACGCGGTTCGGGCTCGCGACTTCACGGGTTAGTACTGATCCCGGCCGGACAAGTAGTCCAACTCGGACTAGCACGTTTGATAAGCCATTCCCAATAGTAGAGACTTAGAAACGGCGATGAAGCAAGTTTACGGCTACTCACGCGCAAAAGTAGTGATCCTGGTGGGCCCACCCGGCTCAGGAAAAGGAACCCAGGCCGCGCTAATCTCTTCTGCGCTCGGTATTGCAACCATTTCCACGGGCGAGATGCTCCGGCGTGAATGTCAGAGTGGCTCGGCTCTCGGGAGGTCGGTGCAAACAATTCTCGCCTCGGGTCAACTGGTGAGTGATGAATTGATGAATCAGGTGATCTCGTCGCGCCTTCGGGAAGCCGAGTGCCAGCGCGGGTTTATTCTGGATGGCTATCCACGGACTGTGTCCCAGGCTCGTTTTCTGAGCCGGTTGCTGACCGATTTGGGCCTGCCCCATCCGGTTGTTTTCCATTTCGATATCTCAAATGAGGACGTCGTATCGCGGCTGACACGGCGCCTTCAATGCGCTGAATGCGGCCGAATCTTCAGCATGAATTCGCACTTGATGAACGGCGATTCGGCGGATTGCGGAATGTTATGCGACCGCGATGGTTCGAAGTTAATTCATCGCGCTGACGATAACGTGGTTTCCATTCGAGAGCGGCTGAGATTATTCGAGGAGAATGCAGCGCGCTTGACCGGTTACTACCGGAATCGCCGCTGTCATCGCATTTGTGCGAACCGCGGGCCCCAGGAGATTTCAAACGAGCTTCTGACGATTCTCCGTTCGCATGCTTCAGCGCCGATTCTGCCCGGCCGGGCAAGCGCTGCTAGCCAGCTTAGCTACTCCGTGTAGCTCGGCTACTTCAAGCCTTCCACCCAGTGCAGCTCTGAAAGCTCCTGTGGGTAGGAGTATGCGTAACTCTTGCCGTCAGGGGTCATCTGCACGGTCAAGGCTCCAATCACCCCGGCGCGATCGACGGGGGCTAATTCCATCATCAGTTCTCTCCGGCCTGTCTTTACATCAAATCGATATATCTGCGATGGAAGCCGTTCAGTTGCGAGAAAGAGCGTGTGTCCGTCCTCGCTCGCTCCCGCGATATAGATAAGTTCTTTGGCATCCACTGGAATCCTTACCGGTTCTCCACGGTCAATCGGATACAGGCGCAGCCCACTTTGGGAGCGCCCCGCAAGATACTTACCATTCAAAAGCACGGACGGGCTCGCGTGTCGCACTCCCACAGGTGTAACCGCGCGCGGTTTTGCACCGTTGATGTCCGTCAGATAGAATCGCAGTCCTTGCGATCCCTCGCCGCCGTTGAACCAGATTTGCTTTCCGTCAGGCAGGAGGCCTGCAATTCTGATCGCGAACCCGGGTATCGAAATGTGCTTCGATTCGCCGGGTCCCACCGGGTAGATGGTCATCGAAGACGGGCCGACGACTACTACGGATTGTCCGTCTGGAGCAAACGTCGGATACAGGCCTTGACCCAAAGCCACCGCTGCGGCGCCATCGGTGTCTCTAAGATAGGCAACCGCGCCGCCGCCGGCTCCTTCTCCGGACTCTGAAAATGCCACCATTTTTCCATCGCGAGAAATACCGCTCAAGACCGACCAGTCGAGCCAGGAAAGCTCTCGTGTTCGCGCATCCGTCGGACTACGGAACCACAGCGTTGCGCGATCGTCTTCATTCGAAGCGAGAACACGGCCGTCGCGAGAGATGTCATGCAATGCGAGTCTCGTCGACCCGCTGTACACGGTGCGCTCGCGCCCGGTGAGCGTTACAGCCAATAGGTCACATCGCGCGCCGTGCTTGGCTGCGGTGAACCAGATCTCCTTCCCATTGGGCGACCATGCGAGGCCGCTGGTGGATTCGTAATAGGTTGTAAGCGTCTTCTTGTGCGCTCGACGATCCACTATGCCCACCATGCCGCCATCATCGCTGGCAATCCGATGCTCGACGAACGCGATTTGGTCGCTGGTCGGCGAAATGCGCGGGCGGGAAAGAGCGCCGGAGGTTCGATACAGTGTGGTTCCCATGGGATATTCGATCTGCTGTCCTTGATCGGTCTCCCGCACTACTGCCATTTCTCTGCTATCCGGAGACCAATCGGCGAACGTAATCCGGTTTTCCAAAGCACGCGGTGCGCCGCCCGAAAGTGGCACGCGCGCGAGAATGCCGGGTAAAAAGAACGAGCTGGAAACGGTCTGCGGGCTCTCCTTAATCGCCAGCTCGCCTGATGGTGAGATTGCAAATAGCTCTGTTCCCGGCGAGCCGAGCGCGCGCGATCCCGGGCTGTCGAACCGTGCCGTATACAGCTCGCTCGGCTCATCCTCCCATTGCGCACTGTAAACAACGCCGTTGCCGTCAGGAGTGAACCGCGCTTCTTGAATTCTGCCGCGCCGGAACGTCAGGCGGTGAAATACCTTTTCCGGCTGCTTGGATAATCGGTATCCGATTAACGTGCCCACAACCAGCCCAAGGGCGAGAGTTCCTGCGGCAACCCATTTGAGCCAGCCTTGTCTTCGCTTTCGTATGGCGTTGGACGGAGCTGCAGCCGTTTGCGAATTCTGCGAAAGCGTTTCCAATGCAAATACCACATCTTGTGCGGATTGAAATCGCGCATCGGGATCCTTCTCAAGGCAATGCTGCACGATGCGTTCGAGAGCGGGTGGGAGCGAGCCGCGAACAGTCGAGATTTCCGGCGGTTCATCCTTCAAAATTGCGGCCATCGTGTCCGACGGCGTGTCTTTACGGAAGGGCTGCTGCCCACTCAACATCTCGTAAAGCACACACCCGAAGCTGAAAATGTCGGAGCGCCGATCGACCGGTTTGCCGCGCACCTGCTTGGGCGACATATACGGGACAGTTCCTGTAATCGTGCCCTCTTGTGTGATAGCCGTTCTTGTCGATTCGTGAGTGTCCACAGGCGGCACGGTCATCCTGGCCAGCCCGAAATCGAGGATTTTGATGCGCCCATCCCTCGTGATGAAAAGATTGTCCGGCTTGATGTCACGATGGATGATTCCCTTGGCATGCGCAGCCGCTAGACCCGACGCAATCTGGCGTGCAAAGTCGACCGCGCGCGCTACGCTCAGCTTCCCGCTGCGAAGTCGTGCAGTTAGTGATTCGCCTTCGAGCATCTCCGCCACCAGGTAGGGCGCTTGCCCGTTTGTTCCGATGTCGTAAACCGTAAGAATATTGGGATGGTTCAGCGCGCTTGCCGATTGCGCCTCGATCTGGAAACGGGCTAGGCGTGACTGGTCCGTGCAAAAGGATTCCGGCAGGATCTTGACCGCCACGTCTCGCTTCAGCCGGGTGTCTTTGGCTTTGTACACCTCGCCCATACCGCCCGCCCCGGCGAGTTCCACAATTTCATACGGGCCAAATCGCGTCCCGGGCGAAAGATGCATTTTGAAGCCAGTCTATCAACCAAAGATGGGTTGGGAGCCGTGAATGCTTTGCATTCTTTACCTCAGGCCTCGGTGGTGCAGCCATTCCGCAAGGAGATCCGGCCAACTTGCGAGCTCAGGATTGTTTCTCGCTAGTCCCACTCCGTGCTCGCCGTGTTCATAAATGTGCATTTCCGCTGGGATCCCGGCGCTGCGAAGTGCCTCATAAAACAGCAGGCTGTTCTGCACTGGGACGACATCGTCATCAGATGTATGAAAAAGAAACGTAGGAGGCGTTTGCTTCGTGACTTGACGCTCATTCGAGAGCAAACCTTTGACGGCGGGATCGGGGTTCGATCCCAACAATGAATCGCGCGAGCCGCGATGCAGATACGGCTCTTCAAACGTGATGACTGGATAAGCCAGGATCATGAAATCGGGCCGGCAACTCTGACGTTCGATTGGGTCGCTAGTGTTTGTGTTTCCGTTGTCAAAATGAGTTCCGGTCGAGGAAGCAAGATGCCCGCCAGCCGAAAATCCCCATACTCCGATGCGATGCGAATCAATGCCGAACTCTGCGGCATGCGTACGCACATACCGGATGGCCCGCTGTGCGTCGCCGAGCTCGACAGGATGGTGGTACTTCGGACCAAGGCGGTATCGAAGCACAAATGCCGAGATGCCATAGCTGTTCAACCATGCGGCAATTTGTTGCCCCTCGTGATCGATCGCGAGATTGACGTAGCCACCGCCTGGAAATACGAGAACCCCTGTTGGAACCTTTTGGTCACCACCGATGGTGTAGATCGTCAACGCCGGTTTATCGGAATCCGTGTCGCCGTGCGCGCCCGGCGCACCATCCGGCCAAAGAAGAATCGTGTGAGGCAGGGTGGTCTGTGCGAAAGACATAGTGGAAAAAATAAATAAAATCAACGAAACATGGCGAAGCAATACTATTTCTCCTCAATTACTAAATCCGGGCGGAATACAAATCGCAACGACTTCATTCGCGCCAAACCACAATGCTCCGTGTGAAGGCGGGAACGTGCACGACTAGTTTGTCTCCTATGACACGAGTCGCGAGTTTGGAACGTTCGCCGAGAAACGCCATAGCATAGACGTGCGATCCCGCAGCCATTGGGAACTCGATGATTGTGTTGCTTTCGGGCTTCGGCGCGGGATTCTGTTTCGCGACGATTCCTTTGACATTGCTCAAGAATACGTGCAACTTGCCGTTGACACTTGCGATTTGAGAGATAACGAACGGTGAAGCAGTGATTGATACCTTTCGGCCCGCATCTGTGCTTTTGAGTACGTCGCTTTCGAAACGGGCTGCGGCGTCTTCAATTTCGGGGATCGACGGAGATGCGTGTGCGGCGGCAGATGCATAAGTCTTCATCAGTGTCTGCTGAAAACTTACACCCGGATCTAGTTGGGTCCACAGTACGCTTTTCTCAGATGTAAGCTGCCGCAACGGGTTAACGGCACGCTCTGCGCCGTCTATCTGAAGGGTTCCCGTTTTTCCTGTAACTACGAGTTTGCGGCCTGTGGAGATGAAATGCCGCAGCCTAGCTACTTCACCGTTACCAAGGCAACGTGCGTCGGGAAGGATAAGAAGTCGACCGCGGAACTGAGATAACGTACGGGGCGTCACGATCTGGAATTCACGATGGGTCACTAGAAGCAGGCTCATCACACCTTTAAACGATCGAATGAATTCTTCTGGGAAGTAATCCCGCGTTCGCGGCGAGAAGTAAACGCCAATCGGGTCCACGGGCTGACGCTCATCATAAAATGTCTTCTCGTATTTTGCGATCCAATTGAAGACTTGCGTGCGGACACCTAAATCATTCGATCCCGACATCACGTGTCCCTGAGCATCCCACGAGTTTGCTCCTGCGGTGAGCTGCACGGCGAACAACGTCTCCATCGCTTCCAAAATGCTGACGGCTTTCTCTCCGTCCCAAGAGTAATTCAGCATCCAGGTAGCTTTGTCGCCGGCGAAGGCTCGAAAGGCGAACATTCCAATCATCTGGTCTAGCCAATCGAAAGCTGATTTAGATGCCGCCGTGTCCGCGCCCATGCCTTGATACTCATGCGCCACCACATCCACCACATCGTAGAGTTGGTACACGTCCGCGCCAACTCTTGGTGCTGGTTCTTCGATTCCCGGATAGATTTCGGCGATAGTTAGGCAATGCGGATTGATGGTCTTCGCGTTGCCGTCAATTTCCTTCATGAACTGAGTCAGAGCTTGAATGCGAAAGTCGATCCAGCGGCGAAAATGCGGGTCGGAGACATCGTTCAGGCGAATGTCCCGGCGAGCGTCGAAGCCTGTCTGTTTGTGGAATGCCGCAACCGTGAACTCATCAAAGCTGGCCCAAGTCTTCTCCCAGCCTTCGAAGTGCGTCATCCAATAAGGGATGTCTACGTAGATGCCGTCGATTCCTGTTGCCGCAATCTGCCGGACCAGGCTCATGTAGCGTGTGCGCCACTCGGGCGGAAACGGCGAGACCCAAACATCTTCGTCACCCGGACGGATCCAGAAAGCGGTACCACCACCGAAAATGGCGGGCTTTCCGTTTATCTGGCGCTGTACCCAGGAGGGGTGATCTTTAAAAAATGAGTGCGCGGATTTATCCGCGTTTGCGGTGATACATTCAAGACCTGCGATGTAGACGAAGGCTTTATTGCCTACTTTGTGGGCTGCTTCGGCGGCACTCCGGATTGTCTTCAACTTTTCGGTAGGATCGAGAAAACTTTCATAGCGTCCGGGTATATCGTTGTCCACCTCGATTCCGAAAACATGGCTCTTCTCCGATTCCGAGATGATGGCTGGAACGCTATCTCGATTTAGACTGCGGCCAGCGATTCGTACATGATGCGTCCAGTCGTTCGCACGTTGCGAGTTTTCGGCGCTTAATGCCAGGCCAGCAAAGAGGCAGATCAGTATAAGCGTGAGATTCGCGCGCAAAATCGAGTGGCCGGATTTCTAGAACTCAGCTCGCGCCACGATCTGTATGCGCCGCGGAGAGAAGCCGTTCGCCAATGTATTTACGGTACCGAAAAGCGAATCTCCGTACGCGTTGACGGGCAAACCGAACCGAGTGTGGTTGAACACATTGAATCCCTCGAAACGGACTTGCAGACGCACTTCCTCGCGAATTGAAAATTCCTTTCGAAGTGCCGCATCAACATTGCGGATGCCGTCTTGGCGGAGATTGTCGAAGTAACGCGGCGCATTCCCAACCTGCTGGTCCCCGGGATCGGCGAAACAGTTCACGTCGAACAACGGCTCTCCGGTAGAGGCGGCGTGGTGATAACTGATTCCAGTTCCAGGATTAGCGCAAGTAAAATTAGGGCGCTGAGTTCCATCCGCCAGTCGCGGCAGGCTCATCCCAATGGGAATGGGCTGACCGCTCTGAATGGTAAACGTGGTGGCGATCGACCACCCTCCGATCACGGCGTCGAGGATCGGGTTCATATGGCTGCCGAAGCGGAGTCCTCGCCCGACAGGAAGGTCAACCGTGGCGACCGCAGCAAGCCGGTGGGGTGCGTCGTTAGCACTGATCCCGTATTCACCCCGAAGCCGATCGAGCGCTTGGGGTGCGCCGTAGCTGTAAAATCCGAGCCAGTCGTTGGATCCAACGGAGCTGTCATCCGTTAAATGGGAAAAGGTATAGCTGCCTTCAAACGTGAGAATCTTTCCTGCTGTTTTGGCGAAGGTCACTTGGAGCGAGTCGTAACGTGAAGTAGCGGCGAGACGAGGCAAGCCGTCGAATTCTCCGTCGAACTGCGGATACGGCCGGAGAAGATTAAGCAATGGGATTTGTGCATTGTTGTAGATGGAATCTGGCTCGTGGAAGATAGCTTTCGGGCCAGAGAATAGTGGCAAAAACGGATTAGCAACCAGCGTGCCCAACTCGTCACTCGTGTACGGGCTGCGAATGTCGGACGGGATAAAATTTCGATTGCGTGTAAAGCCCCAACTGCCCCAGGGTAGGTGCGTGCTGCGGTTAGCGGAGTAGTCCGCGCTGACTACGACATTGCCGGGAAACAGATGTTGAATACCAACACTCCATTGATAGATCTCAGCGTTTCGAGCCTTCTCATAGCTAAGGTCGCTTGGGTTGCTGAGTCCCCACAGCGCAAGCGGGCCGTACTCCCTACCCTGAGGTCCGGGCAGACCAGTCGGGAACGGATTCTCAAGCGTTACGTACTGGGTGTCATAGTTGTTGAGTGAAAATCGAATTGGCTCACTTTTTGAAAAGGCCGGGCCGGCATACTGAAAATTTGTGGCGACGTTCATGCCGTAATAGACTCCGCCGCCGCCGCGAATCACGGTGTTTGGAGTCAAGGCGTAGGCAAAGCCGAGACGTGGCGCGAAGTTATTGCGGTCGACTCCGATGCTCCGCTGTTTTGGAGTTGCAAATCTAGTGATCCCCGGAAGCGGACCCGATGTAAGAGGAAGACCCGGAACGACGACTCCGCTGTTGGTCGTGAAATCGCTGAATTGAATGTGATTGTAGCGCTCTGTATATGGATTGCTCCACTCGTATCGCAAGCCGAGATTGAGGGTCAGTTTGCGCGAAATCTTCCAATCGTCCTGAACATAAAAACCTGTCTCGGCGGATTTATCGGCTACGCGCGGACGAATAGTGATGCCCGAATTATTGTCGCCATATCCGAGTAGCAACCCCGCGATCGGGTTGCCCTCCGTAATCGCTCCACTCAGTGGATCGTTTGCGGTTGTCGTCTGAGAGAAGTGGAACGTGCCGGTCGCGGAATCAGGTTGGCCGAAATTGTTGTAGAAAAGACGCTGCTCACCGCCGAACTTGAATGAGTGCGCTCCACGGATCCAGCTCACAGATCCGGAATATGTATAGAGCGTGTGAGCAAAGGACGTATCGACACAGCATTGAGTGAAGAGCCCTGTGTATGGCCCGTCATCCATTGTGATGGAGGGCATGCGATCGAGCCCGTTTGCAATCAGAACACTCGGAAACCCGGCCGAACGAAGATCGGGATAGTCTGAAAATCCCGGAGCAATGACGAGATCGAGACCCGCGCGCAGGTCTAAAAGGAGAGTCGGGCGAATTGTCCAAGTGTAATCCGTCGCGACATTGTGGACGGTGGTTCTGTAATGGACGCCGTCGCCGAAGTCGCCGCTGCCAAGTACCGTAGGCGCGTCGTAATCGCTTCGAAGCCAGCTATAACGAAGTGAAAGGTGCTGATCTGAAGTCATCTGTTGATCGACTTTCGCGTCGAATTGATAACCGGCGCCGGTACCCAGCACGTTCGTTACGAAATTGTTTGTTTGTAGAAGAGGATCGCCAGGTAGATTGGGGGCGGGGAAAAGTGCCGCGACGTTCAGGCCGATAGGATCCAATCTATTTTTCGGGATGATGTTGCCAGGAAACGCGGTGCGCGAGCCTCGCGGCCCTGACTTCGGATCATAGACCACGTCAAGAACCGGATTGCCGTTCTCATCGGCATAGTAGGTTTGCGAGAAATCACCTTGACGTTCCGCCAAAGTGGGAACGGTTGTTGCGAGCTGAAGCGGTGAGGAGTCTTTCAGCTTCTCGAAATCGAAAAGGAAAAACGTTTTCTCCTTCTTGATCGGTCCGCTTACCATAAAGCCATATTGGTCGTGCCGATGGCCGGGTTTTGGCAGGCCTGCGGAGTTGCTGAAAAAGTCATTTGCATCGAGCGCCGATCGCTGCCCGAACCACCAGCCGCTCCCGTGAAATCTGTTGCCGCCCTGCTTCATGAGCACATTCAAGACGGTCCCACCGTTATTGCCGAATTCAGCGGAAAAGCTATTATTCGATACTTTGAATTCCTGGATGACTTCGACCGACGGCTGATAGTAGACGTTGCTGTTACCGCCTTCTCCCTGTTCGGGGGCACTCGTGGGAGCTCCGTCCAGCCGCACCTCTGCCGTAGCATTCCGTTGCCCATTCGAAATGAAGTTCGTGCCGGAAGGATAGTTGTCATTAATGCCGGAGCCCGGAGATTCCGTGACTCCGCCTGAAAGAAACACAAGCCCGAAATAGCTGCGGCCATAAAGCGGAATTTCACGAGTTGTATTGCCCGAGATCGTGGTTCCCAAGCTTGCGCTGCCGGTGTCGAGAACCGGCGCAGCCTCAGTGACGCTCACTGACGATGAGACAGATCCAATCTGAAGCGCGACGTTGATGACAGCTTGCTGGCTGACCGCAAGGACGATGCCCTTTGATTCGGCACGCCGAAAACCGGAGCTTTCTACGAAAAGGTCGTATTCATCGGGCCGCAACCCATTAAAGGTATACAGTCCTTTTTCATCTGTCTTGGTGGTCAAAGGTACGTTGGTCGATGTGTTTACTACCGTGACGTTCGCCCCAATCACGAGAGCTCCCGAGGGGTCCGTGATGGTTCCCCTAATTTGTGCTTCAAACCCGGATTGAGCACTCACACAGCAAACCGTGAAGAGCACGAGGATAACCGCAGAAACAATCCAGCCGCGCATGAGACTTTTTACCTCTTTGTCTTATTTATCATTTTCTTCTCTTCGAATACTAGCCTTGAGTTCCAACTGAGTACTGTTCTCTCGGAGCCCGGAACGAAGGTGACGGTCCAGTTTTGATGGAGAATGGTGCAGATGCGCTTGAGCAGAAATCCGCTGTTCTTAATCCTGATGTTTGCAGCCGCCTTTCAAGGTGCCGCGATCCGCGCAATCGTTCCGAACAACGGCGTTGCTCCCGTTGGCCCTTACACACCTGGTGTCTTCGCAGGCGATTACCTCTATGTCTCGGGTCAAGGCGCAAAGCGGCCCGATGGGCAAATGCCCGCGACCTTTGAAGGCCAAGTCCGTCAAACTCTTGAGAACGTAAAGTCCGTGGTCGAGGCGGCCGGCCTCACGATGAAAAACGTTGTTTACACTCAGGTCTATCTCGACGACATCGGCCGCTTCGCAGAGATGAACAAGATCTACGGCGAGTATTTTCAAGACACGCCTCCAGCCCGGGCAACCGTTGGAGTAGCCAAGCTACCCGGCACTCCCATCGAAATCAATGCTGTCGCTGTGCGTGATGTTTCCGAAAAGAAAGCGATCTCGGTTCCCGGCTACACACCCGATGAACCAATCTCTGCCGGCATTTTGACGAAGGACCGGCTTTTTATTTCGGCCATGCGAGGGAGAGATTTGAGCCGGAATACGGTGCCGCAAGATCCAGCAGAACAGGTTGATCTGGCGTTAAATGGCGTAAAGGCAGTGGTCGAAGCGGCTGGCCTCGGAATGGCGAATATCGTGTTCGTCAATCCGTACCTCACACGCAGTATTCCAACCTCAGTCATGAATGGACCATATGCCAGGCGCTTCGAATTCGGAAACACGCCCGCCCGGGCAACCATTCAGGTTACGAGCCTCCCGCAGAACTCGCAGATCGAATTTACTGGAGTTGCCGTTCGTGACTTGGGAAAAAGAGTGGTAATCCGGCCGAAGAACATGCCTCCGAGCCCAACAGCAAGCCCCTGCGTCTTCGCGGACGACACGCTGTACTGCTCTGCGAAGAGCGGATTTATTCCGGGGCCGAACGGAGGCGTGTTTACCCCGAATGTGGACCTACAGCTTCGTCAAACCATGCGGAACCTGCTCGACAATCTCGAGGAGGCTGGGCTGAGCTTCAGGGACGTCGTCTGTACGAATGTCTATTTGGACGACCTGTCCGAGTTTGCTGTGATGAACAAGATTTACGCTAAGTATTTCTCAGGCATCGCCCCTGCCCGGACTACGATCCAACAAGTCGCTCCAGTCGAGCGAAAGCAGAAAGAGAACGATGCTTATCCGGAAATTGAACAAATCTCCCTGATCGCGGTGAGACCCTCAGAGCATTAGAGCTGCCCTCCCGCCGATCTTCACTTTCCCGTAAAGGTCACTCGCCAGATGGATTTGGATCCGTCATCGCTAACCATCAACGATCCGTCAGGCGCGACCGCGACGCCCACGGGACGGCCCCACACTTGTCCATCCGGCGTAACGAATCCAGTCACGAAGTCCTCGTATTCGCCCGTCGCTTTCCCATCTTTGAGCGGAACGCGAATCACCTCATAGCCGGCACGGTCGGCCTTGTTCCAGGATCCGTGCTCGGCTGCAAAGACATCGCCTTTGTAGTCTTTCGGAAATTGGTTGCCTTCGTAAAACGTCATCTCAAGCGATGCATTGTGGGGTTGCAGCAATACGTCTGGAACGATCACTTTACCCTTCAACTCAGGATGCTTCCCTTCGTGCCGGGGATCCTGGTGATCTCCCATGTAGTACCAGGGCCATCCATAGAATCCGCCTTCCTGCACGTGCGTGATGTAATCCGGTACAAGATTGTCGCCGAGCGCATCCCGCTCATTAACGGAGCACCAAAGCTCGCCTGTTTCCGGCTGAATCGCAATGCCTACTGGATTGCGAATCCCTGCGCCGTAGACCTTCACGAACTTTCCCTCAGGCGTGTATTCCAGAATGTTCGCGCGGTTGTGTTCTCTGGGATGCGTGTCAGGATCGTCAACGTTTGACCGCGATCCAACGGACAGAAACATTCTCTTCCCGTCTTGCGAAAACGCCAAATCGCGAGTCGAGTGGCCGCCCGTCGGAATGTCTTTGATCAGAGTTTCTGCTGTACCAGTCGCCTTCAGATCGCCCTTCTTGTAAGGGAAGCGCACAACCGAATTTGTGTTCCCGATGTAAACCCAGTTCGGGTTGCTGCCGGGGGGATAGAACGCGATGCCAAAGGGCTCATGAAGACCGGTCGCAAATGTAGATGTCTGTTCCGGCTTACTATCTTTCGTGATGCCGCGGAAAATCTTGATCTGGCCCGAATTGCTCTCCGCAACGAACAGGTCCCCGTTGGGAGCCGTCCGGATCTCACGCGGCTCGTCGAGCCCGTTCGCATATAGATCGACTTTGAAACCCGCAGGCGCTTTGGGCCATGCGTCGGACGGCTTGGGCGCGACGGTTGGTCCGTTCCCGGCCGATTTAGTCGCATAGGGTTTCGGCAAATCCGCCACGGTGATCTTCCGTACAACTCCCGGCGCTTCCTTTTTGTAATCTGTGAAGGCGTCTTGGCCCGTCAAGACGGGTCCCTTGATGTCTCCGAAAGCTCCAAAGAGATATGGGACCGCGGCGATGGTCGCTAGTGGCAGCAAGAACACAGCGCTTTTCTTCATAGAAGGTTACAGCCTGATAAAAATCCTTTGCTTATAGAGCCAGTAACAGAGATACCACATGACCAGCAATACGGCAGTCGATTGCGCAACCGCTGCAAAGGTGCCTAAAAAGCTGAAGTGGAACGTGAACACACCGACCGCGCGATCCAGCCATCCATGTAGCAACTCCGAAATCGAATAGATGAAAATCGAGTTCATTCCGACCACGACCAGCGGGAACGCCGCCCGCCGCCAACCGCGCACTTCGATCAGCCAATAGAAACCGATGAACATGAACAATACCCATCCGAGACTGTAGAGGATGAAAGAGGGAGTGCAAAGCTGCTTAATCATCGGAATCCATTGCCGCATCGCCAGCCCTAGCATGAACGCGACCGCCATTCCCGTGGCAAGTATGCGCAGCTTTTCGGTGTGAGAACGCGTGGTCATTAGCAGGCGACCTAGCCACACGCCTGACAACGTCCAGACCGTACTCGGAATGAAGTTCAGCGTCGAATACGCCGGGTCATAGTCGTAATGAAAAATAGCTCGGTCGAAGACCAGTCCTGCGCTGTTAGTTCTAGAAAACGGACCGTCAGATCCGGGAAAGGCGAACAGCAGAGCCGTCCAAAACGCGAGCAGGGCTGCTGCAGCCAAGACCTGGTAGCGCCATTTCCATCGCATGATCAAGAAGCTTAGAAAATATGTGAAAGCAATCTGCGACAGCACGTTAATGAGCTGCGGCGTGATGCGCCCGCGACTTACGGACATGAGTATCTGGCTTAACAGAATCAGGCCAGCGGAGCGCGTGAGAACATGGCGCAGGTTGTCATCCCAGGTCGCGCCATTCTCAATTCGCCGTGCCATGGCGAAGGGCATAGCCACGCCGACCATGAACATAAAAGCGGGCTGGATCATGTCCCAGAAGACCGCTCCTTCCCACGGCACGTGATCGAACCAGTTCGCCACCCGGCCCCACGCCGGATCGTTCTTTAAAGCTGAGAACCCCAACCCCTCCGAAGCGAGAAGCAACATGATGAACCCACGATATGCGTCAAGTGCAACGTATCGGCGCAGTCCGCCGAGCTTTTCTTGGCTCAGATCCTTAGCGGCCGCCGCCTGTGCTGTGGACATGAGATCTTTTTTTAAATCGTGACATGTAGCAGCCGCGCGGCATTCGTCGAATAGACCTTCTGCAGGATCGGGTCCGGTAAATTAATGCCGTATATTCTCCAGCGGCCCTGCGGGGGCACTTTGGCGGGTGCGTAATCGAAGTATTCGTCGTCCGTTTCAAGGAAGCGGAAGTAGATCTCGTACAGCTTGTCGTTATACACCTGCTGCGGAAACTGCTCAGCATTGGGAGTTGCATCCGTGCCGAACAAAACTCGGTCTTGATATTTCTCGAAGAACTTGCGCGCGGTGCGTGGCTGGCGGCCCAGCTCGCCGATTCGTGCGGCAATGTCGACGAACATGTTTGGAAAACGGTCGAGATTCTCAGATACGTTTTCCAGATTTTCCGCGAAGTTGCCGACGTGTAAAGTAATGAACTGCGTTTTAGGATGCCGAGCGAACACACGGTTCCTCGCGTCAAGAATTTCTGCATTACTAGGAAAATCGTGATCATAGAAAGACCAGTCGGGATGGTTGTTTAGCTCTTCATAGCGCTCGTTGAAACGGTCAGTGGGTGTGAAAAAAGCGATCGGGTCGGATACGTGGATCGCTACCGGTATGCCAAGCTGGCCACACGCATCCCACATGGGATCGAAGCGCGCATCATCCACTTTCACGAGCTTGCCTGTCGTGAGCTTGTCGCGAAGATACAGTCCCAGAGTTTTTAGAATCTTAAGCCCTTTTGCGCCCGCTGAATGAGCATCGGCGATGGCGCGTGCCTGCAGTTCCGGATAATCCGGCGCTAGAAAGCGATCGTACGAAGGCTCGGCAAACGTGTAGAAGCGCCCCGAATGTGCCTCATCAAATTTCCGAATGGTTTCGACCAGGCCATCACCGAAACCGCCTGTCAAGTTGACGAGCGAGCGAAGATTGCACCGATCCATTACCGGCAATAACGATTCGGGAGAAGCGAGGAAGGTGCGATCAGGTGAAAGCGACACTCCGTTCTCCACTTTGCGCGAAAAGGACAGATGGGTATGAATGTCGATGACCGGATACCGCGCTCGTTCCACCCGCGTTTCTTTGACGTGAAGCATGCTCCGCGGCTCATATTCAGATAGGTCAAGCGGCTTCGGTTGAGGTTTAGTCTCGTCTTGCCTGGCCTCGCTCCCCTGTAGCGCCATTCCGCCTAGCGACCCAACGCTCGCCGTGGACAACCATTGCCGCCGGTTCATTGTCATTTGACTTCCTTCGTTTCCTTTGGATATTCTTCGACTACTTTGCAGACTCGAAGCGTTACTGTCAATTCTTCGATCGCGTTTCAGTGTATCTTTTGCGCTTCCTTCTTCACTGCTTTGGCGCCATCCGCGACCGTAATTGTGCGGCCCATCGAAACTCATGATGTCTTGACAAATCCCGGAATGGGGATTCAAACATTTCAGCGCTACAACGCTGACGCGCTGAATCCAGGCGTCGAGTGGTCAGAAGAAGGCCCGATCCAGCTACTCGTTCCACCTCCGAAAAAGCCGGACTTCCCAGCGTCCACAGTTGCGTATTGTCGATGGCATTGGGCGACGCTTGAACCGGAGCAGGGCAAGCTGAAATGGGACATCATTGATCTGGCTCTTCAGGAGGCCAGGCGTCACGGGCAGCGTCTCATGATTCGGCTGATGCCCTATGATCCCAAGCACGCTTTGCCGGAGTGGTATCGAAGCTCCGGGGCGCATCGCGCGAACAACGATTCATCGAAGGACGGCAATATATGGCAGCCCGATTTCAGCGATCCGCTCTACTTCAAATACTGGAGTGCGGTAGTTATCGAAGCGGGCAAGCGCTACGACGGACATCCCGATCTCGACAGCGTGGATATTTCGACGGTCGGGTACTGGGGCGAGGGCTGGAGCGATTACATGCCGGAGTTCGACGTCCAACGCAAGCTGATCGATGTCTACCTAAAAGCGTTTCGAAAGACGCCGCTGCTCATGAATTTTGATCAACCCGAGGCGCTGGAGTACGGCACCTCGCATGGTGCGGGTTGGCGATTTGATTGCTTGGGCGATTTGCGAAAGCCCTGGGCGCACATGCTGGATTTCTATCCGGAACAAATCGCCCGGACAGGTATCCGGAAAGTCTGGGAAAACGCACCCGTTTCGTTGGAGACGTGCGGGGTCCCAGAATCGTGGTTCCGCCAGGGATGGGATGTGAAGTACATCCTCAGCGAGGCTCTGCGATGGCACGTCAGCACGCTGAACGTGAAATCGAGTGCGATCCCAGCGTCGTGGAAAAACGATTTCGAGGATTTCGAGCAAAGGATGGGCTACCGCTTTGCTCTCCGCCGCGCCGAGTGGCCGGAAGAGGTGCGTGCGGGGCAGGCAATCGGCCTCAGCACGTGGTGGGTGAACGAGGGTGTCGCTCCAATTTACCGCCCGTTTGTGCTGGCTTTCCGGTTTCGTTCGGCACCTCACTCTGCGATTGTCCGAACTGCCGCAGACGTGCGGAAATGGCTGCCTGGCGATGCGATTTTCGAAGATCCGGTGTTCGTGCCTGATAACCTCGCGCCCGGAAATTATGAACTAAGTGTTGCGTTGCTTGATCCGATCACGCTTGAGCCCGGCATCCAACTTGCCATTGAAGGGCGGGGGAGTGACGGCTGGTATCTCTTGGGTAAAATCCGGGTGGATCCATCAGTTCACAGTTCGCAGAAATGAAGTCGCGATTTATCAGAACGCAATCCGAGAGAAAGACCGACGCCCTTGCCTGGTCCACGTCGCGGTGCCGCGAGCTTATCTGATAAGTCCACGGCCCCGCTGCGTGTTTCCTTGTCCGAACCCAGCTTAGGCTTTACGGCCCAACCTGCACACAACTCGCCGTGTGATTGTCATACTCCTGTTGCAATTCAAACGATGTCCCAAAGTAGTTACTAACTGTGTAAGATATCGGCCAGAATTCATTGGCTTTCGCTCCGTTCGACGCGGCAGCATCCCCCGCCGCATCTCCGTTCGGTGAACTGCCGGCCTGACAATAACCCGCTGCTGCATAGGGCTCGTTTCCATAAATTACCGGCGTTGACCCGTTCAGGAAGTATCCATGATACGCGCCGTATTGGGTATACGCGCATGAGGAGCCTGCGCATGAGAATTCCATTTTTCGCAACCCAAAAGATTTGCCAATCCGGGAGAGCCGGCGGTTCGAAGCCCGTGGTACCCCATGTGCTCCTGGCGTTCGCCGTGCCGTGACAACCATTGCACGCTTCGTGGAACACTTTCATTCCCGCCAGCAGATTCTCCTGCGTTGGCTGCAGCGGATTCTTCAGCACCGGCGCTTGCCGTGCGATCGATTTCTCGACTACATACTGCGCGAGTTTCTTCTCCCACTGCGGAGCGTGGCCGGTCGCCGCAATAGCAGGAATTTACCCATAAAATCGGCCTCTCAGCTAACCCGGCTTCTCAGACGCCATGCAGGATCTGGAGCAAGATACCGCTATTTCCAAACGTATGCCCGATCATCCCAGGCCAAGTGTTTTTCTTATGTTGCGCCACGAACGCGAGCGCGCAACACGTCGGAAGCATGCGGACCAAATCCCAAGCGGTCGTCTGGAAGAACACATGGAACGCTGCCCACAACATTCCGTGAACCACCCATGTACTTCCTCCATGCACTACTTCTTGCCGCGGCAGCAGATACCCGCGCCACCACAATTCCTCTCCCGCAATATTGCCCACCAGCAACACCGCCACATAATAGACCGCAATCCACCAGTGCCCTTTTAGCGGGATCCCCATAAATGACGTTGACCGAAACTGAGACAGGAAGTCTTGCAGCGCCGCAGGCTCTGAGTGAATCGGTATGTGGTGCAATATTGGCTCGCTGTGCCACAGCAGCCAACTGCAAACGAGGAACGCTGCAGTGGATAGAAGCCACCCTACGGAGGCACGGTACGCTCGTCTATTCTCTAGCACGACTGCGGGAACGGTCAGAAAGAAGGCGATGTAGATGGAATTCTGCCCGCCGAACATAAAAACAGATAACGCCGCCGTCCAGAACCAACTAGAGATCTCCATCCGGCGGAGGCGGAACCGGTCACGAACACCGTCCCAATGAAAGCAACGCCCCTCGAGCGCATAGGCCATGAAGGCTGCGCACAGAAGCAAGAGCATGGGCAATGCGAGAACGAGGTTGAACGTGACAAACCAGGACACACCCCTGTTTCGGAGTGCAGGAAGCAGGATATACAGCGTAGAAAAGAACAGCAACGACGTTGCCGCGAATATCGGAACAGCAACGCGTAGAGGGGCTGGCTTAAGCTTCTGTCTTTCGGATGTTTGTGATAAATATCGCGCCCGCCCGGCTTGCCCTTCCACGCGGGACGAGAATATCAGATCCGACAGCTCCGTTTAAGAGGTCGTCGAAACTAAAACGCCGGTTTAAGCGCGTATCATAAGGCATATGGACGGGCGCCATCGTTGCGAAGCTGGGATATCAGGACTAATTCGACCGGCTTCAGTTCCGAAAAGCTGATCCTAGGGCAATGGGCCAATCTAATAGCACCTAAAAAGGTGCTTCAATGGGACTAGTCCCATGCTGAACATCACGAAGGATATCCAGTCACTGACGACGTTCCGCCGCCGCTCTGGCGAATTTTTGAAACAGCTCAGGAAGAGCAAGCGCCCCGTGGTCCTTACCGTGAAGGGCAAAGCGGCAGCGATCGTACAGGACGCCGAAGCGTATCAGCGCCTGGTCGATATCGCGGCCCAGGCTGATGCAGGGGAAGGCATCCGCCAGGCACTGGAGGACATTAGAAAGGGTAGGGTCAGGCCGGCAAGGGAGTTCTTCGATGACTTCGAAGCTCGGCACGGCATACGTCCTTAACATCACCAGCCGTGCGGAGCGCGACCTTGCTTATCTCTACGACAAAATCAATGCCGAGCATTCTGACGCGGCCCTGAAATGGTACCGCGGTCTCAAAGAGGCAATCCTCAGCCTCGAGAGACAGCCAAGCCGATGCCCGGTGACGCGCGAAAACGTGAATCTCAGACACCTGCTCTACGGCCAGAAGCCTCACGTGTATCGCGTGATATACCGCATCCTTGAGAAACGCAAACAGGTGGACGTGCTTCACATCCGGCACGGCGCCAAACGGAAGGCTCCAGTATGATCATCTCTTAGTTCCGGTGTTGCCGACACGTATGATAGGCGAATAATGCCTGCAAATCCGATGCTTTGTCCTCGATGTGAAGCTGAGTTGCAATACGTTGGAACCAAAAATTCCACGAAGGCAGTCGCGGATGGGGATTTGTGCTCGGTGACATGGGAGAGTTATTCACGAACCGCGAGCATTTCGACGTATACGTTTGCCAGCGCTGCGGCCGAGTAGAGGTATTCGTCGACGGAATCGGTGAAGAGTTCCGACCTCACTAGGTGTCCACAACGATCTAAAGAGATCGCTCGAGACGGCGTTGGAAAGTGTTGTCGGCCTCCAGAAACTCCCGGCATCCCTCACCCCCGCAACTCCTTCGCCTCCGCATCCCAATACACCGGCTTCTTCCGGAAATACGACTCATTTGCCATATGGCACGCAATCGCCGCATGATTCCCGAACACCGCATCCTCCGCCACCGGCTTGCGCGACTTCACCGCCCGGAAAAAATTCCACAAATGCGGCTTCACATCATCCCAGCTATCCCCGCTATACACCGCAACATCATCGAGCGCCTCATGCCCCGGCGCAACATAGTGTTCCGCGTGCCACTGCTTCTCATACTCCCCCCGCATCTTCGCCGGAAAACTATTCGCGTAATAACTCGGCTCCGTATCCACGCCCCTCTGCGGCGAATACCGCAACTCATGCTCGCTCGCTTCCAAAATCCCTTTCGGACCCATGAACCGCGCCATCTCAGGCGTCTCCGCACCCAGGCTCAACCGCACGTACACCGGCACCCCGTGATAATCAAACAGCACCGACTGCAGATCCGGCATGTTGCGCCCGTCTTTCCACCGGAAGATGCCGCCCAACGTCGAGGCTGATCGCGGCGCCTCGTTCCACCCCAGCGTGTACAGCATCCCGCTCAGCAGATGAACCATCAAATCGCCCGCCACGCCCGTGCCATATTCCTTCCAGCACCGCCACCGCGCAAACCGTTTCGGATCGAGCGGAATCTTCGGCGCGCCATTCAGCCACGTATCCCAATCCAAATTTTCAGGTGAAAGATCCAGCGGCGGAGGATACTCCCATGCGCCCGTCGGGCTGTTGCGCCCCAGACTCAGCTCCACCATCTCCACATCGCCGATCGCGCCGCCCTGATAAAGTTCACGCGCCTTCGCGCACAGCACCGAGCTGACACGCTGTGATCCAATCTGCACGATCCGTTTGTTGTCGCGCGCCGCCGCAACCATCTCGAACCCTTCCGGAATGGTGTGCGACATCGGCTTTTCGCAATAAATGTCCTTGCCCGCCTGGCATGCATCGACGACCACCCGCTTGTGCCAATGATCCGGCACCGCCGCAATCAAGCAGTCAATGTCCTTGCGATCGAGCAGTTCCTGATAACGCCGCGTCGTCGGAAGATTCGGATTACCGGTAATCTCCTTCGCCAACGTGTGGCGGCCATCATAAAGATCCGCTGCTGCCACGCACCCGACACCCGGCAGGCTGATCGCGTTCGGCAGCAATCCCGACCCCTGCATCCCGATGCCGATGATCCCCAGTCGCACCCGTTCGCTGGGCGCCACCGCCTTCGAGCTACTGCCCGGCGTCTCCTGCGCTAGCAGAATACCTTTCGGCGCCAGCAGAGCGCCACTCGCCATTGCGGAGGTCTTTAGAAATTGACGACGTGGAAAATCTTTTTTCATGATGAAGCCTCTTTTCGCAGTGTTTCACAGGCAGTCCTGAGCTGCGGACGAAAAAACTGATCCAGCATTTGGCACATCGCTTTTGCGGATGCCGCATCAACTCTCCTGATCGCTACGCCATCTCTTGCATCACCCGCGAGACTGAGTCCCATAACCTTTAATATCTCTCCGCTTTGGTACCAGACCGGTACTTTGGGACCAGGTTCGCTGGCGACGACCGGGACGCCGCTTTCTTACAATTCGCAATGAGGACAATGGACAACGTGATACCTTCTCCAAGCAAACTGATTTTGCGTTCTTAAGTTCAATCGCACTTCTTCATGCTCAGCTGCCGGGCACGCCGGATCGTGAGCGGCCCATTGGTCCATTGCTGCATCAGATCGAAGGCTTCGTGCGAGATGGCATGCAGAAGACCGGGGTGCCTGGGGTCGCGATCGCCGTAGTTTATCGGGACAAGGTCGTCTACTTGAACGGTCTCGGCGTGCGCAAAGCCGGCCACAAAGCGTCAGTCGACCCGGACACCGTTTTTCACCTTGCGTCTGTATCGAAACCGATCGCTTCCACAGTAGTCGCTTCCCTGGTTGGCGCCCATGAGGTTGATTGGGACGACAGAATCATCGATCTCGATCCGGAGTTCAAGTTGTCCGACCCGAATGTGACGGAGCAACTGGCCATACGCGATCTCCTTTCTCATCGCAGCGGTTTGCCCACCTCTGCCGGGGACGTGCTCGAAGATCTCGGGTTTACGCGTCCCGAGATACTGCACCAAATGCGCCTGCTGCCTCTGCCGGGCACGTTTCGCAAGACCTATCAGTACAGCAACTTTGAATACACCGAAGGCGCAATCGCCGCCGCGAAGCACGTCCACGAACGTTGGGAAGTTCTCGCCCACAAGCGGCTCTTTAAGCCGCTGGGAATGAGCTCAACTAGCTATCGCTACTCTGATTACGAGAACTCCGAAAATAAGGCAGCGATTCACGTCTTTGCTGACGGAAAACCCGTCGCTCGCTACAAACGTGATCCAGATGCTGAAGCTCCGGCAGGAGGTGCCAGCTCTTCCGTGCGAGATCTCGCGCAGTGGTTGCGCCTGCAACTCGCCGGTGGCACATGGAATGGCGAGCAGATTGTCGCTGCCGAAGCCTTGAAAGAAACGCACTCCCCCCAGATTGTCACTGGCGTCGATCACATCAATGGAGGAAACGCATATTACGGACTGGGCTGGGATGTAAACTACGACCGGCACCATAACGTGATCCTCAGCCACAGTGGTGCATTCTTTTTGGGCACAGGCACGGCGGTCAGGTTCTCCCCTTCCGATCAGCTCGGAATTATTGTTCTTACCAATGCGTTGCCGACCGGGCTGGCCGAAGCGACTACGTTTACATTTTTCGATCTCTACAAGGATGGGAAGCCCAGCCGGGATTGGCTCGCGTTGTTCGGCGGCATCTTCCGATCCATGATTGAATCAGATAACAACGCAACACCCGATTATTCTAAGCTGAAACCGCCCACTTCTCCTGCTCCCAGCAAGCCCCTCTCGGCTTATGTTGGAACATATCGCAACGACTATTACGGCCGCATTGAGATCAGTGAACCGAGTAAGTCGTTGTGGATGCGCTTGCCTGCGAATGGCGCGCTATACTGTCTCGCGCACTGGGACGGCGATACTTTCACCTACAGATTCGAAGCCGAGCAGGGAATCGGAACTCGAGGTGTTAAGTTCACGTTTGGCGTCACGCCCCGAGTCCTGATCGAGAACCTGGCGCTTGAAGGCAATGGAGTCTTCGCCCGAATTGATCACTAATTGCCTTCGCCGGTCAAAGTTTGATAAGGTTCTGTCGAACGCGAAAGGATACCCGGAATATGTCCGCATCTCCTCTCCTCCTCACGCAAAGAATCAGGGGCTTCTGCGTTGCAGGTGTCTATCTGTGCCTCATTCTGCTGCCCGCATTGGGATTTGCTGAAGCTCACCAGTCCCGCATCCTTCCATCGTCGAAGCAGATCGCGCTTCCGCAGCTCAGTGATGGGCTGGGCTGGAAACAGCCGATGTATTACTCCACAATTCAGACTGCCGACATCGATGGCGATGGTCAAGCCGAAGTGCTCGCCCGCTGGATCGATGGTCTAACCGTTTACCGCTTTGAAAACGGAACATTGCTCAGACACTCCCGTATCCCGGCGCTCAGTGATAACGCCGGTTTCTATGAGCCGTCTCGGTACTCCACAATCCAAACTGCTGTACTCGACCCCAAGCTCGGTCAGGCTGATGTAATTGCGCGCGAACACGATGGCATTCATGTGTTCCGCTATGAGCCCAAGCAGCGCCAGTGGCGCGAGCTCGGCGCGAATTCGTCTACCGACCGTTTGCTGACACTGATTCGAGCGGGACCGACTGGACTCAACCGAAGCATTACTTGACCATTCAACTTGCCGATTTAACGAGTGATGGCGCTGCGGAGTTAGTAGGCCGCGGGCACAACGGGATGCAAGCTTGGCGATGGGATGCTGCCAATGAAAGCTGGACCCAATTAGTTGCCGGTAGCCAGCTGACCGACGACCAGGGATTCGATCAAGAGCCTTACTATTACTCGATACAGCTGGTCGATGTGGATCGGGACGGTGCCGCGGAGCTCGTTGCCCGGGCCCCCGGAGGTGTGCAGACTTATAAGTGGAATCACAGCGGATGGGCGATGATCAGCGCCAGCGGCCCATTCGGGGACGATGCTGGCTTTCTCACAGGTAAGCGCTACAAATCCGTACGAACTTCCGTCGATGCCGCCGGCCGGGCTTGGCTGTATGGTCTAAGCGCTGGAACTGCCGGTGCTGATTCCGGTGCGATTCAAGTTCATCGCTGGAGCGACGATCACTGGCAATGCGTCCGGACGATTCCTCTGCCAGGCTTCGGCTGGGACCGTGAAAGCCAGTTGGCGACTCTCATGGCCGCTGACATTCAGGGCGATGCCGCACCCGAGTTCCTGGTACGAGGACCGCGCGGTTTGCACGCTTATACTCTTGCCGGGCGTCCGCTTCCGATGCACTCACAATCCTTCACCGATGCGCAGGGTTGGAACCTAACTGAACAATACGGCACTTTGCATACGGCGACGGTTAGGCTCACAGAGAACCGTGAAAATCATGCCCGCACGCTGATTGTGGGCCGTGGTAGCAAAGGGCTGGAAGTTTACAAGTTCACGACGCATTGGGCGCAGGCGGCGGATCCGACTTTCCCGCAATACTGCACGAACTTCAATAACGATTCAAGTCCGGAGTGTGTGGCCTATAAAGCCATCAGTAACCGCGTGATCGTGGGCCAGGTCGATATCCGATCGCAATACACGGACTACAGTTACGACGACGGCAACTGGACGACTTTTCAGGGCAACGTTCTTGCCATGAACAATCCAAACGGTCCGAACAATGATCCATCGTGGCAGACCGTGCACACCGAAATGGTACAGGAACTCGGCAACGTTGGCACGGTTCGGGGCTGGTTTGACAACAATTTCGCGGTCGTAAGTAATACTTACAACCAATCTTCAAGTCTATTGGGCCAAGCCGTAAGTGATGTGAGTCTAGCCGATAGCACCAGTGTTGTGGCAAAGTGGCTGGAATTTGGAGACGTCGTTTCCGGTATCGCAGGGTTTTTCCCCGGCGGCCAAGCTATTTGAGTTGATTATTACGATTTTCAAAGATATTTACGACGATACCGTTGGCTCAAGTGGAGACCTAAACGAGCAGATAGGGCAGATATATACCGATCTAAATACGCAAAGAGCTAACTATAGCACCTCGAACTCAACCGCAGAGACTACCTATCTTACCGATTATTCAAAACTCCAGCAGATTTACCAAAACACCGCTAGCGGCGGTTTTGATTGGGCTAATGCCTCGATAGAGGACATCATATCTGCACAGAACGGAGCTGCACATGGCATGCTGATCAATTTCTATCGAACCCTTATCCCGGCTAAGTGGCAAGTGTTATGGTGCACCGGAAGTGAGTATCCGAATTGTGGGCCCGTCGACACTCCTGGCAACTATGACTGCTCGTTCGGGGGTGTCCAACCGGGGCTTCTCTTACAACACGCAGGCGTACATTTCTACGGGCCCGCCGCCCTTTTCTCCTCCTTTGAATTGGAATTTGGCCGATAAACTAACGGGAGTCCTGCCCAATGAACTTAATGCCATCTGGTACATGATGCTGCTCGGTGGCGATGCGGGCTGGGATCTCAGTGGCCAGCAGCTTGTATCGACCGCAGGACCATTTGGCCCCGAGAATTCCTGGACTGGCGGCCTCGATCCCGAGCTTGCCTATGACAACATCAAATACGGCTACAACGGTCCAAGTTCAAGCTGTTTGGGAGCCGGATCCACTACAGGAATCCTAAGTAGCACTCAAACGCTTTCTCAGCGGCTCACAATCGCACAGCAAAATACCAGGCATGTTTCTGCGAGTGAGGCGAATGGCGTCCTCGAAATGATTCACACGCTTGAGCATGATGCCAAGGCTGCGTCGACGGACCGCAATGTAGAAACCGATCTAACCTCCACGCTGCGGGAAGCCGCGAAACTGATTGAGAGAGCCAAACTACCCAGCCACTCGGGCCAGGAAGGATCGGTATCTGCTACGACTCCGACCCATCTCGCGGAACTGTTTATCCGGCGTGTACAACTTCATACGCCCGAGCTTGGACAAAAACAGGCAGGGTCTCTGACGGCCAAAGCATACTACCTCATAGCCGAATTAGAAGGGCAGAACCAATCAGGCAACCTGCCCTGAGCCTTTCAAATCTCAGCGCTTTTCCAAGTATGCCCGTGCATTCTGCACTTCCAGCCTTGGGGCGTGACTCTGACCGCAAAGCTGAAGCACCTCCGAATAGCGCTGGTTTGCCATCTCCCGGTCCCCTGAGAGCTCTGCTGAGCGCGCCGCGCCGTACGTCGCGTTGAACCTTTTCGGAGAACTCCGCAGCACCGCTTCGAACTCAGGCGATGCCAGTGCCGGCTGATCCAGCTCCATAAACAATTCTCCTAATAACTCTCGTGCGGGCAGGACTGGTCCCGGCGTAACGGAATTCTTGTCTGTTTTGTCCTCGAGATCGGCCGCGGATCGCATCCACCGGAATGCGCCCTCACTATCTCCTTCAGCGTGCGCCGCCCACGCCACCGCCGTCAGCCGCTGCACTTCCACCTGAGCGCTCCAATCGTACCCCTCTTTGACCTGTGCCAGCGTTTTTTGAATTGCGGACAGTCTTTCGATTTCGCCGCGCGCCACTGACGGATTGCCGCTCCGAGTTGCCCCTAGAGCCCGCGCAAAATGCGTGATCGCCTCCGCGTAGCTGAATCGTGTCCACGGGAATTCTGAAGGCCGCACCTCAAGCGAGGCGCCCTCAGGCCACCGCCTCCGCTCCAGCGTGTAGCGCGCCGGAATCGCAGCCAAAGCGTAAGCTGCTTGAAAGCCTTCCTGATCCACTTTCGATACGGCCGCTGCGTCTTCAACCACGCGCTTAGCTTCGCCGTCCTGGCAGGTCTGAAGATAGGCGTACACAAGGTAATCCATGGCATGGAGTTGATCCAGTGACGCCGCGCCCGGATGCGTCTTCGCAACATAGCTCTTCGCCGCCGCTACAGAGGCGAGATTCGATGCGATCGAATCCTGCCAGAGGCCCAGTCTTGTGAAGATGTGCGACGGCATGTGTAAGGCGTGCGGCGCTGCGGGGGCGATCTTGGCGTAACTATGCGCCGCCGGTAGGGCGAGCATCGCAAGCTGCGGCGAATCATAGCTGTGAATCATGTAATGGGCGATGCCGGGATGGTTCGGCTGCTCCGGCAAGATGCGATTCAGGATCTCAGCGGCCTGCTTCTGGTTGGCGTAAGTTTTGTCCGTGGCAGGCGCGGTCGCAATTAGCGCGAGCGCATAGAAAATGGCGGCCTCCCGGTCTTCCGGGTAACGGGCCGAAAGCTGTTGCATGCCGTTGCGCCAGGCGAGGGCGCGCTCGCGATGCCCCACCCTATCCGAATCTTTGTAGAAAGCTGCAATGGCCGCGATATAGTCGCGCTCACGCTGCGTTTTTGCGAACGCCGATCTTGCCTTTTCGACTGCCGCCATGCCCTTCTTCAGATCCGCCCGTGTCGGCGGCGCCCAGACAGGATGATAGAAGCTCATCGCCATGCCCCAATAGCCCATTGCGCAGCCGGGATCGGCGCGAATCACTTCGGCAAATGCCTTTTCGGACTCGTCATACCAGAACGAGTGCAGCAGTGCGACGCCTCGGTCGAAGGTCTTCTGCGCCGCGGCACTGCAGGAGACAGGAAAGTGCACGGTGCCGAGCTCGGCGCCGTGATGATGCTGATCGTCAGCAGGCAGGCTGCTCAGAAACAGCAAGCCCGCTACAGTCGTCACCAGCTGCATTCTGCACATACCTTCTCCGTTCAAAACATCCGCTCGAGACACCCCGCTTTGTTTCGACGCCCCCTAGCCGCTGTCATCTTTCATCGCTCCATTTAGTGAACTGAGCCAACCAGCGGAACGGCCCTCAGCTGGCCGCCGCCCGCCTACGTTGTCAGATGCCCGCGTACCAGGGGTAACCACCTTCTGGCTCCGCCGAGCCCAAGCCCTTGCCGAATCGTTTCACACTATCGGTCACGGTGAGGTGGGTGATGTATTTGAGGCTCTTGTAGCCGAGTTGCCGGGGAACACGCAGCCGAAGAGGTCCGCCAAATCGGACCGGAAGCTCACCGCCATTCATGCCGTAGGTGACCAGAGTTTGAGGGTGTAATGCATCCGCCATGTCGATGCTCTCCCACCAGTCGGGTTGAATCGAACGGTAGACAACATATCTGGCTTGGGGCAGAGTCCCCACAAGCTCCAGGACGTGAGATAGAGGCACGCCAATCCATTCGGCAATGTAGGACCAGCCCTCTTCGCACGCCAGATGAGTGATCTGGTTGCGCGGAGAAAAGCTCTTGAGTTCAGCAAGCGAGAACGATGCCGGGCGTGCGACCATCCCATCGATGGCGAGGCGCCAGTCAGCGAAACCCGCTTCCTGGAGACGCTTAAACGCTTCGCCCAATGGCGCCACTTCGTTCGCAAACGGAGGTTTCGAAATCTGGCTGGGAGCGAACTCACGAGCCAACGAGTGGCGAGTCAGGACTCGCTGCGCAGCATAGGTAAGGGTTTCGCCCGGGCCGTAGAGGCCGCCGCCATCGGGCGGGATCAGTCCATGACGCTGCGCAAGCTTCGTAGCTACCGCCAGCCCGGACGCGCCCGCAGTTGCTGCGAGGCCAGTCGTGATGAGTTTACGCCGCGAAAGCTTGCTCATGCCCGTTCCATATGTGTATCGCCGCGGCCTGTGATGATCGCTCGCATGCGTTTTCGGAATCCGGCGCGACAAACCATCACGACGTGAACCAAAACGAAAAGCAAAAGGAGCACAGAGACAAAGAAGTGAATCGTGCGTGCGGATTGCTGGCCGCCCAAAACAGTGACGGCCGTCGGAAACGCAGACGCGATGGCGGGGGACATGGCCAGTCCCGTCCAGATCACTAGCGGGAACAGAACGAAGATAACCAACAGATACGTGAGCCGCTGAAGCACGTTATATGATGAGCCTTCTGCCTCACTCGCCGCCGTGAAGCTCAGATGTTTGGCGATCACCACCGAGAGCGCCCGCCAGGAGAGCTCGGCGCGCGCAGGGAGCAAATTCTGTCGGAAATGCCCATTGCGTAATCCCGAGAGTATGTAAAGTAAACCCGTCAATACGGCAATCCAGGCGGCCTGGAAATGGAGATAGCGGCTCCAGCCGTTCTGGTCAGGCAGCACGTAGCCGTAGCCGGTAGGGACGGTTGCTCTCGAGGCCGGAATCGGCAGTTTGAACAGCGGAGAAGTTAGTACGTTGCCCGTTTCACCCCAATAGAAGCGCGGGTGAGAAATGAGAATTTCAATTCCGCTGACGAGCAAGCCCAGGAAGCACAGGGCCGTGATCCAGTGAGTGATGCGGACGACGGCAGAGTGCCGCGAAACAACTGTCGTGGTTGGCACGGCCGAATCAGAGGTTGGAACCCAAACCGAATCGGCCATTTAAAAAATGGTATCACTCGGCGCACACATTGTGCACGCTAGGCGGGACGCGCGACCTCGGCGAGGCCGCACTTCGGGCATGCCTTGATTTTGACATCGTTGCTCAACGATGTATCCAAGTTGGCGCATACTCCGCAAGCAATTTCCGTCCGAAGCCAACGTCCGCGAGAGTGTGTCTATGCTCGTGGAGAGATCACATGAAAGCAGTGCGTCTACATGCATACGGCGGCGTTGACCAATTGCGGTACGAAGATGTTGCAACGCCGGAACCAGGACCGGACGAAGTGCTGGTAAAGGTTGCCGCAACGAGCGTGAATCCGATCGACTGGAAACTACGGAGCGGTGCAGCGAAGAGCATAATAACAGTGAAATTTCCCGCAATTTTGGGGCGCGACGTTGCTGGAACGGTAGCTAAACCGGGGGTGAACGTCAGGAATCCACACCCGGGGCAAAAGGTGATGGGCCTGGTGAATGGCAGCTATGCAGAGTACTTGACCGCGCGAGCGGACCACCTCACAGTGATTCCCGACGGCCTTGAGCTAGAGCAAGCGGCTGCTCTGCCGCTGGTCGTAACCACTGGGGCCCAGCTCATACAGCGCATGCGGCCGAAACCGGGAGACGTGGTACTGGTGACCGGAGCGTTGGGAAACGTAGGTCGTGCGGCGGTATATCTAGCCAAAAACCAGGGCACGCGGGTCCTCGCCGGGGTGAAGACCGAGCAGAAAGAGCAAGCGAATTCACTAAGTGTAGATCAGGTGGTTGCGATCGACGATTCCAGAGAAATAGCGGAGCTGCCGGAACTAGATGCAATCGCAGATACCGTTGATCACGACGTCATCGGCAAGCTGATTCCGAAACTGAAATCAGGCGGCGTGCTCGGGTCCGTGTTGGGAACGCCAAAGGAAGCCGAGGGGAAAGATATTCGGGTCGAAGCGTTCATGTCAACTCCGGATGCCTCTCTTCTCCGGCAAATGGCGGACGCTGTTCGGGATCACAAACTGGTCATTCCCATTGTTAGACGGATGGGACTTAGCGAAGCGGGCGAAGCTCAGACGCTTGCCGAAAAAGGTTCGTTAGGCGGGAAGATTCTGCTAATCCCGTGATTCCCTACTTCGGGATCATTCCGATCATCTTGAGCCACGTCTCCACGGACTGAGGCCATTCCGTTATCGAAAGTCTCGTTCGCCGCAGCCCAAAGGCATGCCCGCCGTGCGCATACAAATGCATCTCCGCGGGAACCCAGGCCTTCTGCAGAGCAATAAAATAAGCCAGCGAGTCGTACACGCTGTCGACGTGGTCATCCTCGGCTTGTAGCAGAAACGTAGGCGGCGTCCGGTTGGTGACGTGTAGATCGGGGTTCAGCGCAAGATTGGCGTCCGTAATCGATTGATGTTCCAGATGAGGAACCACAAGCTTCTTCGTGCCTAGGTCCGCATCCTATTCCGCCGCGTGCAAAGACAGATGCCCCGGATAAATGACCACCGCAAAATC
>JBPCJX010000011.1:0-29307 GCA_051004875.1 Bryobacteraceae bacterium
TCGACTGCATCGAAATCGCGTCTCAGGGGGACACGAACTCATCGTTCGAGGTCGCGGTGAGGATCTCACTCCGCAGAGTTCGGTAGCTCGCAATCGCCGACTGCGGTATCAGGTCTTCAGGACGGCAAGTTATTGGACGCTGCTGTAGATACTCTTCCATTGTTCGCCCGTCCGATTGATGAGTCCACGTGTGTGCCCGGTCGCGCGGCGCACCCTGATGCCGTACCGCGAGGAAGATCTCGGATTTAATCACTGCCAAAGGGTTAACGCCCATCCCAATCTGATCCTGAAAGAACCAGACATCTTCGTCTTGCGGCAGGTTGCGGAATGGTTTAGCCTGCCAGTTTTCTCGCGCAAACATCAGAGTTGCACCGGGCGCGTTTCGGTTGAGGGATTCGCGGATCTCCCAGCGCGCCACGTCGAAAAACAAAAACGGGGAGACAAACAATAGCGACGGGCGGCAGACCTTGCGTCCGTCCTTGGCGAGCGTAGAAACCATCGTCTCCAGGAACTCCGGAGCATACCAATCATCATCATCCGTCTTTTGGCAGAGCAACCCGGATGCTTCGGCGGCCCCGACGTTGAGCTTCGTACCGAGCATACTGCCCGGTGAAACCCGAATCAGCCGGCCACCACATTCGGCGACGTCTCGTTCCGCTACAGGAAAAGTATCGCCGTCGTCAACGACAATGAGTTGGCGCGAACTATACGTTTGATTACGGTAACAGGCCAAAGCGATGCGAAACAGGTTCGGCCTGTCACGCGTCGTTAGGATCACCGAAACCGAGGGATCCTCCCAATGTCTTCTCAAGACTTTGCCTGCGGGTCTGTGCGGGCCCAAACCCAATGTTAGGGGCCTCTCTCGAATCTACACGCGGCGACCCGACAGAACATCAATGGGTTTTGTTCATGCGTATGGAATGATTGCAGGCCGACACGCATCCGCCATGATTCGAATATTGGATGCCGTAGAAATAATTGCCGGACTCGGTGCAGAAACCGTCACAAAAACCGGTATCATCTGCCTTCGCTTTCTTACCGGTAAACAGACCCAGGGCGACTGCGCCCATGCCTGTTCCGAAGCGCAAAAAGGCTTTCCGTCTCGAAACTCCTGAGGCGAGATCTTTCGATAACTCTTCTAGCTGTTTGCTCATGACCTTCTCCTTTTGACTCAGTTCTCGTACCCACTAGGCTGGGTTCGCCGACGCGCTTAGTGCAGCGCCAACTCCTTGGGAAGCGGTGCGTTCCGCGGCCGATAAGTTGACACGCCGTTCAGAATGGCATCGGCGCCGACAAGTACGTTGGATGCGAGCACCCCAGCTTCGTCGGTGACGTAAGCGATCGGCGTTGCGAACATACCGTAGGCTCTTGAGACTTCCCAATGGCGTTGCAAGACGACCGGGAATGTGAGGCCGAGTTCGGCGATCTTCGCGCGATTCACATCCACGTCACCGCGGCTGATCATCAACACCGAAACGTTCTTGCTCTTCCGGTGAAACTGTTCCAATTTCGGCGCAAGTTCCCAGCAAGGCTTACAAAGGGGATCAGAAAAGACGAGCAGGAAACTCTTGCCGCGGTAATCCTGCAAAGAGATTTCCGCTGCATCGATCTGCGGCAGAGAAAACGGCGGCGCGCTCACACCCTGCTGCAACCCATCCCGTACCAATCGGCTGCCTTCTACGTTCCGTGAAAACGCGCGGCCACTACGTTCATCTACTCTTGCTTCTGGCATGACTGCTTCTGGCTGTTGCTCCCCGCGTGCGGCCGCCAGCAGATCGTTCGCGCCGGTCAGAAGCCCGCTTTCCGTCCTACCGCGCTCATCTACAATGTACCCGGCAGGAGTGTTTAAGACGTGATATAGGTCGGCGATCTCGCGACTCTCCTGGATCAAGACCGGCTGCTGTACTCCGTACCGTTCCATCACGGAACGGTTCTCGTCAGCATGCCCGGTTGATACCAATATCGGAACAGGATCCTTAGAATCGGCGGGCCACGGAAGTTGCGCGAGCCCCGGCAGCATGTTGCGGCAAAACTCGCAAGCAGGGTTGAAGAAGATCAGCAGCACTCTGCGGCCGCTCCATTGCGACAGCGTCATCGTGCCGCCGGACAGAACCGGCAGCTCGAAATCGTTCAGCACCGTTCCGGCGGCAACGCCCTTGGGACGATCTCGTTCGGAGCCGGTCAGTATCCCCTGCTGCCTCAGATTCCGTTCAAGCGAATCCACCCGCAGAAGGAGTCGGCCTTGTTGGATTAGGAGCTGATAGATGACAGCTGCGAGAACAATTGTGATCGCGATGCCTACGATTAGCAGTAGTGAGACAAAAGGCAGAATATCTCCGTTAGACGCGAGAGAGCGTACTGGTGAATTCTAGGTCCGTTTCGGGAATAAGTCAACCTGTGCTTCCTCCCGACGTGTACTTCGCGTTGTCCGTCGCCCGATTGTGAGCGGCGTTGCTGCGAACCGTCTACAAGGAACAAGACAGACGTCCGATTTGCAGCCGTCGGAGCTTCAAACCGTTAACATCATACACAGTTCGTGCACACCGGGGTGTCGAGCAGATCGAGATCTTGGGTTCGGCTTTTGCGACGTGCGATTTGCAGTGACACTCGGATGCTGTACGGAGAAGATGCGAGCAGTATCATGAGCGCATGCCTAAGGAGCTAGCGTCGATGCAGAGCGACGACATCCAAACAGCACCTGCCGCATCGGCTTGGCCTTTCCGCACTGCGGGGCAGCGCCTAAGCACTATTTGATTCGCATGCTGCCCACCTTCGCCGTGCTACTGCTTGCTGTAGCAGCATCCTGGTTCATCTATCACATGTTGTTACAGCAGGGGCGCTTCCAAATCCGATTAGAGATCTTAGAGAGAGACCTCTCGGAGTCAGGGATTGGACCGCAGGCTGATTCTATCGGCAGTCATGGCGGTGTGCCTCGGCATTCATTGTTACCTGATTTCCAGCTTCCCGTTATAGGCGGCGGCGTCACAAGCTTGTCAACTTACCGAGGACGCAAGGTCCTCCTTATCTTTTTCAATCCCCGCTGCTGTTACTCGATGCATCTGGCGCCGGACTTACAGCGAATTAATAGTCGGCGCATACAGCAGGAACCGCTTCCGGTCGTCGTAAGTACTGGTAATTCGCTCGATAACGAGAGGCTCTTCGGTAAGTTTCCGATTGGGTCGAGCGTTTTGCTGCAAGAAGGATCCGAGATGGCTACTCTGTATCGTGTAAAGGGCACGCCAGTGGGATACCTGATAGACGAAGACGGCCGAACGGAGGGAGATCTGATGATCGGGCCCGAAGTACTTCGCGTGATGCTGTCAAGGACTACGTCACTCGCTGAAGTATCAGCCTGACAGCGCGCGTCGTATATACAAGTAATCGCTAAACCAGTCATCTCGATAAACCTCAGCCGCTTGCCGGAAACCATTGGATGTAAGGTAAGCGTGGATCTCTGGGTATAGCGCCTGACCTTGATAAATAGGTCGAACCTCGATCTCGGTAATCAGGTAACGCACGCTCCTTATCAAATCGCCGAGACCCTTTAGAACTTGCAGCTCCGCGCCTTGCGCATCGATGCAAAGTAAGTCGATCGCATCGATGCCGTGCTGCCTGCAATAGGAATCCAGCCGGATGGCGTTCACGATTGTGTCTTTCTGTTCGTAATGCTGCAGGTAATCAGAACGCGCTCTAAAACAAGAAGATGCGCCGGGATTGTGCCCCGCTCTGCCTAAGTGCGTCGAGGCGATTACTGGGAAGAACGGAAGCCGGCATTCCGAGTCCCACACTGCACGCTCAACCAGTCTGATTCTGTCGTGATTGCTGACATTCAGGCGCGTTTGCGGGAGTACCTCGGGGTTGCATTCGAAAGCATGAATAACGGCTGGAAATGCTTGGGCCAAACGCAGCGTGTCCGTCCCATCGGAACATCCAACCTCGAAGACAGCGTGTACGGAATTGGCATCAATCCGCATTAGAAAACCAGGATGCAGATAGTCACCGCATTCGTCATTGGGCAGATACAGATCTGGAAAGAGATTGAATCGCCGCCGCAGCGCACCATTCATCTCATCGAGTTTGGCGCGTCGACGGCGAATCGTCAATCGATTCACCGACACTGCTCCCTTCGGGCAGACGCGACGCATCGCTTCCTTTTGCTCGAGCGGCTGCATCTATTTGGCATGCGCTTCCCCTTGACCGACTTTGTTGGCCTCGCCGATTTAAGGATGAAGAAAAATATACGTGTTCGTTTTCCTGGATTCCTGCGATCGAACGGGTGAACTCACTTCGAGCCACTGATAAGGCCGGGGAACCAACGCACGGCGTTATCGTGAAACAGCTTGCGCAGCACAGGACGAGGCAGCGCCAGACCCTGGTAGGTGTCGCTCATATACTCGACCTTCTGGTCGGTCGAGAAAAATTTCCAGTCCCGCGCATAGGTGCTGCGGAACTCGGCGAGCATGTCTTCCGTTTTGGACCTTGGAAACACGACTAGGTCCGTCGCGTAGAGCACGCGGTCCTGGTACTTCAGAAGGAACGCGCGCACCTTGTCACGCGGTTGGAGCATGAAGTACGGAACGCGCGCCGCCATATCGACAGCGAAATTGGGGTACATGTCGAAGCGCCGGGCGATGTCATCAACGTTCGTCTCCATGCTACCGAGGTGTGCGCCGATAACGCGCAGCTTGGGATTCTTCTCGAGCAGGTGGTCGCGCGCCGCAAGGATGGCCTCCTTCGAGGGCCACTCCGGATGCGCGTAGGCGTATTCGCCCGGGTGCTCCTTGTAATAGGAGTAGTCGGGGCTCGCGGGATTGGGCGGCTGCCAGCAGGAGTCCGGTTCGCCTAGGTGCGCTATCAACGTGCGGTGGTGCGACGCGATGTCGCGATAGATGGGCTCGAACGCAGGATCGTCGGCCATGACCCACTTCCCCGCATGGTTCTTCATCTCCATGCCCATCACCTTATAAATCTTTACCGCCACGGCACCATGCGCGAAGTCCTCGTTGAGCTGGCGAATCGCGTGGGCACTGAACCCCGGTTCTTCGAAGGCATACGGGCTGAACGTGGTGCAGAAGCCGACGCGGCCCCGAGTACTTTGCCGAACTTTGAGAACTTCCGTCCGCTGCGGCTCGAGCCCCTTGAAGTCGGGATCCCGATCGTCGATTACGCAGATGTTCACCGCCCGCAGGTTCAGGCGCTCGATCAGGGCATTGAGTTCCGGATCATCCTTGTAAATGTGAGTGTGTACATCGATGGGCTGGATCTCCGTAAAGGCCTTCAAGAGCGCACTCTCGTCGCTCGCCGCGGATCCGGCGAGCACCACGGAGGAAAGCTTCACGCCAGCGACCATGGTCGTAATAAGAATGCTCACGAGAAATAGCTGCGAGGTCTTCAATGCCTTCCTTTTATGGAACGAGTTGCAGCTCAAGTGACTGAACTTTACCCAACTTTAGAGGTCTGACGCTTCAGTGCTGCCACACCTGGCGCTCACTTCAGAGAGCTGACGCAACAGCGCCGTTCTAAGCAGCATATAACTTGTGTGCAATCTCAGCCGTGCGCTGGCTCGATCACGCCCCTGCCCTGATCCTTTTTGAAGGGTACCTAGTCAGAACTTGCAGCTTGCTTACCGAGATCAAGAGCCTTGGTCGAAACCAGCTATCTACGGTAATGCTCCTTGACTGGAATGTTGAACGGCGCTTTAATTGGTTGATCTCTGTTGTCACACGAGATTGCTTAAGGCGAGACTTTGTGCTGTCGTGCCCACCGTTGAAGCTTTAGACATTCCAACCAGAGAGAGCGACATTCTCATGAAGCCGATCCTGGCAGTAGCTGTACTGACAATCAAGGCATCTTCTCTTGGCTTTGATCAAACCAAAAGATAAGAGCAACAAGGAAACCAGCACGTTGAACAAGCATTGATACACATAGAGCGAGAAATGGATGATGCTGCAGTCAAGGGCGATACATCTGCAAGTGAAAATCACCTTGCAGACAACTCCATCTTTACGGACCCGGGTGGAAAGGTGATGGATAAGGCACAAAGTATTGCCGATTTCGAATCTTCAAAGCTTGACGACATGAAAGTACACGTGTATGGTAACAGCGCCGTGGTGACTTACGGCACGACAGATAGGGGTACCTACAAGGGCAAAGATATTAGCGGCAAGTACCGCTGGACAGATGTATTCGTTAAGCGCAATGCTCGCTGACAGATTGTTGCTGAGTAAGGGACTCGCGTCAGTCAGCAATAAACGTCCGCACGTAGAGAAGCGTACCCTTCAACGCGATCAAGTTTCAGAACAGCTTGCAATATGGCTTGAACTCGAAGCTTCGAGATCATGGATTCTTGGATATACTCCTTCCATGCCGACGGGAGATCGAAAAAGATCTTTTCAATTCAATGAAGTTTTTTGTGGAGATCGACGGCTAGGAGCATGCGCATGTGCGAGGTTCCAAAAAGAAGAAGAACACAATCATTCGCACGAGGGCAAAATCGGAGCTAACCCGCTCGGTGCACCTCAGCTCGGCTCGACAGTTTCCATTCCGGCCGAATGAAATGGCAACTGTAGCCGTTTGGATAACGCTCTAAGTAATCCTGGTGCTCCGCCTCGGCTTCCCAGAAAGGACCCGCTTGCGTCACTTCGGTCACAATCTCACCGGGCCAGAGTCCTGAGGCTTCGACGTCCGCGATCGTGTCTTTGGCGATTCGCCGTTGTTCGTCGCTCGTGTAGAAAATCACCGAGCGATAGCTGGTTCCTCTGTCGTTGCCTTGACGGTTCAGCGTGGTTGGATCATGGATCTGGAAAAAGAACTCCAAGAGCTTTCGATAGCTGATCTTCTGCGGGTCAAAAACGATCTCGATCGCTTCGGCATGAGTTCCGTGATTGCGGTACGTCGCATTGGCCACGTCGCCTCCCGTATAGCCTACACGTGTTGAAATCACCCCCGGATAGCGGCGAATCAAATCCTGCATTCCCCAGAAGCAGCCGCCGGCAAGAATCGCACTTTCAGTGGACATGTTTACTTCTTCGCTCCTTCTATTGATGCTAGGAACAAGTGCCGGTAGCTGCCGTATCCTTCGCTTTCGAATTGGTCGACAGGAATGAAGCGCAGCGAAGCGGAATTGACGCAGTAGCGCAGACCGCCCGCTTCACGAGGGCCGTCGGGGAACACGTGGCCCAAATGGCTGTCTCCAGAACTGGAGCGCACCTCAGTCCGGATCATGCCGTGGCTGGCATCGCGATTCTCAACGACGTTTTCCGCCTCAATCGGCTTAGTAAAACTCGGCCAACCACACCCGCTGTCGAATTTGTCCAGCGAAGTAAACAGGGGCTCACCCGATACGACGTCAACGTAAAGGCCTGGTTCTTTGTTGTCCCAATAGGCGTTCTCAAAAGGCTGTTCGGTTCCGTTACGCTGGGTTACCCGGTATTGTTCGGGAGAAAGGCGAGAGACAGTTTCGGGATTCTTCTGATACTTCAACATTATGCTTACCTGTTCGATTGGATTCCGACGGGCTGGATTGGTTGCAGGCACTTCTTCAATGACCTGCTGCTATTCCGGTGCTTTGCCATTTGGTGGCACCCCAGTTGTCCTTAACGCTCGCCAGCGTGAGTCCACGGCGCCAGATCCATGCGCAAGTGGCGCCCCAGGGTAGCGACACAAGGTTCGGAGAGTCGCCGCATCTCTTCGAGCCGCTTTCATGATTCGTCTTCTGAACACAACAGCCGCTCCGGTGCGATGGTCGCAAGCTGCCTTAAAGCTCTCCCGCGACAGACGTTCCGGCACGTCTGCCCAGGGCTTTTTGTGAAACACTTGCGTAATGTCGACCACGGCGTGACGCGCCATCGCAAAGGTTCAAAGGTTAAGTGCGCTTGCGGCCTTGATTCATGCTCCAAACAAGCTATGCAGAAGGCGCAAGTGTCGAGAACCGCGGTAATCGCGGTCACCTAGTTTTGGTTTATGTGCTGAGAGCGAAAATAGCAGAGCACTGGATAAGAAATATGGCTCATGATCTCCGCGCACCAGCGCTCCCAATGAGTGCCGGCAAAACCTCCAGCCCTCCCGGAGGACAGCGCTCGTTAAGCGGTAGGCCTCTGCGACCGGCCTCGCCCAGTTACTCCGCAAGAGCGGACTCGTTCCTCTCTTGGCAACAAGACGTAAGTACTTTATTATGTAAAGCGCGCCCTGTTGCGGCTCGTTCGAGTCAGGGCCGCGGAGGTTCTGATGAACGCCTCACAGAAGAAGCGGCTAGGGCGTCGAATATTCAAAGGCTTCGCCGTATTGGCGACTTTGGGTGTTCTCGGGGTCGGGGTTTTGTTGGAGTCGCTTTGGATGGAGCACCGGACCGAGATTACGCTCCACCGGGCCGTTCGCGGTGGGCCGCGCGATCTATGATTGGACCGACGATAAGACACTCGACGCCCTAGCTCCCGTGCCCGGAACCAAGCGCGAACTCCTTGTGTGGATCTGGTACCCGGCGGCGGCTGGGCCATCACGTGCGCTGGTGGACGACTACGTGCCCGCTTCCGTGCGAGCCCCGGCCCGTCGTGTTGGCGGCGCGCTAGTCTTCAGACTTCTGACGCGGGATCTGTCGAAAGTCCACGGGCACAGTCTTCGTGATGCCGGCGTGTCACCGCAGCAGCGATCGTACCCTGTCGTGATCATGCGAGCGGGGGCTTCAGTCGAGGTGATGAGCTACTCGACGCTTGCCGAGGATCTGGCCAGTCACGGTTACATCGTCGTGGGATTCGATGCCCCCTATCGCACGAGCGAGGTCGTTTTCCCGGACGGGCGAGTGATCGCACGGAGGCCGGAGAACAACCCGGAACTCCTTTCGGGAGAAGAGCTGACCCATCTCGCCAACAAGCTGCTGGCCGCTTGGACCGGCGACATCGCGTTCGTGCTCGATCAGTTGGAGCGGTTGCATGCCTCGGACGCGTCCGGCAAGTTCACGGGTCGATTCGACACCACGCGCGTGGGAGTATTTGGCCACTCTTTCGGTGGCGCGACCGCTGCACAATTCTGCTCTCAGGATTCCAGGTGCAAGGCAGGCATTGATGTGGACGGTTCTTTGCATGGCAGCGTCCTTCAGGCAGGCATCCACAAGCCATTCATGTTCCTCCTGAGCGGCCACGGCGATTTTTCCTCCGACACCGAGATCCGTCAGATCGAAGCCGAGATCCAATCGGTTTATGATCGTCTGCCGGCAGCCGCAAGGCTACGCCTCGTGATCCGTGGCGCGAACCATTTCACCTTCAGCGATGACGGAGCCCTGTTGAAGAGTCATCTCATGCGGGGGTTGTTTCGCCTGTTCGGTAAGCTCGGTATCGATGGACGTCGCCAACTTGCCGTGACCGCGTACTGCGTTCACACCTTTTTCGATTCCTACCTTAAGGGCGGGGGCGTTTCGCGACCCAAAATTCCGTCTCCGCTTTATCCCGAGATCCAAGTTCTCGAGTGAAGCGCCTCTCGTCTTCGCCGTCGCGCCAACGAACCAGCTGGTCGTACGATCGCCCAAGCTTGGCTTACAATCCTATGAAGAGCAACCTTTATGAGTGCCGACCGCCTGTTATCCGCTCTCTTGCTGCTGCGAACACATGGTCGGGTGACCGAACGCGAGCTCGCTGACGGGCTTAAGTCTCGGAGCGCACGGCCAGGCGGGACATTGAGGCGATAAGCGCTGCCGGCGTACCGGTGTTTGCGGGACTTGATGCGGAAGATGTCTGGCAATTGGACGAGAATTGGCGGATCCAGATTCCCGAACTCGATGAAGCGGAGCTACGCGCATTATTAAGGGCGCAAGCCGTGGATGGGCAGCTTTCCGCTGACGCCGAGAACATGGTCGGCGCGATCGCTCCAGCCCAATCGGTGTGGCCCCATGAACAGATTTCCCGCGTGCATGCTCCGTTGATGGTGATTCACGGCGATGCCGATGAAATCGTGCCTTTCTCACAGGGCAAAGCCGTCTTCACGTTGCTAACGAGCCGAAGCAGTTCTGGACCGTTTCAGGCGCGCATCATAACGACTTGCTGGACGTTGCTGGTGCCGAATACGTGGCCCACGTGCGAGATTTCTATCAGCGGCTCCGATCAAAGTAACGCAAACAGCGGACCGGATTTGATAGGGTGTCACGAAGAACTCGCATTATAAGGATAAAAAAATGTTACAGATCAACGTGCAGTGGGAACAGCGGTGTGGCGGAAGGCACTCGCGCCGTCATTTTCTAAAGAACACCGCGGCTCTGTCGATGAGCGGCTCTCTACTCGCACGCGCGCGACAGAAGCAAGCGCGTCAAGGCGCCGGGCCGATTCTCGCGTATGTCGGAACCTACAGCTCGCCGCAAGGCCCGGAGGGCAGCAAAGGGCATGGACAAGGGATCTACCTTTTTGAAATGAATCCTGGAACCGGGGCTTTGTCGCAACGCGAGGTGTTTCCCGTTCCTTCCAACCCGTCGTGGCTCGCTTTCGATCCCTCTAGAACACATCTGTACGCGGCAAATGAGACTGCAACTTTCGAGGGCGCTCACTCCGGCTCGGTGAGCGCGTTTTCGATCGATCGCTCTAACGGGCATTTGACGTTGCTCAACACCGTCAGCTCAGGCGGCGCCGGCCCTGCCCATTTGAGCGTTCATCCCTCTGGCAAGTACGTCTTGGTTGCCAATTACGCCGGCGGAACTGTCGCAGTGCTGCCGATTCGATCGAATGGAGAGCTCGGTACGGCCACCGATATTAAGCAGGACCGAGGAACGGTCGGTTCCATTCACGCCACGAGCGCGCCTCCGGGAAGCTTTGCGATCAGCGGCCATGACAATCCACACGCGCACATGATCCGGGCCGACCCGTCGGGGCAATTCGTCCTGTCAACCGATCTGGCGCTGGATCAGATCTTTATTTGGAAGTTCGACGCCCAAGCCGGCACTCTTTCGGCCAATCATCCTGCCTCCGTGTCACTGCCTTCGGGAGATGGGCCGCGCCACTTTGCGTTTCACCCGAACGGTCGCTGGTTGTATTCGCTGCAGGAAGAGAGTTCAACACTCGTGACCTTCGATTACGACGCAACGAATGGTCGTCTAACGGCAAAGCAGACCCTGTCGAGTTTGCCGAAGGGTTTCGCCGGCACGAACTTCACTTCGGAGGTCATGGTTTCGCCTGACGGGAAATTCGTCTATGCCGCCAATCGATTGCATGACAGCATCGCTTTCTTCTCGGTCGGCGCTGCGGGCGCATTGACATTTGCAGGCGAGACTTGGACCCGCGGCGATTATCCCCGCAGCTTCAATATCGATCCCACCGGAAATTTTCTTTTCTCGTGTAATCAGAGGAGTGATGCAATCGCCGCTTTCCACATCGATCGGAAAACCGGCGCGCTCGCCTTCACTGGTCAATACACTGCAATCGGGACGCCCGCGATTATTGTATTTCTTGGCTAACGGCGGCTACTGTGCGCTGGGCAAGCATTGATCGATAAAGCTGGCTACGTCATCTTTCATTTTTTTAAGGGATGGCGCATCCAGATAAATCATATGGCCTGACGGATATGTCGCATAGGAAATGTTATTCCGATAGCGCGGGGCGAGATCCAGATGCTCCATGGTGTAATTTGCGGCATAGTAGGGCGTCGCTAAATCGTAGTAGCCCTCCAAGATCTTGATCTTTAGATAAGGGTTTTTCACGATCGCCCCACGCAAAGCGCTTGCGGTATCCGGGAAACCGGCGACGGCCGACCCCCAATTCCAGTCGAAAGCGGGTCCCCAATCCTCATGCGCGCTTACGTAATAGGGCATGTCGGTTTTGTAATTGAGTTCACGGCGCACGTAATCATTGAATGCCGACGTGAATGGTGGTTCCGTGGCTGAACTCGTTGGATCGTAGAAGTGCGTATCATTAAATCCTTCCGGATCCGGACCTGCGAACCGGCCATCCAGGCGGCCCACCCGGACTTTCTGATCCGCAAGCAGCCGATGCGTGAAGCCAGCGACGTCAACCCGCAAATTCGATTCATCGATGAATTCCTTGTTCAGGCCTGTATAGCGCGCCAAAGTGTCGATGATCGTCTGGCGTTCTTGCGTCGAGAGCGCATCGCCCTTGGCTAAGGCTCGCGTGTACTCGTTCGATGCCCATTGCTCGACTTCGCTCCGGGTTCGCTCAAGACTCTGGGCAAGCTCCGGCGCCAGTTTGTGATGATAAGCGGCGATCATCGTGTACGACGGGAGAATCAGCGGGTAAGGCACGTCGTTGGTCTTGTTGAACTCGAGAGTCTCGAAACTCAACACCGTTGAGAGCAGGACGATTCCGTTGAATGAAATGCCCCTGCTCGCGAGGTAGCCTGAGACGCCAGCCGCGCGAGTAGTGCCATAGCTCTCGCCAAATAAAAATAACGGCGACGACCAACGCTCATTACGGGTGAGGTACAGGCGGACAAATTCACCAAACGATTCAAGGTCGCCCTTAACACTCCAAAATTTCTTGCCTGTTGCGGCGCTGGCAGGCCGGCTGAAACCTGTTCCAATCGCATCGACCAATACGACGTCGCTCTTGTCGAGCAAGCTGCTGGGATTGTCGGTAAAACGGTAGGGCGCCGCCGGCATGAAGCCTTCCTTCTGCAGTACGACCTTACGCGGACCGAGCGCTCCCATATGGAGCCAGATGGAAGCAGCACCTGGACCGCCATTGAACGCAAACGTCAACGGACGCTGGTTCGTATCCACGTTGTCGAGTGTGTAGGCGACATAAAACATCAGAGCTTCTGTTTTACCCGTTGCGCTCTTGATGGGTAAGCGGCCAACGGTTGCGGTGTAGTGAAGCACTCGACCATTTGCCGGCATCTGATGATGCGTCGCGACGGGCGCGACCTCCGTCATATCGAAATGCTGCTCACCGGAACGTTCCTTTTCCTCTTCTCCGGCGGCCGTGGCGCGGGGTGAACGGACCTCTTCCTGCGGGTTTTGAGTTGCTTCTTGTAGCGGTTGCTCAGTCTTCGGCAGCGCTGCGGGCCGAGTGGGAGTGGTTTTCTCAACTTGCGGTTTCGGAGGTCGGGCTTGCTGCGCGCCACTGGGCAGCGGAATCGCGAGGATGCAGCAGGTCGTCAGGTTCAGCAAAAATCGAATCATGATTTCTTGAAATGTCTTCTCTCGGGCATCGTACACGATTGGGAGCGGGATTGTGAGAAGTGGTAGCGCGAAAACACGGACACGGCTGCAGCCATTTGAAAGAATGAGGGGGATGCAAAGCCGCCAGTCCATTCACCAAAAAGCCATGCAATTTCCTCGAGCATTCATCATGTCGAGCGTAGTGAGCCTTGCGTCCTCATTTGCGCAAGCTCCGCCGAATGGACAGGCCCAGGCAGACAGAACGGTACCCATTTATCGGCTCACGGTTGTGCAGCGCGCGCTTCAGGCAGTGAATTTTAGAAGCCACAGCGGCCCCACTCGTATCGATTTCAAAGGAACCGTTCTGCTGCCCAAGGCTGACGGCGAGGCCAAAGTGGAGGTGAAGAACGGCTACACAGAGGTTAACGCGAACTTCAGGCACCTCAATCCGCCCACGCAGTTCGGCACGGAGTTTTTGACCTACGTGCTTTGGGCGATCACACCCGAGGGCCGGGGCATTAATTTGGGTGAGGTCGTCGCCGATAGTTCAAACAAAGCCAGCATGCGCGTCACATGCCCTTATTCGACGTTCGGTTTGCTTGTGACCGCCGAGCCTTACTTCTCAGTTCCGTATCCCAGCGACGTGGTCGTGGTCGAAAACGCCGTGCGTCCCGATACCGTCGGGACTGTGCAGGAGGTGCAGGCGCGATACGAACTGCTGCCGCGCGGCCAATACACCCTGAATATTAAGCCCCAGCAGTTGCCTTCCGCCAGCATGAAGGCGGAGCGTGGCGTTTCGATGATTGAGTATGAGGCGGTGCTTGAGCTTTACCAAGCGCGCAACGCGGTTCAGATTGCGAAGGCGGATGGAGCAGCGGATGCGGCTTCGGATACGTTCAATAAGGCGCAAGCTTTTTTGAGCCAGGCTGAATCAATGTATGCAGCGAGAAAGGATCTCAACGGAGTAATCAACACGGCGCGCCAAGCCGTACAGGCGGCGTCTGATGCCCGCGCGATCGCAACGCGGAAAAAGACCCCCACAGAGCAGCATTAAGCGGGCCGTAAATGAGTTGTGATCATTAGCCCGATTTGAGAGTCCAACCCCGGGAGGATTTTATGGCTAAAGACAAGAAGTGCGCTCATCCCTCATGCAATTGTCAGGCGAGGGAAGGCAGCAATTATTGCAGTCCTTATTGCGAGGCCGCTGGAAAGACGACCGAAATTCAATGTAATTGCGGACATCCAGAGTGTTCTTCGACGGTCTGAGCAGGACTGTTGCACGAGCGCTCAAGCTAGCGCATCTATATTGCGTTAGTGACCCGGGAACGCCGCACGCCCCTCTCAGCGCAAGCGAGTGTCCAGATGTCAACCATTTCTTCGGCATTTGCGGCCCCATTACGGCTCAGTACTCCCGCACCTTTTTCTCTTGTGCAACGACCGCTGAAATCTCCATCTACAGTTTATAACCCTAGCTATGTGTAATCCAATTCACTTTCATCGCTTCTACAGATTTATATCTCCTGCCGCGTTGGCCTTTACCGCCGCGCTCCTTTGCGCTTATCCAGCCCTCGCTCAGACGAATTTCGGAAGTCCGGACGACATTCTTGTACAAGGTGATTTCGACGGAGACGGCAACCTGGATTATGCAGTGTGGGCCCCAGCGTCCGGTACTTGGTCCGTAGTCCAGAGCAGCAATGGACAACCGATCACGCAGGATTGGGGTCAGTTGGACGATGTTCCGGTACCGGGCGACTACGATGGCGATGGAAAAACCGACTTCGCGGTGTGGCGGCCATCCGAGGGCAATTGGTATGTAATCCCGAGCAGCAATCCCACCGTGCCTCTGGTGATCCAGCTGGGCCTGCCGGGTGATATTCCTGTTCCGGGCGACTTTGCCAATACGGGAAGGACCGACTACGCGGTCTGGCGCCCGTCCGATGGGACGTGGAATATCCGGCCAAGTGGAGGCGCAGCACCTTTCACGGAACAATTGGGCCTAACGGGCGACATTCCTGTGCCAGGCGCTTATACGACAGCAAATGGACCGATGGACTTCGCGGTTTATCGGCCGTCCGACGGGAATTGGTACGTCTTGTCGAACGACGGGACAACGCCAACCACCACTCCAGTGGGACTCCCCGGAGATGTGCCGGTGCCAGGAGATTATGACGGCGATGGCATTGCCGACTTCGCGGTTTGGGCGCCGTCAGAGGGGAACCTGTACATCCAACCAAGCACTACTCCCGGCGTTCAAAACGTTCAGCAGGTGACCTCGTCAACCCAAGTGTTTGCAACCAAGTTTAACGTTGGCGGCCTCGGAGCAGGTGTGTATATTCATGTAAGCGGCGATTTCGACGGAGATTTCCTGCCCGACTACGCACTCTGGCGGCCATTGGACGGAATGTGGTTTGTCGTCCCAAGCAGTAACCCGGCCGTCCCGATCATCCGGCAATTCGGTCTCCCGGGGGATGTTCCGGTACCAGCCGTTTTTACGGCGGCCAATGGAGCAACTGATTTCGCAGTATGGCGGCCATCGAATGGCATGTGGCTAGTCCAGCCGAACAGCGGATTGCCGTTTATTACGATTTCGTGGGGTCTCCTAGGCGATATTCCGGTGCTGGGAGATTTCGATGGCGATGGCTTGGCGGACTTCGCCGTCTGGCGACCCACGGACCTCAATTGGTATATCCGGCCGAACAATACTGCCAACGCCGCCACTCGTCAGCCGTGGGGACTCCCAGGCGATATCCCGGTTCCGGGCGATTACGACGGCGACGGGATAACTGACCTTGCCGTCTGGCGGCCCACAGAAGGTAATTGGTACGTTTTGCCGCACGACACCTCCGTAAGTTCCTTCGTACAACCGTCGTTCTTACAACCACCGAGCCTGCCGGGTGATGTGCCCGTTGCCGGGGATTACGACAGCGATGGAGTGACCGACTTCGCGGTGTTTTCAAGCTCCGAAGCTAACTTATATGTTTTGCCGAATGTCTCCGGTGCCAATTATTATTCCCAGCAATTTGCCGTAGCTGGAAATATTTCCATTTATAGTCAGCCACCGCTCACATCCTCTATCGGACCGGCCGTGCGCAAGGTGCCGGCACATCCGAACGTCAGGCCAAAGGCCGTTTCGACCCGGACCGGAGCGGTTAAGCAGCGGACTCTCATCGAACGTACTTTGCCCGTTACGCTGCAAAAGTAAGGTGCACGTGACACGCGCGCGCAAGGGTTTGTCGTGCTCAGAACACGACAAGCCCTATCACTTATTTTCCTGTCGCGGCAACAGCGCCTAAAAAGACATTCGCGAAGTCCCGCGCAAACTGGGCAAACGTGATCGACTCCTTTTTCGCGACAGAACGCACGGTATCCGTTACTCCCGCCGCTTCGCCACGCTTGTACATGTCATTCAGCTCGATGATGCCTTCGACCTGCCACGCCGGTATCCCCATCTGAAGCAGAGCGTCTCGTGTAACGCTGTACGGAACGTCTACATAGCGCACGTCCTTGCCGAGTGCTTCGGACAGGTGCGCCGCCATCTCAGTATGGGTCAGAGGGTCCGGTCCAGTGATGACGTAGTGTTTCCCTTCGTGTCCAGCCTCGGTCAACGCCACCGCCGCGACCGCAGCGATATCGCGCACATCCACCGCGCTGATGCGGCTATTACCGGCCGACGCAAAAATCGCATTCTGAGAAACGATGGTCGGCTTGTACGAAAGGGTCGTTTGCATGAAGAGGTTCGGCCGAAGATTGGTCCAGCCCATACCCGAATTTTCAAGCTCAATTTCAGCCTCACGATGGAATCTCTGAAACCGGGATGTCGAGTGTAGATCGGCGCCGATAACCGACAGTTTGACGACGTGGGCCACCCCCGCGTTTTTCGCCGCAGCAATGAAGTTCTTCTCAAGCTCTTCGCTCTGCTCTGAAGACGGCGAAACCAGGAACGCGTGATCGACGCCGTTCAGGGCTCGGGAAAGCGTCTCGGGCTTTGCGAAATCACCTTGGACTGTCTCAATGCCTTCGGGCAGTACGCTTCGCTTATTCGTGTTACGAAGCATCGCCTTGAAGGGAACGCGTCGTTTATGGAGTTCATCTACCAGCTCGCGCCCGTTGGTTCCCGTGGCTCCGGTGACAAGAATCATGCGTGTGTACTCCTCAGAAAGCGGATGCAACGAAGATTACCACAGATTCGAAAACTTGCCAGGCTTTAAAGATTCGAAAAACCCAGCCGTTGTGCTCTGCAAGAATACTTGTTTATGCCGCGCATCGAGCGTGCTTTGCTAAGCGTTACCGACAAAACTGGCATCGTTCCATTTGCCAGGAAACTGCACGAAATGGGAGTGGAATTAATATCGACCGGCGGAACTGCGAAGCTGCTTCGGGAAAGCCAGATTGCAGTCCGTGAAGTCGCCGAGATTACCGGTTTCCCGGAGATGCTCGACGGCCGGGTCAAAACAATTCATCCCCGCATCGCCGGCGGCATCCTCGCCGTTCGGACCAAACCTGAGCACATGCGTGCGCTTGCAGAGCACGGTATTCCGCCAATTCAGATGGTGGTGGTGAATTTGTATGAATTCGAGAAGTTCGCCAATAAGCCCGGAGTCACGCGCGAGGAACTCATCGAAAATATTGATATTGGCGGCCCCACGATGATCCGCGCCGCTGCGAAAAATTTCCAGGATGTCGCCGTCATCGTTTCGCCTGCTCAGTACGAGCCGATTTTGAGCGAGATCGAAACCAACTCGGGCGCGCTGAGCGCTGCGACTCACTGGAAACTTGCACAGCAGGCGTTCTCATATACTGCCGCTTACGACGATGTCGTTTCCGCTCGTCTTCTTCACATACGTGCCGATGGAAGCAGGATTGAAGAGGAAGAACTACCGGAGAAGCTCCGAATCGCGGCACCTCGCACTGCTGCCCTTCGATACGGTGAAAACCCGCACCAAAAGGCTGCACTGTACAGTTCTCAAAACGGCGGTATTGCCGATGCCGAACAACTCCATGGGAAGGAGCTGTCATACAACAACCTTGTAGATCTGGATGCAGCGTGGCAACTTGTGCAGGAATTCGAATCGCACGCCGCCGCGATCATCAAACATACGAATCCATGTGGTTGCGCCGAGCAGCCGACGCTCGCAGACGCTTATCGGAAGGCGCTAGAGGCAGATCCAGTATCGGCTTTCGGCGGCGTGCTTGCTTTTAACCGCGAAGTTGATAAGGAGACAGCAAACGAGATCGGAAAACTATTCGTAGAAGCGATAGCAGCGCCGGCATTCTCCGACAAGGCGCTTGCAGTGCTAACTATGAAGAAGAATTTGCGCCTGGTCCATGTAAAGCCATTGAAGACACCGGAGCTAGTCGTGAAATCAATCTCGGGCGGATTCCTGGCACAAACTGCCGATGTTGCGCCGCTCGACGTCTCTTGCCTTCAAACCAAGAGCGCGCGTCCGGCCACGCCAGAGGAGATGAGAGCGCTGATCTTTGCATGGAAAGTCGCGAAACATGTAAAATCGAACGCGATCGTTTATGCACGGCCCGGACAAACCATAAGCGTAGGCGCGGGACAGATGAGCCGAGTCGATAGTGTAAAAGTCGGGGCCATGAAGGCAGTGCTGCCGCTCGCCGGAACAGTGCTGGCCTCTGATGCTTTCTTCCCTTTTCCGGATGGGCTCGAGGAAGCGGCCAAATATGGAATCACCGCCGTAATTCAGCCCGGCGGCTCAGTCCGGGACGAGGAAGTAATCGCAACTGCAAATCGCTTGAATCTCGCCATGCTCTTCACAGGCGTGCGGCACTTCAGGCATTAACCCGCGTCAGCTTTTCTGAACCATGACCGTCAGGGAGTGGTCGTGACAGCTTTTCGGAGCCATGACCGTAGGGAGTGGTCATCACAAACCTCGGTTAACCCCTGGCTGCGATAGCCGATGCCCAATCTGCCGGAAGCGTGCCGAAGGGAAGCAACTGGCCCTTTTCAAGGTGCCGCACCGTCTTTGCGAACTTCGCTGCGTGGGGATCATGCGTAACGATCAGCACCGTCTTGCCGAACTCACGATTCAAGCGCGTCAACATTGTGAGCACATCTTCCGCCGCGGCTGCATCCAAATTTCCGGTTGGCTCGTCAGCTAGGATCAGATCCGGGTCTGTCACAATCGCGCGGGCAATCGCCACGCGCTGTTCCTGGCCGCCAGAGAGTTGCTTCGGCAGGTGATCGAGCCGATCGCCCAGCCCGACTAGACGCAATGCTGTTTGCGCATGCTCGATGCGCTCCTTTTTGCCGAGGCGGGTCAACTTCAAAGGCAGTTCGACGTTCTCTAAGGCCGTCAGCACTGGAATTAGGTTGAAAGACTGAAAGATGAAACCGATATGTTCGTTCCGCCAATGTGCGATTTGCTTATCGCTGAGCTCCCGCAAATTTGTGCTGAGCACTTCAATGTCCCCGGCGGTCGGCTTGTCCATTGCCGCTATCAGGTGCAACAACGTCGATTTTCCGGATCCCGACGGGCCCATCAGCGCTGTGAAATCGCCTCGCTCGATCTCAATATCCACTTCCTCGAGCGCAATGACGTGAAATTCATCGCGAACAAACTCTTTGCTTAGCTTGCGTGTCTTGATTATTGTTTCGCTCATGATCAAATCTCCGTGCCGCTATTGCTTCACTTCCACTTTTTGGCCATCTTTCAGACCGGCCGGTGGACCTACAATCAAGTCCTCGCCACCAATAAGTCCGCTCTCTATGAGAACTCCCTTTCCCGACGCGCCTCCTGTGGTTACCGGCCGTTTGCGAGCGTGCCCGTTGACGACCAGGAGAACGCCGCCGTTCTGCACCGCCCCTTGCGGAATTACAACCACGCGTTTCGCCTCAGACGCCGACTCTGCTGCTTTCACCTCGTTGTAGAAAGATACCGTCGCGTTCATGTCCGGCCGCAGATATTCATTCGGGTTCAAGACTTTGACCTTCACCTGAACGGTTGCCTTCGCCCGATCCGCTTCGGGCGAAACCTGCGCGATCGTGCCCTGGTATTTTCGGTCAGGATAAGCATCCGTCGTGATAATGCCTTTCTGACGCGGTTCTAGTTTCGGAAAATCATTCTGGCTGATGTCCAACTCGACCTGAAGATCGTTGAGATCCGCCATGGTCACTAAATATCCTTTCGCGCCTTTGTCGCCGACGAAACCATTGGTGACGAATTCGCCTTTCTCAACGTTGCGATCGAGGATAGTGCCTGTTACGGGCGCCTTGATGATGGTGTTATCAACCTGAGTTTGAGCATATTCCAACGCCCCGCGCGCTTGCTCGATTTGGCCTTTCACCTGCGAGATTTCTTCCTTCCTGGGACCCAGCACAGATAAATCCAGTGTGCGCTGTAAGCTCGCTACTTTCGCGAGATTGCCGTCATGCTTCGCCTGCGCATCATCAAGAGACTGTTTAGCTAGCACACCCTCCCGCACAAGCTGTCTGGTACGGTCGAGCGAAACCTTGGCGTTCTCGAGATCGGCTTTCGCTTGTTCCGTATCCGCGCGCGCCTTGGCAACTTCCTCAGGCCGCGAGCCGTTTTGCAGCTCCTCCAATTTCGCTTGCAGATTGGCAAGTTGGCCCTGATACTGCCGCAACTGGGCGCGGTATTCGTCATCTTCCAGCCGCACCAATACTTGAGCGGCTTTCACTCTGTCGCCCTTCTCAACGCCAATCCAGGCCACGCGGCCGACCACTTTGGACGCAACCTCGATTTTGTGCGCTGCGACGATGTATCCGGTAGCGGTCAAGATAACCTGCTCGCCGGCAGCCGATTCATTCATCGGCGATTGCACCTGAATCACCTGCACGGGCACCGCGGCGTTTAGCTTTTGATAGGCGAATAACGCCCCTATGGCTACCGCCACGAGCACGACCGCAATGGCAATCAATTGCACCACCGGCTTCGATTCGCGCGAGCGTCTCGACGTCCGGTCAATGCGAAGATCTTTAAGTTCTGTTTCCATTCCTAAACTCACTAGTCCGCTGCGCTACACTTCACGCAGCGCGGTCAAAATCTCCTTCCTCGCAGCTTGACGCGCCGGCAGCAACCCACCCACGGCGCCCAAGATCAACGCGAATAGGATTCCGATCGCCATCACCTCCGGGCCAACCCGGAAATTGAAGCTGGTCTCGCTAAAGGTGATGAAATTTCCTAGTCCGGTCGTCACATTATTCAGCGGCAGAACCAGGATGCACGCAATGACGCCGCCAATCAGCGACAGTAACAACGACTCAAACAGAAAGCTGAACAAAATACTCGCCCTGGAAAAACCCAGTACTCGCAACGTGCCGACTTCCGTGGCCCGGCGCGCGACCGAGGCGTACATCGTATTCATGGCCGCAAAGCAACTCCCAACCGCCATAACGATGCACACGAAAAATCCCAGGAACTGAATCGGCTTCGACGAGATAGTCTGCAAATCGTAGTACGCTTTCTCAGTCATCACATCCACATTCAAGCGCCGATCGGCTTCGAGCGATTTCTTCAGCGCCGTCGCCGTCACCTCGTCCGTTGCCTGAAGTAAAGCCGAGCTGTAGGTGTCGGCGCGATTGAAGTCCGAAGCGACCTGATTGCCGTCCCCAAAAATCTCGCTATTCACCGCGCTCGTTCCTGCGTCCATGATGCCGACCACGGTCCACAGCCCTTTACCGAATTTCAATTGCCTCCCAAGCTGGGCAGTTGGATACCGCGTCGCAATCGACTTGCCGATCACAATTTCGCGCTGTCCTGGTTGGAACCAACGTCCTGCTGCGAGCTTCAGCTTACGCATCTCAACGCCTCGCATCGACAAACCGCGCAGCGTGACGTTTTCTCCCTCCGGATGAGCCACTGTCGGCAGATTGACTATCGAAACCACTTCGAGCGATGCCATAGGTTGACCATCTGCGCCCACTGCAATGCCTGGAAAGCTCTTTACGGTCTGGAACTGCTGCTGCGTGACCAAGCTGGTAAGTTCCGCATTTCCACCCTTGCGCATCACCAGCACCCGCAGCGGATCGCCGGTCGCGTCAAAGGCTGCTTGGAGGCCCGAAACCAGACCCATGATCGCCAGCAGGACCGCCACCGTCATCGCAATACCCGCCGCGGTCATCAGTGTCGTGGCTTTCCTGACAATCAAGTTGCGGATGTTGTATGAAATCGGAATCGCCATAAATCGCACTCACCCGCTATATCGCAGCGAATCCAGGATGTTGGTTCGCGCTGCATTCCAAGCCGGAACGAAGGAGCTCACTAGGCCAATAAAAACAGCCACTCCCAGCGCGATCAGACCTGTTGCCCATGTAATCGAGAGCCCGTGGAGTTGGCCGACGATCCCTTCGCCCGCCTTGCCGACCACAACCGTCAAGCCGCTTGCGAGAATGAGCCCGATCACTCCGCCTATCAGCGATATAGTGATTGCTTCTCCAATGATAATTCCGAGAATCGTGTCATTCGTGAATCCCAGAGTCTTCAACACGCCCACTTCTTTGATTCGCTCCCGAACAGACATCGCAATCGTATTGCCCGAGACCAGGAGAATCGTGAACGTAACAGCGCCGCAAATACTCAGCAGATAGAGCTTGATGTTGCCCAGGAACCAGAGAAAGCTCAACGCAAATTGTTGTTCGGATTCCGTCTTGGTAGGCGGGGACGAGTTCGCGAACATGTCGTCTACCGCTTTCGCGATACGCGGAACATCCTCAGGGCTGTCGGCAAGAATGGCTACCGTGCCGTTCTGGTTTCGCCGCCCCAGCGGCAATGAGTCACGGAGATAATCAAGATTGAAGAACAACGACTGCATCGCGTCCGGATCGTCGAAGATGCCGCGCAGAGTCAATTCCAGATTGACCGGATAGATATCGCCTTTCAGCGTGATGCGGTCGCCCAGCTTCAAATTCAGTTTCTCAGCCAGGTCTCGGGAGACGATGCAGGCCCTTCGTTCGGTCAGAAACGCATGCCGCTGATCTTCCGGCATTTCCAACTGGGTGCGGATCGCCAAGAACGGGCGTGGCTCGACGCCAAAGCGCGCAAAAAAATTCCGCTGGTCGCGGTTATCCTTGTATGTGCCGCCGAACCAGTTCCATGCCGAGACCTCTTTCACTCCCGGGACCTTGCGTATTTTTTCCTCGTACGCGACTGGAATCGACTGGGCCAACGAGACCTTGTGTCTGGTCACCAGTCGAAGCGCTTGCCCGGGAGTTGCCTCAGCGTAGAAAAGTGCATGATAAATGGCGATCAGCACCCCCAGCAGGCATAGCGAAACCGCGATACTAGAGATCGTAAGAATGCTACGGCGCCGATTACGCACGCTGTTTTTGAAGGCCAGGGAAAAGAAACGAAACATAGCGCTCCTTGGAGTTAGGGTACCGTAAAGGTCGCGGCTTTATGATGCGCGTGAGCCCCCCGACGATCCCTTTCAGAAATACGCACCCGTGACGTCCCTGGTTCAATCAACTTCCGCCCAACGCTGGCCGGATTCCGACGAAGGATTTATGCGTTTGGCGCTCGATCTGGCCCGGAAAGCCGAGGCCGAGGGCGAGGTACCCGTCGGGGCCGTTGTGATGCACCGGAGCGCCGTCATCGGGCAAGGCTGGAATCGGCCTATTTCTGCGCGCGACCCCACCTCACACGCCGAGATAGAGGCTTTACGGCAGGCTTCGACCCATTTGCACAACTATCGTCTGCCAGATTGCACACTTTACGTCACGATGGAGCCCTGCGTTATGTGTGCCGGCGCCATCGTGCTTGCCCGTATCGAACGGCTTGTCTTCGCGGCCCGAGATCTCCGGTTCGGAGCCGTCCGCAGTAAATTCCGCCTGGCTGATTCCACCCTCTTAAATCACCGCGTCCAAGTGGAAGAGGGCCTTCTCGCGGCTGATGCGGCGGAATTACTAGACCGATTCTTCCGCGGCCGACGCAGTTAGCAGTTCGAATCTTTCTAGGCGCAAAAAAAAGAACCAGACGCATGAACGCCTGGCCCAAAATACTGCTCAGAAATAGAACGCGTCTTATGCCGCGCGTTTTAGTGGGAACCGCAGGACAGGTTTAATTTTGGGAGCCGCCTCAGTTTCCACCTTGAAGGTCGGTGAGGTCTCAATCGGCTCTTTGGTCCGGCTATTGAAATATTGATCTAACGGGAACAAGGCATGTGGCTCGAGTTCGCGGAAAGTGCGGCCCAGCTTCTGTTGAATCCGGTACACCTCGTGAAAAAACTCCCCACGATCAAGCTTCAACTTCTTGCAACACAGGTTCCAGTCTGCGCCCAGCAGAAAATGATACTTAAACACCACGTAGTCATATTCTTCCAACGTGCGCCGACTGACCAGAATGAAATCCGCCATGTATTCCTCGTTCTTTAGGCCCCAGACCGACTTGCGGTGACGTCCGGGGTTCGCTTCAAGGGACACACGGCTAACATACTTTTCTTTCGAGGCGCACTGGCGGAATCGCGCGTAGCAAGCGCGGAAGATTGCCCGGAAGACGCAATTGCACGGCGTCGACGCTCCAGACCTTCCTTGTCTTAGACCAAGACCATAACAAAATGAGCATGACTGCTGAGCAAGAACAAGAGTTTCTGAACGGGTCCATTCCATTCTGATTTGTATCCTTCACGCCTCGGAACTTCGATTTGGTTCCGAGTTCATTTCTCTTGGACCAAGATAGGCGTATCTGTGCGTGAATGCTCAAAGGATTTACCCTAGTATGTGAGATCTTTATCGAATAGCGATGACAAATCCCTTAACATCATGCGTTTAATATCTTGAGAATATCCCGGGATAACTTGGGATAATTGATGAATATTCCTAAAATTAACGGAGCCTATTTAAAAGTGGCATCAATTCCGAGCCGGCGCAACGTTTCGTTCCAAGCGCTGCAGTCGCGACTCATCCGGTTCGTAAATCTCAGAATAAAGAATGGCGACTTTACGGAACGGGGCCTTGCCAGGATACTCGGGATTTCACAGTCCCAGATCCACAATGTTTTAAAGGGTGCGCGGAGACTCCAACCGGAGCTGGCAGATCATCTTATGGCTAAGCTCGACGTCAGTCTTGTAGATCTCCTTGAACTTGGGGAGCTGAACGATCAGGCTTCCCTACTTCACGCGAACCCGGTGTCAGAGCTGGCCGATGTGCGCAAGATAGGACCAACTCCGGCCCGAAAGTATCAATCAAAACTACCCCATTTAAAGGCCGGGTGACAGCGGCCCTACTTTTAATTTAGGGGATGCATGCCATATATCTTCCTATTTATGTCGGTAATGCCGATTTAATCAGTAGCTCTAGCAGACACTTTTCATCGACATAAGAAAGATCCTGCTCTTCCCGTCGCTCCCGGTTTTCAAGCACTACTCTCGCCTGTTTCAGAACGGCGCACTCGTACCGGTTCGGAACCCTCCCAGAAACGAAAACGCGTGACACCGCCCAAATCCGTCGGCGGTACGGCACCTCGGGGCCGAGCGCAGATACGCGCATTCCTGAAACGCAAGCAACTCAAATCAAGTAACTTAGCCTCGGGTTCGTTTCGCAATTTGAGTGTAGGATTTCCGCGTTCATCCCGGTGGCGGCAAGGTTGCCCTTACCAAGGCGACAGGCTAAGCGGGTAAAAACAAGCCCTCCAGCCGGGAAGAGACACAAATTGAACGCCGCCACCAAACCAGCGCGAAGCAAGACCCAGCCGATCCAAGACGACACCCGCCGGGACACATTGATCCTGGAACATCTGCCGCTTGTTACAGCGATTGCAGCGCATGTGCAGAGATCGCTGCCGGTTCACACGGAGCTAGACGACCTTGTGCATGCAGGCGTAATGGGTCTCTTTGACGCAGCAACCAAGTACCAGGATGACAAAGAAGTCGCATTCCCTACCTATGCGAAGCACCGCATCAAGGGAGCGATTCTCGACAGCCTGCGGCAGCTGGACTGGGCCTCGCGCGATCTCCGGAAACGGCACAAGCAAATGGAAACGCTAACGCGTGAGATGACAGGAAAGCTGGGACGCACGCCCACGCAGGACGAATTAGCAGCTGCCATGGGTCTTAGCTCCCGGCGCTGGCAGAGTTTGATGGTGGACTTTCGCAACCTGGGACTCGCCGCCACACAGCTGCGAGCAACCGACCGGGAGGATCAGCCACTAAATGACGCACCTGCTATGCCGGCCGATCGTCCAGATGAGGTCTTCGCCCGCTCGGAAATGCGTGAACGGCTCAGCTCCGCTATGAAGACGCTCCCGGAGCGGTATCAACAGGTCGTCACGCTCTACTACGACCGTGATATGACAATGAAAGAAATCGGCGGAATCTTGGGAGTTAACGAAAGCCGTGTCTCTCAAATCCACAAATGCGCCCTCGAGCGTATGCAGAGCGTTCTCACAGGCAGCGGCATTCATTCAGCAGCGGCCTTTTAGACCTGCGGTCGGCCTTAGCTTAAACGCCTCGCGCCGCTTGGCTGGTCGACTTATCGGATCCTGAACTGGTACGGCAGGATGTGCATGATCCCGCCCTCGAGCAGCGCCCGGCTGGGCAAACCGGGAAGCGCTTTCCGGATCTTGCGCTCGGCCATGGCGTCGGCAAAAGCATCCGTCGATGAGCTGGTGAGAACGTCAAAAAGAGTGCGCCGCGGCGGATAAATAAGCAGGTTCGTTTCCCCGCCAGCCGAGAGACGGGCACGCTGGCGCACCATCGCTATGGCTCGATTCAGTCCGCCAAGTTGATCGATCAGGCCATTTTGCAGAGCTTGGGTCCCCATCCAAACCCGGCCTTGGGCGATTGGATCGATTTGAGCGTAACTTTTCTTCCGCGCCGTCGCGACCTTGCTGACGAACGACACGTACGTCGCCTCAATCGACTCATGCAGCTTTTGCCGACCGGCATCGGATAAGGGCTGTGATTCCGAGTCGATATCGGCCAATTTGCCACGGCTCAACAGATCCTCTTGAATTCCAAGCTTGTTGTAAAGATCACGCACATTCGGTTTCAGATACAGAACGCCGATCGAGCCTGTGATTGTATTCGGATACGAAACAATCGGATCACCGGTGACAGAGATGAAATACCCGCCGGATGCCGCGAGATCCGACATGGAAACGACCAAAGGCTTCGCCCGGCTCAGCAGTTTGAGCTCGTGTAAGATTTCGTCAGAAGCAGACGCATCCCCGCCGGGCGAGTTGACACGTACGATAACACCCTTAATACTGCGATCATTCCTGACCTGGCGAATTGCCTTTGCAAAAGCACCCGACGAGATCACACCGGCGTTGCCGAACGCGTTATCAGGCTCGCCACGCTGAATTTCACCTTCACCCGCAAGGATCGCGATACGGTCTCCGGTATTCGGCACGGCACGGAAGTAGGCTTTGATGCTTGTCTTGTTCAACTCGCCACGCCCGAGCTTTTTCTTTAAATCTGCATATACCTGATCTTCATAACCGATTTCGTCGACCAGACCGATCGCTTTGGCTTTACTTGAAATGAACGGCCCTTGATCGATGAGCGCCTTCATCTCGTCAGCGCTCTTGTGGCGTCCTTGACCCACAGTTGAGCAGAAGTCTCCATACAGTTGATCCAAAACCTGGTTTAAGACCTCGCGAGTTTCGGGAGACATATTGGTCTTGGTGAAAATGTCACCCGCATCTTTGTACCGGCCGACATGATCGACCTGCATATTGATTCCGAGCTTGTCGAGGGCGTTCTTGAAATACATGGCTTCCACCAGAAAGCCTTTTACATCAAGCATGTCTTCCGGGAACAAAAAAATCTTGTCTGCTGCCGAAGCCAAGTAGTACTCCCGTGAACCCGGTGCCCGCAGCAGGGCATATAAAGGCTTGCCCGACGCCTTAAACGCGGCTAATTCCTCGTGAAACTCCTGGAGTTTTCCCCAGCCGATCGAAAGTTGGCGAGGCTGCAGGACGACAGCTTTTATGCGATTGTCTTTCGCGGCCGCACGCAGCGATGCCCATACATCGCGAACCGTGGGCACGCCTTGGGACGGAACGAATGGAAGTGGTATATCGACCGGCGGCACCTCCGGTACATCGCCCTCGAGCGCCAGCACGAGTACGGAGTTTGCGGCTACGGTCGGCTGTTTGCTTGCCGCAAGACGGCCGATCACGAGCACGATGATGACGATTCCAACCACCGCAACCATCACGCCGACCAACACACCCAACAGAAATTTCCGCATATGGTTGAACAGCTTCTCCCAAAGGAAGGGTAGCAAGTCGCGGAAGGGTTCCGCTATCGAGTAACGGCAGCGACGATCACACCGGTTTGGATGGCGTATTCCACCAGACTGGCGCGATTGTGAATATCAAGTTTCCGCATCAGATTCAGCTTATGCGCCTCAATCGTCTTGACGCTGAGCGAGAGTTCCGATGCGAGTTCGCGGACGGTTCGTCCTTCCGCCAAAAGCCTCATCACTTCCTGCTCCCGCGCGGTAAGAACGCTGCCGCGTGTATAACCCTGGTTCGATTCCGCGAGAGCCTGCAGGTCAGGCATGATTCGCGATAAACCCGTCGGGCTACCGTCATCCGAGCTTTTGGCCACTTCCCGGACTGCCGCGATGAGTTGATTTGGGGTGCTGTCCTTTAACATGTATCCTCGAGCTCCTGCCGCTACTGCCACCAATAAGAGTTCAGGCTCATCGTGGCGCGTCAGGAATAAGATCGCGGTCGAAGCCTGATATTGACGTAAGGCAAATGCGGCTTGCTGCCCATCAGCGCCTACTAACGCCAGATCCATGACCAGCACGTCGGGCGGTGACATCCGGACCTTAGCTATGGCCTCGACTGCATCACACGCTTCATCCATGACGTGGAACTCGCTCTCGGCCGATAACAAAGTCCGCAGCCCGCTACGGAATAGCATGTTCCCGTCGGCGATCAATATCTGAGTTACTGGTTTCGCTTGTCCCAAGTCCCTTGTCCTGTCATTAGCCTTATCGGCAGCGACAATGACGAACCTTAGGAGATTGAGGAGTGAGATGGCAATGCTCAATAAAGCGCTAACTTACAGAGCCGAACGCAGGAATTCGGCCTTTTCCAATTGTCCGATAACGCCACATCTACGGCACGATAATGAGCGCCTCAGATGCGGAGGCGAGCATGGTCGTATTAGTGATTGCGTGTTCCTTTTCGCAGCTTCCTTCACCAGCCGCCTTACTCTTCCCGCATGAGCTTGGATGGGTCGACGTTAAGCGCTCTCCGCGCTGGAATGGCGGACGCTGCAAT
>JBPCJX010000012.1:0-6885 GCA_051004875.1 Bryobacteraceae bacterium
CGGCGGTGCGTGAATTGATGCGCGGACACGAAGCCGAATTCGAGGCGCATGTCCGACACGGTGGCGACCTGACGTTTGATGCCCTTAACCGCATTTATCAACACCTTCCGGAAGAGATCAAGCGAAAGGGTGAAGAGGCTCGTCAGGGAGCAAGTGAGGCGCGTTATGCAGCGCCCGCTGACTTACGACAATTTCCTTTATCGAATGTCAGACATGCTCCGAAGGAGGTCTCGTGAGAGTTCACGAAACATTCACGCTCGATTGCTACGCTTGCGGCGCCGCAGTGGAGATGCCGGCCAACGGCGACACGTACTGCCCACGCTGCGGAACGATGCTCGATGTCCAATGGCGAGGCGAACGGGTGGTAACTCCCCGCTTAGAGTGCGAAGACGCCACTTCTGAAATCGCGCGGGCTCCTTCGGAGGAAGCGCAGGAGTCCGTGACCGCCGATAAGCCCAGCGATGTTCCCCTACGCGATGGATCTTCACTGCCATTGGGAAGATTGCGCTCACCGATCCGATGAGCGACACAGCGGCCGGAGAGCTGCAGGACATGGCACGGCTCGGAGTATTGCCGGAACGCTTCGCACACGAGACGTTCTCAAAGAAGTTCGCCGAACAGACCGGTGCGGAGCACAAGAACATTTTGCAAGGCTTTGGACCGCTGCTCTATGGCCCGAAGGGGATAGACGTTCGGGCGCGCTTGGTGATGTATCGACTGCCAAATAAATGAATCCGAATGCAACGCCCGCGGAGCTCCATATGTTCGTGAACCGCGCATTCAAAGTTTGCACCAGAACCATCGGAGTCAACACGAGCGCACGCAAAGGTCGTCAATTGCGCCTCCATCCAGTGATGGCTGAGAATAATAAAGCATGCCGGCTCGCCCTCGCAAGAATAGAGCTCCGGTGCCAGCCATCCCACACGAGCAGTGCTGGGCCAAGACGACGGGTCGCCCGGCGGCTCAGCGGCGCTCCGTTCCGACCACCATCGCACTTCCTTTCAAATCACCCCTACTCAACTTAAAAACTGGTCTGATTTTCCGCCGCCTTTTGGCCTAATTTCAAACGCCCTTGACATCTTTGCCGTCCTGGACGATCCGATGCGCCGGTTTGAAGCCTGAAAGGTCGATTTCACGACCTTCCACTCGCGCTATGACTGCCGGGTATTTGAACACTTTCTGATCGAAGGCGACGAACTTTCGCCGTTTCTGAGCAGAATTCCATTCGCCTAACAAGTCGTGATCGTCCAACTCCAGTGTGTCGTGATGCTTCTGAAAGCAATCGAACGCGATGCCGTTGAGGTATGCCTCGACGAACGTGAAAAGAGCGGTTACCGCCGGCCGAAGAAGGGTGTGGAGCACACGAGGGCGCGACGGCGGAAGCTCCCTCTGCGCTTTCGCTCCAGCCTGCACCTGTCGCGCCTTCTGAAGAAGGAATTGCGCATCATGGAACAGCTGTCCGTCGAGTTCGAAGACCTGATTCATCTGCCCACGCTGCGGATCGAAAACGACAAACGAGTGCAGTTTTATGTGCGGCCATAGTCCAAGGGATCCGTCATAAAGGCAAAGGTGTACAATGACGCCATCACAAGGTAGGCCGTGTAATACTGGGGGGCGGTTTTTGGCTGGACCGCCGCCACTTTTCTGGAGCGCCAAGCGAAAGGAATCCGCTCGGCCGCCTGTACCTGTAAGCTCGGGCACGTGGGTGCGACCTTGGGCCGCATATTACGGTCTGTAAGGAAGGAACGTTTCTCGTCGTGGTTAGAACGACGGTTATTCTGTTCGGATTTACTTTCGGACTACTCAGCGCATCGGCTCGAGCCACTACTTATTATCTGGATTCCACGTCTGGAAATGATTGGCACGACGGCACAGAGAGTACCCGCGCTCTGAAAAGGTTGTCCTCGGCAAGCGCTAACCTGTATCACCCTGGCGATCAAATCCTGCTGAAGGCCGGAAGCGTTTGGAACGGGGAGACGCTGCAGGTCGCTACTTCGGGTGAATCTGGTGAGCCGATTACGATCAGCTCGTACGGCACGGGAACTCAGCCGCTCATTGATGGCGCGAATAGTTCATCGCCTCCGATCAAGCTATTTAATGCTCACAACGTCACCGTAAGTAATCTTACGATTCAGAACGCGAGCCCACTGATCCTTGTGGAAGATAGCAGCAACATCACGATCCGTAATTGCACCTTAATGAACGCTTCTCTATACGGAATTGACATGAAGCGGACCACGGCCTTCACCGTATCGAACAACACCTATACAACTACAGGAACTTTTAAGGCGGCGGGTGGTGCAATCCGTATTTCTGCACAAGTAACCGGTGTCACGATAACGGGGAATAAGATCACCTTTAACAGCGCAAGTAAGGCGGGTATTGGCATTTATATCTTCGACGTTCATAACGCTGTGGTTTCTGGGAACACGGTCACGGGAGGTTCTCAAGGCATCGGAATTAAGGGGTACACGTAGTCTCGTGCTCGGCTTGGGCGCATCTTGTTCGCGTAGCTTCCGTAACACTTCATCGAACGGCAGCTTGCGAAGGTCGAGCGGAAGCGTTCCCACCAGCAGCTCATACAGAACCACACCCAGCGAGTAGATGTCCGTGCGCGTGTCGATGTCCACTCCAGCCGAATCGGCCTGCTCCGGACTCATGTACTCTGGCGTGCCGATGAGCGCTCCGATCCGCGTGAACATCGTCTCACCAGTGAGTCGTTGCGAGATCGCTTTGGCAACCCCGAAATCGATGATCTTTGGCGCCGGGTTTCCGTCAACTTCCGTCACAAGAATGTTCGAGGGCTTCAGATCGCGACGGGTCCAAACGGGCTCGTTCTGGGCGCGTCCCGACACGGATTGAGCCTTGAAAACGTGTACAACCGGTCACAAATTCACGCCGCCTTTCCTTTGAAGAAATCCTGGAGCGGGAGGCGAGTTTGTCCTTCCAGATCTTAGGTGCCTCTGTGCTGCTGGCATAGCGGTTTTCGGCAACGACCTGTAAAGCCAAATCTCGGTCTGTCACGATGCCCAAAATGACCATGCGGATGCAAATGCGAAGGCTCACAAGGCTAACCAACGCCTTCCGTAAGAAGTGGGAAAACCTCAGAGCGGCCTTGGCGCTGTATTTCGCGTTTTACAATTTTTGCCGCGTTCACAAAACCTTGAGAGTGACGCCCGCGATGGCGGCGGGGATCACTGATCACGTGTGGGAGCTTTCAGAACTGCTGGCGTGAATGTGATAAATTTGCCCATTGTCAGCATTTCAGGAATACGTAGCTGTCATTAAGAAGAAGCTGGCTCTAGGCGACGCTACCGAGAACACATACAGAAAAGCGCTCGAAGATTTGCTTCTGGCAGTTGGAGGCGGGATAACCGTCACCAACGAGCCGAGGCGCATTGCTTGTGGTGCTCCCGATTTCAGTATCACCCGTAACAAGGTTCCGGTGGGCCATGTTGAGACTAAGGACATTGCTGCCAATCTTGACGAGATGGAACGTGGCAAAGGAGCAAATGGCGATCAGTTTAAGCGTTACAGGGATGCCCTACCAAACTGGGTACTGACGGATTATTTAGAATTTCGTTGGTTTGTAGCTGGAGAGAAACGGCTGACCGTACGTATTGTCGATATAGACAAAACTGGCAAATTTCATCCGTCTCCAGAGGGCGAGAAAGCGGTAGCCCAGTTATTGGCATCCTTTCTTACCCAGACTGCCCCGACAGTAACGAGCGCGGAGGAGCTTGCCAAGCGAATGGCCGGCATGACCCGAAACGTTCGCGACCTGATAAGCAACACCTTTTCCAAGGGATCGAAGGACGAAAAGAGATGGCTCGGAGATTGGGTTAAAGCTTTTCGCGAGGTGCTGATTCCTAACCTAAAAGACGCACAGTTTGCCGATATGTTTGCGCAAACTCTTTCGTACGGTCTGTTTGCGGCTAAAGTTCACTCAGGGTCCGGCAAGGATTTTTCTCGTGCAGCCGCTGCGCATAGCGTTCCCAAAACCAATCCGTTTCTCCGCAAGCTCTTTGAGGAGTTTGCCGGGGTTGGTATGCCAGAGACCTTCGATTGGGCCGTCGAAGATCTTGTCGAGCTGCTCAGACACGCAGCTATGGACAAAGTCATGAAGGACTTCGGGAAAGGATCAGTAAAGGGAGATCCGGTCCTGCACTTCTACGAAACATTCCTCAAATCCTACGATCCGAAGATACGTAAGTTGCGGGGTGTTTACTATACGCCTGAATCGGTTGTAACCTTCATTGTCAGATCTGTCGATCTCTTGCTCAAGACTCGTTTCGGGCGGGCGAACGGTCTTGCCGACGAAAACACGCTCATTCTTGACCCCGCCACGGGGACGGCTACCTTCCTTTATTTTGTTATCGCCGAGATCTATCAGCAATTTGCCAAACAGCGTGGCGGGTGGGACGGCTACGTATCTGCACATCTATTGAACCGCCTATTCGGTTTTGAGCTTTTGATGGCTCCATACGCCGTCGCCCATCTTAAGCTCGGTATGGAATTGCAGCGAACAGGATATTCTTTCGGTTCTAACCAGCGACTCGGAATCTATCTGACGAACAGTCTGGAAAGAGCTGCCAAGAAGAGCGAGAGCTTTGCCGGTGTCTGGATTTCAGATGAGGCGAATGCCGCCGCTCGTATCAAGGAGGCTCTTCCTATCATGGTTGTTCTTGGTAATCCGCCATACTCAGGAATCTCCGCAAATCGCAGCGTATGGATCACTGACTTAATCAAAACCTATCGGGTTGTGGATGGCAAACCACTTGGAGAGAAAAAGGTATGGTTATCGGATGACTACGTGAAATTTATACGCTTCGGCCAGTGGCGTATTCAGCAAACTGGCCAGGGCATATTGGCCTTTATCACCAACAATGGCTATTTGGACAACCCAACCTTTCGCGGCATGCGGCAAGCGTTGATGGCGGAGTTTTCAGACATTTACGTGCTCGATCTCCACGGGAGTTCTAAGAAAAAGGAGAAATCGCCCGATGGTGGGATGGATCAGAACGTCTTTGACATTCAGCAAGGCGTTGCCATTGCGTTTTTCATTAAAGATCCTGGCAGGCAGGGATGCTCGCTGATTCACCACGCACAGTTATGGGGCACTCGCCTTAAAAAGTATGATGCACTGTCCGCAACCACTATTGAAACGACCAAGTGGCATCAAGTAACACCCGCACGCCCATACTATTTTTTTGCCCCACAGAAAGACGCATTTCGATCTGAGTACCAAAAGGGGTGGAGCGTTGCTGACGTATTCTCGATCAGTAATTCGGGAATTGTTACCGCACGCGACGAGTTCGTACTGGATTTAGATAAAGAGCGATTGCGAAAACGACTCGAACTGTTTCGGGACAAAGACGTAGACGATCTTACGGCGAAGGCCAAACTAGATCTCAGTGAGAACTATGCATGGCGAGTGGCCGAGGCACGGAAAGAACTGAGAGCGGTGAAGAACTGGGAAACTTATTTCACTGAGATGCTGTACAGACCCTTCAATTCTCGTCATATCTATTTCCACAGCTCGGTAGTATGGCGACCACGACATAATGTCATGGATCAAATGTCTAAGGAGAACTTGGCCCTCATCACGACGCGGCAGACACGCGACGAATTCGGAGCGCTAGTAACGAGCAAGATAGCAGGACACAAATCGGTTGCCGCTTACGACATAAATTCGGTTTTTCCACTATACGTTTACCCGATGAGTGACCAGCACAGCCGAGGCCAAGCTACTCTCAACGTTCAGACATCGGAGTGGACGCAAGGAGCTGGTGGTCGTTACCCGAACTTGACGCGGACCTTCGCGCTAGAGATTGAGAAGCGAGTTGGCCTTCGCCCCGAGTCTGACGGAACCGGCGATCTTGTCCATACATTCGGACCAGAAGATGCGTTTAATTACCTGTACGCCATAGTGTACTCTCCTACCTATCGCCAGCGGTACATTGAATTTTTGAGAACCGATTTTCCCCGTGTTCCAGTGACGGGAAATAAAAGTCTTTTCAAGGCACTTGTTAAAAAGGGGGCAGAACTCGTAGCTCTTCACCTCATGACTTCTAAGCGGCTCGATTCGTTGTTTACGGGATTTCCAAAGAAGGGCAGCAACGAGATCGGAACCGTCGACTACAGCGAGGACAATCAGCGTATTTGGATCAACGGTACTCAATATTTCGAGAAAGTACCGGCAGTGGTATGGAACTTTTATGTGGGGGGCTATCAAGTTTGCGAGAAATGGCTAAAAGATCGCAAGGGACGGACTTTAACATGGGCCGATTTGCAGCACTTCCAGCGAGTTGTTGTCGCCCTCAATGAAACCATCGGGCTTATGGCCGATATCGATCTTGCCGTTGATAAGCACGGCGGCTGGCCGATCACCTGAACGACGACCAGCACCGCACATTTAGCGCACTACCGCACTCCTCCTCTCATGGAAGATATTACTCCCGGGCGGAGAGGTTTGACAGAAAGGAATCCTAAGTTGACGGGTGCGCCAGACTAGTTTCTGGAAGTCGATCAGGTGCGGAAAACCTGCTGATAACTGGGTTTACGCAGCCTGGAAGCAGCGACTCTATTCAGCGCTTGGCTCAAGGCCAATTCGATCGTTAACCGTTTCTTTCAGCTTCTGCTTGCAGCCGAGGTAGCCCTCAGTAGTTTGCACTGATACGTGGCCAAGCAGAAATTGAATCTGTTCCAGCTCGCCGCCTCCGAGATAACACAACCTGGCGCAGGTCCTTCGAAGGTCTTGCGGTGCTAATTGAGGAACTCCGATCTTCAGAGCAGCCTCCCTGACGATCAGCCAGATCACCTTGTCAGTCAGTCCGTCGCCCCATACTCGCCCGAACCTGTCTATGGCTCGAAAAATTCGACCAG
>JBPCJX010000013.1:0-7391 GCA_051004875.1 Bryobacteraceae bacterium
CTCGCCGTCATGAACCTCGCCCTGCGCGGCATCGAGGCCGACTTCGGCCCCGAGCACGCCGACACCTTCCGGCGCGACCTCCATCCCGACCTCCGCGCCGACTACGTCCTGGCCAACCCGCCCTTCAACGGCTCCGACTGGTTCCGCAAAGACGACGACGTGCGCTGGCAGTATGGCGTCCCGCCCCGGGGCAACGCCAACTTCGCCTGGGTGCAGCACTTCATCCACCACCTCGCGCCCCAAGGCATGGCCGGCTTCGTCCTCGCCCGGTTCTGGTTTTGGGTGAAACACGGATTCCACAGGACCAGCTCGCGCGAGGAGACAGGCGTCGCGCTGTGCGCGTTCAACGAAGGACGTCGAACGCAATCGCGTTTCACAATGGCAATGCTCCATTGTTCTACCACTATACCAAAATACACACAAATACACATTGACACACTCATACATCTCGATTACACGAGGGGAATGGCAATCACACTCGAAATCCCTGAGGGTTTATACAAGCGACTTCAACGACACGCGGTCCCGTTCGTCGATACCCCTTTGTCGGTGATCGAAAAATGGGCGGACCATTTTGAGCATGCTCAAAACGGCAAGACAGTATCGACTGCCGAGTTACCGACCGCCGAATATGGAACGAAGAAACTCGATCCGCTCCACCCGCCCGATCTTTTTCACACGCGTGCACGCGGAACCTTCGCTTCGACGCCGTTCTCAAACTGGAACGATCTCGTCCGCGTCGCGCATATCGCGGCGATCAAGAAGGCTGGCTCGTTCGAAGAGCTGCGGAACGTGACTCATGCCCAAATCGATAAAGGGCAGCGATCCGATAGCGGTTACAAGTTCGTCTCCGAAATCGGCATCTCAGTTCAAGGCGTCGATGCAAATCATGCTTGGCGGTATGCTTTGCGTTTGGCGAAGTATTTGCAGCAACCACTTCGTGCGGTAGTCGAATGGCGCCACAACCCAAAGGCTGCGCATCCAGGTTCGACAGGTATTCTCGAGTTCGTTCCGTGAGCGTCCCTCGGGCTCACACCTTCACCACGCGAATCATATGAAGGCCGCTAACGCACTCCATTCTAGGCATCGGCAAGGGGAGCTGGGGCAATTCCTCACTGCTTCCCCTGTTGCCGATTTCATGGCGTCGATGTTCGGGCGACTACCGAAAACGGTCCGCTTGCTGGATGCAGGCGCGGGCGCAGGTGCACTTACTTTAGCCTTCGTTTCGCGCTGCTGTAACAAAGACGAAGGCGTTCACGCGATTGAAGCGACGCTATATGAGCTTGATCCGGAAATCCTGAATCACCTCTCTGCTACCATGCGCGACTGCGAGCGCCGCTGCTCGGACGCTGGGATTCGTTTTACGTTTACACTCGAATCCGCAGACTTCGTTCAAGCGATGTCGTCGCGCCTTGTGGGCGACTTGTTCGGATCAACGCCACCTGTATTCGACGCTGCCATCGCGAATCCACCTTATCGGAAAATCACAACCGACTCAGCCGAACGACATGCGCTTCGGTCCGTCGGCATTGAAACAAGCAACCTCTACGCAGCTTTCATCGCTCTTATTTATCGTTTGTTGACTCCCGGTGGCCAACTCGTGGCCATCACGCCGAGAAGCTTTTGCAATGGTCCTTACTTCCGTCCATTCCGAGAAGACTTCCTAGACCAACTTGAATTGCGCCGACTTCACGTTTTCGAATCTCGCCAGGCAGCCTTCCGCGACGACAGTGTCTTACAGGAGAACATTATCTTTCATGCGGTGAAGAATCGAAGTCAGGGCCGCGAAATCGTTATCTCTAGCAGCAGCGGAGAACACGGGGACGTGATCGCTGAGAATCGCTTTCCGTTTTCTGAGATCGTCCATTCGAAGGACGTAGAAAAATTCATCCATATCCCTTCCGCTAGCAGCCATGCATCGGCAAAGAAAACTATAGACGGATTGTGCTGCAGTCTTGCCTCGTTAGGGCTGACTGTATCAACCGGGCCCGTCGTGGACTTTCGGCTTAAGGATGCTCTTCGCAAGAAACCTGAGCGCGGAACCGTGCCTCTACTTTATCCCTGCCACTTTAATGGTGGCACCATTCATTGGCCGAACCTCGAAGCTCGCAAGCCCAATTCTATCCTCGACAACGACGAGACTCGCCCGTGGCTCGTGCCCTCTGGCGTGTACGTGCTTACGAAACGCTTCACCTCCAAAGAGGAACGCCGCCGTCTTGTGGCCTGCCTATTCGATCCAGATCAAGTGAAGGCAAAATGGGTCGGCTTTGAGAACCACTTGAATTACTTTCACGCAAATGGTCACGGCTTGGAGCGAAAATTGGCTGCGGGTCTCTATGCCTTCCTAAACTCGACCGTGGTTGATCAGTATTTCCGCCGATTCAGCGGTCACACCCAAGTGAACGCCACCGACCTGCGCACTTTGGCTTATCCAAGTCGTGATACCTTGCAAGTTATGGGATGCACCATGAATTCCCTTAACCTTTCTCAGGATGAGATTGATCAGCTCGTTACTGAGCACCTTCATGTCCGCCAGTAGACCAGACCGCAAAAGTGCTCGGAGAAGGCGGCTTGCTGAGGCCACCGAGGCGCTCACCGATTTGCAGTTCGGCCCGAAGCAACGGAACGAAACCGCCGCCTACGCGCTGCTCGCCATGCTGGATTCGCAGCCGGAGGCTTCTTGGGCCGATGCGCAAGCACCGTTACGCGGGCTTAAAGGTATCAACACCTTTGTCGCGACGAGCTACGGTCGAAAATATGCGGAAAACACACGAGAAACCATTCGCGACGACGCGGTAAAGTTCTTCGTGGAGGAGGGTCTTCTACTTCGCAATCCCGACAAACCCAGTCGCCCGACCACCAGTGGCAAGACTGTGTATCAGATCGAACCAACCGCGCTTGCGTTACTCCGCAAGTTTGGCACGCTCGACTGGGCACCCGCTCTGCGAAGTTACCTCGCCAGCCGGGAAACCCTGAAACATGAGATCGCCCGGAAGCGCGACCTAGCTCGCGTGCCAGTGACGTTGCCCGACGGTTCGCAAGTCGCGCTATCTCCAGGGGGCCAGAACCCACTTATCAAGGCTCTCATCGAAATGTTCTGCCCTGCGTTCGCTCCTGGCGGCGTGGTGCTCTACATCGGCGACACTGAAAACAAGTTCGTTCACCTTGAGACTGCGGGTCTGGCCGCGTTGGGCGTCACATTAGATTCCGCCGCCAAGATTCCCGATGTCATCGTTCATCACATCGCGAAGAACTGGCTCCTTCTCATCGAAGCCGTCACCAGTGCCGGCCCGGTCGATGGGAAGCGGCGCAAGGAACTCAAAGACCTATTCGCCGGCTGCAAAGCCGGGCTCGTATTTGTTACCGCATTCGAGAACCGGCAAACGATGCGGACTTTCGTGTCGCAGATTGCGTGGGAATCCGAGGTCTGGATCGCAGAAGACCCGAATCACATGATCCACTTCAACGGCGAACGCTTTCTCGGACCGTATCCTGACGTAATGCCGCGATAGGCGAACGTCGCAAACAACAGCATGCCCGCGAGCCGATCTAATATCCGAACCAAACGACTGCTGCCATATCCCGCATGAATATTAATCAAGTAGCAAAACTCATCGCCAATGAGTTAGATCATTTTCAGGAGAGTTTTCATCCCGAAGGCGGTGCTCTAGGCTACACAGCACAGGCCTTGTTATCTGAGGAACCATTGATCGGCTATGCGCTTGCGGAAGGTCACACCGGCCATAAAACAACAATCTTTTTGTGCCGTAATGCTATTCCGCTGTCGATTGACCCGGTTACCGATCAAGCCACCTACGCGAGTTACTTGTCGCCGCTCGGACGAATCATCACACGATCACCGGGAGAGACTCACGAATTCGTCGTCAAGCATCGAACAGGGCTTGTCTTAGAAGATCACACTTACACTCTCGTCGAAAAAGATGAGTTTCGCTCTCGCCGCGCCGATGACGGGAGTTTCGATGCCGAGGACAACCGTTTTCTCTGGGTAGGTGGGAGCGCGCTTGCACGTTCCATTCGCGCATTGCTCGCCGGTGTTCCTGAAGCGGACAAGCTTTCCCGCCGACGGCAGCTTCGCGTTCAGCTACCCGATATCGCAATTCTCGATGCAGCGCAGGATGATCTTTTCCGTTTGCCATTCAACCAACGGCTGCGCATCTCGGGGGCACCCGGAACGGGGAAAACAACGGTCCTCCTTAAGCGTCTTTCACAGAAGACGAAATATGAGTTCTTGACGGCAAAGGAGCAGCAACTCGCCAGCGCCGTCGAGTGGAATAATGGAACGAACTGGATGCTATTCACGCCAAGCGATTTGCTAAAGAGCTACCTTAAAGAAGCCCTCAACAAAGAGCTCCTTCCGGCCGACGACGAGCACGTCAAAGTTTACTCTACTTTTCGTAATACCATCTTGCGAGAGATACGGTTTCAGGGAGGAGCGAATGGTTACTTCCGCGTCGCCGCGGAAGAGGTAAATCTCTTGAAGAGAGAGGGCGGAAATGAGCACATCCTTCTCACACGAGCGCTTGGCCGTCATCTAGATAAACGCCTAATCGAGACTTGGAACACGGCTGTCCAAAAATTCAACAATGATACTCGCCTACCGCTAGGCGAGCTGTCAGACGCGAGTCAAAAGGCATTGTTGAAAGGGTCGGAAATTCTTGCTGCGGCAGGGACTGACGTGGTCGAGCTCGTAGAGGCTCAGCGGCGCTTCAGAAATTTCCGCAGCCTTAACGAAAGCCTTAACCGCGTTGTTCAACAGGTTCGAGGCGTGGGTGCGCTCCAAGGTGCGAATGAAACTGTATCTTTGCCGTTTCTATATCGGCAATATCAACAACTGCTCGACCTGGCTACTTCGGCCACGTTTGAAAATGTCGAGACCGCTCTTTTTCCTACCATCCCTCCGTTGGTTGCCGAGCTTCAAAAGGCAATCAGAGACCTGGCCGAGGCCATCACTTTACGCCGGCTATTTGAAGCAATTCCACGTGCGTACCAAGAATTCCGGGAAGATCGGGCGAATGCAGTAAGATACTTTTCAGATGAGGCTACCGCTCTAATTCGAGCCAGGCAGCTCTCGGCGCCAGAGCAAGACACACTTTTATTTCACGCACTTGAATTCGTTCGTACGTTAAAAGGCGAGTTTGGCGCAAACCTCTTTGGAGTGCCAGGTTCCATTCAGCTTCTCTTGGAGAAACTTCGATTATTTATCGCGATTGACGAGGCCACTGATTTCTCTGCTGTGCAGATAGCGTGCATGGAGCGCTTCGCTCCCGCGAAAAAAGGCGGCGTGACCATCGCGGGCGACGTGTTGCAGCGCGTGACGCGCCACGGTTTGAAACGTTGGGAAGATATTGACGAGCTTTCGGATGGATTCAGGGGCGCTGAGTTGTCTGTAAGCTATCGGCAGACAGCTCGGTTGTTTGCTGTAGCGCGTGATCTTTACACTCACGTGACCGGCGAAACTCCTGATTTCCGCTCAGCCTACGAATACAGCCCCGACGATCCTGCGCCCCTATGGTTTAGACCAACCAAGGACGCGTCGGCCTCCCAGTGGATTGCAGATCGCATCATGGAAATCTGTGACCTTGGCGACGGCCGCCTTCCAACAACGGCCATATTGGTTGCCACTAGAGCGGATGTGAAACCCGTCCGCGATCAACTTCGCCAAGTTCTGGGTCCTCACGGAGTCGAAGTACAGGCTTCTGAGGACGGGCAGGCGCTCGGCGACGGGGATCGCGTCCGAGTATTTCCGATTGAATTCATCAAGGGCTTGGAGTTTGAGGTAGCGTTTTACGTCGGGCTGGATCGGATGTCCGATATCCACGACGAGCTTGTCGACAAGTATTTTTATGTCGGGCTTAGTCGCGCTCGCAGCTTTCTCGGCGTGACCTGTGAAAGATCTCCGAAACAGTTACCGAAATCCCTTCAAGTGATTTACGAGCACTTCTCGCCCGCAGCGAGTTTTGGTGGTGCACAGGCAGCTTCTGTAGCAGAAGCGGGCGACTCGGAGCCAGTTCTCGCGGGGCTCGCGCCGTCGAACCAATAACTATTACACTGAACTTTCGCGGTCGTGATCGCGGATGAAGCGCACCGCAGCCAATACGACTTGATCGACGGGCTCGCGCGCAATCTGCGCGACTCGCTCCCGCACGCGTCGTTTATCGGCTTCACCGGGACGCCGATCGAGAAGACGGACGCCAATACGCGCGCGGTCTTCGGCGATTACATTAACATCTACGACATCCAGCCTCGCCCTCTCTGACCTCCTCCCTGATTGCCCACCCGCCCGCTCGGCCGTGGCCGACAAGGCGACGGTACCGATCTATTACGAGAGCCGCGTCGCCCGCCCAGCCGATCGCCAAGTTGTTAGGCGACCAGATCCGAGTGCGGTCAAAGCGAAACCTCGTCCAGAGCCGCGAGTTCTCCGACGTAACGGATGCGAAGCAACGGCCCGGCTTTAAAGTTTGGCCAATAGTAGGCTGTTGCTAGCTAACGCTAGCTGATTCTCGTCACGCCGCGCGCCAGTGGTCCGGCTTTCCCTTGTCGGTGACACGGACGCGCGCGACTAAGGGGTGATGACCCGAACGCTTGGCAGCTTGGATCGCATCGGCCTGTGTCTTATACGGACCGCTCTCCTTCACTCCGTTCGCATGTTCTACGACATAGTGATCAATCGGGTCATGCTCATGTCGGCCCGTCGGCTTCGGTTCAATGTAAACGTTTGCCATAAATGTATACCCTGTTCGCCTCGTTATTTGTTTCGCCGACTAGCAGCCTGTCGGATCGCGTTTAATCCAGTCTTTCCAGTTTGCTGACGCATATAGCCAACTGTCGCATTCGCGGAAAACCCGGGAATTGGATTCGGCAGGTTCTTGTTTATCGCATCACTGCGCTTCAACTCGATCTGCCCATTCTGGTCTCGGTGGCGATTATCTAATCCTGGTTCTTGCACTTTGTTTCTCCTTAGGGCGGCGTCGCATTCCTGGCCCATCCAGTCAGCGCGCCGTCATTAAATTTCCTGACCGTGTCATTCGACATTTCGTTCAAATTATTCGATCCGGGGGAGAGCAGCAAGCCCAGTCCCCACTTTCGACACACGTCTCTCAAAAGCGGGCATGCGCCATCAGTCCTCCTGCTCTTCCACGTCTTGTACCCACGCTTCCACGATCGCGAGAAGCTCCGACCGCTCGCCAGCATTCATCAGGTTCAGGTCGTTCCCGAGTGCCTGGATGATTTCGGAATGAGAGCGGGGTCACCCTGGGGTTGCATTGTTTTCTCGGACAGTACGCAAGGGTGAATTTAGTTTAGTTGGGATTCAAAGTTAATGGGGCTTTTGTAGGAGAGACTGGAGTGCAGTCTGGTGCGGTTATAAAAGG
>JBPCJX010000014.1:0-43957 GCA_051004875.1 Bryobacteraceae bacterium
CGGCTCAAGCTACTCATCGCACAAGGTGAGTCGGTGCCTGGCCCTATTCTTGAAATCGGGAACACCAACAGCCGCTACCGGTTCTCGATTGGCGCGCGCCGATTTATGAATGAGTGGAATGCTCACGGACCTGCTCATCACTGTGCAATAGGAGTCGGGCATATCGCCGGCAAACTTGAGAAATTTGCTGCCTTGCTCGATATGGAAGCCGCTCGTGTCTGTTGAAGGGAAGAATATGTTTCGAATTGCAATTTTTGCGTCTCTCCTGGCTCCCAGTGCGTTTCCCCAGAAGATAGAAGTTCATTGGGACAAAGTAAATCGGGTATCGTCGACCACCGCCACCTTGCAGGTCGTTGTGAATCCGCCATTGCGGCCGGGCTCGCCCATTCACGATCGCGTTTATTCCGATCTTCAAAAACTCGGCGCTGACTATGTCCGATACGTGCCGTGGCTTCCGTATCCCAAACTCGGGGTCGCTGAACTCGAGCCGCCCGCGAACGGCAAAACGTCCTGGGACTTCTCACTCATCGATCCCATGACTTTGGATTTTCTAGACGCTACGAAGGGTCATCCGGTCATCCTGAACTTCAGCACGATTCCCGCATGGATGTTCAAGACGCCGCAACCCATCACTTACCCGCAGGATCCTAGCCAGGTCACCTGGGATTACACCAAGGGCACCGAGCTGCGCGACCCTTCGCTGCACGAACTCGGAGACTACTACGCCCGGCTGGTGAGTTGGTATGTGAATGGGGGCTTTACCGACGAGACCGGAAAGCGCCACGAATCCGGCCATCACTTCAAGATTGCCTACTGGGAGGTGCTGAATGAGCCCGAGATCGAACACAACACTACGCCGGAGCAGTACACCGCCCGCTATGACGCAATCGTCTCTGCGATTAAAAAGGTTGCGCCCGAAACGAAATTTGTAGGCCTCGCGCTGGCGTTCCCTTCCGATAACCCGCGCATGTTCGACTATTTCTTAGATCCCAAGAACCATAAACCGGGCATTCCGCTCGACATGATTTCTTATCACTTTTATGCTGCGCCGACTCCGGACCAAAACCAGGAAATCCAGCAGTACACTTTCTTCGAACAGGCCGACCGCTTCATCGCGACAGTCCGCTACATCGAGTCCATTCGCCAGCGCCTGTCTCCCGCAACACGTACCACTGTAGACGAGATCGGCTCCATCTCAGCAGATGATATGGCGCAGGGCGAATCGGGGCATGTCTCGAAGCCGATTCCCCAAGGCTATTGGCATCTCTCAGGAGCTACTTACGCCTATGTGTTCGGAACTCTTGCTTCCCTCGGGATTGATGTCGCCGGCGAGTCGCAACTGGTCGGTTATCCGACGCAATTTCCCAGCGTTTCCATGGTCGACTGGAACACCGGCGCGCCGAATGCTCGCTATCGGATTCTCGAGCTCCTGAAGAACAACTTCGGACAGGGCAACAAAATCGTTGACACGAAGAGTGACAGTCCTTCTGTATATGCTCTCGGTTACATAACTGGAGACGGCAAGCACAAACTTCTACTCGTGAACAAGCGCGATCGTGACTTCGAACTGACGCTCCCTCAGCCCGCTCGCGACATTCAGTTTGTTGATCAGACGACGGCGAACCAGTCTCCCGGCAAACAGGAGCTCAACACTGATAAGGTAACCTTACGCGCGTTGGGGGTGGCAGTCGTCACGCTCGGGCCGTAACTGCCAAACGGAAATCCCTTTAGCTTTCCTATTTTTTTCATCAGGAGAAGATTATGGCCAATAACCGCATCGTCCACTTCGAGATTCCCGCCAATCAGCCGGAGGCGCTGACGAAGTTCTACAGTGACCTGTTCGGCTGGAAGTTTCAGAAGGCTCCCATCGCCGGGCCAGAATACTGGTTATGCGAAACCGGTTCGGAAGGGCCCGGTATCAACGGCGCGGTAATGCAGCGCCAGAACGCGCAGCAGCCGTGGATGAATTACGTCGACGTGGCGAGTATCGATTCGACGATCGAAAACGCGACTAAACTCGGAGCCAAGGTGGCGTTGCCGAAGATGCCGGTGCCAGGCGTCGGAGCAGTTGCCGCGATCATAGATCCACAAGGGAACATCTGCGGCTTATGGGAAAAAGCGGCGAAGTAGACGCTCTCGTGGGGCATACCGGATAGACCTTTACTCGAGGAGAGCAACTTTGGGTGCCGACGCGGAGGTCGAATTACTAACATTGTCCCCGAGATAGCTACTTCCGCCTGTAAATGTTACGGTATCCGCGACAATCATCGTGGCGCCACCCGAACTTGATCCTCCGGCAAATTTGAGTTCGCTCTTAGGGAAATAGAGGGCGCCCGTCAATTGCATGCTTGTGTTGCCTGTAATTTGGTCCGAGGAGGTCGTTTGAACTGTCGGGTCTTGATAGAACAGGATTCCTTGGTATGAGCCGCTCGTGGGAGCGGAAAGATTGGCTGTGAGGTTTCCCGTCAAGCTAATCGGCTGGTACCCAGAACTCCCGCCATTGCAGGGCGACGTCGAGCAGGTGTTGTAGAACGTGACGCCAGTGCCTGTCAAAGTAGTACCGGAACTGCCGGCGTGGAAGCCACCACCCGACAGGATATAAGTTCCGGTGTTAAACGTGACGTTGGCGTTACCACTAATCGTGATGCCGCAGTAGGTTCCTGGGTTGAGACTGACGGTGCCCCCTGTGATGCCCGGATCCGGGGTGCACGGGCTGCTAGGACTTGGTGTAGGCAAATTCGCGTATGGATTTGCCGCTGCTGGTGACCCGGTAACCGGGTTCGGGTTGACAGTGCCCGAGGATGTGTAGTCCCCCACCACTTCTATCGAATTGGCATTAAGTACCGATACGTGCCCATTCACAGCTAATGCGTTGGATGCCGAGGAATTGGAGGCAACTCCACAATTAACGCTCACGTCAGCGCCTCCTTGCACCGTGACTGCTCCGCCAGCTGAAGGGTCCAGTGCTATTACGCAATTCGACGGAACGGAAAGAAAAACTGCAGCGGTGGCGTGAGCCCCTACGTTCAGAAACTGCCCGCCTAGAACTGCGCCAAAAGTAAGCGGGTTCTGCTGCAAAATCTGTGCCGTCACCCAATACTTAACGCTCGCTCCATTAAAGGGGCTGCTTGTGTTCGCCAACATAGTGACTGCTTGTCCATTTGGTCCACCGTTCCTAAATCCGTTCGCGGCAGCGTACGCGCATCCGTTCTGCACATTGCTAGTGATTGGGCTTGGAGTGCTTGACGGACAAGTGTATGCCGTGCTGGTATAGCAACCCAGCCCTTGTGATCCGCACGTGTAGGTACCCCCGGCTTTGATTCCATCCAGGGCAGACTGAGCTGCGGCCATCGCCGCAGCTTCCGCCGCGGCATGGGCGGCTTGTCTCGTGTAGTAGGCCCAGCCGATGTCTACCACCAAGCCCACCGCTGTAAACATCGGAAGGGCCATGCACATTACCATGAGGAACGCCGATCCGCGCTGGCCATTTTGTGATTTATGCATGTGGTGATCGCCTAAAACTGAATAATCTGCTGGCTCGAGGCCGGCAGTGTAACGGAGTTGAGCTGCGAAGCGCCTGTACTCGGGAAGAACATCATCACTAAACCGGTTTGAACGGGATAAGATCCCGAAACAGAAATAACCGACCCCGGTATATTTCCCGAACTTGGCGGCCAAATAGCGGTATTCGAATAGCAGCTGCTAATCGGATTGCAGGTAACACTACCTGCGAGGGAAGTGAGCGTTACGTTCAGTTGCCCAGGCAGCAACGCTGTCGCTGCGGTAGCTATCTGCTGCGCGACGGTACCCACCGTAACACTGCAGGTATTTCCGGTGTATGTACATCCCTGACCTTTGGTTGAGGCGTAACGTGCGCCTTCTCGGACCGCATAGGCCAAGGTATGGTAGCTCCACATCGCGATGCAGATTTCGATGAGAGAGATGAAAATGAGGACGAGCGGAATGCCGACCAACGTGAATTCGACTAGCGTGTTGCCCTTTTCATTCCACCGAGTTCTGCGAACCATCATGTCCTGACTCTCATTTGGACCGAGCGCCTTATTGTAAATTGCGGAGTGAAGCCGGGAATGGGGATTACAGGAAGTCGAATCGTTTGATAGGAGACCGTCACCGTCGAGGCCGGCTTTCCATCCGGACCGGTGCTTGACACGGCTGTGACCTGCAGAGGAGCGCCACTGCAGCCCGATAAAAATTGAGAGCTGTTCGGCATCTTTGTGAGTTCGGTGAAGGCGTAGAGGCAAGCGCCGGCCGAATCAGCGCTGCTTGTAACACTTGAAGATGTATATAGAGCGGCAACTCGCGCGGCATTCTGTGTTCCGATGAACGCGTAGCAAAGAAAGCCCATGTCGAAGGCTCCGATAAACAGGAAAAAGAGCATCGGAAACAGAAGTAAAAACTCGATGAAGGCACTGCCCCGTTCGTCTCCGCGCGTCAATGGATGGAAACTCATACCGCTACACTACGCATCGGCCAGTAATCGAGAAAGCTTAGCCGGTCTGATTCGAAAACGGGCTCTCAAGACTGCGGTGCCGCCTCTGGGCCACTTATCTCATTCATTCTTCTGGAAATCCCGGCCTTTGCAAAATTGTGCAAGAAGCCCTTTCCGTGCAAATCTATGGAATTATGAAAGCCGTCGTACAACTCTCACTGGATTTGACAGATTTAAGCGAGGCGCTTCGAACAGCCGACATAGCGGTTCAGGTAGGCGTCGATTGGCTGGAAGTGGGCACCCCGCTCATCATTGCGGAAGGCATGCGCGCCGTCCGCGAACTGCACGTCCGGTATCCGGACACACCAATCGTGGCCGATCTCAAGACTATGGACGGAGGTTGGCTCGAGGCGGAAATCATGGCCAAAGCGGGCGCTAGTATGGTCGTTGTCATGGGGCAAGCGCATGCAGAAACAGTGGAGCTTGTGGTCAAAGCCGGCTCAGATTTCGGTGTGAAAGTGATGGGAGATAACATGGCGATGGCCGATCCCGTCGTAGGCGCGAAACGCCTGGAAGAACTCGGCTGCGACTATGTCATTCACCACGTCGGTTTCGACATGAGGACGCTTCGGCGCGAGCGCGGTCTTGCCGCACCTACGCCACTCGATCGTTTGCGTAAGGTGGTCCAGGCCGTCTCCGTTCCGGTGCAGGCGGTCGGCGGTCTCACTGTAGAGCAGGCTATCGATACGCCGGGCTATGGAGCGCCACTGGTTGTCATCGGAGCTCCTCTGGCGATCGACGCGCATGCGTTCCGGACCGCGAGCTCTGACATCGAAGGCATATTGCGTCTCATCTGCGAAAAGGTGCACGCTTACGGGAACGTCCCGGTGGGCAACGAGCGTGTTGCATGAGCGAAACAATGCCTGCACTGGTCAACTACGGCCGCGAGCCTTTCTCCGTTGAAATGCGCGAGGTGTCCATACCCGAGATTGACGACCGCGAAGTGCTTCTGCGAGTCGGCGCGGTGAGTGTCTGTGGCAGCGATCTCCATCAGTGGCGGGGCTCTGCCAGCTGGCCGGTAAATTATCCCTGCATCCTCGGTCATGAGTTCGCCGGTACTGTTGCGAAGACCGGAGCTCGAGTTTCGAATTTCAAGGAAGGCGACCGCGCCGTAAGCGAGACTGCGGCGGTGATCGACGAGTCATCTCCGCTGAGCCGGAGCGGCCTCTACAATCTTGATCCGGCCCGCCGCGGCTTCGGCTACGGAGTAGACGGCGCAATGACGAACTACGTCCGGGTACCGGAACGGTGTCTTCATCCCATTCCGGAAAGCCTCAGCTTTCACCAGGCCGCTCTAACAGAACCTTGTTGCGTTGCCTACAACGCTGTATGCGTCAATGGGCGCGTGCGGCCGGGAGACAACGTTCTCGTCATCGGCCCCGGGCCAATCGGCTTACTGTGCGTTCTGATGGCAAAACTCAGTGGTGCAGGAAGCGTGATCGTTGCTGGCCTGCCGAGCGATCGCTTGCGTTTTGCTGTCGCTCGCGAGTTGGGCGCCATAACGCTCGAGGACGGTGTTGCCCAATACATAATGCAACTCGGCGACGGTCTGGGAGTCGATATGGTCATCGACGCATCCGGTGCCTCGGCTGCCCTGCAGCTAGCGATGCAGGCGGTCCGGCCCGCGGGACAGATCGTCAAGGTGGGTTGGGGTCCGCAGCCAATTGGATTCAGTCTCGATCCAGCCGTACAGAAAAACGTGACCATCCAAGGCAGCTTCTCCCACAACTGGCCGGTTTGGGAACGGGTGATCTCGATGATTGTTTCCAGTCAGATCAAACTCGAACCAGTCATCAGCCGGGTAGCTCCGCTTTCGGAATGGTTGGACTGTTTCGAAAAGATGGAACGCGGCGAGCTTGTGAAAGCCGTCCTGACCCCTTGATGCCGCTGAAGATCTCAGCCTTCCCGAAATGCTATCTCGAGCAGATCGCGGACGGCCGCATGTCAGTGTTCGACTGGATCGAAATGGCCAAGCAGCTCGATGCAGATGGGCTTGAGATGTACGATGGCTTTTTCACGAGCCTCGACCGCGAGTACATCGACCGCATTGGACAGGCACTGCAGGCGGCGGACTTTGCGATGCCGATGCTGTGCTGTTCGCCTGATTTCACTAGCCCCGATCCCGACAAACGGAAGTCAGAAATTGCGCGCGAAGCCGAGATGATTCGTATCACGCGCCGTTTAGGTGGGCCAGGCACCGTCTGCCGCGTCCTCACGGGGCAGCGCTATCCCGAGGTGAGCTGGGAGGAAGGGAAAGCATGGGTTGTCAGTGCAATTCATGAACTGCTGCCCATCGCGAGAGAGCACGACGTGGTGCTTGGTCTCGAAAACCACTACAAGGACGGCTTTTGGAAATATCCGGAATTCGCCCAGCAAATGAACCGATTTGTTCAAATACTCGAAGCCGTTCCCGACCGCGAGCACTTCGGCGTACAGTATGATCCTTCAAATGCAATCGTCGCCGGTGACGATCCCCTTGAGCTCTTGCGGACAGTCGCCGATCGCGTCGTCAGCGTGCACGCCAGCGACCGTTATCTAGCGGAAGGCACGACTCTCGATCAGTTGCGACAAACCGACGGAACAGTGGGCTATTCAGCGAGCCTCCGCCATGGGGTTACGGGAAAAGGATTGAACGATTACGACTCCATCTTTCATATTCTTGCCGACCACGGGTACGAAGGTTGGGTGAGCATTGAAGACGGGATGAACGGAATGGCCGAAATGGCCGAATCGCTTGCCTTTCTGCGCAATATGAGTGAGCGTTATTTCCCGGGTGTTGGCGATAGCTAGCATGTAGTCAAAGGTATTGAATGGGAAACATGATTGAACTAGTAGGCCCTAACCATGCTCTGCAACTGTTTGGCGTCAAACTGGTCGGTGTAAATGTGGAGAACGGAAAGAAGCTCCTTTTCTCGATCGTTCTCATAATTTTTCTTAGCTTGTTGGGTCGCACCTTGCGCTGGGCCGCGCATCGGGAAACACGGGACAAAGGCGTCAAGCGTGTAGCTTTCTGGACTCATCAAGGTATTTCGATTACGCTCTCGATCATCGCCATAATCGGCGTTGTCTCCATTTGGTTTGATAACCCGGCCACGCTGACAACAGCGGCGGGACTGGTAGCCGCCGGTCTCGCCTTTGCACTGCAAAAAGTGGTCACCGCCTTTGCTGGTTATCTATTGATCCTGCGGGGTAAAACGTTTAGCGTCGGCGATCGCATCACCATGGGCGGGGTTCGAGGCGATGTAGTCGCACTTAATTTTCTGCAGACTGTGATTATGGAAATGGGGCAGCCGGCCGAAGGCGATACAGGCGATCCGGCGTGGATCCAGGCACGCCAGTACACAGGCCGCATCGTCCGGATCTCGAATTCCAATATCTTCGATGAGCCGGTGTATAACTACACTCGAGAATTCCCTTATATCTGGGAGGAAATGCGTCTCCCTGTTCCGTACAACGCAGATCGTTATAAGGCCGAAGAGATCCTGCTCGAGGCGACTCGCAAGCACACGATTAAGATTGCCGAAATGAGCGAAGAATCCTTGAAGGAACTCGAGAAACGTTATGTGCTGAAGCGTTCCGAACTCAAGCCTTGTGTTTATTGGCGCTTGACGGATAACTGGCTGGAAATGACGGTTCGTTTCATCGTGACCGACTACGGTATTCGGGACATAAAAAGTAAAATTAGCCGGGATCTTTTAGCAGAGCTTGATCGTGCAGGTATCGGAATCGCTTCTGGAACCTACGAAGTGGTAGGCATGCCTCCCATTAAAGTTCAAGTGATTCAGAGTAACGGGGCGGAGCCACGGTACCACAACCCGCTATGGATTCACACCAGTGAGAGTGAGCTCCGGCAGGTGAGCTCTCCGTAATTGCTCATTGAGCTGATTGAGTTGCTGTGTTTTAAGCTGATTCCAAGTGCGTAGCTGCTGTTGAAGACTCTTCCGCAAATCTTCCACCGCGGCTATGGCTTGAGTCGTCGGCCCATTATCGGAGCCCTGAGCAATTTCAAGTACGCGCGCAAGTTCACCGTTCAGAGCACTCAGGCTTCTCTGTGATTGACTAGTCCGTTCTCCGAATCGTAAACCGCCTTGGCCTTCCAGAGTGACAAGCTGCTTGTCGAAGCTTTCGAGAGCATCCTTGACGCTGCCCGTTTGCTTTTCTTCCAGATTCTTGATCTGCTCACGCAATTTACGGACCTGCGAAAGCGCATCGTAATCCTCTCGCATCATCTCGGATAAACTCAGCGAGAGTGTGAGTTGCTTTTGCAAGTCCTCGATCGGAGTCTTGATTCGGGGATCCATGATGACCTTCAGAGATTGCGAATGGCTCTCTCCCGCCGCGGTCAGCTTGATCGTATATCTACCGGGTAAAACCCACGGCCCAAGCGGCACTCTGGGAGTATCGCGATAAATCGCAGCAATCGGATATTCCTGTTTAAGCGCTTTTGGTGGCGAATAATGAAGGTCCCAAACGAATCTGTGCATGCCTGCCGCGCCCGAAAGAATTCTCGGCGGACGCACCCAGTAAGTAGGAACACTTAGCTCCTCCTCCAACTCCGCTTCGGTTTTCTCGGGTTTATCTTGACTCAAATAGCGGCGTACAAGCTGATGCTTTGAATCGTAGATCTCCAATGTCACGGGTCCGCTTCCCGCTCCAATACTGTAATCGATAATGGCGCCGTCCGGAGGATTCTGCCCTACTGGCTCCTCGGGCGGAAGTGGAGTATCAGTGTTGCGATTCCATCGCCAGCGGATCGCGTTTTCGGGCGCGAACAAGAACGCCTTCGACTCCGAGATTTTCTGGTCGAACTGACGCAGCGGTGTGATATCGTCCAGAATCCAGAAAGATCGTCCGTGTGTTCCGACCACAAGATCGTCCTCATGAATTACCAAGTCCCGCACAGACGTGACGGGCAGATTCAATTGCAGTGACTGCCAATGATCGCCATCGTTGAAAGAGACAAATACTCCGATTTCCGTTCCTGCAAACAGCAATCCCTTCTGTTTAGGATCTTCGCGAACGGCATTCACAACCGCCTGCTCAGGAAGGCCGTCAACCGTTTCTTGCCAAGTCTTGCCTCCGTCGCGCGTACGGTAAATATGGGGCTTCAGGTCGTCGAGCCGAAACCGATTGATAGCCGCATATACGGTACCGATGTCGAAATGGGAGGCCTCCATTAAAGACACCTTGCTCCAGGGCGTCAGGTCCGCGGGAGTGACGTTCTGCCAGTTTTTCCCGCCGTTGCGCGTCACATGAATGAGGCCGTCGTCCGTGCCCACCCAGATCAGACCCGCGTCCTTCGGGGAAGGTGCAACAGTGTAAATCACACCCCGGTGTTGCCCTTTTTCCGGATCTTGCGATTCAAACGCTCGAATGACTGACGGCATCTCCCACTGCTTGCGCGTGAGGTCGGGACTGATGACCTGCCAACCGCCGCCTCCATTTGTGGTTTTGAAAAGAACGTTCGATCCCAGAAATAGCGTATGAGGGTCAACGGGTGAAAACAGCAGTGGCATCGTTCGCACAAAGCGATACTTTCCGGGAATCACTTGAGGGCTGATGTCCTGCACATCGCCGGTCACCCAATTGAAGCGGGTTGCCTTACCGCCATAGATGAGGTTCGGGTTCAGAGGATCGGGCGCAACATAGCCATACTCTTCAACACCAACCGGACGCCAATTGCGAAAGCTTATCGACCCGTCATCGCTCCTGCTTTCAATCCCTACCGATCCGCTCTCTTGCTGACCGCCATAAACCCAATACGGAAAACGGTTATCTGTGATTACGTGGTAGAACTGCGCGGTCGGCTGGTTGTACCAAGAGCTCCAGGTCTTTCCTCCATTGACGCTCAGCGTTGCCCCCTGGTCAGCTCCCAGAAAGATGATGTCAGCGATTTGTGGATTGATCCAGATACTGTGATAATCGTCGCCTCCCGGTGCGCCTTTGAGGCCTATGAAGGTGTGGCCGCCGTCGATTGAGCGATAGGTTGTGGTGTTCGCGATATAAACTTTGTTTTCGTCTTTCGGGTCGACTTGCACACACGCGAAATCAGATCCGCGACCCCACAAACGTCCTTGATTATTGATCTTCCGCCAGCTCTCACCCGCATCATCGGACCGATACAAGCCGCCGTATTCGGGCGATGCGTCCATTAACGCGTACATGCGTTTTGAATCGCTGGGAGCGATTGCAAATCCGATTCGCCCTAGGCCCTGTGCGATGGTCGGAACGCCTTGGGCGAGCTGATGCCAAGTGTTCCCGCCATCTGTCGATTTGAACAGTCCACTCCCCGGACCGTTAAACGAGTTTCCAATCTCCCACGGCGCTTGACGCGCGGTCCACAAAGAAGCGTAGATCACTTCCGGGTTGCCTGGATCGAATCCCACTTGCACGGCGCCGGTATTTTCATCCTTATATAGAACGCGCTGAAACGACTTGCCGCCGTCGGTCGATCTATACACACCGCGTTCTGTATTCGGGCCATATGGATGCCCTAAAACGGCAACAAAGAGCCGATCCGGGTCGTGTGGATCTATGATGATCGAAGCAATCTGGTATCCCTGGCGCAACCCAAGATGCGTCCACGTTTTGCCCGAATCTATAGACTTGTACACGCCGTCGCCGACGGAAAGATCCGGCCGCTGCAGGCCTTCGCCGCTGCCGACATAAAGAGTGTTGGGATCTGAAGGAGCCACAGCAAGCGCTCCGATTGACCCGGTATCCTGGCCGTCGAAAATAGGCGCCCACGTATGTCCGTAATCCGTACTTTTCCAAACGCCCCCATTGTTGGGCGCCATGTAGTACACGTTCTGCTGTTGCAGAACCCCGCTGATCGCAACTGTGCGGCCGCCACGAAACGGGCCGATGAGGCGGTAGCGCATTTCTGCAAAGTAACCAGAGTCAATTTTGGGATTCGCTCCACAGACGAGACACTGACTGACTATGAGGCCAATGAAGAGGACCAAGCGCATAATCAGTCGACGGGCTTGACGCTCTCCATCAACCCGAAGAAGCCTTCCGCCAGCGTCGGATGAATATAGATAGCGCCTTTCAACAAAGTGTATGGCTTGTCCGCGAGCATCAATGTACTGAGGATCTGAATTAATTCGCCGCCCTCGGCTGACAGGATTGCTGCGCCCATGAGACGATCTGTCGCGGCGTCGATAACAACCTTCATCAAGCCCTGCGTTTCTGCTCTTTCAATTGCACGAGCCACATGGCTCATCTCAATCTTTCCAATTTTGAGCTTGTGACCTGAAGCGCGAGCTGCTTTCTCCGTCAGCCCTACCCTTCCAAGCTGCGGGTCGGTGTAAACGGCATAGGGCACTAGACGCGACGCTGTGCTGAGATTTTTGCCTTCAATTAAGTTGCCGTACACGATCTGAAAATCGTTGTAAGAGATGTGAGTGAATGCAGGTCCGCCATTCACGTCGCCCAATGCCCAGATGCCGGGCGCACTCGTCTCGAGCCGCTCGTTGACGACAATAAAGCCCTTCTCGTCAACCCTAACGCCTGCTTTGTCGAGATCAAGATCTCGTGTATTCGGTGTACGCCCGGTCGCAACCAGCAGGTGCGATCCGGATATTGTCTGAGTGCCGCCCGAAACCTGCAGATTCAAGGTGATTTCGTTGTTTTTGCCGCCGCCGACTTCAGTGGCCCGCGCATTTAGCAGAATCTCGATCCCTTCAGATTCCAGGTTGCGCTGCAGCTCGGCCGCGATGTCATCATCTTCGTTCGGTAAGATTCGCTCAGGGCGTTGGATGATCGTCACCGCGCTGCCAAAGCGCCGAAACATCTGCCCAAACTCCAGACCGACATATCCACCTCCCAGGACCACCAAGTGTTCCGGCAGTTCACGCAATTCGAGCAAACTCACATTTGTGAGGTAAGGAATCGAATCCAAGCCCGATATCCGCGGAATCGTGGGGCTCGCACCGGTATCGATGAAAATATGGTCCGCTTCCAGCGTTTCCTTTTCGACTTGAATCTGCTTCGGGCGGACAAAGCGTGCTCTGCCTCGGTAGAAATGCCAATTCTTCTGCTTGTCGATGCTCTTTTGCCAGCCCGACCTAAACTCCTCAACGATCTTGCTCTTTCGCTCCAGGATCGCCGGGAGGTCTATTTCTACATTGCCCGCGTGTACTCCCCATCGACCGGCATTCCGCGCGTAGTGAGCAACCTGTGCGCTCGCGACCATTGCCTTCGTAGGTGTGCAGCCCGTGTTAATGCAGGTTCCGCCAAGATGATTCGATTCGACAAGTGCGACGCTCTGACCCCGACTTGCCAGACGTTGGGCTAGGGGATTGCCGCCTTGTCCGGAGCCGATGATGATTGCGTCATACTTCATAAGCGCGCTTTGCGCCGATCACGCCGTGTGCAACGCGCTGCCTACTTGAACTCCAGAATCTCTTTCTCTTTCGCTTTGGCGGCCTGATCGATCTTCGTAATCTGGCTGTCGGTTAATTTTTGAATGATGTCGAGGGCTTGCCGCTCATCGTCTTCGCTGATCGCCTTGTCCTTCAGCATCTTCTTCAGATGTTCGTTCGCCTCGCGCCGGATGTTTCGCAGCCCGACACGCCGCTCCTCCGCTATGTGACTAAGCTTCTTCGCCAAGTCCCGTCTGCGCTCTTCTGTCAGCGGTGGAATCGGCACACGCACAATCTTTCCGTCGTTTGAAGGATTTAATCCCAGGTCTGCATTGCGTATTGCTTTCTCGATCGCTCCCATCGTCGACGTGTCCCAAGGCTGCACTGTGATCATCGCCGGCTCAGGCACATGAAGCTGGGCCACTTGATTGAGAGGGACAGGCGATCCGTAGTAATCAACGCGGACGCTATCGAGCAGGCTTATCGATGCTCGCCCCGTGCGGATATGCGCCATCTCCTGCTGTAATTCTCCCAGCACTTTCTCCATGCGCGTTCGTGCGTTCGCTTCCACTTCCTTTATATTTCGAAATGTGCTGGCCCGTGGCGCAGTGGTGCCTTTAGGTTGTGCACCGGCTTGCTGTTCTTGTTTCATATTCCGATTCTTTGCGATTAGCGAATCATTGTACCGACTGCCTCGCCCATCGCCATTCGCATTATATTGCCCTTCACGTTGAGGTCGAAGACCGTAATCGGCATATGGTTATCTCTGCACATAGCTACTGCCGAGGCGTCCATGACGGCCAGGTCTTTAGACAGTATTTCCGTGTAGCTCACTTCCGGGTATTTCACCGCGCTTCCATATTTCTTGGGGTCCATGTCGTACACTCCATCTACGCTGGTCCCCTTTGCGATGATCTCTGCATGAATTTCCAGCCCTCGCAATGTAGCGGCGGTATCCGTTGAGAAGTACGGGTTTGAAGTTCCCGCCGCAAATAGCACGGCGCGGCCCTTCTCGAGATGGCGGATCGCTCGGCGGCGTATGTACGGCTCGGCCACTTGATGCATTTCGATCGCCGTCATCACTCGCGTAGGAATACCCTGCCGCTCGAGCGCATCCTGAAAGGCCAGCGCGTTGATCACGGTCGCCAACATGCCCATGTGGTCGCCTGTGACACGATCCATGCTGTGCGCCGCTGCCGCCACCCCGCGAAAAATATTGCCGCCCCCGACCACAAGCCCGATCTGCACACCAGAGTGAGCTACTTCGGCAACCTCCGCGGCAAGCCCCATCACGCGGTCGGCATCGAGCCCAAAAGAATTTGGCCCTGCCAACGCCTCGCCGCTGATTTTTAGGAGAACTCGTCGATACTGTGCCATTCAGTTGTTTAACCAGTCTTGAATCGCCCCCAAGCAGCGCCCCGAATGAAGTGAGCGGCTTTTAAGCGGTCACGGGAAGCGGACTTTCTTGTACGCCCGGAGCATCCATTGCATCACCCACTTTGTAGCGTACAAAGCGAGCTACGTTGATCGTCCCGCCGAGTTTCCCGGCCGCCGTTCGAATGAGATCCCCAACCGATATCGTGTTGTCGCGGATGAACGGCTGCTCAAGTAAACATACTTCCTCGTAGAATTTGCTCATTCGTCCTTCCACGATTTTCTCGAGCATCTTCTCCAGCTTGCCCTCGCCACGCGCCCGCTCGCTTTGAATATCGCGTTCCCTTTCCAAAAGATCTTTCGCGACATCCTCCTTGCTGATGCATTGCGGAGCAGCCGCCGCTATCTGCATAGCGATGTCACGCACCAGCGTTGGGAACTCTGATTTCTGAGTGACGCCATCCGATGAAGTATTCACTTCGAGCAGCACTCCGATCTGCCCGCCGGTATGAATATAACTTCCGACGACGCCATTACCGTTTACCTCGAACACGACGAACCGCGAAACGGCAATGTTCTCGCCCAACTTCGCGATTTTGGTCTTGACCAACTCTCCAATCGTCGTGCTTTGATCTTTCGCGAATTTCTGCTCATAGAGCGCCTGATGATCTCGAAAGTTTGCGCGCTCCGCCTCGGTCACTTCCTCCAGCCGCACAAATCTTGGCCTGGTTTCTGCAATATGCGCCGCAACATCGGCCGTCAACGCCTGGAAATCTTCCGTCCGCGCCACGAAGTCCGACTCGCAATTCACCTCTACCAGCGCGCCCAATTTGGCATCCGCGCTGATAAAGGACCCGATCAATCCTTGCTTGGTCGAACGGCTTTCTTTTCTGCCCGCAGCTGCAATACCTTGTTTGCGGAGGATGATCTCCGCCTGTGGGAGGTCTCCGTTTGCCTCTACCAGCGCCCGCTTGCAATCCATAATGCCTGCGCCTGTCCTCTCGCGCAGCTTCTTCACTAGCTCTGGTGTAATTTCAGCCATCTACTCCTCTGACTTCTATCCTCTTATATACGTCCTCTACACACATCGGGCGACCAGACCTCTTCCGGCCGGCCGCCCGTTAGATTACTCCAAAAGGAATTAGTGCTCGCTGAGCGTTGTGCTCGCCACTTCCTCAGGCGACTCGCTGGCCGGTCCCTTCCGCGGAGTTGGTTCGGCTTCTTCGCTGGTTGCCAGACTTTCTGACATCAGCTGCTCCGCATACTTCGGGTCCAGATACTGCGTATACTCTTCCGGAGTATGTTCTGCCGCGCCTTCGTCCTCGCTGACGATTTTCTCAGCTGCAAAATCCTGCTCCGTCGCAAGCGCGCGCGCTTCGACCACAGCGTCGGCAATCTTGGTCGTGAATAGCCGGATCGCCCGCAAGGCGTCGTCGTTGCCGGGGATGACGTAATCCACCTCATCCGGATCGCAGTTCGTATCTACAACCGCAACCACCGGTATCCCAAGCTTCCGCGCCTCCTTCACGGCAATCGCTTCTTTATTCGAATCGATTACGAATAGCAGATCCGGAAGCCCATTCATGTCCTTGATGCCGGCCAAGTTCTGCTGCAGATGCTTACGCTCGCGCTCCAAACGCCCTACTTCTTTCTTGGCGCGACCCTCATAGGCATTGTCCGTCGACATCGCATCCAGATCTTTCAACCGCTTGATCGAGCGCTGCACTGTCACGATGTTCGTAAGCAATCCGCCCAACCAGCGCTGGTTCACGTAATACTGCGAGCAGCGCGTTGCTTCTTCCGCTATCGCCTCTTGCGCCTGGCGTTTCGTGCCCACGAAAAGGACCGTCTTGCCCTGCGCGGCCATTTCCCCTACATAGCGCATCGCATCTTTGAAAAGCTTGAGCGTCTTCTGCAGATCCACTATGTAAATTCCGTTACGTTCGCCAAAGATGTATTCCTTCATCTTTGGATTCCAGCGCTTGGTCGGGTGCCCGAAGTGAACGCCTGCTTCGAGCAACTCCTTCATTGAAATTGATGGCAACCTGTCTCCTTGACCTTTACTTCATGAACTTGATCGATCACCCGCGCGGCCCAAAGCGGAATTTGCGCGGTTCCGATCATGTCCGGTTTTTGCCAGGCGCGAAAGCGTCCGGCTAGTGTTGAGTTTGTGAACGGAAAGAGCAGAACGAACTACCGCTTCGAGAACTGGAAGCGCTTGCGGGCGCCCTTCTGACCGTACTTCTTCCGTTCATGTGCGCGAGCATCGCGCGTAAGAAATCCGAGCTGCTTCAGCTTGCCGCGCAGTTCGGAATTAAATTCAATAAGCGCGCGGGCAATCCCGAGCCGAGCCGCCCCAGCTTGTCCGCTCACTCCCCCGCCATGCGCGAGGATCAGAATATCGAACCGTTCCGCAGTCTCGGTGGCGAGCAATGGCTGCCGCACATAGGCGCGAGCCGATTCGCTCACAAAATAGTGTTCGAACGCACGCCCGTTCACCGTGATCTGACCTTTTCCAGGGCGCAGAAAAATACGCGTTGTTGCGGTCTTGCGCCGTCCCGTCCCTAACTGTTGAACTAACTTCGCTGGCACTACAATCTTTTCCCCTTATTCATCGGCGTTCATTTCTTGAGGGCAAGCGGAACAGGCTTTTGCGCCTGATGCGGGTGATGCTCTCCGGCATACACCTTCAATTTCCGGTACATCTGTTTGCCCAGCTTCGTCTTGGGCAGCATGCCGGATATTGCAAGTTCCACCATGCGTTCCGGACGCGTCTCACGCATGCGGCGCGCGCCGGTCTCAACCAGGCCACCCGGATAACCGCTGTGACGCCGATACAATTTTTGCCCTTCTTTGCCGCCGGTGAGTTTCACTTTGGCGGCATTAATTATCACTACGTGATCGCCCGTATCGATTGACGGGGCGTACATTGGTTTGTGTTTGCCCATCAGGAGCATCGCTGCACGACTGGCAACCCTGCCCAGGACCGCCGCGTCCGCGTCGATCACGTGCCAGGCACGGACAATTTCGGCCTGGGATGGAATTTCAGTACGCATGGACAGACTTCTTCTCTCCGCTTCGAGAACTCGAATACACCAGTCTAGCAAAATTGCGTTTTTGGGTGTCAAACTGACCGGGGCAGGGGTGGTGGCTCGGCTTGAGCATGGTGAAATTTACGGTCCGCACTCAATCGGGATTCTGGTCAAGAACTTTAATTCAGTTCCTGTCCATTCCCAGAACGCTCTAGTGCAGCCGGTCCGTATAGCTCCTGTGCACACGTCAGTCAGCAAAAGTCGACTCTCAAGCTTAAACGTGGGTTCGCATGTGTATTCTTTCTGAGCGCGAGAAAATACCCTTCCGGTTGTCGCATCGACAATAACGAACGACGCACACTCGGTACCACATCCGATCATGATTACTGTATAGTGGCCGGCGAAGTTTGGTCCCTTTGTCGCTCCTTCTCGAATTCTAGTGCGGAAATTACGATCTTCAGGGGTTCTCAAAACGGGCACTGCAGGCTTGCCCTTGTATGTCCTAGTCACCCTGTATTGCTCAAACTTAGGAATCGGCCGACTATTTGCCGCATTCGCTTGCAGCAGTACAGAGAGGAGTAGAGAGAGCACCGCAAGGCTCCGATAAGGGCAACTATATAATGCCCTTCAATGAGCACATAAAAAGCACCCTCCGTGTAGCGAAAGCCCCGACCGTTACCGCCCGCCAACGCTGCGACGTTCAGCCTTTCAATAGATCTCTGGCGCATTCCAGTATAGAAGAATTGTGCCTTGCCCGATCCCGATCAGATTTGGATTAATGCTCTGGACTCATACGCAGGGCGTCTTATAGATATTCTCGAAAGGGGACATCAGGAAAGACTGCATCAGACGGAAACTCTGATTGAGCCACTACCGGGGGCAGTGGCATGTGTTTGTCCGCCCCCAATTAGGCTCCCGCGCGGCGGCAGTGTCTTCTCCAGTAAGTCATCCCTCTTCAGTCACAAATCGACCCCAACTTTTTTCTCCAACACTGCTATAGGGTTGCGGCGAAAACAAAACGTACATAGTACGTTTACGCCCTCTCGCGTGCTACGTTGTAGCCGCCAAAGAGAGCACTACAACATGACACCCCGTCAAGTCCGCCGCGCCGCCGAGCGCAAAGCCAATAAAGAGGCCCGCAAAGGTGCTAATGGCTTCGTTTTTTCACCTCAGGAAGCCACCCCCTCTGAAATCTCCGAACCACCCATTCAGAGCCCCGACCCCAGCGACCGCTCCGAACTCTCTCCTCCCACGATCTCCGCCTCCCGACTCGCCGCCAACCGCGCGAACGCCCAACTCTCCAGCGGCCCGCGCACTCCCGAAGGCAAAGCCATCTCCTGCCTAAACGCAGTCAAGACCGGCCTTACGGGCCGCACCGTTCTTCTCCCTGCTGAAGACGCCGCCCGCTACGAACAGCACGTCTGCGACTTTTTCGCCGAACTCCAGCCCGTCGGTCCGCGTGAAACCGATCTCGTCCGGTCTCTCGCCGATACTTCCTGGCGCGTAGCTCGCATTCCCGCTCTCGAAATGACCATCTTTGCCCAGGGCCGGATCCAATTCGCCGATCAATTCGCAGATCGTGACCCCGCACTCCAACCCTGCTTGATCGAGATGCACACCTTCCTGCACTACGAAAAGCAATTGCGCAATCTTCAGATCCAGGAAGGCCGGCTGCGGCGTCAGCGCGAGAAAGATACCCGCGAATTGCGCCAGCTTCAGCAGGATCGCAGCAACAGGGAAAGACAGAATCTCCAGATGGCAGCCGGGCTCTACGCAGCCGCCCAAAAGGAAGGCAAGCCCTTCCGCCCCGCCGAGTATGGGTTCGAATTTTCAATTGAGGATATCGAACATTATCTGGCGGGCATCCGCGCAGCCCAGGCGACCCGCGACCTCATGAAAAGCGGAATGACACCCTATAAGTCCGTCGCAAACGCCGCCTAGAAGTAATTGGCAACGGATCTACTAAAACCATTAGTCCGCTCCGTGTCTTGCCGACGGCCTCTCACCACGTCTGGGCACGTCCCGCGCGTGACGCTCGGCTTACTACGTAAAATTATGCCTAACAAATGTGGCTCACCCATATTTAGCGGGTGGCACAATTCTGGGCTCGGAGCCTTCCCAGCGAAACAATGTCCCTTACGGTACCCTCTAAATCACAATGCCCAGAGTTCCGATAGCGACCTATCGGCTGCAACTGCACGCAGGGTTCGGCTTCGATGCCGCCGCAGCGATTGCCGACTATCTTCATCAGCTCGGAATCTCTCACGTCTACAGCTCGCCCTATTTGCAGGCCGCTCCTGGCAGTCAACACGGCTACGACGTCGTAGATCATCACAAAGTGAACGAGGAACTGGGTGGAAGCGAAGCCCACGATCGATTTTCAAAACGCCTTGGTGCATGTCATCTGGGCCAAGTCTTGGACATCGTTCCAAACCACATGGCCATCAGCGGCCGGCGCAATCGCTACTGGTGGGACGTGCTCGAAAATGGCCCCGCCAGCCGCTATGCCAACTATTTCGACATCGATTGGCGCTCGCACGAAGAAAAGCTTCGGAACAAGCTGCTGGTGCCTATCCTGGGCGACCATTACGGCCATGTTTTGTCGCGCGGGGAAATCAAAGTCAAGCGGCAGGGCGGGGAATTCTTCCTCCAATATTTCGAGCACGAACTGCCGGTTTCGCCCAAGTCGCTCCCCGCCATCATCGATCCCGCGGCCGCCCAGTCTGGGTCAGATTACCTGGCATTCCTCGGTGACTCACTATCGCGCTTGCCCGACGCGGCATCGAAAAATCGCTCCAGTCTGGCTGAGCGACATCGCGATAAAGAGGTAATTCGCGGTTTACTGGAACGCCTCTTTGAAGAAGTGCCGTTCATTGCCCAAACTGTCGATTCCGTTCTCGACAAATTGACAAAGGACGTAAACGCGCTCGACGAATTTCTGGAGCGTCAGAACTATCGCTTGTCGTACTGGCGGACAGCAGAGCAGGAGTTAGGCTATCGTCGCTTCTTCGATGTCAACATGCTTGTCGGCTTGCGCATGGAAAGCCCCCAGGTCTTTGCTGATATTCATGCCCTCCTTCTCGGGTGGCTTCGCGAGGGAGTGCTCGACGGCATACGAATTGATCATCCCGATGGACTGCGCGATCCCGGCGAGTATTTCGAGCGTTTGCGCGAAGCGGCTCAAGACGTGTGGATTGTCGCGGAAAAAATTCTGCAGCCGGGCGAGTCCCTGCCGCGTGCCTGGCCTATTGATGGCACAACCGGCTACGACTACTTGAATCAATCCGGCGGCCTCTTCGTGAACGCTGCGAATACCGGCGACCTTACAGAAATCTACTCCAGCTTCACGGGCGAGCCAACTGACTATCCCGCCATCTGCAGAGATAAGAAACACCGCGTAATGCGTGATCTTCTGGGCAGCGATGTAAACCGGTTGACGTCGCTGTTCTCAGAAATTTGCGAGTCCCACCGCGATCGTAGGGATTATACGCGTCACGACATAATTCGTGCCATTCGTGAGGTCATTGCCTGTTTCGATGTATATCGGACGTACGTCGTCCCCGACCGCAACGAGCTGACTCCGGATGAGGAACGCTACATCACCCAGGCGATTGAGGCTGCAAAAATAAATCGCACCGAAATAGATTCCGAGCTGTTCGACTTCGTGTCTGACGTCCTTTTGTTGCGTGTGCGCGGAGCCATGGAGTCTGAATTCGTGTTGCGCTTTCAACAATTCACCGGTCCGGTGATGGCCAAAGGCGTAGAAGACACGGCGCTTTATTGCTTCAACCGGTTGATCTCACTGAATGAAGTCGGCGGCGACCCCGGCCAGTTTGGTATTCCGCCTGACGCATTCCACGACTTCTGTATCGCGGTACAACGATCGCACCCGCGTACGATGCTCGCGTCATCTACGCATGACACGAAGCGCAGCGAAGACGTACGTGCCCGCATCAGTGTGCTTTCCGAAATTCCGGGAACGTGGAAAGCGGCGGTTGACAGATGGGCAAACATGAACGAGAAGTATAAGAGAGACCAACTGCCGGATCGCAATACCGAATATTTTTTGTATCAAACGATGCTTGGTACCTGGCCCATACCGGCCGAAAGATTGCTGCCCTACATGGAGAAGGCCTGCCGTGAAGCCAAACAACAAACATCCTGGCATGCGCCAAATGAACATTTTGAAAGTGCGACCCGCGAATTTATTGAGGCCCTCTATAAGGACGTCGCCTTTCTGAACGATTTCGAAGCCTTTGTTCAGCCACTCATCGACCCGGGCCGCATCAACTCACTCTCGCAAGTGCTGCTGAAGCTTACCTCGCCAGGCGTTCCCGATACGTATCAGGGCTCTGAGATTTGGGATCTTAGCCTTGTCGACCCCGACAATCGGAGGCCAATAAATTACGATCTGCGCCGGAAACTACTCTCCGAGTTGCCGAACCTGAATGTCGAACAAGTGTGGCGCAGGATCGACGAAGGGTTGCCGAAACTTTGGACGATTTATCATGCACTCCGGACACGTCGCAAGTATGTGTCTCCTTTTTCCGATGAAGGTGTCTATGCGCCGCTTACGGCACAAGGCACAAAAGCTGATCATCTGGTGTCCTACATGCGCGGCCATGAAATTGTGGTTATGATTCCGCGCCTCGTTCTGACATTAGCGAACGACTGGCGTGATACTGTACTTCGGGCCCCGCGCGGAAACTGGCGTAACCAGCTGTCGGGCGAAGTTCATAACGGCTGCGAGCTTGCTGTCGGTAAGATTTTGGCGCCCTTTCCCATTGCTCTCTTGGTCAAAGAGTGAGCGCAATGCATACTTTCAAAGTTTGGGCGCCCCGTGCCCACAGGATGGCTGTTCTCATTGCCGGCATCTCGCACTCCATGCAGCCCAAGGAAAATGGCTGGTGGACGGCCGACGTCGAAGGCGCGGGACCTGGCACCGATTATTTCTTTTCCGTCAATGGAAGCGAACCCATTCCTGATCCGCGTTCGCCTTATCAGCCACACGGAGTCAATGGTCCATCGCGTCTCATCGATCATTCTGCATTTAGATGGACTGATGGCGCTTGGCGGCCGGCTCCGCTATCAAACGCGATTGTTTACGAACTGCACGTCGGAACGTTCACTTCTACCGGAACTTTCAAGAGCACAATCGAGTGCCTCGATCATCTTGTCGATCTCGGTATCACGCATGTAGAACTGATGCCGGTAAACGAATTTTCTGGGGATTGGGGTTGGGGATACGACGGCGTTGACCTATATGCGCCTTACCATCGCTACGGTACGCCCGATGACTTGAAAGAGCTCGTCAACGCCTGCCACTCGAGAGGGCTCGCCGTGCTGTTGGACGTAGTCTATAACCATTTCGGCCCGGTTGGAAATTATCTCGCCCGCTTCGCTCCTTACTTCACTGACGCCTACAAGACCCCCTGGGGCACAGCGGTGAACCTTGACCATGCGGGCAGTCATGAAGTTCGGCAGTTTTTGGCCGACAACGCGTCGATGTGGCTTCGTGATTATCATTTCGACGGGCTGCGGCTGGACGCGATCCACGCGCTTTACGATCGTTCCGCCATTCACTTCCTCGAATTTCTCTCTTCGCAGGTCGAAGCGCTTGCCTTAGATCTCGGGCGAGACCTGGTTCTCATAGCCGAGAGCGATCTGAATGATCCCCGTGTCGTCACTGCACGCTCTGCCCATGGTCTGGGCATGGATGCCCAATGGAGTGATGATTTTCATCATGCGCTTCACACAGTCTTGACAGGCGAGCGTAAAGGTTATTACGAGGACTTCGGCTCACTCGATGATCTTGCCAAGTCCTTGAAGCAGGCTTTTGTCTTTAGCGGTATTTATTCCCGGTATCGCGACCGCCTGCACGGGCGCTCCGCGTCCGGTCTCTCAGGCCATCGTTTTCTCGGATATGCCCAGAACCACGATCAAGTAGGTAATCGCGCTCAGGGTGAGCGCTTGAGCCAGCTAATCAGCCGTGGCAGGCAAAAGATTGCTGCTGCCCTTGTCCTCACCTCTCCATTCGTACCCATGCTCTTCCAGGGTGAGGAGTTTGGTGCCTCGACGCCGTTTCAATATTTCACTCAGCATAACGATCCGGAGACGGGCAGGAACGTCTCCGAGGGCCGCTGCAACGAGTTCGCTGCCTTCGGCTGGCACCCCGGTTGTGTTCCTGATCCCCAAGACCCAGCTACTTTCTACCGCTCAAAGCTGCGCTGGGATGAGGCGACGCGTGAACCTCATTCCTCACTGCTCGAGTGGCATAAAAAATTGGTCGCACTTCGCCGCTCCACTCCAGCGTTGACGGACGGCCATATGGGGAGCGTGGAGGTGAATTTCGATGAGCGTGCTCAGTGGTTCGTTGTGAACCGCAGGGACGTTGAGGTGATTTGTAATCTCGCTTCTGACCGTCAATCAATTCCAATTAGCGCCACCTCGAAAACCGTCCTTTGCTCGGAAGAGGAGTGGCGTCTCGGCCCTGGCGTTATTGAGCTCCCTTCTGACTCCGTTGCGATATCGACTTCAGCCTGAGGACAACGCGATCACCAATCGGAACGTAGGACGTCGAAATAGATGTGTAGCCCTTGCCGGAATTGATCGACGGGTATGCGCTCGCTGTCGCTGTGCATCGTCGCAAGCGTTGCCGCATCGATTAACATCGGCATAATTCCATAAGTGATACTGCCGCGTACTCGAAACTTGGCGCCATCTGTTCCGAATGGAACGATGATCGGCATAACCGTCGCATCAGGGTGCTGCCTGAAGATCGCCTTCTGAATTGCGCGATAGAGCGGTGTGTCTGTCCGGCTTGGTGCCGGGTCATCAGCTTTTTGCGAAACCTGCTCGAAGGTTACGCCCGGATTGTCCACGCGGGCTTCTATTCCCGATAAAAACTCCTCCGCATTCTCGCCGGGCAGTAAGCGGCAATCGAGCGTTGCTTCGGCAACCGAAGGAATTACATTAACTTTGGGCGGATCGCCTACACCGCTACGCAAAGTAGTTAGAGAGACGGTGTTCTGCTGGATGGCGTTCATGAATTTGTTTGAAGCAAACGTGCCGACAGCTCGATGCATCTCCTCCACAACAGGATTGGCCTTGGTTGAGGGTTGAAGCTGCTTCGCCTTTTCGATTGCGCTTATCAGTATGTCGTTGGCGTTGTCAGGAATCGGCTGTGATGCGTGTCCGGACGTGCCGGTTGCACGCACCTTCAGCCAAAGCACCTGCTTGTCCGCGACGGAAACTCCGAAGACAGTCTTCCCGGCCGTATAAACGTCTCGAGATCCTACTCCACCCTCGTCCAGAACATACTCGGGATTCAATTCGTCCCAGTGGTGTTTAATCATCCAGGCGGCACCGCTCGCCCCACCAGTCTCTTCGTCACAGGTAGCGAGAAAAATGATATCGCGCGACGACCCGATCCCGAGTTGTTTCATAAGAATGACCGCCGTGAGTTCCATAATCCCCGTGCTCTTCATATCAAGAGTGCCGCGGCCCCACATAAAACCGTCTTTAATCTCCGCCCCAAATGGATTCGTTTTCCAACGTACTGGATCGACCGGCACGACGTCCATGTGATTGAGCAGCACGAGCGGGCGCTTGCTGTGATCCTTGCCCGGCAAGCGCACGATCAAGTTTGTTTTGCCCCCTGGGCCGCTCTCGTAGAGCTTTGCTTGCATCCCTGCTGCGGCGAATTCGCTTTCAAGCAACTTCGCCGTTCCGCTTGTGTCTGCGGGCGGATTCACGCCGGCAATACGGACATAACGCTGCAATAGATCGACAGCATGCTGCTCTACGCTCGGCCAATCCGGTTCGGACGCGGCCGGAACTACCGCACAACACATGAGAAAGGCAGCGGCCCATCGAATAAGCTTCATTTCTCGGATTCTGGCACAGCAGACAACTCGGCTTGGTTGCCATCTATCCGAAGTGCTTCCAGAAGAGCGCCTGCAGCCGGACTAAGGCGCGGCGGCCCGATACTTGAAGCGATCGAATCACAGACGCGCTTCGTGAAGCTCGTAAGCAGCGGCGCGCTTTGAAATGCACCGCCGATGTAGGCCAAAGGCACACGGTCCCCCACCCGGAAGAGGTGACGATGGACGCCTTCGACGAATCGCGCAAGCTCCGCTGCCGAAGCATCGAAAATCCCGAGCGCAACCGCATCACCTTCTTCGGCAGCCCGTGTCACCAGCGGGCAAAGCGAAGCCACTCTCCTGCGCGTATATTCGGGCGTATAGAAAAGATGTAGCATCTCATTTGCATTCGCCACGCCCGTTTCCTTCAGCAGCAGATCGCGCAAGAGGGTCGGTGTACCCCAGCCCTCCTCGTATTGCAAAACGGCCCGCAAAGCACACCGCGTAATATCGAACGCACCGCCTTCATCGCCGAAAATGTAACCCCATCCTCCAGCGCGCGCGGTTTTACCTTCGGTATTGCGTCCGAAGGCCATCGATCCAGTACCTGCGATGATAATGATCCCGGGTTCGCCAGCGGTTGCGCCCGACAGAGCTATTTCGGCATCATGCGTGATTTTGTATTGCGTGCTCCGGATCAGCTCTCGCGAATAAGTTTCTTTGTCTTCCGGGCCGCCGCTAAATCCCAGGCAAGCACAGGCGAACGTTATGGACTTGGAATCGAGACCCGCCTGCTTGCACGCTTGCTTAAGACACTCACCCAATGCACCAAAGAACTTCGTCCGGCCTTCTGCTCCGGAAACGTGATTGCACGGGCCGCCTCGACCACGTCCCAGCACGCGCCCGGTTTCATCCCCAATCAGCGCGGTTGTGCTTGACTGGCCGCCGTCAACTCCCAGGTAGAAGCGCGCCGTAGACTCCTCCGACTCTCACGCCAGCGTCTTATCCTTCGCGTAACACACCGGATCTAGCGGACAGTTTGCGCATCGAGGCTTCCGAGCTATGCAGATCTGGCGCCCAAAATGAATTACCTGATGAGAAAAAAGAATCCACTTCGATTGCGGAACAACCTTCATCAAATCAGTCTCGATCTTAACCGGGTCCGTATTTCTCGTAAGATCGAGCCGCTGCGAAACTCGCTGTACGTGTGTGTCGACTACGAGACCTGACGCGACCCCGTAAGCAGTTCCGAGAACCACATTTGCCGTCTTCCGGGCTGCACCGGGAACTGACAACATCTCCTCCATCGTTTTCGGTACCCGCCCCTTGTACTCGCTCACAATCTTTCGGGCCGCGCCAATCAGCGAACGCGCCTTATTGTTGAAAAAACCCGTGGAGCGGACGTCTTGCGCTAATTCGTCCTGCGACGCGCCCGCGAAATCCTGAATCGTCGGATATTTCTCAAAAAGCCCTGGAGTCACCTTATTCACGCGTTCATCCGTGCATTGCGCCGACAGAATCGTCGCGACCAGCAACTGCCATGGATCTTTGTGGTGAAGCGCGCAGGTCGCCTGTGGAAAGAGCCTATCGAGTTCTTCCAAAATACGGCCGAGACGCGCCTTTCGCTCCTCGGCATTTTTGGGTTTGGGAACCTTTCGCGGCGGAGTCACTGTGTGCACCGGCGTTACGCTGGCTAGTTCAGCTTCCGACATAAGGAAAGCTCCAACATAACGCACGCCTGGGGCTTAACATGGGCGCTTGAGATAAGATAAGCCTCCATCGGAGATCTGTATGCGCATTGTTCGTATCTCACTTTTGGTCGTCTTCTCCTTATCGCTCTTCAGCCAGCGCCCGCAGACTCTCGAGCCTGCTGTCCGGAAATACGTAGCCGTCGAGGCGTCCCGCGTTGTGCTCGAACACGTACGAATTATTGACGGGACCGGGCGGCCTCCCGTCGAAGACCGGAACATTGTCATTGAAAACGGCAAGATCGCGGCTGTGCAGCCCGGCGCCGACACCCCCGTTCAGAGTGGACAGATTGTGCTCAACCTCAATGGTCATACTGTCCTGCCTGGTCTCGTCGGCATGCACAACCACTTGTATTACATTGCGAGACCGGATCTCGACGCGACAGGCCATTCCGAGCCGCCGCTGCTTGTTCCGCAAATGACGTTCTCTTCGCCTCGCCTGTACCTTGCGGCAGGTGTCACGACGATGCGCACAACCGGAAGCGTCGAGACTTACGCCGATTTGAACTTGAAGCGGTTCATTGATTCCGGCTCTTTGCCAGGCCCGCACATCGACGTGACAGCGCCCTATCTAGAAGGTTCCGGTAGCTATTTTATACAGATGCATGTGCTGACTGGCGCGGAAGACGCGCGCCGCTTCGTGAACTACTGGGCTGACCAGGGTGCAACCTCATTCAAGGCCTACATGAACATCACGCGCGCGGAACTGCGTGCCGCCATCGAGGAGGCACACAAGCGCGGCCTGAAGGTCACCGGCCATCTCTGCTCTGTCACCTATACCGAAGCGGCGGAGCTCGGCATCGACAATCTGGAGCACGGATTTTTCGTGAACACCGAACTCGATCCTGGAAAGCAACCGGACACCTGTCCATCCACGCAAGGTCAGCCCACCCTGGAGCGCATGGACCCGAATGGCCCGGAAGCTCAGCGTCTTTTTAAAACTCTGGTCGCGCATCACGTCGCAATCACGTCAACCCTTCCCGTGTTTGAACATTCAGTGCCGGGCCGGCCGCCCCTCCAGCAGCGAGTCCTTGAGGTGATGACACCGGAGGCGCGAGATGCCTATCTATACTCGCGAAATCGCCGTGCGAACACACCGGACCACAGCGAAGCGCGTTGGTTTAAACGTGACATGAACCTGGAGCGCGCGTACGTGACGGCGGGCGGCCTGCTACTTACTGGCCCCGATCCCACCGGCAATGGCGGCACGGTCCCTGGCTTCGCGGATCAACGTGGAGTGGAATTGCTGGTTGAGGCAGGTTTCACGCCCGTAGAAGCCATCCAGATCGCAACTTTGAACGGCGCAACCTACCTTGGCAGACAAGACCGAATCGGCTCCATCGCACCAGGAAAAAATGCCGACCTCGACGTTGTCGTCGGAAACCCCGCTGCACACATTGACGATATCCAGAACGTCAAGTTCGTCTTCAAAGATGGACAGGGCTTCGATCCAGCCAAACTCATCGACTCGGTGCGAGGCCGCTATGGGCAGTACTAAAACCGGCAGATAGACGCCGCGTTAAGCTTGCGGGGGAGCGCCGTTTTCTAGGAAATTGCGCAAGCGGTGGCTGCGGCTTGGATGACGCAGCTTGCGAAGCGCCTTCGCCTCAATCTGGCGGATTCGTTCGCGCGTGACAGCGAAATTCTGCCCTACTTCTTCGAGCGTGTGTTCGCTTCCGTCCTGCAGACCAAACCGCATCTTCACGATCTTCTCTTCGCGCGGACTCAAAGTCTTTAGAACCTCCGCCGTCTGCTCGCTCAAATTTAGGTTGATCACCGCGTCCGATGGCGAGATCATCCGGCTGTCCACAAGGAAATCGCCGAGATTCGATTCCTCTTCCTCGCCTACTGGCGTTTGCAGCGAGATCGGCTCCTGTGCGATGCGTAGCACGCGCCGGATCTTGTTGGCCGTAAGTTCCATCCGTTCGGCCAGTTCCTCTGTATTCGGTTCCCGGCCAAGCTCCTGCTGCATGATGCGCTGCAGCCTTACCAATTTATTAATCGTCTCGATCATGTGCACGGGGATGCGAATCGTCCGCGCTTGATCCGCAATCGCCCGCGTAACGGCTTGCCGGACCCACCATGTCGCATACGTCGAGAATTTATAGCCTCGCTTGTAGTCGAACTTATCGACGGCCCGCATCAGTCCGATATTGCCTTCCTGGATTAAATCCAGGAACTGCATGCCCCGGTTCGTATACCGCTTGGCGACGGAGACAACCAGGCGCAGATTAGCTTCGATCAGTCTCTTCTTTGCGGACTCCGTTTCAATCTCCCCGCGCTCCACGATTTGCAACGTGCGGCGTAGCTCAGTCGCCGTCGCTCCAGACTCATCCTCGAGTCGTTGAATCTCATTCGAGAGAGCTTTTAACTCCTTGCGGATCGCCGGTGCCCCGCTCGACTCCGCAATCGACGGCTGTTCTAATTTGCGTTGAAGCCGCGCGATCTGTTGTTCCGCTGGCCGGAGTTGATCGACAATCTTCCTCAGGCCCTTACTCAATGAGCGCTGAAAACTTACCGAGAACGGAATCGCGCGAATTTGCCGAGATAAGCAAACCATGAATCGCGCCTGCTCGAATCGGAGCTTCCGGTGCTGCTTTGCCTTCAGATTGCGCGATGTGCTGATGAGCTTCTGCTGAGTATGCTGCGCTTTGCGGTACAGCTTCTCAATATCCTGCATCGCCTCGAGAAACTGCTCCGTCAGCAATCTGACTGAATCTTCGTCCTCACGTGATATCTGGGGGTCCGGCGACTGCAAGACATCGAGGATCGAGACGTTACCGCGCTCAATATTGTGCCGTGTCTCGAACAAAAGGTGCATGACCAGACGAGATCGGGAGAGAGCTTTTCGAACTGCATTCTCGCCGCGTTCTATCTGTTTCGCGAGTTCAATCTCGCCTTCCCGCGTGAGCAATGGCACCATGCCCATCTCCCGCAGGTAAACGCGTACTGAATCGTTGCTTTTGTCTAGCGAGCCCCCTGTCAGATCGACTTCGGCGAGTTCCTCCGCCTCGTCTTCCTTCTTATCGAATTCCTTTGGCTCGTCCAGCAGCTCGACGGCGGTGCTGTCTATCCCGGCAAAAAGATCGTGCAAATCATTGCCGTTCCCCAGATCGTCGCGCACGACTTCCGCGACCTCATCGTAAACAGCGAAACCCTTATCCTTAACGTCCTGCATTAACTGCCTGTCAACAACCTCTCGTGCAATCGCCTGTCGAAACGAAAATCACGAACGGCTGAAGCGACGCGCTGATTTTGCCGAGACACCCCCATGAAGCTTCTCGACTCCTCATAGTACAACACGATTTAGGCGCCGGAAGTTGCACCTTTTGTCCTATTTAGCTCGTCCGCTAACCGCAGTGCTTCCGTAAACTCTCCTCTTTGTTCCAGCTCACGGATTCTCTGCCGAAGCGTATTACAAGCCGCATTCATTGCCTTTCCTTCAAGCGCTCGTAAACAGTGGACTGCTTGGTATGTCGCATCTTCTTCCGTTATTCCGAGTTCTGAAAAACTTAGGGCCGTTAAAATTCGCTGGAAGCGCGGTTCCAATCGGCTCGCCAGCGCCTCTATTGAAAACTCTACTCCTTCTACATCGAGCGCGAGTACAGCTTCGAAGATGCTCCGTAGTTCGAGCAGCTCCATAAGCTCTGTGCGGCGAAGATATTCTTTTATAGCCCCGCGCGCGTCCGCGCTCAACAGTAAACAACTGAGTAACAGTTTTTCGTTCGGCGGAACCGCAGAGGAAATATCTCTCGTTTTCTGACTTGATTTAGGCGCTTGCATGCGCCGGAAGTTTTCGCGAATGACATCACGATCTACATTCAGAAACTCGGCTACTTCGCTGGCGATCGCGCCTCGCTCCACCGGGTCATTCACTTGCTGGATGGCCGGCACCATGAATTTGAATGCATCTACGCGGCCTTCCGCAGTCGCCATATCGAATCGTTCCTTTGCCCGCGCAGCCAGCCAGTGAAAATAGAAATTCGCGCCGTCCATTTGTTTCCGGTAAGCGTCCGCGCCGTTCTTCTGGATGTACTCGTCTGCGTCGAGCCCATCTGCCAACTCCAGCACTTTTATTCGCAGCCCCTCCGCGAGCAACGTCCCGATATATTTTTCAGTGGAGTTTGCGCCGGCGTTATCGGCATCGAAGTTCAGAACAATCTCACCTGTGCTTGCCTGCTGCTGTGAAATCTGGCGCTTAATTGCCCTCACTTGCTCAATCGTGAGCGACGTGCCGCAGCTCGCCACTACGTCATGAATACCTGCCGCATAAATCCCGATCACATCCATGTAGCCTTCGACCAGAATCATGCGATCGTTTTTTCGTGCGTCGATCTTAGCCCGGTGCAGGTTATATAGGACACCCGATTTTTTGTAGATCTTCGTTTCGGGCGAGTTTAGATATTTCGGCTCGTCATTCGATCGGAGCGCTCTTCCCCCGAATGCAATCACCTGGCCTGATTCGCTGTGGATCGGGAACATCAGGCGCGCCCGAAACCGGTCATAAAAACCGCTGCCTTCCTGGCGCTTGATAACTAGACCCGATTCCTCGAGTAACGCGGGCCCAAACTTCTGGAGCCTTTGAAGCAACTGTTGACCCGATGGATCGGAAAGCCCCAAACGGAACTCATCCATCGCGCCGCGCGAAACGGCACGCGACTCGAGATAGCTTCGCGCCTCCATTCCTCCAGGATTTCGCAGATTACTTTGGAATGTTTCAGCCGCGATCTCATGCATCTCAAGCAACGCGGCTCGACGCTGTGTATCCGGGTCGTCGGATCGCTGGCGCTCTGGCATCGGAATGCTGTAGCGTTCGGCCAGCAGCTTCAGCGTCTCGGGAAACGTGAGGCTTTCGAGTTCCATCACGAACTTGAAAACATCGCCGCTTGCGTCGCACCCAAAGCACTTATAGAACTGAAGCGTACTGTGTACGCCAAATGACGGTGTCTTTTCCGAGTGAAAAGGGCACAGCCCGACGTACCGCGGCCCAGCGCCAGAGCGCTTCAATCGGACGTACTGGCCAACCACATCAACAATGTTCAGTTGGCCCTTGAGCTGTTCAGCAAAGTTCATCGCGAAATGCGAGAAACGGGGGAGAGTGTTCTCAGGTTAGCAGCATACGCAACAGAACTGAAGCCTGGGATAATGGCCGGAGCGTTACGTGAGCGCACCGGGCATCAGTATCCATTGTGCGCAGTCAAGTATGGCCCTCAAAGAGTACGCCCGCAAGAGGCACTTCGACAAGACGCCTGAGCCGAAACCGGAGCCGCCTGTCACACATGGCCCAGAACGCGGTGGATTTTTTTGTGTCCAGCGGCACGATGCGAGTCGTCTCCACTATGACTTCCGGCTTGAAGTGAATGGAGTGCTTGTAAGCTGGGCAGTTCCCAAAGGCCCGAGTTTAGATCCTGCCCGGAAAGCCCTCGCAATGAAGGTTGAAGACCATCCCTTCGATTACGGAACGTTTGAAGGCAACATACCCAAAGGGAACTATGGCGGGGGCAGTGTCATGCTGTGGGACAAAGGCAGCTACGAGGTTATTGGTGATCCTGATGCCCAAGGCCAACTGGACCGTGGAGATTTCAAGTTTCGCCTGAACGGCACAAAACTGAAGGGTGCCTTTGTCATCGTGCACATGAAGCGTGCCGGCAAGGGCAACGAATGGCTCCTCATCAAGAAGCCAGATGAATTTGCGGTTCGCGGATACGACATCGAGCAATTCACTTGGAGCGTTGCCACCAAGCGCACGCAAGATGAAATTGCCGATAGCATTGAAGCCTTCAAGCCTGCGGATCTAAAGGGTGCTCGAAAGGCTCCGGTTCCGGCGCATCTGGAACCAATGCTCGCCACCCTCGTTACTAAGCCGCCCACCGGTTCGCAATGGTTTTACGAGATCAAGTGGGATGGCATACGCGCGTTATGCCTGATTAAGAACGGCGCTCTCGAGATTCACTCACGTCGCGGCAACCGATGCGAGAAGCAATATCCGGAGCTGCATAGTCTAGTCGCGCAAGTAAACGCAAAAACAGTTTGGCTCGACGGCGAGATTTGCGTGCTCGACGAGAACGGACGCGCCCGCTTTGAGATGATCCAGCCCAGGATCTCCGCGAATCTCAATTCCGTCCCGCAACTTGCCGAAGCCAAGCCGGCGACGCTCTTTCTCTTTGATCTGCTCTACATTGACGGATACGATCTGCGCGCCGTGCCTCTCGAGGACCGCAAGCGGCTGCTACAAACCCTCGTTATTCCGAATGAGCACATCAAGATCTCCGAAGTATTTGAAACCGACGGCGAACACATGTTCGAAGCCGCCCGGCAGATGAGCCTCGAAGGAATTCTCGCTAAAGATCGGCGAAGCACATACGAATCGCGCCGTTCCACCTGCTGGTTGAAGCTGAAGGTTCTCAATGAGCAGGAGTTCGTAATCGGCGGTTTTACGAGAGGCGAGCGAGAGTACTTCGGCGCGCTAGTTCTCGGCGTTCAGGACGACGGCAAACTGCGGCACGTTGGTCAGGTCGGTACAGGCTTCGATCACAAAATGATGAAGGCCATTTACAAGCGCTTGGAACCCCTCATCACCAAAACGTGTCCGTTGGAGAAAAGCCGAACATAAAAGATGTCACGTGGGTTCGCCCGGAATTGGTTTGCCAGGTGCGCTTCCTCGAATGGACGCAAGACGGCATCCTTCGTGCTCCGGTCTTCGCCGGTCTGCGCGAGGATAAGGCGGCTGATGAAGTAGTCCAGGAACCCGCCGCAAGTACTCAACAATCGAACAGTGATGCTCTCGATTTAAGCGGACGTGAGACGGCCGTCACTGTCGATAGTCACCGGCTGAAGTTCACGAATCTGGACAAGGTCTTGTTTCCGCAAGACGGTTGGAAAAAGCGCGACGTGATTCAGTTTTACGATCGCGTCTCCCCGTGGCTTTTGCCCCACCTGAAAGACCGTCCGTTGTCCCTCAAGCGTTATCCGAACGGCATCGCGGAGGAGTTTTTTTTCCAAAAAAACGCAGCCAACCATTTTCCGGATTGGATGCGCTGCGAACCGATTCGCGAAAGTTCTAAGACCAACCACTACGTGGTGGCCGAGAACCGTGCGACTCTTCTCTACCTCGCCAATCTGGGTTGCATCGATCAGAACCCCTGGATGAGCCGCATTGGAACTTTGGATCGTCCTGATTGGATGCTCCTCGATCTCGATCCGGTCGACGCGTCTTTTAACCAGATCATCGAAGCAGCGCTTCTGGTGCGTGAGATCTTGGCTGGTCTCGCTTTGAGCGGCTACCCCAAGACGACCGGCGGTGATGGCATGCACGTCTACGTGCCGCTAGATCCTGTGTACACGTATGAACAAGTCCGCAGCTTCGCCGAACTTCTTTCACATCTCGCTTTGGAGAGGGAACCGAATCTGTTTACAACGCCAAGAAGCGTCGACAAACGGAAGAAAGGCCGTGTCTATTTCGATTACCTTCAGATCAGTATGGGCAAAACCATTGCCGCGCCTTATGTCATCCGCGCATACGATGGAGCGCCCGTCGCAACGCCGCTTGACTGGAAAGAGGTGAAGCCGGGTCTCAAGCCTACTGACTTTCGCATCGACAACACCATCCAGAGATTCGAGCGCGTCGGCGACTTGTTTGCGCCGGTGCTCGAAGCCGGACAAAAACTCGAGGATGCACTGCAGCGCGTTCAGGAAACGGGTCAGGAGAAAGCACCTTCTAAGCGCGTCAAGAAACGGTAACGATTACGCAGCGCCATTCTTCTTCAGCCAGCACTTTCGATATCGGGAAATATCTCTCAAATGCAGAGACTTCTTCCTCGGCAAATCCTGTTAAGATCAACCAGCCATTCGCACGCGTAATCCGAAGAAGCTCGTCCAGAATCGCCAACAATACGGTTCCGTTGATATTTGCGACCGTAACATCTGCCCACCTGTCTGCGACAGCTTCCGCTGACCCCGCCACAACTCGCGGAGTCAAATCATTTAAACGAAAGTTTTCACGTGCCGTCTCCAAAGAAGCTTCATCGATATCCATGCCGATAGCCAAAGCCGCACTCAGACGTACTGCCGCGATCGCAAGGATGCCAGAGCCCGTCCCAACATCGATAACTCGCGAATCAGCCGTTACGCACTCCTCGAGCGCTCTCAGTGCCAGCTGAGTGCACGGGTGTTCGCCGGTTCCGCAGGCCTGACCAGGATTGTGGACAATGCGCTCTCGTCCTTCGGGCGTAGGATCAGTGCACCAACCCGGTGCTAGAAAGAGTTTTGTACCGACAGCTCGCGCAGGCCAGGCATCGCGCGTATGTTGAATCCAATCCGTGACAGTCTCGGGTTCCCACTCAGGCGTGTAGTAAGCGAAGCGCCGCAATAACTCAGCTCTATACTCATTCGTCTTGAAAGCCGCGATCAGCACGACCCCCGCACAGTGAGTGAGCTCACGAATGCCACATGTCCCCGCTTCCCATAGCTCGCCAGAAAGCCAGTCCACCTGCTCGGAAGAGCATGTAATGCGAATCGAATACATCTACGGCCGCTAACCGCCGCCCTCTGCGAACCGCCGGAAGAAGCTGTTCGGCTTCCACGCCGGGGCTTGTGCACTGTTAGCGACTCTCAGCATAAGGTTTTTCAAGATGGCGTTGAACTGAGCAGCCCCGACTAGATCAACCGGTTGTTTCGCGTCGTCACTTACGCCGTGATACCGATTCGTGTACCAGGCCTTGAAAATCTGCTCCTCGTGTCCGCCCGGAATGTAGCCGAATTTGAACGCTAGCGCCGGGACCCCCTTCTTTATAAAACTGTATTGGTCGCTACGGATGAAACGATTCCGGTTCGGCTCCTTGTCGGCCTGCACGTTCACTCCTGCCCGCTTCGCACAAGCACGCACATCATTGCCTAACGTCGATTCATTAAGTCCCTGTACCTCCAGCCACTTCAATGGGAAAAGTGGAAGGAACATATCCATATTTAGATCCGCCACAGTGTGCCCCGTAATTGTAGGACGGTTTGCGAAGAAAATTGAGCCGAGTTCACCCATCTCTTCACCTGTCACCGCCAGAAATACGATCGCGCGATGAGTTACGACCTTCTCTGTGTGCAAAGCTCTCGCAATCTCGATCAGTGACGCGACGCCTGAAGCATCGTCCATCGCGCCGTTGTAAATCGCGTCGCCCTTGACTGGCTTTCCGACCCCAAGATGATCCAGATGAGCTGACACGACAACATACTCGTCCTTCAACTTCGGGTCGTCTCCAGGGCGCAAGCCCGCGACGTTCTTTGAAGTAATTTTCTTCCTCGAAATTGATAGCGTGGTCTTGATCGATGAGGCCAATTGGAAATGTGGCAACTGCAGATGTTCGTGAGACGCATCCACAATCTCACCGAACTTGTGCCGCGACCCTGCCAACAAATTGTCCGCCTCAGCCGGATTCCAGTACGCGCTGAACTTCATCCCGCGAGTCTCGACCAGCGCGGAATCGGCCAGATCTATGTGCGGCTTACCCCACGCAGCCGCTATCCGCCCCCACGGAATCTCCATAATCTTAGGGTCTGGAATTGCAATCATGCCCACTGCGCCGGCCGCGCGAAATGCTTTCCACCGCTGTTCGCTGGATGAATAGTGCGAGCGAAGATTGCCGTCAATCTTTTCTGGCCCGCCCATTAGGAATGCAATCACTGCTCCTTTGACATGCAACCCCTTCAGGTCGTCCCAATGAGCTTCTGGAATGCTCAGGCCGTACCCGGCAAATACGACAGGCGCTTCTATCGATGCCGCGGAATCTGCCGAATAGCCGAGCGCGGCTTCCGCCGGAATGGGTACCTGGAAAGTCCGACCCTTACGAACAAGTGAAAGGCTCGACCTCGCCGCATCCAGCGAGGTTTCCCTGAACTCGACTGGCTGGAAATAGCTTCCACTCCCGGCGGGTTTCAGTCCCGCTTGTTTGAATTGAGCGGCCACATAATCGGCCGCCTTTTCGTATCCCGCTGAACCTGGTTCCCGCCCCTCCAGTTCGTCGCTAGCAAGATACTCCACGTGCTTCCACCAGTGCTTACCCGCTGCGTCAAAGTCAGCCGCGGCCACCGACCCGATACCAAGTACTAGAAATGCGGCTAAGCTGCGGCCGTACATGTCCTCATACTGCCGCCTTCGTGCGCGACGCCTTGTAACTCGCCCGAACAGCGCGAATCTGCGTCGCGTGATTCTCCGCATGCTCGGCAAACAAACGCAGCATATCTAGAAGACTCATTGTTCCTCGCTTCAAATGGTGCCCCGCTCGGGAGTACATCTCAAGTGGCAGATCCTTCAACAGCTGGTAGTTGTCGCCTCGAAGCTGACGCATCGTTTCGAGGGCTTGAGACGGCTTTCTCTTCTCGTAATCGGTTCGTTCAGCCCAAGCATTCTGGTCCCATGGAACCAGCGTCGGGTTGTCTTCCGCGATCACCTGCCGCAGCCGCACCACGTTGGCCGCCTCCGCGTCGGCCAGATGAGCAACAATCTGGCGCACGCTCCACTGGTCGGGCGCGGGCTTGAAGTCGAGCTCCGGACCCGCGGCGCCAGTGATCGCGACCGCTACAAGCTCCGCGCCTCGTCGGAATCGTTCCAACAACTCAGGTATTTCATTCATAAAACTCGTAATTCATTATGACGCCGAACCCACAAGTATGTTCTTCAATATTTCTGGTATCTCGAACACTGCCCGATTCTCTACGCCGGCAATCTTCCTTTTGATGGCTTCGAGCCGCCCGCCCTGAAGCAGTTCTTTCACCGCGCTCTCGATATCCCGGAAATTCTTGAGCACAAGCCCCACGCCCTCTTCGCGTATCCAATCCGCGTTGTACCGTTCCTGCGGAAGCGTCCAGGCATTCCGCTCTACAATCACTGGCAGATTCATTTGGAGCGACTCCGAAATACTTCCCGGGCCAGGCTTGCCTATGAAGAAATCGGAAAGATGCATGTAGTAGGGAATCTCTTTCGTAAAGCCTTCGGTGAAAAGTTTGTTCCGCGTATTCAAAGCTCCGAGGCGCTCTCTTAACCTCGTATTGCGCCCGCAAATCATAATCAACTGCAGGTTTTCGGAAGAATTACCAAGCCGCTCTGCAATCGCAAACATGGCGTTTGATCCCTCTCCCCCAAACAGCACGAGTCCCGTCAGCAAATAAGGATCGAGCCCCAACCGTTCACGTTCTTCTCTGCGGTCGATTGATTGCGTCTCATAAAATTGCGGCCGTAAAATCATTCCACTTACCTGGAACACCCGGCTGCTCGGATGCCCCATCGTCAGCGCTTGTTCCTTCGCCCGCTGCGTACCGCAAACGAAATACTGCGGTTGCTTCTCCATCCAAAAGCGCGGCGGATAATCAGCCAAATCGGTGAGTATCGTTACCAGCGGAGCACCGGGAAGAGCACGGTGTAAGCTCTCGAACAGCGCTCGGTTGAAATTCGGCACAAACGACACCACCATGTCCGGGCGCTGCCGCTGCCAATACTCGGCAAGCAGCTTCACTTGTGCTCGATGATAAATCCGGATCACGCCTTGCATCAGCGGCAACAGTTGCGGCGATCCCAGTGTCCATCCTTTTGCGAGCAGCAAATTGTAAATGTCTTGCAGCCGGACCCGTGTGATCTTCCGAAAGATATCGAGCCGGTCCAGGATCTCCTGCAGATTGACCAGCCTGATATTCCAGCCGTAATTGCCAGCTGCGATGACAGCCTGAAGCGCTGTTGCCGCGTTCCGGTGCCCACCTCCTGCATCAAAGTACACAAAATCCAGCGTTGGTGTATTCGTCACGAACGTTTTGTGAAACTGTCACCTCACTGTAACCGCTTCTGTCCTACAACAGAGGCGTGAGACACAGAAGGCCCTCACTCTCGTAGACTGGTTGAAGGAGCGGCTTTTGTGATGCTTCAGTTTATTACCGCCGGCGACCGCAAACTGATGCACAAAGTGAACACTTGGGCCGCGCCGAAATGGGTCCGCTTGTCCGCTGTTATAGCCACGCGCGCAGGTGATGGCTGGGTGTGGGCTCTCGTTGGACTGTTCATTTTGTTCTGGGGTGGAGAAAATCGCTTTCGCGCTCTTGCTTCGGCCGGTTCTGCCGCGCTTGCCGGAGTTGGAATCTTTGTATTCACCAAAGAAGTTTCGGGCCGCAAGCGCCCGTGTGAAATCGAGCCCCACTGTTGGGCCAAACTTCTGCCGCCGGACCGATTCTCCTTTCCATCGGGCCACACGATCACCGCATTCGCTGTCACCATTGCGCTAAGCGAGTGTTATCCCGCCCTGCTTCCCGCTCTCCTGTTTTGTGCGCTCAGTATAGCCGTTTCGCGCATCCTCCTAGGCATGCATTTCCTCAGTGACGTTCTCGCCGGAGCTGCATTGGGCACCGGTCTCGCCCTGTCTACCCACGCCATCTTCGTGTAACCTGTTTTTTCGGCCTCACTCAATCCATCGCCTTCGCCGCCATGGCCTCTTCCAGCGTCACTCGGCGCTTTTCACGATATGCCATGTTCGCCATATGCACTGCAATCGCCGACTTGTACCCGATCTCGACCGGTGCATTCGGCTGCTTCCGCGTGCGAACGCAATCGAAAAAATTCAGCATGTGATTCTGATCGACGCTTCGTCCTTGCGCCGGAACCCCGTTCGGTTGATTCATCTTCTCGGGATAATAATGAATCTCCTCCGCATGCGGGCGTCCCGTCACCATATCCGTTGAGCCCATCAAGTGTTCAACAGATCCGTCGCTTCCCAGCAGCCTTTCGCCCATCCCAAAATGCTTGTTGTTGAACGTTGATTGCCAGAGCACCACCAATTCAGGATAATCAAGCGTCACCGCGATGACGTCCGGTACTTCTCGCCCGTCTTTCTCCGAAAAAACCCCACCTGACATACAGGCACTGGATGGCAACTGCAAATCTAATGCCGTGATGATCCACGCAATCTGGTGCACCATGTTTTCTGTCAGATTGCCGCCGGAAAACTCCCAAAACAAACGCCAATTGATGAACTTGTTCCCATTGAAAGCCATCTTCGGCCGATTCGCCAGAAACAAATCCCAATTCACATGTTGAGGATTGCAATCCTCCGGTACCGGCCGCACCCACTGCCCTTTACCACGCGGCGTATTGCGGCTCATCCAGGATTCCACCTGCGTTACCTTTCCCAATTTCCCTGCTTTAACCCATTCCCGCGTGTCGGCCAGCGAACCCGAGCTTTCGTACTGCAATCCAATCTGTATGACGCGATCCGACTTCTGCGCCGCCGTGCGGCATTCGACCGCCTCAGGGATAGACCACGTCATCGTCTTCTCGCTGTATAAATCTTTTCCGGCGGCAATCGTATCCAGAAAATGTGGCGCGTGTAGATGCAGCGGACTCGCGACCAGCACAGCGTCAATGTCTTTGCGGTCTAGCAACCGCCGGTAATCGACGTACGTTTCGAGATGCGGAACGAAGCTACGCACCTCATCATGCCGTCGTGTGTACACGTCTGCCATAGCCACGCATTCGACATTCGGAATCACGATCGCTGCTTTCAGATCCTCCTGTCCACGCGACCCCGCCCCAATGATGCCGATTCGAATACGGTCGTTTGCACCAAGCACTCGCCCCGATGCGAACGCATGATTAACCGCTGCGCTAGCGGCTATGCTTAAGGGCACCTGGCCGAGAAAACGTCGACGGCTGATTCCACACTGCATAACGACTCCCTTCCGGCTTTATGCCAGCGCGCCCGCTTTTCGCAGGCAATCTTTCATCCCCGCCATACTGATGCGCGAAGAGGCTTCTGGTGTTCCCGCCCCGCGCCAGTGCGTCTCCAGACTTACCGCGTAGTGATAACCGTCCTTCTTCAATGCCTCGAACTGTCCCACCCAGTCGATTTTTCCCTTTCCCACGGGAGCCCAACCGTACGTGCCATCCGGCTTGCGGACAGTGTCCTTACAATGGCAATGACCGATACGGTTCTTCGGCAGTAGGGAATAGCCATTTGGATACGCTTTTTCCCCCGACGCGGCTGCATTGCCCGGGTCCCAGTTCAGCATGAAATGCGGCGAGGGCACTGCGGCCAAGACCTTTGCCGACTCCGTCCCCGTAGCCGTGTTACAACTCGGCTCATTTTCCAAAACAAGCAGCAATCCCTGTTTACCCACGGCCTCGGCCGCTTCCCGCAGCTTCGCGTTCATGGCCTCCCGATAGGGCGCCTGATTTTCGAGCCGCCAATAATCGAAGCAGCGAATACGCTCCGTGCCCCACGCCTTCGCAAGTGCGATCGACCGCTCCAATACTTCTCCCTGTTGCTCGAACGTGTAGTTAGCGTTGAATTGATCGCCCGTGGGACTGAACTTCGAGCGGGGCGCTCCCTTCCAATCCACCTTAAAGAGAGGACTGGCAATATCCGTGACTTGCAAACCATAGCGGTCGAGGATACGGCGCGCTTCTGCAATCTGGTTCGTGTCGAGCGCCATCGAATTCTTTTTCCAGAGCTCGCGTATCTCAACCCACTTCAAACCGAAGTCTTTCGCCGCAATGCTGCAGGCGCGGTCGAAGTCTTGTGTAAGTTCGTCGGTGATGACCGACAAGCGAAAGGGTGAGCTCATACTGTTTGTGCCCGTGTTAGTCTCACCGGCCCGGGAATCGGCATCAAACGCCAAAGCCATAACAACACCGCTCCCTTGCATCAAAAATTCACGTCTTTTCATTTGTATCCGTTCTTCTCCTCAATAATCAGACTGCTCTGGACGAGAGTGGTTTACATTTTAGGACAATAGCTGAACCAAAATGAACTTCGTCTCGCGTCGCAAGTTACTCAAAAATACGGGCCGTGTCGCCGCCGCCCTCGCCGCCCCGTCTGTTTACGCTGCTCAGCCTTCGGACGCGCGTCTCCCCGATCCGCAACCCCGCAAGCTCAAAGTGGTTGTTGCCGGCGGACACCCGGGCGACCCGGAATATGGTTGTGGAGGTACCATCGCTCGATATACAGACCTCGGTCACGACGTGGTCCTCCTGTATCTCAACCGGGGCGGGGCGGGTTCTCCGAAACTGCCGCCTGGCGAACTCGCCACGCTCCGTACATCAGAGGCTGCTAAGGCCTGCCAAATTCTCAAAGCGCGGTCCGTGTACGCAGGCCAACTGGATGGCAACTCCGTCGTCGACCCGCCTCACTACGAAGAATTCCGAAAAATCATCGTGGCCGAGCGGCCCGACGTCTTATTCACTCAATGGCCCATCGACAATCATCCCGATCACCGTGCTACGTCAATGCTCGCTTACGACGCCTGGCTGCACATGGGCAAGCGTTTTGGGTTCTACTACTACGAGGTCTCGGACGGAGAAGATACGCAAATGTTTTCTCCGACGCACTACGTCGATATCACCGCCGTCGAGCCACGCAAGCGCGCTGCATGTTACGCCCACGCCTCGCAGACGCCAGACAGATACTATGCACTCGAAACGGAAATAGCTCGTTTCCGCGGCATCGAAAGTGGCCACGCGCAGGCAGAAGCCTTCATCCGGCACATCCAAAGCCCTGTCGATCTGCTCCCGGCTAACCGCTAACTTCTAAACTTCTCACGCCTAGTACTTTTGCCCTGCAGTGCTATAGGGCTGACTATTGTGATGCCCGGTATCCTCCATTAAACTCGATTCGTAAAACTTCCCTGAAAGGAGATGGTATGAATTAACGACGCTGCTTCGGCGGTAGGGTCCAGAGGGAGACCTCTGGAGTAGACAGGCCACAGGCTGGATGCATTGTTTGAGGCGCTTGCGACCTCGTAAAGGAGATTAGTCAGACCTGTGAGCCGGAGCGCCACCGTAAGGCCGAACTGGACCTTGAATAGGAGAATGGTGACCGCCGAAAAGCGAATGTCTACTCCGCTTGGTTCTCAACGTTGCGAGACGAGGAGAAAGACATGGAAGCCAAGCGTTATATCGGAATCGATTTGCACCGGAACTGCTTTACGGCGTGTCTCCGGCTGGAAAACGGACGAGAGTACTTGAAGCAATGGAAGCTGAAAGATTTGGAGAAGTTCACCGCCAAGTTGCGGGCCGCCGACCAGGTGGCCGTGGAAGTGACGGGCAACACGCGATTGTTTCACGACGCAGTGGCGCCGCACGTGGAGCGAGTGGTGGCGGTGAATCCCAACCAGTTCAAGGTGATCACTCATTCGGTGAAGAAGACGGATCCCAATGATGCCCGGAACCTGGCGCTGTATCTGGCCAAGGATTTGTTGCCGGAAGTGCGCATGAAAGACAAAACGCAAGCGCAGATCGCATCGCTCACGCAGACGCGCGACACGATGGTAAAGCTGCGCACAACACTCAAGAACAAGGTAAACAACCTCTGCTCGGCACACGGAGTGAATCTTCGGAAGGAGTCTCTAGCCAGCGAAAAGGGATTGCGAGCGGTTCTGGAACTGCACTTCGACCTGCTAGTGAATCTGGAGCTGAAAATCATCGTCGATCAGATTCGCAGCCTGAACAAGAGTATCGCCGAGCTGGAGGAGACCATCGGCAAGGAAGGCCAGAAGCTGGAAGGACACAACAACCTAACCAGCATCAAGGGGATCGGTGGCCTTAGCAGCGGCATCCTGCTGTCGATCATCGGCGATATCGGCGACTTTGCCGACGAGGGTAAACTCGCCGCTTACTTTGGGATCGTTCCGCGCGTGTGGAACTCGAACGAAACCGAACGCAGCGGGCGAATCACCAAACGCGGGACCAAGCTGGGGCGAACGACATTGATCCAGTGTGCTCTGATCGCACAACGCTACAGCCCGTATCTGAGAACTTACTACGAAAAGATGAAAAGCCGCCGCGGCACCGGGAAAGCGATCGTCGCGTTGGCGCGGAAGTTTCTGGGGATCATCTACCGGACGCTGAAGAACCACTGGGTGTTCGAAGACTTCCCCAATTTTGTACTGGCGGAGGAAGCGGCGGCATGAGCACCGCCGCCTGCGCCTCCGCTCCGCTCAGACCGGCTTCACTCCAGCTCCGGCGGCTCATCGGCCGCTGCAGCTGTGGCAAGCCAAACCCGAGGCTCAGAACCTCGGAGTAGACAAAACATCATAGGAG
>JBPCJX010000015.1:0-18055 GCA_051004875.1 Bryobacteraceae bacterium
ATCGGGCTGTAAATATTGGTCATAGAGGGTCGCCAGATCGCCGTTAATCCAAGTGGGCGCGTGAACGCCATTGGTTATGGAAACGATCGGCACTTCCTCAACCGGCAAACGGGGCCATAAATCCTGGAACATCTCCCGTGAAACAGAGCGATGCAGCGCACTCACTGCGTTGCGGAACGCCGACGTTTTCAGCGCCAGCACCGCCATCGAGAAGCGCTCTGTCGGGTCTTGCAGGTTCTTGCGCCCCAGACTTAAAAGTTTTTCGAACGGAAATCCAGCTCGCTCGCAGTACGCCCCGAAATAATCGTAGATGACGCCGGATTCAAACAGGTCGATGCCGGCCGGAACGGACGTGTGGGTGGTGAATACGTTGCTGACACGCGTTGCTTCAAGTGCCTGCTCGAACCCGAGACCCTCCTCTTGCATCAACACCCGAACGCGCTCAATGGCCAGGAATGCTGAGTGCCCTTCGTTCATGTGATGAACGGTCGGCCGGATACCCAGTTTTTTCAGGGCGCGCAAACCGCCAATACCAAGCACAATCTCCTGGCAGATCCGCTTGTGAATATCGCCCCCGTACAACTGATCTGTGATTTCGCGGTATTCCGTGAACTGGTTCTGCGGAATGTTGCTGTCCAGCAGAAAAAGCTTCACGCGTCCGACATCAATGTGCCAAATTTTGAGAAAAACTTCTCCATTCGGCAGATCGACACTCACGATCATCTCGTGACCTTTCTCGTCAGTACACGGGCGCACGGGTAGCGTGTAGAAATCGTTCAGAGGCGTGCTTTCCTGCTGCCAACCATCGGGATTTAGAAATTGCCTGAAATAGCCTCGTTGGTAGAGAAGCCCCACGCCGGTCAAGGCGAAATCAGAGTCGCTGGCCGCTTTCAGGTGGTCGCCCGACAGTAAGCCCAAGCCCCCCGAATAGATCTGCATACAGTCCAGAAGCCCGTATTCCATCGAAAAATACGCAATCTGCGGACTTTCTTTTCCCGGAGTGGCTGCCTGTAGGTAGCTATCGTGACGCTCGCAGGCTCGGCGGTAGAGAAGCAGGAATCGAGCGTCTGCAGCGGCCCTGTCCAGCGCCGCCTGCGAGATGCGCCCCAGCAACTGAATTGGATTGTGGTTGCACTCCTTCCACAAAAGGGGATCAAGCCGCCGGAAGAGAGATCGAATCGAGTGATCCCAGCTCCAAAGCAAATTGTAGGCGAGCTCTGATAAACGGCTCAGCGCAGGCGGCAGGGCCGGGCGAACCAGGAACTCTTTCAGCGGCTGAACGCGGTACGGCATCCGTTACTAGTGACTTAGTGCGAGAACGTTCCTAAAGATAGCAGAATTTTAGGCATTAGAATGTTCGCAAAACCCGGGGCAATTCTCGCGCTGAGTTCTGTTTACAGTCGTTTTCATTCTCGCATGTCCATAATAGGCAAGAGGCGACCATACACCTGTCTTATCTTTCCTTTCGCGAGGTTAGCTATTGTGTCGACGGGCGCACGATACTCGACCGGCTCTGCTTAGACGTGGAACGGGGCGAGACGCTCGTGTTACTCGGCCGGAGCGGCTCCGGGAAGACAACGGCGCTTCGGCTGATCAACCGTATGCTGGAGCCAACCGGAGGCAAAGTGTGGATAGATAGGCAGGATGCGGCCAGCCTTAATCCCATTGAGCTGAGACGCCGGGTAGGCTACGTCATTCAGGAGTTTGGCTTGCTGCCTCACTGGACGATTGAGCAGAATGTTGCTCTAGTTCCACGGCTCCTCGGCTGGCCGCTGGACAAGCAGCGTACGAGAGCCAAGGAGTTGCTGGAACAGGTTGGCCTGCAACCAGACGAATTAGGGAGCAGACTGCCGCATCAGCTTTCAGGAGGACAGCGGCAGCGAGTAGCAGTGGCAAGGGCGCTCGCAGTCGAACCAAAACTTCTGCTTTTCGATGAACCTTTCGGGGCGCTTGATCCTGTGACACGCCACGAAATGCAGCAGCAGTTCATCGCGCTGCGAAATCGCTACAACGTCGCATCAGTATTTGTCACGCACGATTTGGTCGAGGCGCTCTCGATCGCCACCCGGATCGCGGTACTCGATCGAGGCAAGTTGGAAGTTATGGCAACTCCGGACGAGTTCTTCGGTGTGACAACGCCTGTGGCGCGTGCATTCTTAGATACGCTGCCGGTTGAGATGTGGGAGAGAAGAAAGACATGATGCCTATAAATAGAACGCCGTGATCAGCTGTTTGCAGCGGTAGCATTCGGGCGTTAGGGGGCCGAGGCTACGAGCGAGAGCCTCCTCAAACTTTGCCGCCTGGTTCAGGGACTGATCCGGATGAAACTCGCGACTGTTGAGAAGCTTAACTCATGATTGCCACCCTCATCGGCAGCACAGGCCTTACGGGTTCATTCCTGATTCGGCTGCTCTTAGCCGATTCGGCGATCACGGAGGTGATCTCCATCTCGCGAAAGTCGTTGAACATCTCGAATACAAAGCTGACAGAGGTTTTGATCTCCGACTTGGCCGAGTTACCGTCCATTGAATCGAAGATTCGCGGCGAGCTTTATGTCTGTTGCCTCGGCACGACAATCAAAACGGCCGGCAGCAAAGAGAACTTCGAAAAGGTCGATTACGCCGCCATTATCGACTTTGCGAAAATCGCGAAGGCGCACGACGCAAAATCATTCACGCTGGCTTCCGCTATGGGCGCGAATGCGAGCTCGATGTTCTTTTACAATCAGGTCAAGGGCCGGACTGAAAATGATGTAAAAGCTTTGGGCCTTCGCTCCCTGATCATCTTCAGGCCTGCACTCTTGGTTGGACGGCGCCACGAATTCCGTTTGACGGAGAGGATCGCGACTAAGACGCTGGTTCCGCTCTCGCGACTCCTGCCGACTCGAATTCGGAAGAGCCTCGTGACGCTCGTGGAACATCTGGCGACGCGGATGTTGGTTGAAGGAAAGGCTGCGCCGGGGGGAGTTCACGTCGTACAGGCGAAGGACATCTAGCAGGTAAACTCCGCAAAGGCGCATTCAAACCGGTTAGAACGATTCCCCTCGCAAAACCTCTTGAAGATACTGGTGTTAATGGCAAATCAAGGTCATGATCGGCGAGAGGTTTTGGAGATGCTCGCGTTGGCCGGTATGGCGAGTCAGTTCTCCGGCTTCAGCAAGTGGATCTGCGCGGCTCAACATGCGACTGATCACGCGGCGAGTCCGGGCGGGCAAGTCCGGCCTGCAACGTATCATCCGCAATTCTTCACGCCTGCCGAATACGCGCTCGTAGATCAATTGACGGAAATCATCATTCCCAAAGATGAGAGTCCTGGAGCGAGAGAAGCAGGTGTAAGTGAGTTTATCGATTTCATGGCAGCAAGCGATCCGACAATCCAGCAGCCGTTGCGTGATGGGTTGCGTTGGTTGAACGATCAATCGGGAAAGGGAAAAGGACTCGAGTTCACGAAGCTCCCGCCCGAGCAGCAGGCAACGTTGCTAAAAAACATGGCGTATCGTGATCACTATTTGTCTGGCCAAGAGACGGGGCAAAGATTCTTTACTTTGTTCCGGCGCTACACGGTCATGGGCTACTACACCAGCCGCAACGGGCTCGAGGAGCTCGATTTCCCAGGGCTCAGAATGTACGCCCAATCACCCGCCTGCCCTCACACGGGTGATCCGGAACATCGGCATCTGCCGCCACCGAAGTACTGAATGCCGAAGCAAATTTATGATGTAGTCGTAATCGGCACCGGAGCGGGTGGCGGAATGGCTATCCACACGTTGTGCAAGGCCGACGCTAAAGTGTGCGCGTTGAACGGCGGCCGCCGTCTGAGTCCGGCGAAAGATTTTCGCAATCATCGCATGCCCTATGACATGAAGTTTCGCGGATTCGGCGACCCGCGCAAACAGTCCATTGGGTACATGGACAACGAATATACAGAGGGAATCTGGGAACACGATATCGTGTACACCACAGCGCCTGGCACGCGCTGGACCTGGCCGCGTTGTTTCGCAGTTGGCGGCAAAACAAACTTTTGGGGACGCTCGTCGGCTCGCTTCGGAGATATCGATTTTCGTGCGGCCAGCCGTGACGGCTACGACGTTGATTGGCCGGTGAGCTACGAAGAAATTGCGCCGTATTACAGCCGTGTCGAACGAATGATCGGTGTAGCGAGCACGGTGCAAAATCGCCCGAGCAATCCCGACGGCGAGTACCTGCCGCCTATGAATTTTCGGTGTCTCGATTGGATCCTCCAGAGCGGTGGTCGGAAGATTGGGATTCCGTATCTGCCGGATCGCATCGCACAGTTAACTGTGCCTCACGCCGGCCACCCGTCGTGTCATTACTGCGCCAATTGCACGGACGGCTGCGACATAGGCGCTTTCTTTTCGACTCCGTGGTTTTTCCTGCCACAAGCGGAGAAAACCGGTAACCTGGAAATTCGAACCAACGCGCTCGCAAAAAACATATTGACGGACGCAGACGGCCGCACTACAGGTGTCAGCTATATCGACCGGGAAACCAAGCAGGAAATCGAGGTCTATGGGCGCGCCGTGGTCGTGGCGGCGTCCTGCGTCGAGTCCGCGCGCATTCTGCTGAACTCCAAATCGCGTCATTGGCCAACTGGGATTGCCAATTCGAGCGGCCAGCTCGGGCGAAATTTGTGTGACCACCTGTACGGCACGACAGCGCGCGGTTATCTGCCGCAATTGCTCGGACAACCGAGCTTTCCCGATAATGTTTCGGCCAGCACCGTCGCCTGGATGCCGCGCTGGCAGAATCTCGACAATCCACGGCAAGAGAAATTCATTCGCGGCTATTCGGTTTATCCGGACGGAGGCTGCGGCGAATTTCCTTGGTACTTCAGTCAAATTGAAGGATTCGGCCGGGAGTTTAAACGTGCCATTAAACGGCGGTATCCCACGCCAGTCAGCTTTTACATCCAAGCGCCAAGCCAGCGCAGTGACTCGAATTACGTCGACATCGATCCAGTCGTGAAGGATATCTACGGGATTCCGGCAGTGCGCATTCATTTCGAGTGGGACAAAAACACACTGCAGATGTGGGAGCACGGTAAGCAAGCCTGTGAAGAATTGCTGCACGCTAGCGGCGCAGAATACCTCGGTGCTGGAGAACCCGACGTGCCAGGTACGAGCCTGCACGAGACCGGTACCTGCCGCATGGGGTACGATCCGAAGAAGTTCGTCACCAACCGTTTTGGTCAAACGCACGATGTGCCGAACCTGTACATCGCGGATGCGAGCGTGTTTCCGAATTGCACGGATAAGACGACGACTATTTCCATCCTGGCGTTTTCTTTACGCGCGTCGGAGCATTTGATCGAGAACTTCAAGAAGACCTGAGCAAAGCCGTCTCTGCTTCGAGCGTCATGCCAGCTGAATGCAAGTCTATTCACTAAGCTGGAAACTATGAGAAAAATGCTTGCGCTTGGCGCGCTGTGTGCGGCGGCCGCCAATGCACAATCCCTCTCGGTGGGAGTTCTCGCTGGCGCGCCATTCACAGATGTGGTGAACGCGACGACAGCCAACAATATTTCCTTTCTCCCGCAGAGCACGAACTTTATGATTGGGCCGGCGCTTCAGATCAATCTACCGTTGAGCTTGCGATTCGAAGTGGATGCCCTTTATCGGCCGTACAGTTTTTCGGCCAGTAACTTAGCCGGGAACGTGTCGGCCGCGCAATGGCAATTTCCCTTTTTGGCGCAGTATCGGTTCAACACTCCCGTGGTGGCGCCCTTCGTTGAAGCCGGCCTGTCGTTCGACCACCTCTCGAATATCTCTTCGGCGGCAAGAAACATTACTTCGGGACCTGGACGATTGGTTCAGCAGTCGCATGCCGGAGTCGTGCTCGGGGCGGGCGTCGATGTGAAGCTTCTGGTCGTTCGAGTGAGCGGCGAGCTGCGCTATACCCATCAGGGTTCGGCAGACTTCGACGCTATCTCAAAAGTAAACCAGGCCGGATTCCTGCTCGGAGTGCATTTCTAGCACTGAAAAAGGTCTCGGTTCGACCGTAGTAACTTCGATCATGATCACTGAATCGACGATTGAATATGCAGAAGCGCGCCGCGCCGTTGACGTGATCTCTGCAGAGATCCGGAGGCTCGGTAAAGCGGGCGTGATTTCGGTCTGCGACGCCCATGGAGACCTGATTGCGTTTGCACGTCTGGACGGCGCTCCGCTTTCCTCCATCACGATCTCAATGAATAAGGCATACAGCGCCGCCCGCGAGCGCAAGCCCACACATGAGATCGGCAACGCTGCCCGCAATCCCGAGAAAGGCTTCGATATCGGCTACTTCGGTGATCCGCGGTTCACTGGCTGGGGCGGAGGCGTTCCGGTCTGGAAAGATGGCGCTGTTGTTGGCGCGGTTGCGGTAAGCGGCTTGCCGCAGGCCGAAGATATCGAATTGGCGCAAATGGGAGTGGCGGCTATCACGGCCTGAAGATCGTAAGTCTAAGGCGACACGCTCGGCTGCCCTGGTTCGGGAAGGTAAAAGAACATCACCGCCAGCATCACGTAAACCGCTACCAGCTGGGCGCCTTCAAGCCAGTTCGAATCACCATCGGAAGCAATTTGTGCAGTAATCACAACCGCGAGAACGATCGCAATAATTTCAACGGGTGTAAACACGAGGTCCATCGGACCTGGGCCAACCCACTCACTGAGGAATACCAGCATGGGCGCAACGAACAGCGATACCTGAATACCGCTTCCCGCCGCGATTCCCACGCTCAGGTCCATGCGGTTCTTCAGCGATGCTCTGATGGCCGCGGTCGATTCTGCCGCATTGCCCGCAATGGCGACTACAACCAAACCTACGAACAGGTCGGTCATTCCAAGCGATCTGGACGCCGCTTCAATCGAACCCACCAGCACTTCGCCCATCCACGCGACGAACACGGCACTCAAGATCAGCACCGTCAATCCGCGAGCAGCGCTCCAGACTGCTTCGCCAGACGCGGTTTCGTCACTCTTGGGAGGAGCTAAAAACTGTTGGTGAGTACGCAGCGTGAACACCAGACTGAGCCCGTAGATGATGAGAAGAACGAAGCTGAACTCCAAGCTGAGGTCGCCCATTCCGGAACGAGCCCCACTACCCCCAAGCAGCGAATACCCGGCGGGCAGAACCAATGAGATTGCGGCGAGTGCGAGCATCGTTGTCTGCGTCCGGGCCGCTAGCGGGTTAAATTTGAGCGTCTTCTTCCGCAAACCTCCAGCCAGCATCGAGATCCCGAGCGTCAGCAAAAGATTGACGAGAATTGAACCGGTGATCGACGCCTTCACCAAGCGCTGCAGTCCCGCCTGCAACGCGAAAAATCCGATCACCAGTTCGCCGGCATTGCCAAACGTAACATTCAATAAGGCTCCTAGAGTCGGGCCCGTTCTGAAAGATAACTGCTCAGTAGCATCGCTGAGAAGCTTTGCGAGAGGGATCATGGCGCCAGCGGATAAGAGAAAAATTAGAGTTCCGTTCCACGAAGTCAGATACCGGACGCCCAGCGTAAGCGGGACGAGAATCAAGAGCCAATAGATTTTCTGCATAGGAAAATGACCAGGAGTTGATCCTTAGTTATGAAGTGGCATGACATCGCAGACCCGAAGGATACAGAACTTGACCGGCTGGCGGCACAATACCGCATCCATCCTCTGCACATCGAGGACTGCCGCCACCGTAATCAGCGCGCGAAGGTGGAGGAAAATGACGGCTACATATTTACGGTTCTCAAAACAGTTCAAGCTCTGGATGACGGGGACCTGGCCTTCCATGATCTGGATGTTTTTCTGGGTGGCGACTGGGTGATCACCGTCCAGGAAGGCAACCAGGACAACGCCACCAAAATATTGCAGCCCATCCACGCGATGGAGGCGAATCTTCGTGCCGATCAAGTTTTCTACCGCATCTATGACGGAGTTATCGATTCTTACCTGCCGACCATCGATCGCATTGACGATGTGATCGATGAGCTCGAAGAGCAGGTATTGCAAAACCCCACGCCTCACGTGCTGTCCCGTATTTTTCACACTAAAGGAACGCTCATTGACCTGCGGCGAGTTCTCGTCAATACGCGGGACGTGACGGCCCACATGTATCGTACCGAGCACAATCTGATTCAAGCCGACGTGATTCCGTTTCTCCGGGACGTCTACGATCACGTGGCACGAAATCTGGATCTGGTCGAAACGCAAAGAGATCTGCTTACGGGAACTATGGACGTCTATCTATCGAGTGTTGCCAACCGGACCAACGAGGTGATGAAGGTGTTGACGGTTCTTGGAACCATAGCATTGCCGGCCCTGGTTGTCTCAGGATTCTATGGGATGAACACGAAGGGTTTGCCCTTCGCGGATTCGCCGCATGCGACTGCGATTGCTGCGGGGTTGATGGTCGCAACTACTGTCCTGCTTTTGGTTCTTTTGCGACGTTTTCGATGGTTTTAGGGAAATACACTTGGTGGGCCGCAACTGTCGCAGCGTGGTGCGCCGGTATTATGGACATGTAGCACACATGCTTATATGCTTGAAGCATGTCCAAGATGGTCCAAATTAGAGATGTTCCGGACGATGTGCATAGCACACTTAAAGCGCGTGCTGTCCGCGAGAGAATGAGTCTGTCTGATTTCATTAAACGGGAACTCGAGCGTACGGCGGAGCGCCCGAGCATGCAGGAATGGCTGGAGCGTACGCAGCAGGCGAAACCCATTTCGTCGAAATCCAGTCCCGCGCAAGTCGTACGCAAGTTGCGGGATTCAAGGTGATTGTTTTGGATGCGTCGGTAGTTGTGGAATTGCTCACAAACGGCAGATTGTCCGATTCACTCAGGCGCGATCTGGCCGGGCGCAGCGATTCGTTCATTGCTCCTCATGTGCTGGACGTGGAAGTAGCGAGTGCTCTTCGCAAGCTGGTCGCCGGAAAACGCATTGATTCTCATCGCACGGAACAACTTCTTGCAGGACTTGCAACGCTTCCTGCTGAACGTTATGCACATACCCCGTTATTAGGCCGAATTTGGGAGCTGCGGCACAATTTCACCTGTTACGACGCCGCGTACATAGCATTGGCCGAAGTAACGGACTCCGTTCTCTACACCAGTGACGCGAGGTTGAGCAAGGGTCATCGTGCTCGAGTGAGAGTGTTCACCCGGTGACGATCCGTTCGTAACACGCATACAACGGACTCGAGCGTGGTTCGCCGGACAGCGCGTTGACTCTGTAGGGCATCTCTATTCCACAACTGTGAAAATCTCGCGGTAACCGGAGTCGACCAGCGGCACAAGCTTCTGATAGTTTGCTTGAAAGTTCTTGTCCGCCATAAATCGAGGCGCCTCAGCTTCAAAGGCGCTGAGATTAGGCACTGTTAATTCCAAGACGACTGTATAGAAGGGACCCGTGAGATCTGTCAAAACACGCGCAGAGAAATTTGCTCCAGCGCGTTTCTGGATGGCTGCGCCTTCCTTGACGAGAGCGACAGCTTCGCGGGCCTTCCCAAACTTCACCCGGAACACATTGCGAATTATTATCATGAGCAACTCCTTTCCTCTAGCGACTTTATCAAGAATACTCCTTGCTGCGCCCTCTCTCGCGCGACGGTCACAACCCCGATTCCACTTGTTTTCATAGGTTTAGCCGGAATCATTTGGAAGCATGCTGTATACTAGTTCCAAGAAGCTATTTTAGCTTCCGACTTTTCGAAAGACGCCCATTGCCGCTGTGCAATTGGGCGTTTTTCATTTCAGGAGTACCCAATGACGACCTCCGCTCAAATTGCAGCGAACAAATCGAATGCTAAACATTCTACCGGCCCGAAAACACCGGAAGGCAAAGCCATCTCGGCTCGAAACAATTTCCACCACGGCTTTTCGGGTGCCTTCACCGTTCTCCCCTGGGAAAGTCAGGACGAATTCGACATGCTGCTCGGCAGCTTGCGCGACGAGCACAAACCTTCAGGCCTCACCGAAACCATTCTGGTCGACAAAATGGCGCAAGCGATCTGGCTCAGTAAGCGCGCCGTGATGTTACAGCACGTGACATTCAATCAAGAGCTGCCCACCTGCGACGACCAAAAGCAGCTCGCGCTCTATCTGCGCTACCAAACCACCAACGAGCGTGCCTTCCACAGGTGCCTGAACGACCTCCTAAAGCTCAGAGCCGAAAAGCGCAAACAAGAAATTGGGTTCGAATCGCAGCAGCATAAAGAGGCCGATCACACTCGCCGCGAAGCAGCCGAAACCCGCAAGCAATGCCTGCACAAATGGGCCGTTTTGCGCGCTCAAGCGAAGGTCGATAACCAGGAATTGCAGAACATGCGGCTCGAAACTCCCGAACATCGAATTCACGGACGTATTGAGCGCATGATCGCACCCGAAAACGCCGCCTAATCGTTCTCTAACTCGGCCGTTCGCACTCAAGGTATACGCGGAGTGTGTCAGTTCGAGTCTGATCATCTGTAGTCTTAAGAAGGTGCTCACGAAATTTCGTCGAACGCTCGCATCGGCCTACGCCGTGTCGCTACTCCTGCCGCTGTTTGTCTCTCCCGCAACCGTGCGCGTTTCAAATGAACCGCCACAACTGCTTCTCACCCCAAAGCGGCTGAAGCGATTGCAGCGTGACCGTGAACGCCAGACCGCGCGCTGGATCAATTTCGAAAATCGTGTCAACTCCGTGCCGGATTCCCCAGAGCGCGGCTTTGAGCTAGCTCTCTACTACGCAGTGACGCGCGACGAAACGCGTGGCAAGGAGTCCATTCAGTGGGCGCTCGGTCACAGATGCGCTACTCGCCAGGTCGCGCTGATTCTCGATTGGTGTGCCGCGCTGATTTCTGACGACGAACACAACAAGCTGACAACTCCCGACTGTGCCGCCGCACCGCGTCGCGGCGTAGCTCAAATTGAGCCGCTCCGCGATGCACTCTTCATGCGCATCGTTCGCGGCGAGGAGATCGATCACCTTGCAACAGGCAAGCAGCTCGAACAATCCGGGCTCACAGATCCGCGTGAGCTTTATGCAGCTTGCGAGTACATCCAGGCGGTCCGCCAAACACAACACGTTGACCTGCGGCAGGACGACGCCGCATTCTTTCAAATTCTGCCGACTGAGTTTTTACTTTCGATGAAGCCCGCCGAATTAGCGCATCCGCCTTGGCAGGCATCCGCCGCAGCGTTGGCGCTCGTAAGTTTAGACCCGAATCTGGAGGGTTCGCAATTCCTTCAGGGATGGGCGATGGAGGATCGCCAGATGATACGAGAAGGCCCGGGCGTCGCATATGAACTGTTGTGGGGTGATCCGTACCTGCCAGGCGTCAGTTATCAGAATCTCGATCCGTGGTCTTATGACCCCAGCGGACGCTTGCTCGCGCGTACGAATTGGAGCATAGACGCATGCTGGATCAATATCTCGGCTCGCGGAGTTGAGGACGCAAATTGTCCTGCAGGCTGGCGCGAACACTCGCAAACGTTTGGGCGCATGACGTTGATCCCTATGGCGCAGCCATGTACAGAAGTGCCTCACGTGCAGGAAAGGGAAGCGGCGATCGTCTGGCGATTGCCACCCCATCAAACGATTTCATATTTAGCCCGGGACAAGCAGGTGTCGAGCCAGGCGGATGCGGCAGGCTTATGGCTTCTGCCCGGATACATTGAGGGGAAGGTTTGCACTTCCGCCAACCAGAAGCAGCGCCCTTGATACACTGAGGCTTCCAACATGATTGCCTCGACACAACTGCGCCCAGGTATGGTCGTGAAGTTCAACAACGAACTTCATTCAATCTTCAGCATGGTCCATCGAACGCCCGGTAACCTGCGTGGCTTTGTCCAGGTAAAAATGCGGAATCTGCGAACGGGTTCGATGATGGAGCACCGCTTCTCTTCAGAAGACAAAGTGGAGCGCGTGGCGCTCGACGAACACGAAATGGAGTACATGTACGACGACGGCGAATACTACTACTTCATGAACACCGAAAATTACGAGCAGATGCACTTGACGAAGGACATGCTCGGTGATGGCGTGCTCTATCTGATCCCTCAGCTCAGAGTGACCGTCGAGTTCTACGAAGGTAAACCCATCAGCGTCGAGTTGCCGCCCAGCGTTGAGATGACGGTCATGGAAACGGAACCAGGTTTGAAAGGATCGACAGTTTCCAATGTCACCAAGCCGGCAAAAATGGATACGGGATTGGTGGTACAGGTGCCAGGTTTCATCAATCAGGGCGAGCGCATCCGCATCAGTACGTCAGGCGGAACCTACCAGGAACGAGCGTAAGTCCCTCAACCTCTAAACACCGAGCTTAGATATTTGTAGCTCTGGCGCAGGCTCGCGATAGGATCGCCAGCGGTTTGATCCTGTTCAACGAAGTAATGCTTTACGCCTGCAGCGTCAGCGGCTTTTAGCACAGCCGGTATATCAATCGCGCCGCTTCCGACCTCTTTGAACGCATCTTTCGGAACGTCTTCGTTGAACTGCGTAGCGACTCCTTTGGCTCTGTCCTTCAAATGCATCAACGGAACCCGTCCTGTATGCGTCTTCAACACCTGCGCGGGATCATGGCCGGCTTCGGTGACCCAGAAAATATCCATTTCGAGGAAAACCAAATCCTTCTGCGTTTCGTCCAATAGCGTCTCAAGCGCCGGGACACCATTGATCGGTTGAAAATCGTGCGCGTGGTTGTGATAACACAAAATCAGCCCGCGCCGCTTGGCCTGCTCGCCTGCCTTGTTCAACATTTCAGCGAGCCGCTTAATGCCATCTGTTCCGCCCTTTGCCGTAGGGAGTGACGGAGCCACGACATACTCGAATCCGCGGCGTTTCAGGTCCTTCAGTGCCGAGTCGAGTGCAGCGCCGCCTTCCATGAAAAGAGCCTCGTCCATATGAACGCTGACGGGCCTCAACTTTGTTTGTTTAAGTGCGGGCCAGATTTGGTTGAGATTGTCATAGGTCACTTCCACTTCCGTGTAGCCGATGCTCTGTATCGCTTTTAACGTAGCGGCCGGGTTCTTCGTAATCACGTTCCGAACCGTATACAGTTGAACGCCGAGATTGCTTGCCTGAAGCTTGTTCATCGCAAACGCCGCTCGGCTTACCGGCAGCACTGCAGCAGATTGGATCACAAATTCGCGCCGCGAAAAATTAGCCATGCCTTCTATACTATCCGGACGCTAACGGTCAGCAGAGGCATTGTCCAGCGTGGATGATGCTTCTGGATGTTCGCGCCGGTCGATGAATTGCAAAACGAGAACCGAAAGCAATGCTAGCGCCACCGCTAGCGCGATCACGAATACTAGATGTGAGATCAGGAAATGAAAGGTTTGATGCCCGTAATGTTTGCCCAGATAGGCAAGCGCGAAGTAGCGAACGATTCTTGCCGAAAGAACAACTGAAATAAAATACGACCACCGCACCTGCAGCGCACCCGCACAAAAGACCGGAACTTTCATCGGCATCGGCAGTGGTGACAATGCAGGGAGAAACACAGTAACCAGACCGTAACGCTGAAACCATGCATGCAGGCGGGCGCCGCGCCGTCGCGCGATGTGCTTTGAAAGCAGAACTTCGCCGCCTTTCCGGGCAATCCCAAATAATAAAAGGCTTCCGGAAAGCGATCCCAGAATGGCGCAAACCGCAGCAATATACGCCTTATCGGGATCTCTCGTGGCAATTGCAATGAGCAGAGCATCAACCCCGGCAATAACTGGAACCCCGGCCGAGTCAAGAGTCGCAAGCAGCAGAAGCCCGTACGGACCCCAAGAAATTAAGACTTGTACGAGGTGCTTCAGGTGCCGCTCCGGGCCTTATCGTCCGGCTTCAGCATAGCGAAAAGACCATTTTCATTCAGAACAGAAACGTTTAGGTCGCGCGCCTTATCGAGTTTCGAACCTGCATCGTCACCCGCAACTACATAACTTGCCTTGGTGCTGACAGACCCCGCGACTTTTCCTCCGGCGGCTTCAATGCGTGCTTTCGCCTCGTCACGCGTGAGCGTGGGAAGCGTGCCGGTGAGTACAAACGTGAGCCCGGTAAGTGGTCCTCGCTTTTTCGCTTGTATCGGCGCGGTGAAGCGTAACCCCGCCGCCCGTAGCCGCTCGATCAGCTCTCGATTCCGCTCTTCAGCGAAGAACTGCCGTATTGAGTCAGCCACTTTCGGCCCCACCTCGCTCGCCTCTTGTAACAGTTCGGCTGAGGCCCCCGCAATGGCGTCGAGGTCCCCGAAGTGTTCAGCGAGAATTTGCGCCGTGCGTTCGCCCACGAACGGAATGCCCAATCCGTTCAAAACGCGGGCGAGCGGTTGCGAGCGTGAACGGTCGATGTTCTGGATGATCTTCGAAGCGGACTTCTTGCCCATGCGCTCGAGTTCGAGAAGTTGGTCCACCGTGAGTCCATAGAGATCCGCCATATTGTGTACCATGCCACGGCCGAGCACTTGATCGACCAACGCATCACCCAGGCCGTCGATGTCCATAACTCGACGCGAGGCGAAATGTAGCAGCGATTCCCGCAACCGTGCCGGACAGTTCGTGTTCATGCATCGGCTCGCGGCCTCGCCCGGTTCCCGCACAACATGACCGCCACACACGGGGCAAGCCGTGGGGATGCGGAACGGCCTTCGACCTTTCGCTTTTTCAGCGACCCGCAGCACTTTCGGGATCACGTCACCGCTGCGCTCGATCACAACCGTGTCACCGATCTGGACATCCAAGCGTCCGATCTCGTCTTCGTTATGCAGCGTCGCATTTGAGACCGTAACGCCTGCAACAGTTACAGGCCTTAGGCGGGCCACAGGAGTGAGTGTTCCCGTCCGGCCCACTTGCACCTCGATGTTTTCCAACACCGTCGAGGCTTGGTGCGCCGGATATTTGAACGCTATGGCCCAGCGCGGCGCTTTGGACGTCCAGCCAAGTCTCTCCTGCTGTTCGACCGAATCGATCTTCGCAACGACGCCATCCGTCTCATACGGCAGGGTGGCGCGCTTTGTTTCCCACTCGCCAATAAATCGGAGTAGCTCGTCGAGCCCACTGCATTTCTTACGATGCGGATTCACTTTGAATCCTGCGCCTGCTAACGCCTCAAGACTCTGCCAATGACTCGGAAGCATCGGCAGGCCTTTCTGCAATAGGAAATACGCAAAATAGTCAAGCTGGCGGGCGGCAGTAACAGAGGGATCAAGGGCGCGCAATGCTCCTGCCGCAGCGTTGCGGGGATTGGCAAAGCGTGAGAGCCCAGCCCGATCGCGCTCCTCATTCAGACGCTCGAAAGAGCGGCGCTGCATCACCACTTCGCCCCGAACTTCGAATTGATCCTGTGTAATTGCATCCTTCTTGATGCGCAAGGGAAAGGAGCGAATCGTGCGGGCGTTTTCCGTAACATCTTCTCCGACGCGCCCATCCCCGCGCGTGACAGCTTGCTTGTATCGGCCTCCCTCGAAGTGTGCGGCCATCGAGAGGCCGTCCAGCTTGAGCTCGGCTACGTATTCGTAGGGCCGACCTTTAAGGAGCGCGCGAACTCGTGCATCAAAGTCGCGGAGTTCCTGTTCGTTCAGCGCGTTGTCCAAGCTCAGCATGGGCGACGTGTGCGGAACTTTGACAAAGCCTTCGCGTGGTTGTCCGCCAACGCGCTGTGTCGGCGAGTCCGGTGACCGGAGTTCCGGATGAGCCTCCTCAAGCTCGCGCAGTTCCCGCATCAAGCGGTCGAACTCAGCATCTGAGATCTCCGGCTGGTCAAGAACGTAATAGAGATATTCATGATGCTCGAGCTGTCTACGCAGATCTTCCGCACGCTTGGCCGGAGAATCTTTCATCCTCAGCTGCGCTGGCCTTCAGGCCCGTCTCCCCGGCGTTCATGCGATTCGGCGATTTGTGCCAGCTTCCCGATCACATCCAATGATACGGTGAAAGCGGTCCTCATACTTCCGCTCGTCGTCTATGCGCATTTGGGCTTGCAGCGCGACAGTATGCGTGAGCGCTTCGAGGCGTTCATCGAGGTTCATGGTGTGGACTCGTTCCCATTTTCGGCGAAATACATGGCTTACAACAAGTACGCCCTAGTAACGATCCAAGAACCGCCGGTCCTCCGAGCGTACGGTCTTTCGCAACATAAACGACAATTGCCAACAGCCCTTGCCGCCAGTACCACACCGCGGAGCGTCCTTGCTGATACTGCTCAATGAGGTCACCGGCAAGAGCATCACCGTGTGATCCCAAACCATAAATAACAAATCGCGCTATTGCGAGCCGGAGGTATGCACCAGCTCCGCGTAAAGTTCAGTGTTTCCCCACATTCAGTTGGTCAAGGGTCGCGCGCGCGCGTTCAAATCCGAGGGGCGGTACATGTACCGAGCCTTGAAATGGGCGGTTAATGTCAGCGATCGCAACCAATATCAGGGAGATCAAAAGCGCGAGCGCACCTACCTGAATAAAGTGAAGCCTCAGGTCTAGACCGCCGAACAGACATGCGGAAACGATTGTTACGACAGCTCCGGCGATCAGCACTGCCCACAGAATTCCTGGTAAATCTGAAATGACTTGTAATTGTCTCAAGCGACGATGTTCCGTCATCCGGGACAATTCCGTAAAAGCGTGGTCACGGCTCGTCTGTTCTGAACTGTTGCGGGTTTCTGCTTCTGTTACTGCGGCCCAAAGCTTCCGCACAGTGGTGTCAGACTCATATCTAAAACTCGCTCTGCTCATGGCAGGCCACTCATCAGTCAGCATTTGGTCCACGTATTCTCCTGCCAGATTTTGGATCTGTCGCCTTTGGGCCTCAGGCAGGCCTTGGGCGGAGCGAACTACATTCACCAGACAATTAGCTTCGGCTTCGGCGTTTCCCTCGGCTACTTCGAACGCTGTCCATACGGCGTAGAGCATGAAGCCAATAACTACCGCATACGTCGTGCCAAGTACTGTGATCTGCCATCCAATCAAATCGTTGTGGGGTCGCCGTTCTTGTGCCGGCCACACGCGGTATAGAAACGCAAGAAAACCGAGTGATCCGGCCATCATCAAGATGATCAGCAATGAGCTTTGCAATATATTCAGCACGTTTGTTTTCGCCGTGTCCCAACAGTGCTGAATTATACGACGGAAGTTCCGCCCCACTCCCGGTCACTGCCGGTACGAAATCCAGGAGATTGCGAATGGCATAGATGCCGCCTCGTGCCGCAATTGCGACTCCTTTGCATTCGGGCTGTGTTCTGTCCGGTGACTCTTGGTAGCGTCGAATCCGACTTGCCCGACCAGCTTGGTGCTGTCGATATGCTTATTCAGAAGGCAGAGCAAGCGAACGATGTCGCCGCGTGGGCTAGCTATTTGATGCAGGCGGATGCTGCTGCAGAAAAGCTGGAGTCAACGAACCGAGTGGTTGTTGTGGCCTTCGTTGTGTCCGCGTCCGCGGCTTTGAACTGCATTATCAATACAACGGGATTCAAGACCAAGAGAATTATCAGCACGATCTTCTACAGCTAATTGCGAATCACGGAGGAACGCCTTATGGCGCTGAAGCTCTGGTACGGCTCCTTCCAACTGTTGTCAGACCATCGCGAGCCAGTGGACTCCTTACTTCAAGACTGTGATTGGAATTCTGGAGTCTAGGCCTTGGAGAGCAATGTCAGATCCTCGGCTGACGAAGATACGAGCAGAAGCTTACGAAACGTGGTGGTCCTTATCGCAATCGACTCCCCATGACCCTGACCTCGAAGATCAGCTACTCACGCCTCAAGATTTCGTTGAAGGTGCTGCTCAGGCCAGATAACAAGCTATCGACGCCTACCAGGACATTGTCAATTCGACGAACACCAGCCCCGATTCCGCGAGCAAAGCTCAAGTCCGGGCAAGATACACGACAGCGAGGTTGGTTCTGTATGGGGACTAGCAGAGGCCCAGCCCCGGTTCTTTCTAAAATCTGCTCAGGCGCATTCACGGTTTTTCCCTGGGAAGATCAAAACGAATTCGACATGCTACTCGGCAGCTTGCGCGATGAACACAAACCTTCCGGCCTCACCGAAACCATTCTAGTCGACAAAATGGCGCAAGCCATCTGGCTCAGCAAACGTGCTCTCATGTTGCAG
>JBPCJX010000016.1:0-9059 GCA_051004875.1 Bryobacteraceae bacterium
GGATCGGCTGCTACTTCGATGATCCGGTTCACGAGGTGTTCGGCATCTCTTCGCGTGATTGGCAGAGCTTCTACCATTTCACGGTGGGTGGCCCAGTCGAGGACAAACGCCTTACCACGTTGCCTGCATACGGCATTGTCAAGTTGAGCGCAAATACGCCCATCGGTTGAAGGTGGCTGATTGTCACAGTGTCATTTTCGGACCCCAAAACGGGCCTCCCGACCAATCACACCCCCGCGGTCATTTCCCTCAAACGCCCCGATTTTGCCTCAACTTGACAATGCCTTGTTAGATCTTTCCTGGAAGCTGGAAGTCGGGGCGAACCTGCTTGAGGCGATGAAACACGCCGGACATACGCGCCTGTCGACCACCTTCGACTACATCGAGACGGACGCCGAACGGGAGCGGACACAGGTGCGAGCAATACTGGACAGGCTGATGCTCCAACCGAAAGGGCCGGTTCAGTAGTGACCTACCTGTGTAGCCAAAACTACGGTGAGTCCCTGAAATCTCGTAATAAACCGAGGTATCAACTCGCTCATAGAAGTGGTTCACTATTAAGCGCAAGCTCAAGGCGTTTGACGCTTGAAGGTCGGCTGTTTACCTTCCAGCCCCGGCGACTGCCGCCTCCGGAGTCAGAGCCTAACGAAAGGGTGCACGCGGTAAGGAACGTTCGAGAACCCGTGCACCCCGGGGCGGGCCAGCGGCCCGGTAAAAGACTTACACATTAGACTTGCCAGTCGAGACCGCGTTTCAAAAGCGTTTGCGAGCCGCTTCCTTACTTACGACAGGTTCGGGCTCGCGGGTTGACGGACCGATCACACAAGCATCCAGATGGTTCTTCGGTACGTGCGCCTGGCGAACGCATTCACGGACAACGCAGCTTTGACACTGGGGCTTTAGGAGCCTATTCCAGCCTTGGGGTTATCAATTTCCTGAGATTGGACTTTTCCTCATCCGTGGCTTTCCAGTGCATATCGCACCTCGCGCAATATAGGCCGACGTCACCGATACTCAGCAACTCCTCGAGCCTGAGCCGCTCGTATTCTTGACATGCTAAATGACCGTTCGGGCAAGTCGACACAAAACCGATTCGTGTTGCCCTTGAATAGTCCACAGGCCGGGATGGTATCAAATTGCGGACAATGCGACGCTAGCGTTAGTGGCCGGTCCCGGCCATTCGCAGGACGCCAGCTAACGCGAATCAGCGAACCCAATTTTCGGTCCACCACGGGATTAATCGCTGTGGCAATTTCGGACTCAATGAGCGCACGAAGGCAGTTGCGAATCTCCGTGGCAGGGTGCCTAGAAGTCATTCGGGTCCGCCGTTTGCAAAAGGTCGGCGACTCGGACCTCGCGACCTCGCTGTACTCCAAGGCCTGACAGTCCCTGCAGTGAGGCTGATTCAACTGTTCTCTGGGCTACTCGCCCTCGTCATTCATTCTCATGGATATTGGCTACTGCTTTTTCCAGAGCCGTTGTGGGAATCGGTACGTCACACCTAGGGCCGCTTCCCATTGCGTGGACGTTTTCGTCAGTCCGTGATCGAAGGCGACATCAACGACGAGGTTGTTGCGTATCGTGTATGCAACCGTTCCCTGTGGCATCGCCGTTCAAGAGAGGTTGTGAGAAGTGCCAGATTTCGCCTGAAATCGTGAATCTTCTAAGCGGATGTGAAATAGACAGAGTCTGACCGTACTGTAGTCTGCGGAATTTCGCGGCGGTTTGCTCAGAGATGATTCCGTTTCCGTCAAAATGGAATCCCCACAGATCGTCGCTGACGAGGACGATCCCGTTCTGGCGCAACGTGCCAATATCCACATCCGGCGCGGGACTCGCATGCAGATGACGGAAATAGCTCAGCGAAATAGTTGGTCTCTTCCCTTTACCCGGCAGGAGCACACCTTGTGCACCTGCAAACACATCCCCTGGATGGTTCTCCGTATCCGTACCAAGCCTGCTGTGAACGAACGGCTCCGTTTGCAGAATCACCTCAAGACGCGGCGCAACCGTTAGCTTCACGACTTCATTAATCCCCAGGCGAGTGTCGAACTCGGTAGATTCTACGGCGGACAGTGTGCCCGTTTCAAATTGGAGATAGCCTACCGGCGTCAGTGTTGCCGGTGTGGATACGGTTGGTCTGCCTGGATTGGCCCGCGGAAGGGCGTGAGTCTCTGCGACAGTCTGCGATCTGATCTGCGCAGTGCAGCTCAAAAGCATGAGCTGCAAGACAAGTCTTCTTTCTCTCAGCCATCCTCCAAAATGAAACGTGAATTGAACATGGCGCACGATCTCGATTCGCGCCTTCTCTATCCAGGATAGGAGGCCAGCCACTTGGCGAAAGATCTAGAAGCGTAGGCCAGGACGCCTTGCAAATCCTATTGCAGCTCACAAGCAAAATCGCCTTCCCACTCAGCGAGCACTCCAGCGTAGCGTTGAGGAAGAGACCATAACGCCTCCTATCGCGGTCGAGTGACTCAGCATTCGCCGAGGTAGCCGAAGAAATTGGCTCACTGATACGCAAACGACGAGATGGTCAGATCGCCCAAGTGTCCGAGTGACAGCGAATGGGCGCAATGGCCGTACCATATTGAACGGCGCGTTGAACGGGGATACGGGTATTCGAGCACATCTGACTTTCCGAGAATTACAACCTAAGCGGCGTCAGGGCCGACTCGGACGCTGGCGACCTTCGCTACCCGAACTGATTTGGCTAGCCCGAAGAACTTCAGGGTTTTGATTTGAATCCAGGAAAGATCGAACTCGTACCACACTAGTCCGTGCCGTGCCGATGTAGGATGCGCGTGATGGTTGTTGTGCCAGCCCTCGCCAGAAGTGATCAACGCAACCCACCAGTTATTCCGGGAATTATCGCGGGTGGCGAATCGGCGGCTGCCCCACATGTGCGTAGCCGAGTTAACTAGCCAGGTAGAGTGGAAACCGACGACGACTCGGAGGCATATCCCCCAAAGCAGAAATGGAACACCGCCGATACTTAGAAGCAGCAGCGCAAGCACGATCAGGGGAACCCAATGATAGTTGTTGAGCCAGACGTAGAACCGGTCTTTCGCCAGATCTGGCGCGTACTTGGATATCAAGCGAGTATCTCCAAGTTTGCACTCTCCCATAAGAAGCCAGCCTATGTGAGCCCACCAGGCGCCATCACCGGGTGAGTGCGGATCGCCGGGCTGATCGGATTTATGGTGGTGGATCCGATGCGTGGCAACCCAGAACATGGGGCCCCCTTGCAGAGTCAACGTGCCACAAATAGCAAAGAAATACTCGAGGGCCAAAGGCACCTCATATGACCGGTGCGTGTGCAGCCGATGGTAGCCCATGCTAATGCCAAGACCGGCACTCATCCAGTGAAGGAAAACTGCCACCGCAAGCGCGCGCCAACTGAACATGAACAACGCTGCGAGAGCTCCGCCGTGGAGAAGCGCAAAGGCAATACTGTTGGTCCAATTTATTTTCTGTGTTTCAGTTCTGCCGATAAGGTCGCTGCTCACGAGACCGTCCAGACTGCCGCATCTCTGATCGGATTTGGCGTATATGCGCGCGAGTACAAGCTTATAACGAGTTCGCCTTGTCAATGGCAATCCAACTGCACACGAGACCCTGGTGCCGCTCGCCGGCCACATGACGCACTTCCTCCTCCATCACCAGGCCCATCAACGCCAATCCGGCTTCTCTCAGCAAGTGACCTAGGCCTTGCTGCAGGGGACCGACAATCTCGGCCATCGGCAGCGCCATCTGAATGTTCGGGTTTTGGTTTGTGGCAAGCTGGCGAAACTCGTTCACCGCTCGCTGTTGCTCAATCTGATACCGTCTCTTCATAGCGACTCCCTCCTTTTCTTGGCAGAAAATTTCCTGAAGGCTATCACGCCTTCAGGTTGAGAGTCGCTTACTTTTCTACGAACTTACGGGCATCCTCGCGATCGGCGTTATAGTCCTCAGATGCCCAGCCAATATGGCTTGTAGCCTATACTTGCCTGCATCGGGAACTCGGAGGCGATATAGTAGCCGAAATCGAAGCAGAGGGCCAGCCGATTTGACTGTCTAACGCTACCGCACGTAGATGTTAGGACGCGAGTACTCAAAGCAAGCTGCACCGGGCCGTTGAGATTGGCCCCGAGATACTTCCTTGGCGAAAAGCACAAATCTTCAAAGAGCCGCACACAACCCATCCGGCGATCATCTTAAGGGCAAACTAGAATGTTCCAACCGAATCTGTACACACTCAGCGAGAAGACAGGCGTTTACGGAATACACAAATTCCGCGACGGACCAGTATTTCTTGTCCAACAACACACGCAATCTGGAGACTGGCAGACGCTTCGTCCAGCCAAGGATTCGGAGGTGCAGCACTTCGAAGAGCATGGTGCGAAAGTGCTTCAGCGAGACGTGATTTCGTGATCCGCGCCTGTTAGACGGTCATGCACAAAGCTACCCAAAGTTACTGCATTAGACACCACTCATTTGAGTTGAAAGCTACCCCGTATTTAGGGTCGTTTGGAAGCTGGACACAAAGAAATGTGATGGCCGCAGACCGCAAGGAATCGGAATGCTCCGCGCCAAGTACTTCAGGCGATGGAAGGGCACGCAAGGAAACACCAATAATAGGCAGATCCACCAGCCCGCCCCCGACGCGTTTGCAGTAATCTGTTTTTGCTTAGGACAAATGCAGCAGTCCGAGACAATTGGGCTGATATAACGACTTACGGGTTGTGACACCAGATTCAGATTACTCAGCTAAACTTGAAGTCCAGCAAGCACACGGCACCGGAGAGCGGCGAAAGCTCCATGTGGTCTTCGAGACCTTCGCCGATAAATGCCTCACTCTTACAACGAGCGAACAGGTGGCTATTTCGACGGTTGTCGGAGTCGAATACAACGACGTTCTGTTCGTTGGCGAAGTGGTCCGTTGCACGGCAACGGGGGAACCGTGGGCAATGGATGTCAAGGTTGCACAAACGCTGACTGGCCTACAAAGTCTGTTGATTCTGAGGGCACAGTTGGACCAGCATCAAACTGAAAGCAAAGACGTCCCGATAGAAGTACCAGTATTCTGTGAAGTTCCGCGTAAGGGGAACAAGAAAGCGCTTAAGACGCGCCAAGAGCACTACGTGTTAGGGTGATCGGTACACGGGGACACCGGCTTCTTCTAAGGCGGTTGCATCTTGGGCCGCACCGCTGCCTCGCACACGGGCTGCACCATCTATCGTTCGGACATAAAGTAAGTCCTGCTCTTGCCTTGCCAGGGCAGCATTGTTTCGGGAGAGCAAGAAATCGATCAGACCGTCACTTCGAACTGACCCACATGGGTAGTATTCCGCCCGTAGGACATGCTCTGAGAGAAGTCTTACTCCGGTGCTCAACGTGAGCATTGGCATGGGAAGAGAGTTCGTTTCGACCGCCTGTTTTCTAAAGAGAATTTTCTTGGTATCCCGAAACTCAGTAGGTGCATAACAAAAGAGAGGCGGCTGCATTCCTTCGGTTCGCGCCGAGCCGCCTCTTCAACTCCTCTTTTGTGGTCTCGAGCTTCTCTACCAAACCTTGATTAGCCTCGTCTTACTTCGGCCCACGCCCTCACGTCGCCTGCCCGGTCAGCATCCGATAATCACGGGCGGTGCCTATGTCTGTTGAGGGTTTCTTGTATGCCTCCATGTGGCCGATAAAAGGCGAATTTTTAAGGCGGGCACATTGGGCAGAGCAGAAATCGCGATGCCGCTTGGCCGGATTTCCGCACTTTGGATTTCTACATGGTCGCTGATCGTTTGTCATATCGTTTTCGAGGCGAATATACCAGTAAAAGTAGCTTGCAATCTCAAATCAGATTCCCTAGTCATTGAGGGGAAAGAAATTAATTCTTTTGTCGATCCGTGAACTCTCCTACGAAGGTCCCGACCAGGATAACTGCTCATCATAAGGATGAGCCTCGAAGGATCAGATACAAGCACGATTTTGCGAAGCAGAGCGAGTTCCCCCACGTCTAGGAGAAGGGAACGTACGGGAACTTTGCGCCCGGCTGATCTAATCGTCAGAGATGAGACGGCGCTCCTTGCCTCACTACAGTGGTAAGTTGCTGATTTCGCGCAACAAAGATTTAGTGCGGGTTTGTCAGACTCAGGAAGCAGCCAATCCTTCTAGCCCTCCCGAGCGGATCTCTTGGCCCAACGAGCCGTAGCCGCACGTCGTCCTTCGGCACTTCTCTCTTCCTGTGTCATCTTTGCAAATCGACTTGCGCCCAGAAAACTAAGCCGTTTCGAACGAGCAAATTGTCCGAGAATACTTCGAACTTCTTTTTCGTTCAACGCACATTTGCAGTGAGGACAGGAGATCGATGACAGGTTGACATCAGGATTGTCGTCTTGAGAGATACCTCCACTTCTGCGTTGCACGCTCATGCTGATGTGTGTCCAGACAGTATCGGATTTCTCCTGAGCGCCGAACATAATGGTGATTACTTCGGCTTCAAGACTCGATTAGACCAGTGCAATCCCTATCTCGGGCCTCGCCGTCATGTGGGGTGCCCAGTTAGCATTCGATAATCACGGGCAACTCCTATGTCCGTTGAGTATTCCTGTGTGGCTCCATCTGGCCGATGAATCGCGGGTTGATAAGGCGGACGCATTGGGCAGAGCAGAAGTCTCGATGCCGCTTGGCGGGATGCCCGCAATTTGGATTTCTACATGGTCGCTGGTCGTTTGTCATTTCGGCTTTGTCAATTCCCTTATCAGAACTAGGAGTGCCCGTTCGTAAGGCGCGGGCGAAACTTCAAGGCTAATACCCGAAAAGATACAGGATGAACGCGATCACGGGATCGACTGGATGTGGTGTGTGCATTTGGCAGATTCCTTTCGCACACGAATGTATCCGCGCTTAAGTGCATACGCGCTGCAAACCGGGCCTTAAGTCATTGGTTCAAAGCCACAAATATTTTTGCCGATTTTTGTGACTCACCGTTGCTCCCGGTCCCGATTTCGCAGAGTCCCGTCACGACAGAATCCCATGCGGCGGTGAAGCTGAAAGGCGGCTACAGATACAGAAACGCGGAATGCGTGCTCGGGAAGGTGGACTAGGAAGGAAGCAGCGGGCACGCCTATACAGGTCCGCAGCCCGTTGGCAGCGAAAGCCAGATAGCGTTTCCTTGGCTCTTGGACAAGAGGTTTTCGGAGCTTCTCCGGCGATTCACTCAAACTGCTAGGTACCGAGCCGATGAATCATTCGGACGAGCGTGCAAATACTGTCCCGTTGTACTCAACGAAGCATGGCCAAGTGTTACCTGAACGAGATTGAGCGCGGCCCCTCGATCCAAGGCGTGACTCGCATGGCAGTGACGAAACCAATGCGGTGAGACACGAGCCTTGACACCGGCCTTCTTTGCAACAGCCCTAACGATGCGGAGAACTTGCGATCTGTCCAGCATCCCGCCAAGTTTCCGAGATACAAAGATGGGATTGTCTTCAGTGGCTTCGCCCCTGAATTCCATCAAATCCTTCCAGAGGCCAACAGGCAAAACAACTGAGCGAACCTTACCACCTTTGCCGAGAACCGTGACTTGACCGCTGTCGCCGTTCGGCTGAGTGTTTTGCCATTTCAACACACAGATTTCTGACACACGGACGCCGGAAACGTACAGAACTCGCAATAGCATTTGGTTCCGACGATTGCCCGCCAGAGCAATCATGCGATGAACGGCGGCTTCCGGCAGAATTCGGTCGGCAAGGGAGTCCACCGATTTCGGAGACCGAAGAGCGGCGGCGACGTTGAAATGCAAATAACCAATCTTCATGGCGAAGCCGAACAGGGATTTGAGACTGGCGATGACTCGCCTTTTACTGGCGACGGCCCCTTTGAGTGAGTCAACAAATTGCTGGAAGTCCAAGAGCTTAATTTTCGCCAGCGGCTTGGCAACGAATTCGAAGAATCGTGTCACGTCGTGGCGATACGCTGCTTTCGTATGTACCGTTCGCCCGTGCAGCCAGAGTTCGATCAGTTGAGCGTCACTGTCGGCTTGTGCACCCCCGGAAATTGAAGTTGATGGAGCGGGAACGAGGGAGGTCACGAATGCATCATAAACTTCTTATGGTGCATTCAAAGTACCTGTCGTTAGCGAGTACTAGACAGTCATGAGCACTCGGTTTGAGGTCTCAACAACCCGATTCACATCGGCAACAGCTTTTTGCACGCACTCCGTCAATACCCTCTTTGCAATGATCGGAACCATGAACAACGCCGCCAGCGCCTCGGCCCACCAAAGACCGAAGCTGCGTAGAGAATCCCGAGAGGAGAATTGCTGAAAGATACGAACAGAAGTCAGCTTGCCTCGCATCGGCATTCATCGCGCCACTTCCGATTGCGTTAGCTATTCGCCGTTTCGCGCTTGCGACTGGCGGCATCACAACGACGGATGAAACAGCAAGGATGACGCCAACAATGATTTTCTCCGGGTGTTCATGCTGGATCAGTGAAGATGCTGAATCGCAGGTGATGTAGGCGGCAAGGGCAAGGAAGCAGAAGCCCACAATACGAAGCTTGTTCCGTTCCACTTTCTCTGGGCTAGAGATTTTCGAATCTCGATGAAATCGCCAAAATAATGCCGCCGCTGAAGTGACTTCGATCAGGCTGTCCAGACCGAAACCTGTTAGGGAAACCGATCCCGCGATGAACCCGGCGACAACTCCCACGAGGGCTTCCAACCCACACCAGACTAGTGTGAAGTATTCCAGCTTTTTACCGCGCTCGATAAAGGCATGGTGATCGACGGCAACCGCGTTCGTCATTGTCACCGGATACTTGAATCCAGGAATTCGCCCGTCAGATAAGCTGAATGGATGGTAAACGGCTTTGCAGAGCAGCTACGCTAGTCTGCCGACCAAGTAAATCATTGAAATCATATATGCCCCTGGTTTAGCATCGCTTCATGCTTCACAGGTGAATTGCTTCGCCTTCGTTTACGCTTCGATTGTTTTGGCCTTGGCTTCCGCGCCACCTGCTTTGATGGCGACCTTCACAGCACCTTCCATTGGATCTTTGAAGGGCACCTCGATTCGGAG
>JBPCJX010000017.1:0-36669 GCA_051004875.1 Bryobacteraceae bacterium
GTCTATGCCTCAGTGATTGCTTCGAAAATCTGTTGACGATTTTGGGATGTAGCATTACGTTGCTGTGGAACCGAACGTCGACCCTTCTCATACACTGGTCGCTCCGACGCAATAGACAAGACCGTAAGGTGTGTCGGGTATCGGAGTCGTCTCGTCAAGTTCTTGGTCATCGTTGAAACGCGACGCTGCAAAAAATTGGCCGGCCTGGCGTATATTTCCATCATGCGGGGTACGGTGCGGTAATAGAGCCATACGCCTGTGGCTATTGTTTGGCGGGTAGCATAATCGATCATACGAACAAAATAAATCACGCATAGATGTGTATCGAGCAAGGCCGGATGAATCTTATCGAACGCAAGACACGTGAAGGAAAATAATTTGCTCTTGTCCTGTCACCACTGTGTGCATCATGAATTATGATTCTCGGAATCGGTAGCGACCTGGCGCAGGTCGAGCGTATCCGCAAGAGCATTGCTCGGTATGGTGATCGGCTCTTAAACCGCGTGTACACGGAGCGAGAGCGCGCCTACGCCTCGAGGAAGGCGAACTCGGCGGAACGGTATGCGGCCCGCTTTGCTGCTAAAGAAGCCGGAATGAAGGCCATCGGCACAGGTTGGCGGAACGGCGTTACGTGGAAAGACTTCGAAGTAGTAAATGAAACATCGGGACAACCCACTCTACGGCTCAGCGGCGTAGCCCTTGAAATCTCGGCGACGATGGGAGTCGAGCGCATCTCTATTTCCCTCACTCATACGGCTGAAACCGCATTTGCCGTGGTAATCCTCGAAAATGGGACATAATTCGACCGGCCTTCCACAGTTCTTAAACGCTCTTACTGCTCGGCGCGCCGACCGCTCTCGTCCGCAATTGAGCCTCTTCAAGCCGCTTCGATTCCTGATACGTAAACACCATCCGATGTATTACTGTCAGATTGCCAAGAACTGCAATCACCCACAAAACCGGCGCCATGCGGTCGAAGAGAGCGCCAATAATCAGCAGCACAATTCTTTCCGGCCTTTCGAGAAACCCAACCTTGCAAGTCGGAATGAAATTTTCAGCCCGGCTGCGTGTGTAGCTGATCATCACAGAAGCGGCCATCACAATCGCCGTTAAGACCACATACGATGGCCTATTGATAGTTCCGTAGTAAACCAAAAGCCCAACCAGGAGGGCTATATCGGAATAGCGGTCGAGTACAGAATCAAAAAACGCTCCGAAACGTGTTACACGATTGGTTTCGCGAGCCACTCGACCGTCAACCATATCGAAGAGCCCTGCAAAAATGATCACGCATCCGGCGGTCCTGAAATTTCCAACTGTTAGAAACGTCGCCGCTGCCATGTTGATGACCAGCCCGAAAAACGTAAGAACGTTCGGGTTGATTTTCGATAGCGCCAATGCTCGCACAATCAGCCGTATGATTCGATTCGCGCTGACGCCGATTGCACGAGTAAAAGTCATTTCTGTTACTTAACTCTATGATGAGGCCGAATCGTAAATCGTGGTAAGACTCAGGATTTCCAGCTGCTTCATGCCATCGGGAACTTGGATGTTCACTGAATCCCCAACCTGCTTTCCCAACAAACCGCGGCCAATGGGAGAGCTCGTCGAAATCTTACCGTTCGCCACATCCGCTTCTTCGCTGACCACAAGATTGTAGGTAAACTTTTCATCCTTTTTCAAATCCAGGACAACCACTTGCGACCCAAGCCCCACCCGGTCACGCGGGATTTTCGATAAATCAACCATCGAGAATTCACGCAGCCTTGCCTGGAGTTGGCCTAGGCGCGCGCTCACCCACGATTGCCGCTCTTTTGCCGCATGATACTCGGCATTCTCGCTTAAGTCGCCGTGTGCACGAGCCTTGAGAATCTCTTTCGGCAGCTCGTTCCGTAATTCGTAGTCGAGAGCCGTAATCTCCTCCTGCAGCTTCTTCTTTAGATCGTCCATGCTTTCAATGAATCCATCGCAGCTTTGCTGAATCCATTATAGAAAACCCATTCTCGATCGTTTTTATCACGCTGTAAGTCAATTGTTACAATGAAATAGGAGGGTTTTACGATGGCGAATAAACAACCGTATGCTCAGGGAGCGCAAGTAGAGCATGGAAAGTTTGGTCTCGGCTCGGTACTCTCCTGCACTGACGATTACGTTGTAATCAAATTCGACGACCATGGTGAAAAAAAATTCGTTAGTTCAATCGTTCTGCCATCGCTGAAGAAAAGCGATCGTCAGCCGCCAGTGGAAAAGAGGCGTGCAACCCATAAGAAGGCTGCCGGTGGAGCTGCCAGTCCAGCTTAATCAGTGGCTATCAAAGCTCCTTCCCACGATGAAGGTCGGCATAGTAGTTTTTCCCGGAAGTAACTGTGACCACGATGCGTGGTTCGCCGTTTCCCAAAACCTGCATCATCAAGCCGAGTTCGTTTGGCACGAATCGGCATCCCTTGGCGGCGTGGACGCTGTTATCCTCCCCGGCGGGTTCGCTTTCGGAGATTACCTTCGTTGCGGCGCAATTGCAAAATTTTCACCTGTAATGAGAGCCGTCAAAAACTTCGCCCGGGACGGCGGACTCGTACTTGGCATCTGCAATGGTTTCCAAGTGCTCGCAGAGAGCGGCTTATTACCCGGCGCTCTGGTGCGTAACTCAAACCTGAAGTTTGTCTGCCGCACTGTTGCCGCTCAGGTCATAAGCACTAACTCTCCCTTTACGCACAAAGCGGTCAACGGCCAGGTTTTGAACTTACCTGTTGCACATGGCGAAGGCTGCTACGTCGCCGACGAATCAACCTTGGATGAGCTTGAGGCCGAGGACCGCGTTGTGCTTCGGTATCTGGACAACCCGAATGGATCCATGCGAAATATCGCTGGCATTGTGAACATAGAGCGTAACGTAATGGGCATGATGCCCCACCCGGAGCGCGCTTCGGATATGCTGGTCGGCGGTACCGACGGAATAGTCATCTTAGCCTCCATGCTCCCGGCGCACGCGGCGGAAATCCCTGCGCTTGCACTCTCCAGGTGATGATCTCGATCACTCCTGAAGTGATCGCCGCGCACCAGCTTACGGCCTCGGAGTACCACAAAATTTTGAGTCTCCTCGGTCGTGAACCCACGTCCACGGAACTTGGAATCTTCAGCGTAATGTGGAGTGAGCATTGCTCATATAAGAGCTCCCGGATCCACTTGAAGAAGCTGCCTACCCAGAGCAAGCACGTCTTGCAAGGTCCTGGCGAGAATGCGGGCATTATCGACATCGGCGATGGAGTCGCGATCGCATTCAAGATCGAATCGCACAATCATCCCAGCTTTATAGAACCGTTCCAAGGCGCGGCAACGGGTGTCGGCGGCATTCTGCGCGATATCTTCACCATGGGCGCGCGTCCCATAGCCGTCATGGACTCGATTCGCTTCGGAAAACTGGACGACGATAACACCGGTGCACGAAACAGGCGCATTCTGGAAGGCGTAGTCTCGGGAATCGCACATTACGGAAACTGCTTTGGTGTTCCCACGGTCGGTGGCGAATGTGTCTTTGAAAAGTCCTACGACGGTAATCCGCTGATCAATGTTTTTGCTCTAGGCGTATTTCGTCACAACGAGATCTTCTACGGCAAAGCAACCGGCGTGGGCAACCCTGTTATTTATGTAGGGGCGAAGACCGGGCGCGACGGCATCCACGGGGCGTCAATGGCTTCGGCGGAATTTACCGAAGAGTCCAAGCAGAAACGGCCGAACGTGCAGGTTGGCGATCCCTTTATGGAGAAGCTGCTGTTAGAAGCCTGTCTCGAGGCAATGAAGACCGGGGCGGTCGTCGGTATCCAAGACATGGGCGCCGCTGGCCTTACTTCGTCTAGCTGTGAGATGGGCAGCCGCGCGGGCACCGGGGTCGAGATCGATCTAGAGCGTGTGCCGCAGCGTGAAACGGGCACGACCCCTTATGAGATCAGACGCTCCGAATCGCAGGAGCGCATGCCGCTTGTGGCTGAGCGAGGCCGTGAAGACGAAGCGCTTGCCGTGTTCTCGAAGTGGGGGCTGGACGCTGTGATCATCGGTAGCGTAACGGCAGACGGCATGCTGCGCGTTAAAAACCGCGGCGAGGTCTTTGCAGAGATTCCAAATCGCGCTCTCGCCAATGAAGCCCCCGTTTACAACCGGCCCTATACTACTCCTCTGCGCAACGCGCCCTTGCACGGGCCGGATGTTCACAGCAGAGACTTGACAGCGGACCTTCGAGCCCTGCTCGCTTCGAGTGACCTATGTTCCAAAGAATGGATTTGGCAGCAATACGATCACCAGGTACGTACAAACACCATCGCCGGGCCGGGACATGATGCGGCGATAGTTCGTATCAAAGGCACAGATAAGTCCATAGCGATGTCGCTCGATGGAAACGGCCGATACTGCGCCCTCGATCCGCGCGAGGGAACAAAGCTCATTGTCGCGGAGTGCTGCCGCAATTTGTCCACAGTTGGCGCGCTTCCCGTTGCCACAACCAACAACCTAAACTTCGGCAACCCGGAGAGGCCCGAGATTATGGCCCAGATCGTCGAATCCATCGAGGGTCTGGCGGAGGCTTGCCGCGTTTTCGAAGTGCCGGTCACAGGCGGTAACGTGAGCCTGTACAACGAAACGCTTGGTAATCCGATCTTCCCGACCCCCGTCGTGGGCATTGTAGGAACGCTGACCACCGCGCCGCCGATAGGCATTCCGTTCAAGCGTTCCGGACGTTCAGTAATCCTGCTCGGCGGATTGGGTACTCCCGAGTGTCACGAACTCGGCGGAACACAATACGCCAAGGTAATCACGGACTCGCTCTGGGGCAAACCGCCCAGCCTCGACATGGAGTATGAGAAGCGAGTGCAAGCCACGATTCGGGAGCTTGTGCGTGACGGTGCGGTTGAATCGGCGCACGATGTCGGTGAGGGCGGCCTGGCGGTGGCGATCGCTGAATGTGCATTTGGTCCTGAGAACGTCGGAGCCGATGTTAGGCTCGATTCCGATCTCGAACCGGAGCTGCTGCTGTTCCACGAGGGGCCGTCTAGAGTGCTGGTCTCTACCGCAACTCCCGAGCTGGTATTTGCATCTGGGAAGAGGAACGGCATTGAAGCGCTGGACATCGGCGTTACACTCGAATCAAGGGTGCTTATTCGCAATAAGAACCAGATTCTGATCGATAGCCCCGTTGCTGAGCTTAAAAATCTCTGGGAAAGCGCCCTCGAACACCTCCTCCATAACCCGGTAATGGTGTGAATGCCTGAAAGGTGTGAATCGATGTCTGATTGGGATGAGGAAAGTCCATTCGATAAGCTCCACGAAGAATGTGGAGTTTTCGCGATTTACGGACACCCTGAAGCGGCAAACCTTGTCTATCTCGGATTGCATGCGCTCCAACACCGCGGCCAGGAAAGCGCGGGTATAGCAACTAGCGACAGGCGGAAGATCTACAATTTTCGCAAAATGGGCCACGTCGTCGATATCTTCACGCCGGACGTGTTGAATCAATTGCCGGGAACCCTGGGGATCGGGCACACGAGATATTCGACGGCGGGCGAAACCATCATTCAAAACGCGCAGCCTTTCTCTGTCGCGTGCAGCAAGGGGCATGTCGCTGTCGCGCATAATGGCAACCTCACCAACGCAATTGAGCTACGCCGCGAGCTCGAAGCAGACGGCTCGATTTTTCAGGGGACCAGCGACACTGAAGTTATTCTGCACCTTCTGGCCCGTTCGCGAGAGCGCACGTTGGCGGGGGCGCTTCGCGACGCCCTACTGCAAATTGAAGGTGCTTTCTCGCTGGTATTTTTGGCTGAGGATCGGATTATTGTCGCGCGCGATCCACGCGGCTTTCGCCCTTTGGCGATGGGGAGCTTGGAGCTCTCAGACGGACATGTAGCAACCGTATTTGCTTCAGAAACCTGTGCCTTTGACTTGATTGGCGCGACCTATGTGGACGACGTAGAGCCAGGCGAAATGGTGATAGTCGCTCGGGAAGGCATTACCCGCGAACTCTACACCACGCCGGAGGCTCCAGCTCACTGCGCCTTCGAGCACGTCTACTTCTCGCGGCCCGATTCCATTGTTTTCGGAAAGTCCGTCGCGCAATCGCGAGAGCTCATGGGCCGATTGCTCGCTCGCGAGCACCCCGTCGAAGCCGACCTCATCGTACCGGTGCCCGATTCGGGTGTAGGCGCGGCAATAGGGTACGCATCGGAATCGGGAATTCCATACAAACAGGCACTGATCCGTAATCACTATGTTGGGCGAACTTTCATCGAGCCCTCGCAAGCCATCCGAGATTTTGGAGTCAGGCTGAAGTTAAACCCGGTTCGGCATCTTCTCGAAGGGCAGCGCGTGATTCTTGTCGACGATTCGATCGTACGCGGAACGACCAGCCGCAAAATTGTTCGCATGATCCGTGACGCCGGTGCTCGCGAAGTACATCTACGGATCTCGTGTCCTCCCACCATATCGCCCTGCTACTACGGCGTGGATACTCCCTCGCACCGCGAACTGATTGCTGCGAACAACAGTGTCAGGCAAATTCAAGAGCACGTAGAAGCAGATTCCCTTGGCTATTTGTCTATAGAATCGCTGCGTAAGTCCGTTCAAGATTCAGACCACCGATTTTGCTATTCCTGCTACACGGGCAAGTATCCTACTCTCGTGCAAATCGATGAGATTGTGCTTGCAAAGACAGGCTGCTGTTAAATTTAAGCTCCTGCCCGATCAAAGTTCTGACTTGTTCGGTGAGCATAGCTCGATCTTTCAAACTCAAATCCGTAGTTTGGATAGGCTTCAAAATTCGTAAGCTTACTTTCCCGGATAGAGCAACACCTGAACCCCAGGGCAGCAGTTCCCGCGTGCCGCTGATTGCGATTGGAACGACTGAAACCCGGGCGCGGATAGCGATGTAGGCGCCTCCCTCTTTAAAAGGCTGTAGCTCTCCACCGTGAGAACGTCCTCCTTCGGGAAAGATCAGCAAAGATATCTTTTTTCGCTGGATCGTCTCCGCCGCCAGCTGCATCGTCTTCACTGCTGCTCGAGGATCTTCACGCGGAACCGGAATGTGTCCGGCTCGGCTGAGGTGCTGGCCCAGCAAGGGGATCTGGAACAACCCGCGCTTTGCGAGGAATCGAAATTGTACTGGAATGTTCGCCAACACCACAGGCGTGTCCAGAAAGCTCAGATGATTGGAGATGAAAACGTAACTTCCCGTTGAGGCAATGTGTTCAAGTCCTTCAACCTTTACTTGAACTCCGCTTACGGCCAGCAGTGTTCTCGCCCACGCGCGTGCCACTCTGATTTGAATCACACCCCTTCGATCAAAAAAGGAAACGATGAGGCTGATGCTGCCGAAAAGAATGGTGGCCAAAACGATGCAGGGATCTGCAACCAACAGCCCACGCAGCCGCCTCATGAACGCCTATTTTACGAAAGCAGCAAACCGCGCGCCTCACCGACCAGAAACAGCGATCCCGTAAAGAATACGATGGCCTCTTTAGGTGCCTGGTGCGCCACTTCAATCGCGTCTTGAACGGTCTCTGCAATTGCCGCATGAGGGTGCTCAGTGACGGCGAGGATCGCCTCGGGACGAAGCGCTCTGGGAAAATTCGGCGCAGTCGCGATCACGCGCTCGCCGAGCGGAAATAGTTCGCCTGTGACTTCTTCTATGGCTTTATCCCGCATCGCGCCGTACACGATCCACACTGGCCGATTCGCGCAGAACTCGCGGATATACGCGGCCAAAGCAACGGCGCCGGCGGGATTGTGAGCGCCGTCCAATACCAAATCCGGCTCTCGCGAAATGAACTCCAAGCGTCCCGGCCACTCGACATCCTTTAGGCCTGATTGTATGTGCGAAGTGTCCACTCCTAATTCCTTGCAGGACAGCACGGCCGTAGCCGCATTCTCAACTTGGTGCCTTCCGGGAAGCGCGCATTCGTAGGCCACCCCGTCGAGACAGAATATGGAACCGTCCTTGGTCGCTTTTAAGCTTGAAACGGGCGTGTCCTCGGTGCGAATCACTTTGCACTGAAGCTCATGTGCCCGGTCCGAGATCACGGCCTCCGCAGCCGCTAGTTGTTTGGCCAAAACCACCGGAATTCCCGACTTTAGAATCCCCGCCTTTTCGGAGGCGATTGCTTCGAGCGAATTTCCAAGGAATGACTCGTGATCAAATGCAATCGGAGTAATCACGCACAACTCCGGAGTCACCACATTGGTCGCATCTAGACGGCCGCCTAAGCCAACTTCGAGGACGCTAATGTCACATCGTTTGCGAAATGTGACAAGCGCCATGGCCGTGGCTATCTCGAAATAGGAGGGATGTGCATCCAATCGATCCTCTTGCAACAGCGTTTCCGCAGCAGCGTGAACCGCATCAAAGGTAACGGCGAATTCCGCAGGAGTAAGCGGACACCCGTTAATTTCTATGCGCTCCGTAGGCTCGCTCAGGTGCGGCGAGGTGTATAGCCCGGTTCGATAACCTGCGTGTCGAAGCACATTCGCGATCATTGCGCACGTCGATCCTTTTCCGTTTGTGCCGGCCACATGGATGAAGCGCTGCCCGCGTTCGGGATTCCCGAGTTGAGCTAACAGCGCTTGCATGCGCTCTAAGCCGAGCTTTGCGCCCACCTTCAGTTCATTGCCGAGCGAATATAGATACCGGACCGAATCGGGATAGTTCACAGTGCGTTGTCGCGGTACCGTACGTAGAAGAGCCGGGCTGTCGCGAACAAGAGAAGACAGCCTCCCAGTAGCTTCGCTTCAAACCACAACGCGGATTTCACGTCGGTTGTCGGCAGAAACGAGAAAATTATGGCAATCGCAGAAACCGCCAAACCGCACAATGCGGGTATCTTTTGTCCGAACTTCCAAGCTGCGCCGAAGATATATAAAAACGGAATAAACAGGGTGATGACACTCATGTCGACCGCGAGCTGGTACGCCCCCCGGAACGTTTCGCCGACTTGACTGATAAAGATCAGCACAGCAGCTGCAATCCCAAGAAACAATATAGAGACGTAAGGGGTTCTATATTTCGGATGCAGCTTTGCGAAAGCAGGCGGAAGCAGATTGGCGATTCCAAGCACAAAAGGAAGGCGTGCGCAGGCACCCACATAGGTTCCAAGCTGGCCGCCGATACTTAGCAAGATGCACGCGCCGATCGCGAGCGGTACCCATGGCCAGCCCAACGTTCTTGAGGCCTGCTGGCTCGCTTCCGCCAACCCCACCACGGGACTTACTTTATCGGGTGTCATCAGGGTCAGAATTGCACTCGTACCGGCGACGTAAAACAGGACTACTAATCCCGCGCTGATCCAAGTCGCACGAAAGATGTTTCGGCGCGGATCACGAATTTCCCCGGACAGAATCGGGCTCAGCTCCAGACCGGTCATCGCGAAAGCAAGCTGAGACCAAAAATTCAACTTCTGCCAATCCAAGCTCGGCAGCAGGTCGAATTTCGTCGCAGGTCCCCTGGTAAACCATACGACGACACCGCAGAGAACGAGAATCATGCCAATCACGTAGCCGCCAAGCCCGCCAAAGTTGTCCACCCATTTGGCTACTCGAAGGCCGACGTAATTCGACGCAACGATGCCGATCAGCAGAGCAAAGGCTGTCGGCAAAATGAATCGGGGATTTTCGGCTAACTTCTCCATTTTCGGACTGAAGGCGTACGTCATCATTCCGATGCCGGCCACTAGAACGCCCGGTATCCAGAACACGTTACTGATGTAGTAAAACCAGCCGCAAGCGAACGCATGCCACCCGCCAAAAGCTTCGCGCGTCCAAATGTAAAGCCCACCTTCTTCCGGAAACCTGCGCGACAAATTAGCGACAACAAACGCGCACGGAACCAACAACAAGGCCGCTGCGAGGATCCAAAGAACTATGGTTCCAGGTCCAACATGCCCCGCTATACCGATCCAGCGCGTGCTGATCAGTGCAGCGATATTGAACAGCACCAAATCACGGAGGCCGAGTTCTTTCCGAAGAGCTGTCTCAGCCTCAGGCATGTGAGCGATTGTAATAAACCACACGTTACCGCTGGTTCATCCGTTACTTGTACCCCCTCCGTATACAGTTCGAGGGTTTTAAACCCACCGTCTTGATGCCCAGCTAAGTATTAGCCGGATACTGCAGCGTCTTCCCTCGCTGCCTCGGGATGTTCAACAGCGTCCCGACCTTTTTTTTGCCGCGATCTCTCGTCAACAGCGGCTTGATCAAATCGAACACATCTTTCGCGATAACCTCATTGCCAGCTCCGTTTGGATGGATTCCGTCCGGCTGCATCATTCCAGGACTTTGGTACACGTGGACCAACAGGAACGGGAGCAGTTTCACGTTGTATTTCTTCGCCAGCTCCGGAAACATCGCCGTAAATGGTTTCACGTAATCCGGACCATAGTTCGGCGGCAGCGTGATTCCGGCAAGCACCACCGGTGTGTTCGCTTGCTTCAGACGCGTGATCATCTCTTCCAAATGTTCTCGGGTTGATTCTATGGGTAGGCCACGCAGCCCGTCGTTCCCCCCAAATTCAAGGATCACAAGCGCCGGATGTACGGCAATGACGTTATCGATTCGAGCCAAGCCATCACTACTCGTATCCCCGCTCACGCCTTGATTGTCGATTCGATAGCGGTACCCGTTCTGATCGAGCAAATCCTGCAGGTAGTCCGGATAGCTCCTGCCTGCTACGCCCTGCGTTAAGCTGTCGCCGAAAGTGACGATCACCGGGTCGTTACCGTGAGCCATGGATTGAGGCGCTGGAGAAGAACTGGAACTGGGAGTCGCAACCGTACGTTCTTCGTTAGTAGGAGCGCTCGACTTGGCGGGAGAATCAGACGTCCGGCTACACCCAGCCGTTATGAAAACCCAAATCACGCTGGCTGCAACAATGACAAGAGATCGCCTACTGTCCACATATTCAAGATTGACATGCCCTCATCTACGGTTCAGACGGATATAATACAAGTCCGCCAACTTTCAAAGATCATCGAAAATCCGCCGAGCCGCGTCGAAATTCTCCGTGACGTGACCTTCGCCGTGCCTCGTGGTCAGTTCCTTGCGATTATGGGCGCATCAGGCAGCGGCAAAAGTACATTGCTCGGCTTAATGGCGGGCCTCGATACCGTTACTTCCGGAGCCATAGTCCTCGACGGCGTTGATATTACCCACCTACGCGAGGATGATCTGGCTCGTCTGCGCGGCAGAAAGATCGGATTTGTGTTCCAGTCGTATCAGCTCGTTCCAACCCTCACTGCTGAAGAAAACGTTTTGCTCCCCGCGGAGCTGACTGGCTCTGGAGGCAACCCTCGAGGTCGTGCAAAGGATCTTCTCATGCGCGTCGGGCTGAGTAATCGCGGTCATCACTACCCGGTTCAGCTATCTGGAGGAGAGCAGCAACGTGTCGCTTTGGCCCGAGCTTTCATTACACAGCCGCCGATTCTGATGGCCGACGAGCCGACGGGCAATTTGGATAGTGCGAATGGACAACATGTGTTGGACTTGCTACTTCAGCTAAACCGGGAGGAGAATACGACGCTGATCCTGGTCACGCATGATCGCCGTTTGGCCGAATATGCGGACCGAATTATTGCACTGCACGATGGCCGCGTTCTCAGGGATGAGCCAGCCGCGCGTCCGGTGGAAGTGTAGCAGTGTTCTTCCGGACTGCAACTAAGATTGCGTGGCGAGAACTCCATGCCGCGCCTGCAAAATTCTTCTTCGTCATCCTGGCTGTCGCGGTAGGTGTCGGCGCGCTTAGCGGTGTCAAGGGCTTTGGCTACGCATTTAAAGGCATGCTCCTGCGAAATGCCAAGCAGTTGATCGCAGCAGATGTTCAGGCGCAGACCTGGACCTTACCCGCGCCCGAGCAGATAGACCAGGTAAAAAGAATTGCGAAACAGTACGGTACGCTCACCCGCGTTACTGAAACTATCTCGATGGGGGCATCCGAGCGCGCGCACGTGCCACAGATGGTGTCGATCAAAGCCGTGGACGCTGCGGCCTACCCGTTTTATGGAACGTTGAAATTGGACCCACCGCGTCCGCTCTCCGAACTCCTGAGGGACAACTCTTCCGTTGTCGTCACGCCAGAGTTATTGATGCGTTTCAAATTGAAGCCGGGCGAAGTCATCCGCCTGGGAGGGACAGACTTCCGTATCTCCGGCACACTGATCGGCGAGCCGGATAGGCTAGCCTCGGGCTTCGGTCCCGGTATGCGAGTTCTCATGACGCGCGCCGGGCTGGATCGGACAGGGCTGATTCAATTCGGCAGCCGCGCAGCCCAGCGATTTCTTTTCAAACTGAACCCGAACGTAAATCCCGATCAGCTAAAGACTCAGCTAAAATCGATACTCCCGAGAGTTTTCATCAGCGACTATCGCGAGGGCAGCCCGATCGTCGGCAAAGCGGTCGATAATACGACAACTTTCTTGAGCCTCGTCAGCCTGATTGCACTGGTTGTGGGCTCGTTGGGCGTTGCCATGGCGATGTACTCGCATCTGCAACAGCGGATGGACACCATCGCTGTCATGAAAGCAGTTGGCGCCCGGTCCAGTCAAATACTGCAGATCTATTTACTCCAGACACTGTGGCTTGGAGTGGCGGGCGGCCTCATCGGTGTAGCAGTGGGCGCGCTCGTTCAGAAATCGTTTCCATGGCTGATCCAGCGCGTATTTTCGCTCCTGCCGCAAGTGGCATGGGATTGGTCTTTCAGTCTTCAGGGCATGAGCTTGGGGGTTTTGGCGACACTGCTGTTTACACTTCCGCCACTCTTGAGCATCCGTAACGTGCGTCCGAATCTAGTCCTTCGCAGAGATATGGCGGATGCCGCGATGGAGACTCGCAAGCATTGGCGCGAGAAAGTTCCTAGCTTCTTGGGTGCCCTCCTTATTTTGGCGGGATTCAGCCTGATTGCTGTCTGGCTGGGTGGCTCTTGGAAAATGGGCGCCTACTTTATGGGCGGATTGACAACTAGCATCGTAGTGCTTACGCTGATTGCGGCTCTTTTGCTGGGCTCCATGCGCAGCCTGGTGAGGATCTTTAACACCCGTTTGCCGCCTCCATTTCGACACGGTTTCGCAAATTTGTATAGGCCAGGCAATCAAGCGAGATCTGTTTTGGTCGCCTTAGGAATCGGTGTAATGTTCACGCTAACGACATATCTGTTACAGCGGACCGTCTTGCGTGAGGTGACTAGTGAGGGACCTGGAAGATCCGGGAATGTCTTCTTGCTTGACGTTCGAAACTCGTCCGATGTGACAAAGCTGATTGAATCGCAGCCGGGCGTAACGAGTAAAGTGGAGCTGGTTGGCTACATTGTTGCTCGAATGCTCGGAAACAACGGTGTGCCTACCGACAAACTCCCGCTTTCCTCCGAGCGTAAGAATCATCTTCAGACGCTTCGAATCACAACTGCCGAGTCGATGCCTGACACTCTTGAGCTCAAACAAGGGCATTGGTGGGCTTCAAACAGCCTAGAGCCCCAGCTTGCCGTTTCCGATGAGGCCCAACGTGATTTTGACCTTCGGCTAGGCGATCGTGTGCAGTTCCAGATAGCGGGACGCGCTGTGAACGCGCGCTTAGTCGCTGTTTTTCGGCGAACAGTTCGCGCAATGGTCCGCTATGATGTCGTCTTTCCCCGCGGAGCGCTGCAAACCCTTCCGGTGGTCTACTACGGCGCTGTTCACGTCGATCCTGCAAAGATTCCTCAATTGGAAGAGACTTTGTTTGAGCGGTTTCCTACAGTGACGGTCATGAACCTCGCCGACGTCTTAAAGCGCGTACAGGAAGCCGTGGATGAGGTCGCGCTCATCGTCCGCTTCCTTGCGTTGTTTGCGATTCTCGCCGGCGTAATCATCCTGTCGTCGAGCGTCGCAGGCACGCGCTACAGACGTATTCGTGAAGTGGCAATTCTCAAGACGCTCGGCGGAACGAAGCGGCGTATCAGCGCCATTTTTTCCATTGAGTTCTCGATTTTAGGTGCAGTTGCTGGTCTGGTCGGAGCAGTGCTTGCGAACGTATTTACCAGAATAGTCTCCGAAAAATTCATAGAAGCTTCCCCCCGCTTCGACTGGGCTTCTTTGCTGGTGGTCACGATCGGCACGGCCCTTCTAGCTAACCTGGCGGGGTGGCTCGCAAGTGCCCGCATTTTGGATCAACGGCCACTTGAGGTTTTACGCGGCGAGTAGCAGCTTCTGACCCTGGTCCATAGCCTGATTCTCGGGCGGGCCAGCCTGAACAGTCACAAGGGATGAAAAAAACATAGGTCACTCATAACCCGTGCACTCCTAACAGTTTGTCCTCACAAACCGGGAGCACCTGAATGCCTCATGCTCTCTTCGGGGAGCACCACGTACTAGCTTGGGGCCGGTGAATGAGCGCACTTCGATTTCGCGATTGACAGGAAGGCCACACGCCATCAGTGCAGCCCCTAAATCGCGAGTACCACTTCCGTTCGCCGGCGGAAAAAACCGAAACCGTCATGTTTGAATTCTTCCGAAAGCTGTTCTCAAGCGATTTCATCCCCCACGGCGCGTGCTATCTCTGGAACCCTGCTGTTCTTTGGCTAAACGTGGTCTCCGATCTAGTCATTGGAATGTCCTACTACACGATCCGAGTGTTCCTGTTCGTTCTCGCTCGTAAACGAAAAGAATTGACATTTCATTGGGCCTTTGTAGCGTTTGGCGCCTTTGTGCTGGCCTGCGGAACCATCCATGTGCTGAGCATCTGGACGGTTTGGAACCCAACTTATCGGCTCGACGGTGTAGCAAAGGCTCTCACAGCTTTTGCTTCAGTGATCACGGCCGCTCTCCTGTTCCCGCTGCTCCCGGTGCTGCTTCGCCTACCAGACCCGGGCCAGTTGGCCCGTGCCAACGAAAATCTGGCCAATGAAATCGAGGCACGAAAGAAAATGGCCGCTGTGCTGGAGCGCCATGCTGGCCTTCTGGAACTGGCCCATGACGCAATCATGGTGCGCGACCTGGATGGCAGGATACAGTTCTGGAATCGAGGCGCGCAAAAGCTGTATGGCTGGCCTAAAGAACTAGCCGAAGGAGCAATGAAACATGAGCTTCTCCAAACGGTGTTTCCAAAAGCGCTTCAAGACATTCAACGTGAGTTGATTGAAACCGGCTGCTGGGAAGGTGATCTGCGGCATACCAAGCGCGATGGCAGCAAGATCGTCGTCTCCAGCCGTTGGGCGCTTCGCCGTACTGATGATGGCCAAATCGAAGTTCTCGAAATTAACCGGGATATCACGCGAGATGTCACAGAGCAGGAGATCCGTGAACTCTTCGCACGAGCCTTGCAGGAGAAGAATGTGGAACTCGAAAACACAAACCTAGCCAAGAATCGATTTCTCGCCTCGATGAGTCACGAATTGCGCACTCCCCTGAATGCCATCATCGGGTTCACGGGCATCCTCTTGATGCGGTTACCCGGCCCGCTAACGCCTGTCCAGGAGAAACAATTGCGAACCGTGCAGACCAGCGGCAGACACTTGCTGTCCTTGATCAATGATCTTTTGGACCTCGCGAAAATTGAATCCGGAAAGCTCGAGTTGAGGCTGGAGCCAGTGAACCGCAGAGAGATTTTAGACGAGATCGTAGCCTATCTTCGGCCCATGGCTGAGAGCAAGGACCTAGTCGTCTCGATCAATACACCTGTAGAGGCAACGCTGGTACAAACAGATCGCCGTGCGCTCCATCAGATTTTGCTGAATTTGATCAACAATGCCGTGAAGTTTACGGATGCGGGCTCCGTGCAAGTTCAAGTTAACGAGCGACTGATGGGCGATTTTCCGCTAGTGGAATTCGCAGTTATCGATACGGGCATCGGCATTCGTCCCGAACACCAAAACAAACTCTTTCAGGCTTTCAGTCGACTCGATGGTTCGAGTGAGCCATCGCACCAAGGAACCGGTCTGGGGCTGTACTTGAGTCAGAAGTTAGCAGAGATGCTTTCAGGGCAGATTACCTTGGAAAGCGTTTGGTAAGGGGAGCACGTTCCGATTCACTCTGGCCCGGGGATAATATGCGCGCACGAATTCTGGTCATAGAAGACAATCCAGCCAATCTCGATTTGATGCTTTATTTGATTGGCGCATTTGGACACATTGCGGTTGCCGCTCGCGACGGGCAAGAGGGTCTGCGCGCTGCGGCTCAGGTGAAACCCGACCTGATCCTATGCGACATACATCTTCCGAAGATCGACGGATACGAAGTAGTCCGCAGGTTAAAGAGCGATCCGGACTGCTGCTCGATTCCCACGGTTGCTGTGACCGCGCTCGCCATGGTGGGCGATTGTGAGCGCGTCCTGCGGGCTGGCTTCGACGGATGTCTGACTAAACCGATCGATCCGGAAGCGTTTATGAACCAGATTAACGGATTCGTCAACTGTGGCCGTTCGCAGTGAGTTGGTCGGGTGCCTGAAGGAAGGATCTATGCGTAAATCTAAGGATCGAATTCTGATTATTGATGACGACGTCTTCTACGGGTATTACGCAGCCAACCTGCTCACCGATATTGGTGGATATGTCGTAACGCAGTCTCACTCCGTCGATGAAGGTTTGGAACTGGCCTGCAAGAAAAAATTTCCCTTGGTCATTGTGGACCTGAAGATGCCGCCAGGTAAGTGCTTTGGCTCGGTAGACACATCCGGAGGCCACAAGGCAGGACTCGTGCTAGCCAGGCAAATTAGGAAAAACTGTCCTTCGACAAAAGTTATTGTCCAATCCGTTGCTGGTGACGCAGACGTGGAGCGAGTTTTGGCTCAGATTGAGGGCGCAGTATTCCTTTGCAAGTCTCCGAATCCGGCGCGGCTGCTTCGAGCAGTTCAGGAGATTCTCGATCCGAACGCGGTGCGCGCGAAATCGTTTATCGTGCATGGCCGCGACAGAAAGACCGCCCTCGAGCTGAAAAATTATCTGCAGAATTGGCTCGGCTTCGACGAGCCCACAATACTTGCCGAGCAACCTTCAAGGGGCGCGACCATACTTGAGAAGTTTGAGGCATACGCTTCGAATGCCGACTGGGTCTTCGTTCTGCTAACACCGGACGATACTGGTCACGTGGCGGCCGAACCCGAGTCCGTGCAGCCGCGGGCCAGGCAAAACGTCATATTCGAACTCGGGTATTTTCATGGGTTGATGTGCCGTCAAAGTGGCCGAATCATTCTGCTTTACAAAGGCGCGCTCGAGATTCCGTCCGATTTGAGCGGCATCGTCTATATAGATATTACGTTCGGAATCGAAGCTGCCGGCGAAATCATCCGACGCAATCTGGTGGGAACGTCTCCGTCCCGGTAGCTCTTCTGCACCAAGATATTCGCAACCTAACTCTTGCTGTCGAGTTTCTTTTTCGCCTCGCGAGCCAGTTTTGAATCTGGAGCAAGTTGCATTACTTTCTCGAAAGCTGCCTTCGCTCCGTCTTTGTTCTTGAGCTTTTTTTGTGCCTCGCCTAGCCGAAAGAACGCTTCTGCGGAATTCGGGTTATACCTCGTTGCATCTTCAAATCGGCCCACCGCCGCCCTGTAACCGGGGAGGGTCCGCTGGCGCATATAGAAATTCCCCACCTTGATATTGCGCTCGGCTTCCAGCGGATTAAGCGGATATACTTTTGGCGCTACCGAGGCATCCTCTTCAGGAGGATTGTCTTCCTCGGACGGCTGTTGAACCGCGGGCGCATCTTCGCTGGGTTGCTGCTTCGCTTTCTCGTGATTCGGTTGTGCGGGATTACTCTTCGATTGCGCTTCAGAACCAAGTGTGAGTATCAGCGCGAGTAGACAAGCAAAAAACAACGTGCGTGTCACAATTGAATTATAGCTGCCGATGGAAAAGGATGAGCCCGCGATTTTCGGCGAGGCGAAGATTCAACTTCGAGAAAAAGTAGCGCAGCTCCCCACCCAGCCAGGCGTTTACCTGTACAAGGATGCAGAAGGAAAGGTGCTTTACGTCGGTAAAGCGAACAACCTTCGTAGCCGTGTCAGAAGCTATTTCAACGAAGATAAGTTGGCCGAGGCAAAGACGGGGAGCCTTATCGCGGAAGCGCGCGACATCCACTTTATTGAAGTGGACAACAACAAGGAAGCGCTGGCGCTTGAAAACAATCTCATCAAACAGTACAAACCTCGCTTCAACGTCCTGCTGCGAGATGACAAAACCTATCCCTACGTCAAGCTCACGAACGAACGCTATCCGCGTGTCTATGTCACACGCCGGATTCTCAAAGATGGTGCAACCTACTATGGCCCGTTTTTTCCAGGCAACCTGGCGCATCGTTTAGTCCATTTCATCCATCGCCATTTCAAAGTTCCTTCGTGCAAAATCGACTTCGGGCGCAAGCATACGCATCCCTGCCTTCAGTTCCATATTCATCGATGTCTCGGTCCCTGCGTATCGGCTCTCACAACGCAAGAGGCGTATGGAGCAGCGGTGCGGGATGTGCGGCTGTTTCTCGAGGGCCGGCATCGCGACCTAGCCGATCAGCTTGAGAATCGAATGGCCGCGGTCGCTCAGGAAATGCGGTTCGAGGAAGCGGCCAGCTTGCGCAATCTCGCATCGACCGTGCGCGAAATGGAAGAAAAGCAGAAGATGGCAGCGGCGGAAGGCGAGAACATCGATATTTTTGCGTATCACGCAGAGCCGCCACTGGTCGCTGTGAATCTATTTCACTTGCGAAACGGAACCATTGTCGACCGGCGTGAGTTCTTCTGGGAAGACCAAACTGATTTCGATGCGCCGGAGTTCTTCGAAGCCCTTCTGAAGCAGGTTTATCTCAATACCAAATACATTCCTGGACGCATTCACGTGCCTGCCGATTTCGAAGGGCGGCACGAGTTGGAGGAGTTTCTTTCAGAAGCCCGCGGGAGGAAGGTTGAGATTGCGACGCCGCACCGCGGTTCGAAAAGGGCCCTCCTCGCTCTAGTTGAGACCAACGCAAAGCATAGTTTCGATCAACGTTTTCGCGTCATGAAGCCGAGTTCGACGGCTATTCAACAAGCCCTCCAGGACACGTTCAACCTACCCGAAGCTCCCCGCCGAATCGAGTGCTTCGATATCTCCCACATTCAAGGCACCGAAAAAGTGGCCAGCATGGTGGTGTGGGAAGACGGAAAAATGAAGAAGTCGGATTACCGCAAATTCATCATCCGAACTGTTGCCGGCAACGATGACTTCGCCTCCATGCGCGAGGTGATTACGCGGCGCTATTCGAAGCTTCAGGAGGAAAAGCGGAAATTTCCAGGGCTCGTGCTAGTCGATGGAGGCCTCGGGCAGCTGCATGCCGCTGCGGCCGCGCTGGAGCAGATTGGCAACATCTATCAGCCGCTGGCTGCAATTGCAAAGAGGGAAGAGTGGATTTACGTGTATGGACAGGAAGATGAGCCCATCATTCTGGATAAATTCTCGCCCATACTGCATCTCATCCAGGCGATTCGAGACGAGGCGCATCGGTTCGCGGTCACCTTTCACCGAACGCGCCGAAACGCTCAACGCCTGAGTTCAGAACTGCATGAGGTTCCCGGCATCGGCCAGAAGACCGTGGAGAAATTGTTGCGCACCTTCGGTAGTCTGGAGCGCCTACGGCAAGCAACCGACGAGGACCTGGCGCGAGTTGTGGGAACGGGTGCGGCTACAAGATTACGAGCTTTCTTAACACAAACTGGCACACCAGTTCCGCTGGTTCAGATCGCTTCAACAGAAGAACCCGAAAACTTACATTCCCTCGAACAGGCGTAGCGCAAGCACGTCGGGTAGGCCCGCCTTCAGAATCTCTTCCGCAGTCTTTTGGACCGGGTAAGCAACCCTCCGCAACGTCACGGTATTTTGTTCAGAATCAAAGATGGCGTACGCAGCACGAGGATCGCCATCCCGCGGCTGCCCGATCGAACCGGGATTAACCATGTAGAAAGTGTCCGGCTCGAGTGCAACAATCGATTGCTGGCGATCCATCGGGACCGCAGCGATACGGCCCGTCCTCCTGTGCTTGCGGAAGAATCCGCCTTGCAGATGCGTGTGGCCGAAAAATGCAAGCGGCAGCTCAAATGCTGCAAAGCACGGGCTCGCTTCCCGCGGCATCGTCACGTACTCATCCTCATCGAGCGGTGAGCCATGCCAGATATGGAAGTGCTCGAGCATAAGGGGACCCATCTTCAGGTCACGCAAGTAATCGAGCTGCTCACGACTCAACTGCTCTCTGGTCCAGAGTGCAGCAATTTGGGCAACCTCGTTAAACCACTCGATGTCGTCAATACCGGCGACTACTTTGTCGTGATTGCCGCGGATGACGTATGCGCAATGCGCTCTGGTCCATTCGAGCACTTCGACCGGTCTCGGATTGTATCCGACAATGTCGCCGCAACAGATGATCTGTTGGAACTTGCCGTCTGCGTCCGCGAGTACCGCTTCAAGGGCATGCCAATTTGCGTGAATATCGCTGACGATCAGGAACTGCACAAGCGTATCAAGGTTATCTCCGAGGCGCTCCGATGCGCACGGGCATCCCGATTGTACCGAGCCCGGAATTTACATATATAGAAGATGCACCTGATGCGTAGAGCCCTTTAGTGAAAGGTGGAAAGAAGTCGGCAACATTTAAATTTTCGCCAAGTATCTCGACGTTGATTTGCCCTCCGTGCGTGTGTCCGGCGAGAGTCAGGTTGAAGCCCTTTTGAGCGGATACCGGAAAAACATCGGGGTTGTGCGAAAGCAGCAGGTTAAACGAATCTTTCGAAACGAGCTCTTCCACATTCTTGAAATAAACTGTGTGGCCGGGCTGATAATCCACGCCGACAACGTTGATGCCGCGGTCGCCGAATTTCACAGAGGCCGCTTCGTGTCGGAGGAAATGCATCTCGAGCTCTCGTGCCTTGGATTGTGTATAGTTCTGGACTTTAGCGAATCGTTCATGTTCCCCATACAGCCTCAAATGCCGGACGTAGAGCGTAGCCGATGCAGCTCAAACAGGCATCTGTCCAAAGGATCGCCGCGCGAAGTGATGAGATCGCCCGTGATGAACGCAAGATCGGAACGCAGGTTATTGCTCTCATCAATTACACGGGTTAGGTCATTTGCCGTGAAGAAGGTTCCAACATGGATATCGCTTAATTGCAGAAGCCGCAAGCCTTCCAGATCTTTCGGCAGATTTGGAAATCTGAGGTTGATCTCTTTGATATGGAAATTCTTGCGCGTAACAACGCCTGTTGCTAGCACAGCCGCCGGAGCAACACACAACGCCGCTGTAGATTACGGATATTGACCAAAGCGAAATGAGAGCCGGAATCCAATCGGCGCGATATGCCTCGGGCAGCATGCGCCGCACTGCCGGGATCATATTCTCTTCATCGCAAAGATAGATGAAGAGAATTCCGAGCGCAATCGAATAGTTGAAAAGGGGCCTAACATGGAGACGGAGACCTATGAATCGCTGGGCAATCGTGCCTAGCAAGCATACAAGTGCGCCAGTGATGTCCGCGACCGCGAAGAGCCGCTCAGAACTCACACTCCATTGTATCCGCAGATTGAGCTTACTCCGAATTGCTCCAGTACAATGCAAGACAATGTCATTGGTTGTCGTTGGTTCTGTCGCATATGACGCGATTGAGACGCCGCATGGAAAGAGGGAGCGGACGCTCGGCGGCTCCTGTACTTACATCTCGCTCAGCGCAAGTTATTTCGTAAAGCCCTCGATTGTGGCAGTGGTCGGGGAAGATTTCGCCAATGAAGATCGTGCGCTGCTTGCAAGCAAAGGTGTCGATCTTGAAGGGCTCGAGCAGGTCTCCGGCAAGACCTTTTTTTGGTCGGGTGTGTATTCCCCGGATATGAACGATCGGACTACGCTCCGTACAGACCTGAATGTATTCGCGGACTTCCAGCCGAAGCTTCCGGCCTCGTATGCCGGTCAGCAGTACCTCTTTCTAGGCAATATTCAGCCTGCCCTGCAAAGCGACGTTTTCAGGCAGATGCGCCGGGTTCGCTTCGTAGGTGGAGATACGATGAATCTCTGGATCGCACAGAATCGGGACGAGCTTCTCGAGACTATCCGCCACTGGGATTTCCTGTTGGTGAATGACAGTGAAGCGCGAATGTTGGTCGAACAAAATAACCTAAGAAGAGCCGCCCAGAAGATTCTAGATTTAGGGCCCCATACTCTGGTGATCAAGCGCGGTGAGCACGGAGCGATGCTGTTCCGGCGCGACACATTATTCATGGTGCCCGGGTACCTGCTGGAGGATGTATTTGATCCCACTGGAGCGGGCGATTGCTTCGCGGGCGGCTTTGTCGGGTACTTAGCTGAGCGCGGATTTGATCTTCAGAACGGCCACGTTGATGTTCACGAGCTGCATCGTGCCGTGATCTACGGCTCAGTTATGGGAAGTTTTTGCTGCGAGCAATTCGGGGTTGAACGTTTTCGGACACTAACCCGCCAAAAGATCGATCAGCGCTTTGACGAATTCCGGCGATTCACCGCATTCTAGACATTTGAGCGGCATTGCTCAGGCCGTTATCGTCTGCGCGCTACTTTGCCTATTAGTCTTTTTGAGCGCTCTTTGGTGCCTTCACCGGGGATATATCCTTTATTACGGCGACGCCCAGGCGCACCTAAATATCAGTCGCAGCATCATCGATTCGCGCACGCCTGGCTACGACCAGCTTGGTACTGTGTGGCTGCCTATGCTTCATGTCATATGTCTTCCCTTTGTCATGAACGATTCTCTTTGGAGTAGCGGGATCGCTGGAACCATCCCTGTTGCGGTTTGTTTCGTCGTTGCAGGTTTTTGCTTCTATCTGGCTGCACGGGATGTGTATCAGAGTTCTATCGCAGCCGCGGTGGTGGTCGCCTGCTTTGCTATCAATCCGAACATTCTGTATCTGGCCTCAATTCCCATGACAGAAGTCGTATTCCTGGCCGGGCTGGCAGTCATGCTGCTTGCGCTCTTCCGCTTCCGGGCGACGCAGAAAAGCAAATTCGTTTGGCTAGGTGTCGCTGCCGTTTGGTCAATGAGCTTGACAAGATACGACGGCTGGTTTCTCATCCCTTTTGCGAGCATCGGTTTTGCGCTCTTTGCGAAAAATCGGCGCTGGCTGACACTGATTGTATTTGGGGTCACAGCGAGCTTTGCTCCTTTATATTGGACTGCACACAATTGGTGGGAAACTGGACGGGCACTCGACTTTTACAACGGCCCGTACTCACCGATCGCTATACAAGGTTCAAATCCATACCCGGGGTATCACGATTGGAAGCGAGCGGTCCTTTATTATTCAGCAGCAGCCGAGCTCTGTGCCGGCTGGCCTCTGCTGCTGCTAGGTTGCATCGGCGCGGGATGTGCGGCAGTGAAAAAGGTAATTACTCCGTTATCGTTTCTGGTGTTGACGCCCCTATTCTATGTCTGGAGTATTCACTCCTCCGGGGCGACGCCGATTCATGTCCCACAGCTTTGGCCGTTCACTTACTACAACACTCGTTATGGAATTGCCGTCGTACCATTGGCCGCGTTTGCGGTCGGCGCTATCATCTTGGCGTTACCAGTGCACCTGAGACGGTTTGCTTTCGCCCTACCCTTGCTTTCAGTTGCAATTTGGATTCTCCGTCCCTCACCGGAAAACTGGATCTGCTGGAAGGAGTCACAAGTAAACTCGATTGCTCGCCGCGCCTGGACAGCCAGGAGCGCCGGTTTTCTTCGGGCGAACTATCACAGTGGCGATGGCACGCTTGCCAGATTCAGCGATCTAACCGGAATCTTCTGCCGTGCTCGCATTCCGCTCGCCGAAGTTTTACATGAAGGCAATGGTCCAGCTTGGTTTGCGGCCACCTCGCGACCCGATCTCTTTCATCCCGCGTTGTGGGTCATTGCGCAGCAGGGCGATTTTGTCTCGGCCGCTAAGGACCGGACTGTAAAAGCCCCATACCGAATAAGTAACAAGATCGCCGTGAAGGATGCTCCTCTAATTGAGATCTATCGACGAACTAGCGAGGCGAGCCGAACCCCGGGTCAAAAGGAGCAATGATCGATATCCCGTTCACAAAGCTGCACGGTGCCGGCAATGATTTCCTGCTGACGTGGAAAGACGAGGCGCCGAACGCCGGTTTAGCAGATATCGCCCGGCGCATCTGCATGCGAACCACTGGTGTCGGCGCCGATGGATGGATGCTGGTCTGGCTGCAAGATAGCGAGCTAAATACGCGTCTATTCAACTCGGACGGCGGCGAGGCGGAGATTTCAGGCAATGGTACCCGCTGTGCCTGCGCGTTCGGCCTTTTGAAGGGCGTCGTCTCTCCACCGCATATCTCCGTGGTCACCGGCGCAGGTAAAAAAGAGCTGCAGCTGTTGTCGCAGCGCCGCAACGAATTTCTCTTTGAAATGGAAATGGGGCTGCCTAAGGTTGAAGATGTACATGCAGCCATTCAATTGGCCGGAATTGAGTTCGATGCGACCATTCTGAATGTCGGCAATCCGCAGTGTGCAATTTTCGTCGAACGCTTTCCAGAGAATTGGCTGGTTGCGGCCCAACAGGCGGAGCGGCACGGGCGTTTCCCACAGCACAGCAATGTTTCCTTCGTTCGAGTACTAGATCGACATACGATCGAGGCCGTCTTTTTTGAGCGGGGTGTGGGTGAAACCAGGAGTTCTGGGACAGGCTCGACTGGCGCTGCTGCGGCTGCTATTCTCAGGAAGGTAGTCCAGAGCCCCGTCGAGATCCGGACACCGGCAGGGAGTCTGAGCCTGCGTTGGGACAATAACCTCTATTTGACGGGACCGGCAGAATTAATTGCCGAAGGAAGGGTTCTTCTTGATCTCTGAAACAGTTGAGCGTACTGACGAGCAGACCTCTTCAGCTGCAGTTGAATTAAGGCAGCGAATTTCGAAGAAAACAGCACGTGTTGGCGTGCTTGGTCTCGGGTATGTCGGCTTACCTCTTGCCCTCGAGTTTGCACGAGCCGGGTTCGAAGTAATTGGCATCGATGTCCAGCAGGACAAAGTGGACCAGTTCAATCGCGGGCAATCGTATGTCAAGGACGTAGAAGATAGCGTGTTCGCGCCGCTGGTGAAAAGCGGCAAACTACGCGCGACTTCAGACTATTCGGTGATCGAGGAATTGGACACAATTGACATTTGCGTCCCCACACCGCTGCGGAAAACCAAGGATCCGGATATGAGCTACGTGGTCGCCGCCACCGATGCCATTGCGGCGCATCTGCATCCTGGATTGCTGGTCATGTTGGAATCGACCACGTACCCGGGCACCACGGACGAATTATTGCTGCCGAAGCTTGAGGCCACCGGTCTTAAGGTGGGGTGCGATTTCTTCCTGTGTTTTTCACCTGAGCGGGTCGATCCGGGCAATCCAAACTTTCACACGCGGAATATTCCCAAAGTGGTCGGCGGAATTACCCCGACTTGCACCGAAATGGGAGCGCTTTTCTACAAGCAAGCTCTCGAAACCGTAGTTCCCGTCAGCTCTACACGCGTCGCCGAGATGGTGAAATTGCTGGAGAATACCTTTCGCATGATCAACATCGGTCTGGCCAACGAGCTAGCGCTGATGTGTGACCGGATGAACATCGATGTCTGGGAAATCATTGATGCTGCGGCAACAAAGCCCTTTGGCTTTATGCCTTTCTATCCTGGTCCGGGCCTCGGCGGCCATTGCATACCGATTGATCCTTTCTATCTATCCTGGAAAAGCAAACAGGCCGGTATTGAAGCGCGCTTCATCGAGTTGGCAGGGTACATCAACGGCCGAATGCCCGAGTTCGTAGTGGAGAAGATTCAAGGCGCGTTGAACGATGTTTCGAAGCCGATTCGAGGTTCGCGCATTCATGTCTTAGGTGTCGCGTATAAGCGGGACATTGAAGACGTACGTGAATCGCCTGCGCTGGATGTCATTCAATTGCTTCTGCGCCGAGGTGCATCAGTTACGTTTTCGGATCCATACGTGCCGGCCATTCACGTGGACGGAACGAGCTTTCATTCGCAAGAAACGATTGCGGGCATCGAGGCAGCCGATTGCGTCGTAGTGATTACGAATCATACTGAATTCGATTACGCAGCGATTCTGGACCGCAGTAAGTTGATCGTGGACACGCGAAACGCTCTCAAGGGCCATCGCTCCAATAAAATTGTTCGCCTGTAGCCAGAGCCACCCTTCAACTGATCGTAGCGGATGATTCGCCCTCTTCCGCCGGGCCGGTTTCCAGGCCCATTTGAGACAGCCGATAGCGCAAAGCGTTCCGGGTAAGGCCCAACATTCGGGCTGCCTGGCTCTTGTTACCGTTTGCTCGCCGTAGTGCCTCGCGAATCATCATCTGCTCCCAATGCTCCAGCGTTTCGCCTTCCGGTAGTAGAGCCGCCTGCTGAGATCCGAAAGTAGAGACATTTCTTGGAGCCTCGATCCTGATGTCGGCCGGTTGCAAAATTTCGCCCGAGGCCAGTACCAGACTTCGCTCAATCGTGTTCTCCAACTCGCGCACATTCCCGGGCCAGGAATGACTTAGTAATCTATCGAGGGCTGCCGCGCTGATCTGTGTTGCGCTTGATGCCAAGTCCTTTGAGAGCTTATCGACGAAGTGAATTGCCAGAAAGGGAATGTCCTCCTTCCGGTCTCGCAGAGGCGGAATGCTGATCGGAACCACGTTCAGGCGGTAATAGAGGTCCTCGCGGAATCGCCCTTCTTCAAGCGCAGCACGCAAATCGACATTCGTAGCGGCAATCACTCGAACATCCACGTTGCGAGTGACGTTTGATCCAAGACGTTCGAATTGCCGCTCTTGAAGAATGCGCAAGAGTTTCACTTGTATGCTGCCGGGAACGTCACCGATTTCGTCGAGAAACGCCGTGCCCTGATCGGCTTGTTCGAATTTGCCGGGCTTGCTTGCATTAGCTCCAGTAAAAGCGCCTCTTTCATAGCCGAATAACTCACTTTCCATGAGGTTCTCCGGAAGGGCGGTGCAGTTAATCTTGACAAATGCATGATTCTTGCGCGGCGAGTGCTGATGGATCGCGCGTGCGATCATATCCTTGCCGACGCCGCTTTCTCCGGCCAGCAAAACAGTTGCCCGGGTAGGCGCCACGCGCTCGACCGTATGAAAGATCTCACGCATCGCGGGACTTCGCCCAATGATGTTGTCGAACTGGTACCGCCGGTCGAGTTCTTCGCGCATGCGCTGGTTCTCTGCCCGTAGCGACTGCAGGACCATGACCTTTTGCACGATTGCACCGAAATGATCGAGCGAGAACGGCTTTTGCAGAAAGTCTGCAGCGCCCAGTTTCATTGCATCCACGGCGGCTTCAATAGAACCATGAGCAGTAATGACGATGATCGCCGCTTGTACGCCTCTGGCTTGCAATTGCTGGATGAACTGCAGCCCGTCGATTCCTGGTAAACGAAGATCCGTAATGATGAGATCGGCCATTGCGGCCAAAGGCATGGCCTTTTCGGCGCTCGCCGCCCCGTCCGCCTCGAACCCTGCCGATTCGAGATGTAGTTGAATCACGCGCCGAAGCTTGTCTTCATCTTCGACAACGAGTATGCGTCCGGCAGACATGATTTAAATCTGCTCTCCTCTGGGCAGCGTAACTTCAAATGTTGTACCCGTCCCGGCCTCGCTGAAGACGTTTATGCGGCCTTGATGCTCATCGACGATCTTTGAGACGATCGCGAGCCCCAGCCCCGTCCCCTGCGGTTTGGTCGTGAAAAATGGATTGAAAATGTTTTCGAGATGCTGCGGTTGTATTCCCTCGCCGTGATCGCTCACAAAGATCATGACATTCTCATCTCGCCTTTCAGCTCGTATCTCGATCCTTTGTTCAGACGCGCTCGCCTCGATAGCGTTCTGCACAAGGTTTGAAATGGCCGACTTGAGCAGATCCGGGTCGAACACAAAGGACAATGGTTTCTCAGCGATGCGAACAGACAACCTTACATTTCGGCTCCGAGCCAAATCCAATTGCTCTCGCACGACATCATCGATTACGGCGTGCAGGTCGGCAGCAACGGGCCGGATGTGCAGCGGTCTTGCGAAATCGAGAAAGCTTGCTATCAGTCCATTGACTCGATCGACTTCACTCACGATATAGCCAGTCATTTCGAACATCACTTCAGGACGGTTCTTTGTGGAATCCTTCGTCAACATTTCGGCCGATGCCTTAATTGTTCCTAATGGGTTTCTTAACTCGTGAGCGAGACCGGCCGTAAGCTGGCCCAGGGCGGCGAGACGTTCACTGCGGCGGAGCGAGGCCTGAGCACGGCGCAAATTCCGGTTTGATTCGGTCAGACGTTCGGCTGCATTCTGGGTCCGCTTCACCTCATCTCGCTTAGCCTTGGCCTGCTCGTACACGAGAAAAGCAACGATGACGTAGAAAGAGGCATGGAGGGACATAATGCTGATCTGGTCCGGCAGCAGCCGAAAGCTGCTGTAATCAACGAAGATGGGAAGCAGGAATGAGAAGTAGGCCAAGCATGCTATCGCCGTTACGAGAATGACCCCGGGCAACTCCAGAATGGTGGCTGCTGAGACGACGGGAATTAGAAAGATCGGGTAATAGTAGCTGTCGCGTCCATGACTGTAGCCGATCAATAAATAACTCAGTACCAGTTTCAGCACGATCGAGGTGATCTGCCCTCGCCGTGAAGAAAACAGTTTGAGGCGCGGCTCGGCGATTTGGAATGCGCCAATTAGCGGCAATAAAATCAGGGCGTCGTAGTTCGTTTCAGGTGCTGTCGTGATGAGAATGGTGACGAAAAGCAGCCATGCAAAATCCTGTGCCCGAAAGAGATTTGCGAGTCGAAAGCCTGTTTTGGGGGGAGCGGCTGCTGCGTCTGTCATATCTAAGGCTCTATGACAGAATAAGATCAACCCAAGCAGTCATGAGTAATGTGAATTTGGATCCGTCCGCTTCCACCGATAATCCCGCGCCGCAGGAAGAATCCAGCTTTGCAGACATGTTGTCGAATTTCGATCGGCAACATGCTGACGGAAAAAGAGGCGACAGCGTTACGGGGACAGTTGTTTCGTTCGGCGCTGAAGCCATTCTGGTCGACGTTGGACGGAAAATAGAGGGCTCTTTACCCCTTTCAAGGTGGCGCGAAACCGAGCAGGGTGAACCCCAAACCGGCGCCACCCTTACCGTAACAATCGGGCCCCGCAATGAAGAGGGTTACTACGAATTATCCACGTTAAAGATTCAACGGCCGAAGGACTGGAGCGGATTGCAGAAGGCATTCGCTGAAAAGGGAAATATCGCTGGAATCGTGATCGAGCAAGTGAAAGGCGGGTTTCGGGTAGACGTCGGTGTTCGCGCATTCATGCCTGCATCGAGGAGCGGTGTACGCGACCCGGCTGAAATGGAAGCGCTGGTCGGACAAGAGATTCGATGCCGCATCACGAAGCTCAACGTTGAAGAAGAAGATCTCGTAGTCGACCGCCGCGTCATTTTGGAGGAGCAGGAGGCGCAACGGCGCGAACAGGTATTGGGAGAGCTCCGGGAAGGTGCCATCATCCGCGGCAAAGTTCGAAATGTCATGGATTTCGGCGCGTTTATCGATCTTGGTGGCATAGATGGATTACTCCACGTTGCTGATATCTCTTACGCTCGCGTCAGTAAGGCCAGCGACGCAGTGAAGGTTGGCGACGAATTGGAGGTCAAAATCCTCAAAGTCGATCCGGCTGCCAAGAAGATTTCGGTCGGACTGAAACAGCTGCAGGAGGATCCATGGACAACCGCGGCGCGCACCTTTCACGTAGGCGATCGCATAAGCGGCACAGTCTCCCGGCTCACTGATTTCGGCGCTTTCATCGAATTATTGCCCGGAGTGGATGGCTTAATTCACGTTTCTGAGTTGTCCTGGGATAAACGCGTGCGTAAGCCGGGTGATTTGCTCAAAATAGGGGAGCGAGTGGAGACCGTCATTCTCCAAACGAATGCCGAGGAACGGAGGATCAGTCTCGGGTACAAGCAGATTTTGGGCGATCCCTGGGATGCGGCAACGCAAAAATTCCCCCTGGGTTCGCTAGTAGAAGGGCCGATTACGAACGTCGCCGGGTTTGGAGTGTTCATCGATCTTGGAGATGGCATTGAGGGGATGGTTCACATATCCGATATTACGAATGAGAAGCGCCTCAATCACCCTAAGGAGAAATTGGCAAAAGGGCAGATGGTCAAAGGCGTGGTGCTCGAAGTGGATCGTGAGCGCCGGCGCATCCGCCTCGGCATGAAGCAGCTTGAGCCAACGACTCTCGACGGCTTCATTTCTGAGCACCAGACAGGGGAGACCGTCAGCGGGCGCCTTGTCGAGGTGCATGGAAACAAAGCTACTGTGGAACTCGGCGAGGGGGTTATGGGTACCTGCGAGTTGAAAGCAACTGCCGCTCCTGCTGAGATTCCAGATGAAGTCAAAGCTACAGACGTATCCTCGCTCACCGCGATGCTCGCGGCGAAGTGGAAGCAGGGTGGATCGGCAGGGCCGGCGAAAGAGACTGCCCGGGCGGGACAGGTGCGGAGCTTCCGAATCTCATATCTGGATGCTTCTAAACGGCTGATCCAACTGGAATTAGCCGGCTAATGTTTTCGCCGCCGCGAGAACTGCCCGGGCATCCTTAAATAACCGCGTAAAGAGGCTCGGGTTCGTGACGAAATTGAAACTCCTACGTCCATCACCTTGGTGGCCACACGAGCAGAAGCGATCGGGAACGTAGCCGTGCGCGGCGCGACTGACCGGGCGGAGGAGTCGACTCTGATCCGTGCAGCGCAGCACGGAGATGCAAACGCCTTCGAAGAGCTGGTTCGCTCATACGACCAAAGCGTGCTCAGAATGGCTCTCAATCTGTTGCACTCCGAGGAAGACGCCCGCGACGTGTATCAAGAGGCTTTCCTTCGCGTCTATCGAAACCTTCCGCGCTTCCGGTTTGATTGCAGTTTCAGCACGTGGCTATATCGCATCGTCACCAATCTCTGTCTCGACCAGATTCGCAAACGGAAAGTGCGAAAAGAGGAATCCGCGGCTGTAACTACCGACAGCGGGGAAATAGACCGCTTTCGGTTCGTCGCCGAAGATAGGGCCGATGTGGACCCACAAAGGCAGCTGATGAGCGCAGAGGTGAATGCCCGTGTGCAGGAAGTTTTGGGTCGCCTCACGCCTAGAGAGCGACTGGTCTTCGAAATGCGCCACTTCCAAGGCATGAGATTGCGTTCCATTGGAGAAGCGCTGGGTGTCAGTGAAGAGGCTGCGAAGAACTGCTTATTTCGAGCAACGCAGAAAATGCGGACTGCCCTGGGGGAATTTGTATGACTTGCCCGCAGGTCCAAATCAACGTTTCGCTGTACCTATACGGCGAACTTAATTTTTCGGAAGAGGAAGCTTTTGAGCAGCACTTGACGGAGTGCTCTGTGTGTAAACGCGCTCTGGAGCGTGAGAAGGCGTGGCACAGCATGGTGAACGCAGAGCAGGTCGATGTGCCGCTCGAATTCTTGTCCGCGTGCCGGACCGAATTGAAGGCAGCGCTCCCCTCCTCCCGAGTTGAGAAAAACGAGCTGAGCTTTTCCTGGCGGCGGTGGGGAAGACAGCTTGGGTTTTCGCTTTCAGCTTGGTCTGCGCGGACCGCGGTTGCATCTTTTCTGGTTCTTTCCGGCTTCACCGCTGGGCGCTGGGTCGATCGGCACGGTTTGCCGGGCGCTCTTTCTGGCATAGGCGGATCGGAAGCGGGCTTATTCGATCCCTCTACGGCGCATATTCGCGATATCCAGCCGAGTGATGATAACCGTGTCCGGATCATTTTCGATCAGGTTCACGAACGGGAAATAACGGGACGGATGGACGATCAAGGAGTCCGGCAGTGGCTGATCGCAGCGTCTAAGGATCCCTCCGACCCGGGCATACGCGTGGATTCTGTAGAAATACTGAACAACCAGAACGGCAGTGACGTGCGCAATGCTCTGATATACGCCGTGCAGCACGATCCAAATGCGGGTGTCCGGTTAAAGGCCTTGGAAGGCTTGGGACGCTTTGCCGATGATCCTGCAATACGGGAGAGTTTGGCTTTCGTTCTGCAGCACGATGACAATTCAGCCGTGCGATCTCAGGTTATCGACGTCCTGGCTCCAAGAGCGGGCAAAACCGAACTCAGCCCGCAGTTGACAGGTACTCTTCAAGAGATCGTGCGGTCCGAACAGAGTGATGATTACGTTCGCATGCGCTGTATGCAACTACTGGTGGAAATGAATGCATTGCCCGATGTGTATTAGCGCGCCACCCGTTACGGAGCCCGCTCGTGTGAAACCACTTTTTAGATTGCGAGTGGCTATGCTTACTTCAATCTTTTTAGTCGCGCTGGTCGGCGCAACAGCTTTAATTGGACAAGCTCGAACCGGCCCTGAAAACGGATTTTTGTTTCCGGGCGAAGCTCGGATGGGCGGCAGCTATTTGGGTGTAAGTTTGGCCGACGTTGACGCGGATCGCGCGAAGATCCTTAAGCTGGAGGAGCCTCGCGGGGTGGAGATAATCAAGGTAGAGGAGGGAAGTCCCGCTGAGAAAGCCGGAATCAAGCCTGGCGACGTTCTTCTCAGTTACAACGGTGAAAATATTCTTGGCGCTCAACAGCTCGGAAGGCTTGTGCGGGAAACACCAGAACGAAGGAAAGTCAAAGTGCAGCTTTGGCGGGATGGCAGAACACAAACTTTGACGGTCATCACGGAATCGCGTGGATCCCACGACTTCGATATGGACACGGAACTGAGGCGCCTCTATGTACCCGGCCAGGAAGAAACGTTCAATCGGCTTCGAGCACGCCTGCTAAACATGGCGCCAGAGATACCAAATCCGATGTTGATGTGGTCGATCCCGGCGTTAGGGATCGAGTGCGAGCCAGTCGATTCGCAATTAGCGGAGTACTTTGGGGTGAATCGCGGAATGCTCGTGCGTTCGGTCGCGAAGGGGTCGCCCGCAGAAAAAGTGGGCCTGAAAGCGGGTGACGTTTTGACCTCAATTGGCGGGCGGGCGATCACCAACTCTCACGATATAGCGGGATTCCTGAGGATGCAACGCCAGCCGGGTACGCCAACTTCAGTCGTCGTTGTGCGCGAGCATAAACAGCTCACGCTTAAGCTTACCCCGCTCGAAAATCCGCAGTAGAGATCTTAGTCGCTCCAACTGTTCAGGCACCACGTTGGATCGGCCAGCGCTTTTGCATATAGGATCTCAGGCGCAACACTGCTTGGGACTTTAGTTGTGAGATTCGAGACTCGTGCAAGTCCACGATTTTTGCGATTTCGCGAAGTGTCATTTCTTCGTAGTAGTAGAGCGCAAGCACGGTTCGCTCCAGCTTCGGCATTTTTTCGATAGCCTCTGCCAGTAGGCGCTCGAGTTCGGCGCGCTCTACGATTTGTGAGGGCCAGTGCTCGTCCTTATCTGCCAGATAACGGAGCAGATCGCAACCTTCTTCTTCAGTCCCCGCGTTCTCAAGGCTGCCGAGCGTGAGCCCGCGCACCTCGGAAAGCCAGTTTTGATATTCAGCGACGGAAAGCCCAAGATGCGCCGCGATCTCTTCCTCAGCGGGCGTCCTTTGATACTGCTGCTCAAGCGATGCGATGGCGGCTTCAATGAGCTTGGCGCGCCTGCGTTGCTGCCGCGGTGCCCAGTCCAATCCTCTCAGGCTATCGAGAATTGCACCTCGAATTTTATATTCAGCGTAGGTTTTCAGTTTGACGTCGTGCGCTGCGTCATAACGGTCGATGGCGGCGATCAACCCGACCACACCCGTCGAGATCAGGTCGTCTAAACTGACCGATCCAGGTAGCCGCTCATGGATTCGCCTTGCGATCAACTTCACTTGCGGCAAGTGCTCCAGAATCAACTGTTCCCGGATTTCGGCTGTGAGATCCGGTGTCGCGTAACTCTGTACTTTGGTGGCCTTTGCAGTGCTCATCTGGTTGCGTTCTTACCGCCTATTCAACATTCGACAGATGTAGAGCGAAACTTGAGCGAATTCGCCGAAGTGTGCTTTCCCGTGAGGCCGCAACCAGCCTAGGAGGATTCGGTAGACTAGGGGACAGTGACGGAACAAAGGCCAGAAGGTACTCGCGGCGACAGCCAGATCGCGCAAGTGAACGGTGCAAATGAGCGCATTGAAGGCCGGGAAGCTCGCATTGCCGATCTTCGGAGGCGGATTGTGGAAGGAAGCTATTATGTCGACCCGGCTAAGTTAAGCGCGAAAATCGTCGACCACCATCGACGGTAAGCTCACAAGAGAGTCGGTCAAGAGTTCTCGCGGCTGCCCGTGCCCGCTGATCCAGGACCAGCTAGGTCTTGCGCCAAGTCCTGTCCTTATCTGAATCTGATTCGCACAATGAAAACGACATGACTTTGATGGAGCAGCTACCCTGGCTTCGTTCCCGGTGGATAGGCTATGCCTTTGCACCTTTAAGCGTTGCCGTAACAGCGATCTGCTTTTTCTTTTCCTACCACGCGCTTGGATCCCCTTATCTCATCGCTTTCATGATGGCTGTCGCTTTCTCGACACTGTTCGGGCTGGGTCCCGGTTTCGCCGCCTTGGTTTTGGCCCTTGTTGTTTCTGATTACTTCTTCATTCCGCCTTTTGGGAGGCTCAGCCTGGCTGGTGCTACATGGATGGCGGCCGGCAGTTATGGCGTCGTGCTGTTCCTCACGCGTGTGGGCGAGCAGTATGTTCGCCGCAAACTTACACAGTCTTTCCTATTGAACGGCGTTGCCGGTAAGCCAGATCAAGGAACCAACGCCTCGCGAAATCTGCTGGGGCGGCTGGATGGGCACGTGGAAGGTGAACTGTACGGCTGGGCTCTTGATAGGAATCAGATGTCGAGCCCTCCCAAGATTACGTTCTACGTGGATGCGCGTCCGGTGGGTGAAGTTCTTGCAGTCCATTACCGCCCAGATGTTAAGGAGCACAGCTTCTTTTTCGACTTGAGTGAGTGCTGTCCGGCTTCATCGGCCGCCCGCGTCGAGGCCAAGTTCTCTGACAGAAGGCGGCTGTCCAATTCTCCCTTGATGGTCAAGATACCGGCGCGAACTGTGGCTCTCCATTCAGAGACTATTCTCTTCATGCACATTCCCAAAACCGCTGGAACCGCCTTTCGGGAGGCGATGATAGGGAACTACAAACATTCGCAGGTCGCGTACCTTTATCCGCATCCGCCAGGATTTCTCGTTTCCAACTTAGGGTTATTACCGTTGGAACAGCGCGCCAGATTTCGATTGGTTATGGGGCATTTCCAGTACGGTATTCATGAGTTTCTTCCGCAGGAGTACACCTACGTCACCATCGTTCGCGACCCTGTCGACCGGGTGATCTCTCACTATAACTACTTGCGCCAGACACAGCCTGAGATCACATCGGATGGCGCTGTGACCCTGTCACTTCCGGAAATGCTGGAGCGGCATAGAACCGCAAATCTTGACAACCTCATGGTGCGCTGCTTCAGCGGGCTAGATAAGAATGACGTGCCACCAGGGCATGTCGATCAAGGCGCCTACGACCTTGCCATTGATCACTTACGCACAAAATTCAAATTTGTCGGATATCAGGGCAAGGCGGATGAAGCTTATGCGGCGCTTCAAAAGCAATTCAACTGGAACGCTCGAGCCTCACTCGAGGTCGTGAACAAGGGCGACCGTTTCAGTGCCAACGTAGACGAGGCGACACGTCGGATCATTGAGCGTTTCAATACGTGGGATTGCCAGCTCTATTCGAAAGTTCGTGAGTTGTTTCCGTAAGGCTTTTCACATCACAACGTCTTCGGTTCGCAACCATAACTCGGCCTCTTTTGCTGCGCTCTGGATCATGGCTCGATGGCGAGCTAGCAGCACGCCTTGGATCGTCCTGAGAAGATCGCCAGCATTGAGGATTTTGGACAGAGTGTGAAAGCCAACACTTGGAACAGTAGCGGCAAGCCGGTCGGCGAAGTACGGAAGCGCATCTGTCGGGTGAAGCCCAATTAGTCCAGCTCACCCGGTCCCAAGCGACGCGCAGATTGGGGAATGGACGGCAGTGCACGGTATCCGCTTCCCGAATAGAGTCTGGGTCCTACACAGCGGCGTCCGCTTAGCGGATATCACCACCGAACCAGACGACCTCAACCCGGATATGTCTCGTCGGTAAAACGACGCCCGCAAAAGTGTATAGGACCGCTGAGGCGACGAACAAATTTTTGAAAGCCTAACCTCTCCTGTGCCTCTCTCGCGGCTTACATTAGCAACTGGTCCTGCGTTGCTTTCGGCTCGCCAAACGTCGAGTTCGTCGAGTAGCCCGCCCATGTCGCGGACCGAGATTACCACATTGGCCGGCAACACCGGCAGAGTGCTCACCTTGAAGTAACTCAATGGGCATGGGCATCAAACAGCCGGGGAATCACAAAGCGTCCCTTTCCGTCGATTACTTTTGTCCCGGTGGGTAGAGCAGTTGAAGTCGTTTCTCCGATCGCACTAATCCGATCCCATCTGATTACGACCGTGCGGTCGGGCAGCACCGCCCGGAACCGAGTTATTTGAATGTAAGTCGAGCGAGGAGCGCGTGGTGTACAAAAACGCTGAACTCAACGGAGACGTTGATTCAGAGAACAAGCATGGAGGCTGCTCAACAAACATATGTATTACATCGGGCTCGAGGTTCACAAGAAGACGATCAGCCTACT
>JBPCJX010000018.1:0-7503 GCA_051004875.1 Bryobacteraceae bacterium
TGGCAGCACCGAATCAAGAATGGGCGATTGATTTCGCCAGCGACGTCACCGCGAGCGGGCGACGTCTGCGCGTATTCAGCGTCGTCGACGCGTTCACGCGCGAATGTCTAGCGCTGGAAACCGATACGAGTATGCCGAGCCGGTGCGTGACACGAGTGCTGCAGAGAATCATCAACGAACGCGGCGCACCGGAGTTTCTTCGTTCCGATAACGGCCCCGAGGTGAGCAGTCGGCACTATCTGGCCTGGTGTGTAGACCGAAGCATCGGTACCATTCACATTCAGCCCGGAAAGCCCACTCAAAACGGGCATGTGGAAAGCTTTCATGGGCGATTCCGTGATGAATGTCTGAACACGAGTTGGTTCTGGAATCTGTGGGACGCACGCCGCAAAATCACCCGGTGGCGAATCGATTACAACCAGCAGCGCCCTCACTCTTCGCTGAACTATCGAACGCCAGAGGAGTTTGCACGTGAGTGGGCGCTCGCCACATCGCCTTCAGCGTGTCGGAATACCACTCCGCCGGAACCGCCTCAAGGCCAAGCCCTCCGGGCGCCTGCGGCGGCCTTGACCCGGCCCCGGATGAGCTGTCGAGGTTAACGACTCAAGACTTTTGTCGCCGTCGTGCTCACGATTCTACAGAAGTCATCCAACTGTGATTTGCCTGGCAGCGGCCATCCCAGACCAACTGGTGTGGGCCGTCAAGACCAGTTGGCGCACGGCGGCTAATCCAGCCTGCGACGCACCTCACGCTCCCGACCTCCAAGGGAATTGCGGAAGAGGGGATGTGTTGCAAATAGCGGCGGAAGAACAAAGCGCTTGCGAATTTTGTGTGAACTTAGGGTGGGCCAAATTAAACTGCCGAAGTGGGCCAGATAAATAAGCTTGCCAAACGCGGGAGCGGTTAGATCATCTCGCCGACATCCTCGAGAGCTTTTCCGCTGCTGCTACGAATTCTATAGAGGCTGTCGGCGTGGCAAAAATCGACAAGCACCTCGCGACGTACCTCGCCACGCGAACATCATTTAACTGCGCAGTCCCTTCGATCCGGAATTATCACTCAACGCGCGCTGCTGAAGTGAGTAACCGTACGGTGAACCTCGAGACAAAGCTGTTGCGCGGCATCCTGAAGCAGGAGGGCCAGTGGAAGCGGCTCGCAGACGATTTTAGGTCGCTGCATGAAAGTGGAGAGGCACCTGGACCTGTGGAGTTATCGCAGATCAACCGGTTCCGGAGTCAAACGTACTTGACGGGCGCAATGCAGCCGAGTACAGCTGTTGTTTGTCAACCGCAGCGTTAACGGATAGCAAGCAATCGGACGAGCCACGTTACACTAGATTTAAAGTCCCTTTTTTTACTGAAAAGCCTTCATAGCAAAGGAATCAAAGCTAGACTGTTTCCCGAAAGTCCATTCTGGGAGCATGAATGTTTTCAATGAGCGCAATGAATATCAAAGCAGGAATTGGACTTCTCAAAGACACTTTCAATAATTGGACAGCCCATAAAGCTCCCCGCATGGGTGCATCGGTCGCCTTCTATAGCCTGCTGTCGTTTGCGCCGCTTCTCGTGTTGATCGCGGCCGTTATCGCTCTGGTCTTCACCAAGGATACCGCCCACAAGGATTTGGTCGATCAGGCCCGCCAAATGATGGGCACTCGCGGAGCCGATATCGTGAATTCGCTCTTAGCAAATGCACAAAAACCGTCATCCGGCATCGTTGCGAGTGTAATCGCTTTCTTGACCTTGCTCTTCGGCGCATCCGGCGTATTTATCGAATTGCGTGACGCCTTGAACACGATCTGGGATGCGAAGCCACAAACCAACGGGGGCTGGAAAGGCATGCTAAAGGACCGCCTATTCTCATTTGGCATGGTCCTGTCCGTCGGCTTCCTCTTGCTGGTCTCTCTCATCTTGAGTACCGCGCTGGCATTCATCGGTACATTCTTCGAGCAAGTCGTTCCAATCCCACCCGGGGTCCTGGAAGCCGTTAATTTCTTAGTTTCGTTTGCAGTCATCACCGTTCTCTTCGCTCTGATGTTTAAATTTGTGCCTGCCGCGCACATTGAATGGCGGGATGTCCTCATAGGAGCCATAGGAACGGCGCTTTTGTTTACAATCGGAAAGTTTTTGCTGGGCCTCTATTTGGGAAAGGCGAGTGTCGGATCCGCTTATGGAGCGGCAGGCTCTTTAGTCGCAGTCATCGTGTGGGTCTACTACTCGGCACAAATCTTCTTCTTTGGTGCCGAATTCACCCGCGTCTATTCCGATGCCCATGCTCATTCAAATCAGCCAACGCAGAGGCCGCAACAACACGGCGCAAGCGCGTGAGTAGCTTTAGGGATGGCCTGTGGTTCGCCACAATCAGGTCCGCGGGTTGCATTATGCCGCAATGCGCTTACAACAATGATGCAAACCGCCGAGGTAGGAAACCCGAAGCATCCTTCCCTGATCGAGCACAGCTCGTGGTGTTAGGCAATCTTTGCCAAAGCCAAATGCGTTCTTGAACGCTGGTAATAGTCGAAGTACGAAGTGAGCGTACACTTGGGATGCCGGGCGTTTAGAATCACGAAATGGTTCAGGCACTCGCGGCGGATCAATCCAATCAGCCGCTCCACATAAGCGTTCTACCAGGGGCTTGCTGGCGCCGTTAGTACTTCTTGAATGCGCAACGATTGCAGCCGTTCGCGGACAGTGCTGCCATAGATGCGATCGCGGTCACGGATTAAATACTTCGGTGCATCCCGGTAAGCACAAGCTTCAACCACCTGTGGTTCGCCAATAATCGGTCCAGCGGCAAGCCATTGACAGCGGTCGAGATTACGGCGAACAATCGGATCCATGGCGATCATGATTCTGTGTCTGTTTAGGTTGGTTCGGCTTGTGTGCAGCGGTCATCAAGCGATCGTGGTCGAGAATGCGGCGCTCAGACTTCAGCTTCGTGCTCTTCAGCGTACGCGAAGACGACCTGTGTTGACCTGTTCTGACCGCCTCTTCTGGTGTGCCCTGTCGAAATTGTGGAGCGGTTGGCGCGATGCGCTGATGATCGTTCAGCCCGACGGTGGTTCGATGGCAACGAGAACGCTTTCGCAGATTCTGGACCCGGCTTTCGAGCCCGAAAGGAGTCCGGAGGGGGCGGCCCAGCATCCCGGCTGAGACACGCCGGCTGATTCTGCAAATGCCGTGGCGAATTCTCTCTGGCGTTATTAGTCTGAATAGCAGACGTGATCGTATTGAACGCATCGGAAGAGTTTTGGCCGTTGACGCGCTTCTGAAGGATCCTGCAAAGCTCAAGGAAATCCTTACTTACCATGTAATTTCCGGTTCGGTCATGGCAGCGGATGTGGTCAAACTAAAGACTGCCAAGACAATCGAAGGCGGCTCCATCAGGATTCGCGTCAAGGGCGGTGATGTGATGGTTGACAACGCAAATGTAACCAAAACCGATATCATCTGCGACAACGGCGTCATCCATTTCATTGACGCGGTTATGATGCCCCCGGCAATGGCCCAGAAGTAGCTCTCGCCAGGCGCTGCTGAGCCGCACGAGACTCGCGGTTCAAGCCCAAATGGACCCCCTCAGTTCCCTCGGCATCGGCCGCACGCCGGGATCGAAATTTCGACCCGCGTGCGGCCCGAGCTTTTTTTTCTCACCCGCAGCTCTCAACAACCTCAATCTTGATCTGACATCCTAACTTGATACTCTTTCGGCATGCGTGACTTAACGATTTCTCTCCAGGCCCTGGTGGCTGCATCGATTTTCTTTGTTTGGGTGGTTCGCTACGACAACATCATCGAAGAGTTCAAGCAATATGGTCTGCCGGCCTGGACGAGAGATCTGGTCGGAATTCTGAAAGTGACCTTTGCGCTGCTGCTGCTGATCGGAATTGAGCGAGTAGAATTCGCCTTGGCGGGTGGCGTTGGCATCGCCTTCTTGATGGCATGCGCTTTCTTCATCCACCTGCGGGTGAAGAATCCGTTTTTCAAAATGCTTCCCAGTCTTGTGCTACTTATCCTCTCGATCGTCATTGCGGTCATCAACTACCGCCTGTTGAATAAGTAGTTTGAACGGCAATTAGAGTGTGGGGCGTGTGGGAGACGCCCAGTCATCGTACCTTTATGTTCGACTATCCGACAGGAATGCTCAGCGGCACAGGTTGAGTCTTACCCGCGAGCTCGCGCCCGTACCGGTTTGTGGATGCGCTCGAAGCCTTCCAACGCTTCGCGCCTTGCTTCATCGTGGTCAACAACTGGCAGAGGATAGTCCGATTCGAGTTCTACGCCTGCCTTCACCAGCTCCGCTGGGGGAGCCATCCACGGCTTATGAATCCAGGCCGCAGGAAGATTCGCGAGCTCCGGAACCCAATGCCTGACATACTCTCCCTGCTGATCGAATTTTTCACTCTGTAGCACCGGATTGAAGATGCGGAAGTAAGGCGCGGCATCGGCACCGCAGCCGGCCGTCCATTGCCAGCCAAGCGTATTGTTGGCGAGATCCGCATCGACCAGCGTGTCCCAGAACCAGTACGCTCCTTCTTCCCAGCGAAGGCGCAGATGCTTCACAAGAAAGGATGCGACAACCAGCCGCAGGCGATTGTGCATCCAGCCGGTAGCCCAGAGCTCGCGCATGCCGGCATCGACAAACGGGTAGCCGGTGTTGCCACGTTGCCATTTCTCGAGCAAGGCGCGATTGTTGCGCCACGGAAAAAACGCGAACTCCTGGCGCAGCGGCTCGTTAGTTGTGAACGGAAAATGAAAGAGCAGGTGATGGGCGAATTCGCGCCAGCCGATTTCCCGGAGATAGGCATCAAGCGCCTGCGCGTTTTCGGCCGTGCGCCGCTTGCGGAGCGAGTGCCAGACCGTATGCGGACTTATTTCGCCGAAATGCAAATGTGGTGAAAGGCGCGATGTGCTGGTTCGTGCCGGCAGATTCCGTTCAGTAGCGTATTGTGCGAAATCTCGCTTGAGAAATCGCGCAAGCTCTCGCCTGGCGCCTTTTTCGCCGGGGGTCCAGGTGGCGCGAATGCCCCCCGCCCAATCGACCTTCGGCATCAGGCCCAAATCAGCCACCGCGAGCGACTGGGGCCAGCGTGAAGGCCGCGGCAACGTTCTGGGCGCAGCGGCAGGCACCGGGGGTTCTGGCTGTTTGAGGCAGGCTTTCCAGAAAGCAGTAAACACCTGGTATGGCTGCCCCGAACTTCCAAGAACAGTCCACGGCTCAAACAGAAGCGCGCTATTGAAACTATATGTCTCCGTTCCTTGCGCGGCCAGCACTCGCTTGAGCTTTGCATCGCGTGCAACAAGAGCGGGCTCATAACGCCGGTTCCAGAAGATTGCCCGTGCATTTGTCTCGCTGAGCACTTTCTGAAGAGTTTCCTGCGCGCTTCCGCGGCGGATAATCAGGCGCGAGCCGGATTTGACCAAGCTGCTTTGCAGGCTGCTGAGCGATTGATAAAGCCAGCAGCGCGAGGCGGCTCCCGGCGGCCATGGGTCTTCTTCTTCGGGCGCCCAGAGAAAAACAGGAATGACGGGCGCGCCGCTAGCAACCGCAGCGCGTAATGCTGGATTATCGGTCAGCCGCAGATCCAGCCGGAACCATAGCAACACGGGTTGCATATATACATCTCTTGATTCGTTCGGCTCAGCGGCGGGCGACAAATCTTTTCGCGAGCAGCGAATGACCTCCTGAAGTCCGCGTTCTGCGCAGCCGAGCTAGTACGAAATTTGGAGCAGATTCATTTATTACCTGGAGCACGTCTCTTCCTTTTGCCGGCGGACATCCGTTTGATCGCTTTGACCGGGCTCTTCTTTGTGTTCGCCCCCGGCGCATGCAGATGCTGCGCGGCCGATCTTCGCGTATGCGGATGTTCCGCTTGCCATTTCCTGAGCTGCCGTTTCCGCTTTTCGCGAAATTTCTTTTCGGAATCGGTCAGCTTCGATTCGGCTTCCGGCCGGCAACTACCCTGGCTGCGCGGCTGTTTGCCTTTCACCGGCTCATATCCCGGCCAGCACCTGTTATGTTTCTTCTCAGCCATTTTCCCTCCTCAAGTGGGAGACGCGCTTGGATCAGATCGCAACACGCGAAGACTTTTCTCAATCGTGATTCCGAAAAGAACATGCGCTGCCCAGCGCGCTCGCATGTGAGGCCCACTCTTGTCGCCTGGATTGGAGATGCCCAAGGCCGCAAATGGGAATCTCATCGGCGAGCATTCGCGGGAAAACGCTCCTTTCTTTCTCACCACGCCGTCGCGCTGCAGGGTAAGTACGTCTTCGGTGACATTCTCGGTCTCGGCAGCGAATCCAGCATGTATTGCCATTGAATATTCCCCCGTTTTCTTAATTGTTGCGCGTAGTTTCGGACGCGTTCAACAAGATTATTGGGTTGTGTCGCAAACCCGTAACGTCCGGAAACTCAGAATTAAATTCATTGGTAAATAAGCGAACAGCAGATGCGGGCTTCGTTGCACCGTGCATCTGATTGGATCTACATCCTTTTAGCTGTATGCCATCAGTATTCACAAATCGCAGGGCTCAGATTTCCCGGTGGTTGTGATTCCTGTTGCCATACAGCAATATATGCTGCTTGAACGTAACCTCCTCTATACAGGTGTTACGGGCGGCAAGACGCTGGTCTTGTTGGTCGGAGAGCAGAAAGCCCTCCGAATGCAATCCGAAAGAACAATACGCATCGCCGCTATTCCGGGTTACGTGGTCGCCTGAAGCAGTTCGGCAGTGCTCGAGATCTCCTCTAATCGATGTAACGCGTCCCCAGCCTGCGACGAGACAGGCAGCTCGGGATTTATTTGCGATCTGGAGATGTTGCAGTGAAACTTAGCATTCTCAGAAGGGTCTCCAAATAGTATTGCGATGCAAAGGCGGACTGGATGTTTCGGGTGTGTCATTCCTTGCGGAGTGTTAGCCCTAATGGGAGCGTGTTTCGCAGCCGCAGCCGTTGCTTACGCTTTTAAGATATTTGCTGGCTGAGAGAAGTACTTTCTTTCACAGGCGGCGTCGGATTTATGTGCTGACACCTGCGAACATCCTCCTGCTCAAATCATCCCGTTTTGATCCGAACTCTCACCTGGCCCTCCGTACACTCGTGAAGGCGGCACGCTTCACGTCTTAGATATGGATGTCATCAACGCTTATAGTTACTGGCGATCGGAAACGTAAGGGGAAAGTGACGTTGCAGTTTCTCATCTCTCAATAGCGACGTCTTGGGACTTTGCGAGCCGTCACACGCATTCCAACCCTCACACGCGTGCAACAGGATCGATTCGATACACCCAGGCCTGACGTCCATGCTCTTCTTGCGTTCCCCCATTCACCTGCACCAGAAGTTGCTGAATCACCTCTCGCATCGAGCTCTTCGAGCACGTAGGGTCCGTTGCCGCCGCATCACCCGCAAGCAGGAGCGCCTGACAGCGGCACCCCCCGAAGTCTATGTCCTTCCTCTCACACGAGCGGCACAGTTCCGGCATCCATGCATCCCCCCGAAAACGTTGGA
>JBPCJX010000019.1:0-10546 GCA_051004875.1 Bryobacteraceae bacterium
AGCGCTCCCGATGTGCATTGCGCCGGTATGGCTACGACATACGTCGACAGAATTTCGCGTCGCGGCGATTGTGCTTACAGCGGGGCTCTTCCCGTCTGCTTATGCGCTCGCGAATGACGCTCTCTTCCTGGGGCTGGGGCGGGCGAGCTACTCATTGGCAATCGCCTTCTGCGAGAACATATTTCGGCTGCTTGGCTCCCTGCTCGTCGTGTTCTTCTGGCATGGTGGATTACTCTACTTGGCCGTCATCTACGCACTCAGTCGGTGTTTGGCGGCGTGCGGTCAGCAACTCGTGATCCGACAATTACTGCACCTCACAGTGCCTAAGGCAGACCGCCTCATCGTCCGTGAGATGTTGCGTCGGGCGCCCTCCTTCTCGACCGTATTCGTAGCGCCCCTCGTTCTGCTTCGTCTTGACATCGTCATCCTCGGCATTATCGGCGGTCCTGCTCAAGTCGGCCTTTATAGCGCCGCCATGCGCCTCCTCTCGGTCTGTCTTATCCTCCCGGACGGAATCATGACGGCCACTTTCGCGCTGCTCTCAAAACTATCTGCTCTCGACAATCCAGCATGTTTTCGCCGATTAGTAGATCGAACCCTGAAGTGGATGGGCGCTGGCTTGCTGCCCGTTTCTGCAGCAATGGCCCTGCTTGCCCCATTCGGGATGCCCCTGCTCTATGGGCCTAAGTTCGCGGTTGCGATTCCTGTCTTGAAAACGCTCTCCTGGTCGCTGGTCCCGTTCGCAGTGAACCGCGCTATAGGGGATGCGCTGGTGGCTCGGGGTCTTCAGAAGATCGTCGCTCGAATCGTCGTAATCAATTGTGGCGTCAGTGTGTTCCTCTACGTCCTACTCATTCACATCTCGCCGCTTGAGGGTGCTGCCTGGGCGTTTAACCTCTCGATTCTGTGCTTCTGCCTCTTATCCGTTCGCGAGGCTCTCGGTCGCGTAGAAATCGTTGCACCCCGGGCGGTGTGGCGTGCCTTATTACCAGCGATTGCTGGATCTGCGGTGTTTGCATGGACAAACTCTGTTTTATGGCAAGCCATCTGGTTCATGGCTGCCCTCATCCTTCTTGCTATTCCAGTGGTTCAGGCTTTGCGGCCAGGACTAACATCCAGGAGTTCCGAAATGACACGAATACCTGCGGGGGTGCAATGAAACAGGTCAGCATAGTCATCCCTACATACAACCGCGTGGAGTTACTGCCGCGAACCATAGAATGGCTGGCGAACCAGACAGGTGGCATCACTTACGAAGTCATCTTCGTTATTAATGGTTGTCACGACGGTACGAGGGAGTATCTGCAATCTATCGTCGAGCGGTTTCCAGATATCTTTCGCTTCTTCTATATTGATCCTACAGGAGGGCCCTCGGCGCCACGTAATGTCGGGATTCGCAAGGCCACGGCAGAAGTCATCATCATCTTGGATGACGATGTGATACCCGACCCGGACCTTGTTCTCGAACACTGGAAGTTCCATCAGCAGAATCCTGGCCCCGAGTTCGCGGCCTTGGGAAAACTCTACGTTCCGGAAGAACTGCAGAAGGATCCCATGTCACTGTTTCACTCTTTCCCGTACGAGGAAGTGCGTAGACAGAAAAAACTCGGATATTTGTTCTTTTGGACCTGCAACGTGTCCGTCAAACGCGATTTCATGCTGCGCTGCGGCATGTTCGACGAATCGATGCTTTATTTCGAAGACATGGTATGCGGCTACAAGCTTGCTTGCAACGGCATCCAGTTGAAGTTCTTGCCGCAGGCACGGGGTCGCCACATGCACAAGCTTGTACCGTCGGCGGTGCCGAACAGGGGGCTCCTCACGGGCAAGTGGCTTCATTCAATGACGCAGTGTATACCGGACCGGGCGATGAAGGAGCGCTTTGGAATCTTCTCGCCCGACGTTCGGCCGCATCTACTCGTTTGGCGTCTTTGCAAGCGACTGGCCTTTCGTATTGTAGACAACCCGCTTGTGATGTGGATATTGAAGGCTCTTGGTGCGGAACGGAGGGCAAGAAGCGCACTTACTGACCTTTATTACTACCTCATCTTTCGGCGCAACATGTTAACCGGCTACTACAGGGCCAAGCAGGGTGTTGAAGAGGTGAGTACGTGAGGATCGGAGCACTCTTTGCGCTGACTCTGTTTTTAACGGCGGCGTGCTCGGTTCCCGAATCCCGCGACAGCCTTTCTGAAGCGATCCTGCGTCCCGCCAAAATTACCGTGAACCTAAACTCGGCGACACACGCCGTTAGCCCTCTGTTGTTTGGCGCGTCCATCGAATGGACTGAGAACGGCAATCGGATTTTCGATCCTGTTTCGGGAACTGTAAGGGCAAGAGTGGAAACAGAACTTGCGCCGCTGCGAATACCCCTCTGGCGATTCCCGGGTGGAATTCTATCTTACTACTATCACTGGTCTGATGGTGTCGGTCCGCGTAACCGGCGTCCCGTTCGCGCGAACCCAATGGACGCCAGCTCATCAGAAAACAACTTTGGCAGCGATGAACTGATCGACTTCTGCCGCGTAGTAAACGGCGAACCGCTGATCACTGCGAACCTCGGGACAGGTTCTCTCAAGGAGACGCTCGCCTGGCAACAGCACTTTATCCGCAACGGTATGCCGGTCCGTCTGTGGGAAATCGGCAACGAAATCTATCTCGCCGAAGCGAAGCGCAGAGCGGCAATACCCGGAAATGACGAACGTATCTTCATGTCCGCAGCCCAATATGCAGCCGCATTTCGCGAGTGGAGCCATGCTCTTCACGCTGCCGCACCCGATGTCCTGGTCGGTGCAATTGCGGGCACCTACAACACAAGTCGAGAAAACCGTGGATGGCTGGCGACGATCGTCTCTGAAGCGGGAAGAGATGCAGATTTCTTGGCTTTGCACAATTCTTTCGCGCCGCTGATTATTGGTAAGTATGATTTCAGCGCCGTTCGAAAGCGCGAGCAGGCATATCTCGTGATGTATGCGCATGCGCTCGCGGTGGGAGATGACATTCGGCAGGTCCGCGCCGAGCTAAGTAAAGTATCCTCGCCCGCTGCGAGCCGGATAGCCATTACAGAGCACTTTCCGCTGTTCGGCACCGGTTCGGGGCAACAGTTACTCGCGATCTTGGATCAATCCCGGACCATCGCCGCGGCACTGTACACGGCTAGCCTTTTCCATACCTACATGCGAGAAGGCGTATGGATGGCCAACTACAATCTCGCCGTGAGCAAGTGGTTCGGCGCGTTAGTACTTGACGCAGATAGTGGCTTGGTGCGTGCTCCCGTCTGGTGTGTGTTCGGCCTCTGCCGAGATCACTTTGGGGCCCAGATTCTCGATACAGCGGTCGATTCGCCCGTCTATTCTACGGCCGCACTTGGTAGTGTCCACCGACGTGACAACGTGCCATTCCTCGATGCCATTGCATCTCAGGATGAAGAAGGAAATTACTACTTAGCGGTGATCAACCGACATCCCTCCGCCTCCATCTCTGGATCGATCAACGTCGAGGGCAAAATTGCTCCGGACGCGCAGATTTTCACGTTGCGAGGACGCTCGGCGAATGCGGTCAGTGGCAAGTCACTTTCAACCAGTACCGATTCTGGCCCTCCCAACGCGATCGCAACTGTGTCAACAATACACGAACTAAAGAGCGGTGGTTCCTATTCTTTTCCGCCCACCTCGATAACCATAATCGAATGGCACAAAACAGGATCTGTGGGACAGAGCTCTATACCTGAAAAAACTTTATGAGCAGCACGCTAACACCAGCACGCCCCAACCGAACCGTAATAGACGACCTGCAAGAATGGCCGACGGGATTTGCAAAAATCCGCTCGCATTTCGGAGCTGCCTTTTACAACATGAGCGTGACTGGAATCCCATTCCATGCGGTGCGGCAAAGCTATCTCAGAGTTTGTGGGATGAGGATCGGGAACAACGTCAGCATATTACGGGAAACGCTGATTATGCGCCCCGAGCGGATTCGGCTTGGGAACGGCTGCATTGTGGGATTCAGAAGTTTTCTGGGAGGAGAGGCGGGTCTGGAGATCGGCAACTTTGTCAATATCTCGAGCTTCGCAGTTCTGCTGGGCGGCCGGCATGATGTCAATGATCCGCAATTCCGGTCCATTCTAGAGCCCATCGTTATTGAAGATTATGTCTGGATCGCCACCAGGGCGACCGTGCTAGGAGGTGTTCACATGGGCCGAGGGTCAGTAGCCGCGGCTGGCGCAGTAGTTACAAAGGACGTTCCCCCCTACTCGATCGTGGGGGGCGTTCCCGCGAAGAAGATTGGAGAGCGTGATCCGGAGGCATGTCAGTATGAATTCGCTTATCAGCCCTGGTTTTTCTGATCGAAAGCAGAACGATAGAGCACCTGAACCCGCCGTGCTCTCGATCATCATAGTTTCATGGAACGTGCGTGAGCTGCTCGAGGACTGTTTGCGTTCACTTTACGACGGTGGTATCGACAGATGGGCAGAGATAATTCTGGTTGATAATGCTTCAACCGATGACACCGTCGAAATGGTTCAGCATCGCTTCCCTCACGTCCACTTAATCCAGAGCCCGGCTAACCTCGGCTTTTCGCGAGCTAACAACCTTGCTTATACCCGCAGCCACGGTAAATACATCCTTCTTCTCAATCCCGACACTGTGGTTCCCCCAGGCTCGATCGAGAAGCTGGTTGACTACCTCGATACTCATCCAGATTATGGTGCCACGGCGCCAAAGCAAGTCGGTCGACACGGACAGACTCAATTTGAAGCTGCGGTCGCACTTCCTACCATCTGGAACGTTCTCTGTGACTGGGCGACCCTCTCGCGAGTTTTTTCGCGATCGCAATTTTTTGCAGGGCGCAAGCTTGGTAACTGGAATCACGAGGACAGTCGCGACGTACCTGCCGTCGCTGGATCTGCCATGTTGCTCCGGCGAGAGGCGCTAGACGAAGTAGGCTTGCTGGACGAGAACATGTTCATGATCGAGGACATGGATCTATGTTTTCGGCTGAAAAAAAGCAGTTGGAAAACCTTCTATCTAGCCTCCGCTTGCATCACTCACTACGGCGGGGAAAGCCTCAAACGAGACAACAATCCAGAATTACAACTGCAGATCGCATTTCATTCGTTCTGGATTTACTTACGTAAGAACAAAGGACCCATGTACTCGCTGGCGCTGACTGCGGTGATGTTCTGCTGGTCATTAGGTGCGATCCCGGTAGCGCTCGTCTGTTGGCCTGTATTGAGCTCGCGCGGATCTAATGTCTCCGGTAGTAAGTGGCTGCGATATGCCATTGGAGTATTGAGGTGGACCATCGCTGACAAAATGCGATTCCGTCATCCGCTGGCAAAACCCCTCGCCGCGTGGAGTCTTCATGCCCATAAAAATCGGTATCGATGCCCATGGCGTCGGCGGAAACAGTCTTGGATGCGGAAATGAAACGTATTTCGGCAATCTGATAAAAAGCCTGCTCGATCTGGATACGCAAAATGAGTATCACATCTTTACGAACCGCCCCGAGCACTTAGCCGAATCTATCGGCAATAAGCCAAACGCCAAGTTAGTTTCCCTAATTCCTCATTCGCAGTGGCTCCAGCGGCCGATCAGCGTTCCGTTGTACGCAAAGAAGCACAAGCTCGACATCCTACACTTCCCCTTCGTGCGCCCTCCGTTCACTAGGGCGCGCTGCGTGATCACTGTACACGATGTCTGCTTTGAGACTCATCCAGAGTATTTCCGAACCATCGAGCACCTTCGGATGCGAACGCTCATCCCACGTAGCTGCCGAAAAGCCGACTGTATATTCACGGTGTCGGAAGCCGCACGCCAAGAGATTCACGGTCTCTACGGAATTGATTTAGCAAAAATTGTAGTTACTCCAAATGCTGCCGATCACATGCAGCCATCGGCCCACGCCAGTTCCACCGTCCGAGTCCTGGGCGTGCCCACGCCCTACATTCTGTACGCCGGCGTGTTGCAGCCTCGCAAAAACCTGGTACGTCTGGTGCAAGCTTTCGATCAGCTTAAATCAAACACCAGCCTGCCGCATAAGCTTGTGCTTTGTGGCAAGTGGGGCTGGGGAAATGAGGATCTGAAGCGCTGCCTCGCTAAGTCACCCAATCGAGAGAACATTCACTTGACCGGCTACCTGCCTTCAGAGCAGTTCCACACTCTTATGGCTGGCGCTTCGCTGTTCGTCTTTCCGTCCTTATTTGAAGGCTTCGGTATCCCTCCGATGGAAGCACAAGGATGCAAAGTGCCCGTAATGGTTTCTGAAACGTCATGCTTCCCAGAGATTTACGGCGATTCCGTTCTGTATTGTGACCCGTTCGATAGCCGTTCGATCGCTCGTGCTATAGAGCGTGCCCTTCGCGATGATGCCCTGCGATCCATTCTGATCGAGCGGGGCAATCGCAATTGGCGCCGCTACTCATGGTCGAAAACAGCAGGAATCGCCCTCCGGCAGTATGTTTCTCTTCACAACGACGGCGTTCCAGCCAGCCAAGTCAACGTGATAGCCACGGCTGTAAAAGGAGCCTAGCCGTTGCGAATCGCCCATTTTCTTTCACTGGTCGCTAGGCTCACCAGGGGTATCGAATCGACGGTCGTCTAAATCCCGGCGTTCCGGCGAATCAGGTGGGCCAAGAACATTCAAGGCTCAGCGGCACTAGACCAAAAGGTCACCGATGCGAAGGTCCGATGGCGGAAGTACATGAAAGTAGCCTTATATTACCCCTGGATATACCTGCGCAGCGGTTGCGAGCGAACCATCGCCGAGCTACTCGCACGCAGTCGGCACGACTGGACAGTAATTACTAACCGTTTCGAACCTGAGTCCACCTTTCCTGAGATTCCTCCTGACCGCGTGATCGAACTGCCACGAGTCTCGGTCGAGCGCTCGTTTAGTAGGGTTGTGCACGCGGCGTGGCGCATCAGCCGTCAAAAGCTGCCACTCTCTGACTGCCAGGCTCTCGTCATTTTTTGTGAGGGGATAGGAGACTTTGCCGTCTTCCAAAATTCTGATGTGCCTCTGTTGTGCCTCTGCTTCACCCCACTTCGTGCGGCGTTCGATCCGTTGTACCAGGAACGGTACCTCTCGATGATCGGCGGAGGATGGAAGCGCAGATTTCTTCTGAATGCGTTCGCAGCGGGTTTTCGGTTCGTGGACCGATTTGCATGGAGAAAATACCGCCGTATTTACGCGATCAGCGCAGAGGTACGCGAGCGCATCGCGCGTGGCCGCTTGGCAAAGGCCAAGGATGTCGGCCTCCTCTATCCGGGTGTTGACACGTCAGCTGCTATTTGTTCCACCACTTGTGATCCGGTTTTCCTGATTCCCGGGCGCATTATGTGGACGAAGAATCTCGAACTCGGCATCGACGCGTTTCAGTTGTTGCTGGGGCGCAGACCCGATTTCGCTCACTTCAAATTGTTGATTGCCGGGTTCGTAGACCTTAAGAGTCGCCCGTATATAGAGGCATTGAAGCATAGAGCAGTTGCCTGCCCCCAAATAGAGTTCATCGAAGCACCATCCGACCCCGAACTCGCTGCACTATATGAGCGTTGTTTTGCTATCGTATATCCTCCCTTCAACGAAGACTGGGGCCTCGTCCCGCTAGAGGGGATGCTGCGCTCGAAGCCAGTCATTGCGACAAACCGAGGCGGCCCTCGTGAAACGGTGCTCGACGGACAGACCGGCCTTCTTGTAGAACCCACGCCCGCGAGCTTTGCCCAGAGTATGGAAACCCTGGTTGATCGCCCGGAACTCGCCGCTGGCATGGGTGCCGCTGGCCGTCTCCACGCCCGGCGCTTCGATTGGAAATTTCTTTGTGAAGGTATCGACGATGCAGTCGATGAACTCTGTGGCGCATCACCAAACGGCGTGTCCATACATGCACGAGAGCTTGCATGACCGTCGCCGGTTCAGGGATGCACTTCGGGTACTTCGCTCGTGTCTGCGCAGCTAGCACCTGAATCTACTTCGATCGTTGACAGCAGCCATAGGGCTGGAATGCGAAATTACTTACTAACAAGGAATTGATATGACAACCAAAAAAGCCTTAATTTCAGGAATTACCGGGCAAGACGGTTCTTACCTTGCGGAATTGCTTCTCGAGAAAGGATACGAAGTCCACGGGATCGTGCGTCGGGTAGCTTTACAGGACCCACTGCATCGGCTCGAGCGGATCGCTCACCTTGCCGGACGCATCCACTTACATGCAGGATCACTCGAAAGCTATCCTAGCATTTATAAAATCTTCGCCACGGTTCGTCCAACTGAGTGTTATCATCTCGCGGCGCAAAGCTTTGTGAGTTACTCATTCGAGACGAGTTTTCAACTATGACCACTAACATCAGTGGCACCCATTTCGTTCTCACCGCGATCAAAGAGCTGTGTCCGGAATGCCGATTCTATTTCGCTGGCTCAAGCGAAATGTTTGGTAGGGTCGAAGAAATACCTCAGCGTGAAACCACTCGTTTTCATCCCCGATCAGCATACGGCATAAGCAAGGTGGCCGGTTTCGAGCTCACACGAAACTATCGGGAAGCGTACGGGATTCATGCCTCGACGGGTATTCTTTTCAATCACGAGTCGCCGCGTCGCGGATTCGAATTTGTTACTCGAAAGATAACCTCTGGAATCGCCAGCATCCTCGCGGGCAGGAGTAGTGAACTGCGGCTGGGCAACTTGGATGCTAAACGCGACTGGGGTCATGCACGCGAATACGTCAATGCCATGTGGATGATGGTTCAGCAGAACGCTCCCGACGACTACGTCGTGGCCACGGGCGAGACGCACTCAGTTCGCGAGTTTATCGAATATGCATTCGCGCTCGCTGGACTCGATCCTGAGCGTCACGTCGTCGTTGACCCCGAACTCTACCGGCCAGCGGAAGTGCATGTTCTTGTTGGTGACAACACGAAAGCAAAGGCTGAACTCGACTGGGATCACTCAATCGGATTCCACTCTTTGATCGAAGAAATGCTTTCCTCCGATTGCCGAAATTTAGGGCTCGAGCTGCCCACACACCCACGAGTTTTTACAAATGGTGATTATCCGGTGCCTGCACTGCCCGTCGTTAATGCAACAAAGCTAGCCTCGTAATCTAAAATTTCACGGGACTGTTCCTTCACTAAAAAGTCGAGGCAAAAGAGACCCAAACGCCGACTGGGCAGTTGGCGAGTGCGCGCGGGAGTTCCGAAGATCTCGTAAAGCTGGTACTCAGCACAACCTGTGCTGTAATCGCAAGCCAAGTTGCAGCACTTTTCAGCCGAGATCTGGGGCACCCCTGCTCCCAACAATTTCATATGCCTTTTCATTTTGATGGGAATTGACACACGACATTTCTGTCTGTACAGTAACTCTCACACGCTGTGCCTGCCAAACACCTATTTTTAGGATGCACTTGACGCCACAATAAATCCGGCAAGCCTTAAAGCAGGGCAAGATCGTCTACTTTATTGCGCCATACTTACAAAATGAAGTGTTGGGGATTGTTCAGGTGCAAAAGCATCATCGGGGTACGGGTACACACAAATGAAAGTAATTCGCCGCAACACTCCTACATGGGTGCCGCTTGCGTCAGGCGAGTGCGAAATTTCGTAACACTCTACTTCTCAGGCAGTTCTCGAACGGATAGATGTTGAGGGAGACCCGCGCCACATCGTCTCCTACCTGGATGCCATCGAGCGAAAATAGAGCACTGACCGCGATGGTGGGAAGCCGCCTGGGCTCAAAGAAACGCACGTGCTCGATCCGGCTGGCATCCGCGTCGGTATACGCGGTATCGAACTCGCGCTTATACAGATACGAATCATACGCATTGCTGCAAAACTCCATAGAGCGAATCCCGTCCGGAGTCGGTACGTCACCTCGCACGAGGCCCAGTTCAACTTTTCTTTGGAACCCGAGCTGAATCTTTACGGCCCCGCTTATGGCTGCGTGAAGTTCTAGGATGACAGAGCGATAAGCCATCAAAAATAAGTGCTCGTCGCTGTTGGCGTCAATTGCTGCCTTGTCGATCGGCTCGAAGATGCTGTGATCGTGTTTACCACAGAGTCCGCTGAAGGTCGCGGCCTTATTGCGTCCAATCAGTTCGAATGCAACGTGGGGTTCGCCAGGTTTTCGTGTCCTCAGCTTGGGCATGATGACGTGCCCCTTGGTACAGACTTGTTCGAGGATTTTCGCATTCTGGATGGAATGGGCGCAAATTGCAGGTTTCAAGCATCGTTCGGACGGTTCCAGACAGCGCTGTACGGATAGCTTCTGGAGCTCGAAAATGTCCTGAATCAGCCGTTTTCGATTTGAGTTCGCCAGCACCTTAAATCAATCTTACGAAGCGACACGGAAGACGGAGTGATCCAGCAGAAAGCTGCTAGCATAGTTCGCCTGATACCCGCAGCCGAACTTCTCAGCTTCTTGAGGCAGACGCATGGACCCTGGACTGAGCGCGAGCTCGCCAAGGAACTGAATCTGAGCTCTGCGGATGCTAAGCAGGCTGTAGCCGCTATGCAACTGCAGGGTTACGTTGAGCCGCTCGGCAAATCACAGAAGT
>JBPCJX010000020.1:0-11494 GCA_051004875.1 Bryobacteraceae bacterium
AATGTACTCTCCGTGTGGAAACTTCACCCTTCTCTGAACGACGAGACTCTGTCCGTACAGGGGATGAAACCGATAGTGAATCTTAACGATCTCGGGCCAATGGGCATTATGTTTCTGGCTTGTCCGGAACCGGAAAGACCCACGTCGCACTCGCGTTAGGGCTCGCTGCTTGTCAGAAGGGCTATCGCGTCCGGTTTGCCACGGCGGCTGGATTAGTCCATGAGCTGATGGGAGGCACGCGACGAAAAGCGGCTCTTGTGCATCCAGAAACAACTGGCCGGCTATCAACTGTTGATTATTGATGAGCTGGGCTTCGTGCCGTTGTCACGCACAGCCGCCGAACTCCTGTTTGAGATCTTCAGCCAGCGTTACGAGCGCGGCGCCACGCTGGTCACCAGCAATCTCCCCTTCAATGAATGGACTGAGATCCTCGGCACCGAAACGCCTGACGGGAGCGTTGCTCGACCGCCTCACGCATCATATCCATATCCTAGAAATGAACGGCCCCGCCACAGGCCCTTCAACAGGAAGGAATGCTCATGATCACGCTTGGCCTGGATCCACATCCCGGCAGTCACACCGTAGTTGCTCTTGATTTGAATGGCTCTGTCCTAGGGAGCCTCACTGTGCTCAATACGTCAGCAGGTCTCGGCCAGCTTCAGCTCTTTGCCGCTCAGTTCGAATTGCGTCGTTGGGCGATTGAAGGAGCAGGCAATCACTTCATCGCGGGCTTCGTGAAAGAACTACTTGCTCGCGGCGAAGCAGTTTACCCCATATGCCCAAATCTCACGAGTCAATACCGTTCACGACGAGGCCCGAAGAAGAACGATGTCGTCGATGCTTCGAATGTTGCGCGGGCATTGTTGGCGAATCCGCAGTTGCCGGTTCTCCAGAGCTCGGACTCGCAACATGAGATGCAGGAGCTGTCTCGAGCACAACGGCGGTTGTCGGAACAGCTTAAATCAAATCGTGGAGCGCTTAGAGAGTTGACGGAAGATTCACCTGTTCGAGACATCCTCGAGCAAGTCATCAAAACTCTTGTTGTTCAGCTCAAAGAGCTACAACGGCAGCTTCGCCGCGCCGTGTCTCGCATTATGCCGCGCCTCTTGGATCTCCCTGGAGTCGGTGCAATTATGGCCGGCACTCTACTTGCTGAAGTTGGAGATCCACAGCGATTTCCCAGTGCAGATCATTTTGCCAGCTACTGCGGTGCGGCTCCTGTAGAGAGGGGAAGCGGGCAAAACTCCCGCATGCAGATCAATCCGGGCGGTAATCGTCGTCTGAACTGGGCACTACACGTCATTGCCATTGTGCGACTTCGAGTGGACGGCGGCCGTTCTAAGCAATTCGTAGAGAGGCTAACGAGTAACGGAAAAAGTCAACGTGCCGCTTTACGCTTGCTCAAGACCTACATTGCTCGAGAGATATTCAGGACAATGCGCCAATCTGATGCTTTGCCCCCCTGTGAGTCTTGACATTCATATACCAGGTTCCGGTTCTGGGAAGTGGCAGGAAGTCTTCAAACAGACCCATTACAACAATAACGGTCGATGCCAAGCGGGTTGTGTAAAAGATGATCTTGGAATCCGTGGAGCACAGCGAGCAATCTAGGCAGGCTCTGCAGAAAGCCTTCCGAGATGATCTCCCGCCGGAAGAAGGACCCGTCAGATCCAAGTGGGAACGAGTAGCCTATCCACACGGCGTTCTGACAGGACTACAATTTCCCGTCTATCCGAGAGACGTGTTCGCTTGTACGATGACCCTACAATTTGGTTGGGAAACAGCGTTCCGCGTAGGCATTACATAACGACTGCCGAGGAACGATCATTCAGCGTAACTTGGTTTCAAGCTCTGCGGTTTTGGAATTGCCGGGAGGGCATGGAGATAGGGCATAGTGGTCTTAATTCGGGAGGGGAAAATGTGCGTTCTGACAAACATGTTCCCCTGCCATTCGAACTCTCTATTTCGATGATTAGAGAACCGCATTGGCAGAAACAAACGCGTGATAAGTCGGGAAGGTACTGTTTGAAGGCGCTCAGGGTATTGAGGAACTTCCGCGAGCTGCTTAGTACTAAGCATTGTGTTACGAAGATCGTGGCGATGAAAGGAAGCCATTGTAAAAAAGGACTTTCAGGTATCGAGGAGCAAGAAAATCAGCAAGAATCCACCGAAAATTGATGCCACAAACAGTTTCAGATGTACGGGGCTCGAAGTTTGGGATGGAATATGAGCTGCAAGCGGCACGCTAATCCGCGAGCCAACGAGATAGGCTGAACTGGGTTGACACCTGGCCTAATGGACTCCGCCCTGACTCCGTACATGCCTCAATGGCGCCGCGATCATTCAATCTCGGCAATAAACCATCTGCAGAGCCCGAAGCGTTCTTCGAATTGGGGGCCTAGTTCAAATGACTCTGCTTTCAAGTCTTTGAAATGACGACCGCGAGGAGAAGAAAAAATCCCTTTGCACGCCTCATGGAACGCAAGTATACTCCAATTCGAGCGCCTATGGCACTCATTTGCCATTGGAGATCACATGACTCTGGGCCAAGGCAGTTCTGAACAGTACTTCGCGACGCACTTTCTACATTTGACTGGGCACCAACCGTTCGAGTGGCAGAAGCAACTCTTTGCCAAGCTGCTGAATGGCCACGTTCCCCTCCTGGTCGACCTCCCCACGGGAGCGGGCAAAACATCTGTCATGGTGATCTGGCTGCTAGCCTTATCAAGGCGAGCGCCCTTGCCGCGGCGCCTGGTCTGGGTAGTTGATAGGCGGGCCGTTGTTGATCAGGCGACGGATGAGGCTGACGGAATCGCCAATCTTCTCGACAAACCCGAAGCTGGCGAGCTTCGAGATGCGCTTGGCAGTCTGTCTGTCGGACTTCGGCAAGACGATGATCTGTTGGCCATCAGCACACTTCGTGGCGAGCGGGAAGACAACACCGAGTGGAGCCTTAATCCGACCCGCCCGGCGATCGTGGTCGGGACGGTCGACATGGTCGGCAGCCGCCTGCTCTTCAGCGGATACGGAGACAGTCGAAAACGGCGAGCTTGGCACGCGAGTCTACTCGCACAGGACGCCTTAATCGTCAATGACGAGGCCCATCTCACCCCAGCTTTCGCACACTTACTAAAAAATCGGAACGGGAAGACAGGCGGCGAGCGACCTCTTAAGGTTATGCTTCTTTCCGCCACGCACGTTGCAGTTGATGGCGACGATGCCTTTCCCGGAGACCTCGAATCAGATCTCGCTCACGCCGGGTCCACCTTTATCCGGCGATATCGAGCGGTCAAGCGCCTCGAGCTCGTCGAGTCGGACAAGCCATTGGATAAGCTGAGAGAACTCGCCGTCCAACCAGCAGGCCGAACTCTCGTTTATGTTCGTAGCCCTCGGGATTGTGTCAGAATTGCGTCTGCAATCCAAAAGCAGTATACGGGCGCGGGGGTCCAGTTAATCACGGGCGAGCAGCGCGGGTATGAACGCGACCAGCTTTGGCAGAAGAGTAGCGACGGCGTACCGACAAACGAAACGATCAGGCGCTTTCAAACTAGCGAATCGACGCTTTCCAATGACCCGCCATGTTGGATTATTGCGACCTCGGCCGGCGAGGTGGGCATCGATTTGTCCTCAGATCGCCTTCTCACCGACCTCGACACAGCCGATCATTTGCTACAGCGATTCGGACGACTTAATCGATTCGGCGAGACAGAAGGCAACGCCTATGTCGTTTATTCGCCGAAGCAGATCAATGATGAAAGTGATAAGGCAAAACAGCTCAGCGCAACTCTCAAATACCTGACGAGTTTGGACAAAAGCGTTTCGCCCGAAAACCTCCGCAATAATCCCCCACCTGCGCTTGCTGTATCAGAGCCACCGAATTTTGCTCCGTTGCTACCGTGGCACATCGATTCGTGGTCCTTGACGTCGATCAACGCCTCAGATTGGGCCTCCCGGCCCCGCGTAGAACCTTGGCTTCGCGGCGACGACGAAGATGAACCACCCGAAACGTATGTCGCGTGGCGGGAAGACGTGAAAGACTTGGCGCACGAACATGTACCCGACAGCGATCGTGAAGAGGTTTTCGACGTCTTCCCCGTGCTCGCGCACGAGAAACTGAAGCAGTATACGTACCAACTTGGGAAAGACTTACAGAACTCAGAACACGGCCCGACGCGAGCGATCCTTCTCGCGGCCGATGGAACTGTTCAGGCGGATCAGCTCGATCGCCTCTTGGAGGATCGGCGCCTTCGATATGGCATCCTCATGCTGCCACCCGGCATAGGTTATCTGAGTGAAAACGGTACAGTCGACTGGACGCAATCCACGAAGCAGCTCACCGAGGACCAGGTAAAGAAATACGATGTTGCGGATAACGTGCCCGACCTCGCTCGCAAGCGAATGCATGTTCGCCTCGCCGCCGGCGAACACGACCGCGAACCTGAGCTTGACTTGCGGCGGCGGTGCAGCTTTGATATTCCGGCAGAAGATGAATCTCAAGAACCAGCGCGCTGGATATATTACGTAGAGCAGAGGAGCCGGAACAAACATGACCGAGAGCTTCTGGACGTGCACCAACCAAGAGTTTCGAAGTTGGCGGCTGATCTTGCTCAGTATCTCGGTTTAAACGACCGTCTCGTTGCCGTCTACCAGTTCGCAGGCGCATGGCACGATCTCGGAAAAGATCGCGCGATTTGGCAAAATGCGGCCGGCAATCGTAATGGTGCGGCGCTGGCGAAAAGCGAACGCTTGAACGGTCGAAAACTCGCAGGATACCGTCATGAACTAGGATCGTTGATCGATGCTGCCGAAAAGCTACCGAAAGATTTCAATTCCGACGAGCAGGATCTTGCGCTGCATTTGATCGCCGCCCATCACGGGTGGGCTCGGCCTCATTTCGAGCCCCAGGCCTGGGATAAAGAGAACATCCTCCGCAGCCGGGAAATTTCACCGGATGTGACACGCCGCTTCGGGCGCTTGCAAGGGAAATACGGTCCATGGGGGCTCGCCTATTTAGAAACGGTTTTTCGCGCTGCTGACGCGATCGCTTCAGCCGACACCCCTGAGTTGCCCTTGAATGCCTGAGTACCGCCTTCTCCTCGATCCGCGGAATCCAGGCCAATTTCTCGCTTGCTGTGGCTTGTTCGAAATTGCTGAACTGCTGAATCCGGGCGGCCTCGCCACCTTTCAAAAAGACGGAACGGAATTTCTCTTGCAGAGCTCGGCCACTCTTCCGCCCAGTGAGTTCGCTTTGACCGATGCTTCGGACAAGAATGGGAGCGCCCATGACCCAACTCTTGAACCGCTCGAACTCACAGTCGGAAATGAATTAATAGCACTAAACTGGTGGCTCAATGAGACGCTGACCAAAAAGAGTGGTTTCAAAACCTGGGGAGGCCAGCAAACCCCCCGCCGCGTATTGAACGAACTGCTACGACTGTTAGGGCACTCCAAGCTCGTGAGCGAACTCTTCGCGGCAAAAGCGTATACCAAGTCGCGGTTCGGCGTCGATGCACGGTCCGCCTGGGAACCTCTGGACGTTGGTTACTCGCCTAATGACATGAGACAGGATGCCGTCACATTCCCCTGGGTCGAGGTGCTTGCGGTCATCGGGCTACAAGGCTTCCGTCCAACCCGAAAACTTCAAAAGGGATCACTCTACTGTTATGCCGCGTGGCAGGAGCCGCTTCCGCTGATCGCCGCAAGAGGCGCCAGCACAGCACCCTGGAAAGGATTACCTGCACTCTTGTTTGAATTCCTCATTGCCGTTCGCGGCCAGGGATATAAAACGTTTCTATTCGCCAAAGGAGTCGATCATGCCCCAGTTACTATCTCGCTTTGACCCGTGGGTTACCGAAACGGGTCCAAGCGCCCTCATTCTGAAGGAGTACTTAGACCCTGCTGCCGGTTCCGGAGAAGTCGTATTTCCGCCGACCTTCGCCCCGCCCGAAGAACAAAGAGGTAGTCCCGCTGACTACGTTGTCGATGGCGAAGGTGAGAATTCTGTGTGCCTGTTGGACACAGTCGGTTCCCAGGCTAATCGGCTGGAGCCGCTTTTCAAGAAGACCAAATATCGGGATCTTGTGCCCCAACTAGAAATCAAAGTAAATAGTCGGAGCGTTAATATCCTGGACGTTGGCCACCGTGCAGCGGACGCACTAGTCCGGTCGACAGAGCTCGCCTCAAAGCTGCAAACCGCATTCGCGGAATATGTCAAGGGAGACGCCACTGAGTTAGCGAGGGCTGCGCCCACTAGCCTCGTCTTCGGCGCGTGGGACTCAAGGGGATCTCAGGCCAAAGTACCACGCATTCTCAGCTCCACCGTGCGTGCATTCCGGATCCAGAGACTCTCGAGGGCGGCCCAATACTTCTCGTCTTTGAGCAATGATGAAGTGACGGAGCTGATCGCGAAGGATATCCAAAAAGAAAGAAAAACTCTAAGCAAAGCTGGATTTTTAGATGCACCGGCCGGAAGAACCCATGGTGGAGTAATCGTAAAAGGCGATATCGTTCGAACCACGATTCTGAACTTCACCGCCTTGCGCGCTCTCGGTGCGCCGTCTGATGACGAACAGATGAAGCTGCGGCGTTACATCCTAGGCTTAGGCTTGATTGCCGCTTCCGCCCCAATTGATCTCTTCTTGCGGCAAGGATGCCTTCTCGTGCGTAGTGATAACCGAGCGCCGGAGGGTTTTACAGTAAGCCGCGACGGTCAGAGGGAATCTATCGAAATATCAATAGATGAATTTGAAAAGTTCGCAAAAGCTGCCGCGACCGATTTCAAGGTAGGTCCCAATGAGGCCGTCGATTTCGATCCCAAAGCAGCCAAGAGCCTTCTTGCGAAAGCCGCAAAGGTGAAGGAGGAAGCTCTGTGAGCGAGTACCTCCATCTGGCGATCCGCTTTCTGGATGATCGCTATCACGGAAGCGACTGGCCTCCTTCTTCCGCCAAGATATTTCAAGCATTACTTGCGGCAGCAAAAACAGGTGCGGCCGTTCGAGACTGGAGAGACCGGCACGGGGCCGCGCTGAAATGGCTCGAACAGCAAACGCCCCCCGATATTTTCGCCCGCAAGCATTCTGATGGGAAAAAATACACGCTCTTTGTGCCGAATAACAGCTTAAGCAGGGACGTCCTCAGCACCAAGACAAGTAAGCAGGTGGCCCCGAAAATTCTTCGGGATCACGTCCCGGGGAATTCGGACGTGATCTACCGATGGCAAATATCGGATACTGACGCTGCCCGCGAGCACGCGATCGCACTAGATCAAATGGCCGGACGGCTGTTTGCACTTGGTTGGGGCATCGACTTTGCGGCCGCTAACGCGAGTATGGACAACCCTACCGTTCGCGAAGAACTCGACCATTTCACACCCGTTGGGGAGGGGGATCGGCTGCTGCGAGTTCCCGTTGAAGGTTTCCTCGCGGATCTGGACCAGTCTCATCAAGACTTCCGCTCCCGAATTACGAAACAGGGAATCAACCCCTATACCCGGCCCAGCCGCTTTCGCGAAAAACGCTACAAAAGAGCTGGAGGCCTCAGGCCCCGCCGCAGCATCGCGTTCGAACTCAGTCGTCTGGAAGAGAATGGCTTTTTCGCAGAAAGATGGGATCAGGCGCAAACCGTGTCCGCCTGGCTGCGCCATGCTGCGGCGGAAGCTTTACGGCAAGAGAAACTGGATGAATCCCACATCAACTCTTTCGTACTAGGACATACGGAACCCGAGAATTTAGGTCACCGCCTCTCGTTCGTTCCGCTCCCTTCGATCGGATATGAGCATTCGGACGGCGCAATTCGCCGCGTTCTCATCATCGAACCACCAGTCTCGGCCAACGCCGATGCCGAATCCGAAATCCTGGACCTTCTGAGCTCAAAACTTGCTGGATGGACTCTGACGGATGATGCCGGACGGGAGCGCTGCACGCTCGCGCCCGCTTTAAATCCGCGGAAGGTGTTCCCGCTCTACACCGCCTCAAGTCAGATCTGGGAGACTACAACACCACTAGTCCTACACGGCTTCAACGCAGCTCGGCGCCAAGTGTCGCTTGCCAAGACCGATCGCCTTCTGTGCCAAGCCTTCGAGTCGGCAGGATTCCCGTCACGGCTCATCGAATGGATCACCTTCAAAGCGGCACCGTATTGGAAAGGCTGCGAAGCCGCAACAAAGATCCGCCGTCCCAAACATCTCGAGAAATGGCCGCTCCTACACGTCCGGGTAAAATTCGCTGAACCCATAGCAGGTCCGGTGCTAGCAGGTATTGGGAGGCACTACGGCCTTGGCATATTTGCAGCCCGAAAGCACTAGCCCAAATGCAAAAATCCTACCTCGTCTGCTACGACATATGCGAAGACAAACGCCTCCGAAAGGTCTTCCAAATTATGCGCGGCTACGGCGACCACCTCCAATACTCCGTTTTCGAATGCCAGTTGAATCCCACCGACCTCGTCCGGCTCCGCGCCGAATTGGCTGCCATCATCCACCATGACCAGGATCAAGTCCTCTTCGTCGATCTCGGTCCCGCTGAAGGCCGGGGCGACCGCGTCATCACCGCGCTCGGCATACCCTATTCGCCCATCCTTGCGCCCTGCATAGTCGTGTAGGAGCCACCATGGCCACCGCACCTCGACCCGTCTCGCGCACCCGGCCGGATTATCTGCACGCAAGAATGGTAAACGAGTCCGTCTACTGTCCCAGACTGTTTTTCTACGAATGGGTCGAAGGCGTCTTTCGCGAGAGCGTGGATACGGTGGAGGGCTCCGTCCAGCACAAACGCGTCGATCGCGAAAGCAAAGAAGTGCCAACGCCCGCCGAAATCGGTGACGGTAAGATCCACGGCCGCTCCGTAACACTCTCCAGCGAACAACATCGGGTCATCGCAAAAATGGACCTGATCGAAATCGAGGACGGCGCCGTCACGCCCGTCGATTATAAGCACGGACGGCCAAAAGACAAGAATGATGCGCTCGACCTCTGGCCCACGGATCGCGTTCAGCTGTCTGTGCAGGCCATGATTCTGCGCGAAAACGGTTACCGCTGCGAAGAAGGCGTCGTCTATTACACCACTACGAAACAGCGCGTGCGGGTTGAGTTCACCGACCCTGTAATCGCCGAAGCCGCACAGGCCATCGAAGAAGCTTGGCGCATTGCACGCGAGGGCATCATTCCCAGCCCATTGGTGGATTCGCCTAAGTGCGCCGGATGCTCACTCGCTCCAATCTGCCTGCCAGATGAGGTGAATCGCCTGGATCTCGAACAGAGCGAACCCGAGCCCGAACAAATGATGCTGTTCGTAACCGGAGAGGCCGCCGCGCCGAGAAAACCTGCACGCCCGGAAATACGAAGGCTCATGACGCCACGCGATGATCTGCGCCCCGCCTACTTAAACACGCCAGGTTTGCGAGTAAGCAAGTCGGGAGCCGTTTTGCAGGTCAAAGAGCGAGACGCATTGCTCCAAGAAATCCGGCTCAACGAGATCTGTCAATTGAATTTGATGGGGAACATCCAGATCTCGACCCAAGCCATCCAGTCGCTCTGTGAGCAAGGAATCCCAATCTGCTACTTCTCGATGAGCGGGTGGTTTTATGGCATCACCACGGGCCTCTTGACCAAGAATGTCTTCCTTCGACAGCGCCAGTTCACAATGGCTGCTGAAATCTGGTTTTGCCGCCGCTTCGCGCGCTCACTCGTGGCAGGCAAGATCCGCAATCAACGCACATTCCTCTTGCGCAATCACATCGAGCCGAACGGCAACGCTCTTCGCGAGATGAAGGAGATGGCAGAACGCGCGGAAAACTGCGATTCGGTGGAAGAATTGCTCGGGCTGGAAGGGAATGCCGCCCGTGTTTATTTCGGGGCGTTCCAGGGCCTGATCAAAGTTGAGGACAGTGAGCAAGTGCCGCGCGTGTTCCGGATGGATTTTGCCGGGCGAAATCGCCGCCCGCCGCGCGATGCCGTCAATGCGCTGCTCTCGCTCGGATATAGCCTCCTCTCAAAAGATCTGACGATCGCTTGCTATGCCACAGGTTTTGATCCGATGATGGGCTTTTATCATCAACCTCGCTTTGGTCGCCCTGCGCTGGCGCTCGATCTCATGGAGCCGTTTCGACCCTTAATAGTTGACTCCGCTGTCGTGACCGCGATTAATACAAGAATGGTGACGCCGCGCGATTTCATCGGTGTTGGTGAAACGATCTCATTGACGGCAGAAGGTCGGAAAGGATTCTACCGCGCCTATGAGTTGAGAATGGACAGTCTTGTCACGCATCCCATATTTGGATATCGTGTCAGCTATCGAAGACTGCTGGAAGTGCAGGTCCGGCTTGTGGCGAAATTGCTGGAGGGAGAGATCGGAGAGTATCCGGTATTTGTGACCCGCTAAGGGCGAGAGGCGGGGTGATGCTCCAAAGCCGGTGACGGCTCGCGGGCATGAACTACTTGCTTTTGATCAATTTGGGCGGAGGCCTGGATCGGCGCCGAGGTGATCGGGTTTATGTCTGGCAGGGCGCTCGCAAAGCGTCTGGTAGATCCTTGAAAACTGAATACGATAGAACGCAAGCCATTTCCGCGATCAAATGATCGCGGCTCCATTGAAGCTTATCTCCTGACCCAATACTATATCCTACGCTGGATTATTTCCGCGATCAAATGATCGCGGCTCCATTGAAGCTCGGAACCGGATAGCGAGGTATTACCCGAATGAAGATTTCCGCGATCAAATGATCGCGGCTCCATTGAAGCGAGAAACAGAAGCCAAAGCCTGGGGACATCCCTGCGATTTCCGCGATCAAATGATCGCGGCTCCATTGAAGCATGATATTGATCCCCATCATCGCGGCGATCGGCGGCATTTCCGCGATCAAATGATCACGGCTCCATTGAAGCTAAGCGCCTGCCAGAATCTTTCTTCCGGATGAACTGATTTCCGCGATCAAATGATCGCGGCTCCATTGAAGTCTGACGTTGATAGCTGCCATTGATCGGCGTACCATCGGCACGCTCTCCGGTGCTGGTCACTTTGACTCCATCCTCGGATGCTTCACGCGTGGAAGTCAGACTCTTCACCGGTGCAGAGGGAGTGAACTTCGACTTTTCCATGTTCAGTTTCCACGTCCCGAGCGAGTTATCTGCCGCTAAGGCAACGGCAGCCGTAATTGCCATGCCAAAGATGAATTTCTGTAAGATGTTTCGCACTTTGGATCTCCTATGATCTTTTCTGCGTCCATGGCTTTTGGCCGAATCCTATGGTTTGCTTCTGAGTTTGCTCGTCTCATAGCGACCCAATTTCTGACGCCATGGAGGACCACCACGGAAGCAGCAAACAGGCGAAATATTTTCCCCTGTTTTAGGGTTGACTTGCTGGCCTTCTTGAGAGCCGCAGATCCTCTCGGCGGATATCCTCACCGCGCAGGCTAAGCTCCGGATGAATGAGATTGACTAAATCTGCAAGAAGCTGTCGGTGCACCTTTCCGGAGCTGTCCGTAGCGAGTGGAATCATAC
>JBPCJX010000021.1:0-52537 GCA_051004875.1 Bryobacteraceae bacterium
GCTCAGTCCTGTCCAGACCCGGCGCGAGGGAATCGGCCAGGTCTGCACTGTTGATAGCTCGTAGATTCCGATTACTGCGGCTTTCTCAGCATGCCTTTCAGCGTGCGCGCTCGCAGTGTGTTCGTGCTTATCGACAAGCTCCCTTCGCGCTCCACCCAGCACGGTTTCACCCTTTCAGTTGCCACATGACTCCCGCTTTGGGCACGCATTCCGGCCCGTTTCTGGCTTCACAGACTCCCGCTTCATCAGCTGGATCCCTCTCCGGAGCATTGAAAACCCATAACTAGGGCCTTGCCGGACGCCACGCCAGCGGCTCACTGCTAACGGCTCTATCGAAACTGCTCCGGCTTCCGCGTCGCGGCACGTTTGAGCCTCACCCACCGGAGCATTTCCGATAGAGATCTAGCGTGACACATCCATATAGACCCTGATGGTTGATGGCGTCAAACTTGGATCAGGCGTAGAGAAGACGGCCTTTGGGCTCCGGTATGGGTCGACCAAGTTCTCGAGCTGTCTCCATCCACTCGGCAATCACGATCTCCGCGTTCGCGAGTGCTTCCTGTCTCGTGGGGCCGTCCGCGGAGCAGCCAGCCAGTTCTGGTACTTCCGCAATGAAGGCTTCGTCCTCGTCGCTCCAATACAGTATGATCTCGTATCTGGTCATTCAACCCTTTCTGCCAGTTTATACCTAATAATGACGCGGCGAACCTGTTTGACCTGATATGCCTTAGCAAAGGAGCCTTTCGGTTGAAGGTTCAGGATCTCCGGCACATTCGGCTTTGTAAAGATGTGATGACTCCCCTTCACACGCTCGCCGGAGCCGAGGGTTGTGAGTAACGACCGCAAATCATCAATGTTATGGCCGAGCACATTACTTGCGGACATAGCCGTGGATAGGGCTGCGCTTGCCGCCTTGTCGATGTGCCTCGTTCGAGAGAGCGTGGACGCCGGATGCATCGACCCAGCGGTTATAGAAGTTGAACAGCGCGCATACCGTGCTGGCGTAGTAGATCGCCTCGTCAATCCAGCCGGATTCATATACCGGCCTAATATCGTCCGTTATTTCGGCGGAGTGAACGCAGTGGAGTGCTCACGGCGCAAATAGCTTGTAAGTGGTTCAGGGGTGATGACTGGGCAGCAGTGGTCAGTTGACGAGATCCTGCCATTTGGCGGAATTGGACTTTAGCTCAGCTTTTTGAGAGGGGCGTTAGACGGGCAAGTGCATCACTTGCGTGTGATCCCGACGCAACTTCAGTTCGCGAAAGGTGGTGTTTCGATGTCGATGATGTGCTCAGCGATGCCGCTCGCTGTCCCTGGTCTTGACAAACACGTGGTATGTGACAGCATCCCAGGCGTTATGAATGCCGGTGAAGAGCAGCAGCAGCGCCGCCGCTCCCACGGCAAACAGGGCCTCGCGCAGATGGGAGCGAGTGGCATATGCCGATGCAGCCAACATTAAGTATGCTGCGAAGGGCAGCAGAACATGAAATAACCAGTCCTCGAACTCGGGCTGGTACACGGTCTGTACTCGCATTCGCCGAGTGACGATGACGGCGTACACTACGCCGCTGAGTCCCACGAGGCCCCAAAGAACTGCAGCGGTGCCGATCCCGTCCCATGGGGCGCTAAGAATCCCTGAGAGCCCGAGTACGGTTCCGAAGTGAATGATTGTCGGCGTGGCAAACGCGGCGCCAGCTTCAGGGTTAGTTCGTACCATTGGCCGATCGGCGATGAGGCTCAAGACGACGAACTGTAAACCGATCAGGGCGCCGGCAGACGACCCAACGATTACGTAGAAGTTCTGCCATCCAGCGAGTGCAGTCATATCGTGACCATTCTCCTAGTTCCTAAACCGCTCGAAACGGTACGCCAACTCCGGGCCGCCTTCCCCCTCGTACGCCAGTTGGGCGACGAGCAGCGCGAACGGCTCGGTGTATCGGGCGACCTGTAGGGAACCGGCGTCCACCGGATCGAAACCCACGTCGCGGATCAGCTCAGCCGCGATCTCTTTGCTGCTCTCGTCGTCCCCGCAGTACACCAGGCTGGGTCTGGTGGCCTTGTGCCTGGCCTCGAAGACGCCAAAGAGAACTTCGCTCGGCACGGTGTTAAAAGCGCAGACGATGCGAGCCTTCGGGAGCATGTTGGCAAGTTCCTCCGCGCCCGAGGAGGTGTGGGCGATGACGAGGTCGGTGTTATCAGCATTCATTGGGAGCGAGCAGGTTAGGATCACCTTGCCTGACAGGTCGCCTGCCTGTTTCAGAACATCGGCAATTCGGGACCAGTGCACGGCGAACAAGAGGGCGTCCGCTTCGCGTGCCGCCTCTGCCGGTGTACCCGCCCGCGCGTTCCGCCCCGCATCGCGCGCAAGGCCCTCCAATTTCTTCTGGCTGCGGGCGAAGCTGAATACCACCTCGTGTCCGGCACGCGCGAAGAGCGTCCCGAGCTTGCCGCCCATCAACCCGGAACCCAGAATGCCAACTCGCATCTTATTATTCGTTCTACTCCGATTTGAGCGAAGCCATATCGATCGAGAAGCGGTACTTCACATCTGACTTGAGCAGCCTCTCGTAGGCTTCGTTGACCTTCTGGATGGGGATGACTTCGACATCGGCGGTGATGTTATGCGTCCCGCAGAAATCGAGCATTTCCTGAGTTTCGGGAATACCGCCGATGTTAGAGCCGGAGAGACTGCGGCGGCCCGCGATGAGAGCGAAGGCGAGGACGCCCAGGGGCTTCGCGGGAGCGCCGACAAGGGTGAGATTGCCGTCGAGTCCGAGCAGGTTGAGATAGGCGTTGATGTCGTGATCGGCGGAGACGGCGTCGAGAATGAAGTCGAAGCTGCCCGCGTGCTTCTGCAGCTCGTCCGCATTGCGGGAAACGGCGACTTCGTCAGCGCCGAGGCGGAGAGCGTCCTGCTTTTTATTGGGCGAGGTGGTGAAGACGACGACGTGGGCTCCGAGCGCATGGGTAAACTTCACGGCCATGTGACCCAGTCCGCCGAGCCCGACCACGCCAACCTTCTTGCCCTTGGTGAGCCCCAGTGGCGCATGGGCGAGTAGATTGTGATGCCAGCGCAGAGGAGCGGTGCGGCGCCGGCGAGATCGAGGTTGAAGGGGACGCGCAGAACGAAGCGTTCATCGACGACAATGCTAGCGGAGTAGCCACCGTAGGTCACGCCTCCAAGGTGTTTATCCGGGGAGTTGAAGATCAGCCTCAGGTTCGGACAGAATTCTCAAGCCCAGCTTTGCAACGGGGGCAGGTGCGGTCAGAGTCGACGAGGCAGCCGACCGCGGCGAGGTCACCCAGCTTGAACTTGTTAACTGCCGAGCCTTCGGCCAGCGCCGATGCGGGATTTGGGAAGCTTCAACTTGCCAACCCTAGAGCAGCGGCTCGTGAGAGCTGGGTAGACGCGAATTAGAATGTGAAGCGGACGCCGAACTCGCTCCAGAGCGAGCGCGGGATGGTAGTGCTGCTGGGATTGATGAATCCGCCCGGATGGCCGAAGGTGTCCAGGCTGGCAATGCTGTTGTTGTAGTTACTACCGTAATTCGCGCGATTGGTCAGGTTGAACGCTTGGGCGATCAACTCGAGGTTCATCCTGTCACCAAACTTAAAGCTCTTTGCCAAGCGCAGATCTAATTCAAAGAACGGATCGCCCCGGAGCCCATCGTACTGCGCGATAGTGCAGAACGGGTTCTGATAACCATTCAACCCGTAGAAGCAGTTTTGGGCGCTGGTGTTATCGCCAGCAAAGGCGAACCAATCGCTACGGTTGGTGATCGGAACCACAACAGCACCATTTTGAATTCCGCTGCCGCTGGCTGTGCCACCGCCCGTATTCAGGGTATTGGTCGAGTTGGTGACGCCATACGGCCGTGCGGAGCCGAACTGCAGAATGGGGGCGAGTTGCAAGCCCCACGGCAGGTCAAAGAGGCCGCTTATGGTGACATGGTGACGCTCGTCATTCGGCGAAGGACCCCACTCGTAGAAAGCAAACGGATTCGTCGAGAGCCTTGGATAGTTGCGGAACGACGTCCCACCGCTGTCATACGAATAAGACCAGGAAAGAGTGTAGTTGGCGTTCAGGGAGAAGCGCCGGCTCATGCGGCGGCGGTAGCTGAAATTAAAACCATCGTAATGTGAGCGGCCAATCGCCTGCTCGTCACGAACGCTGGCCAGCTGTGGCAACGTTGGGTTGGCGTCGAATGCAGGGTCGAGTGGACGAGAACAGCAGACGCCGTTTACCGGCACCTTCTGGTCAATATTGATGGTCTTGTTCTCGTGCAGACCGAGAACGTGCGTGAACTCGGCCTCAATCACGGAGCTTGAATTTGGCGACCAGCTATAACCGAGGTTGAATTCTTCGGTGACCGGATTGCGGTAGTTCGGATCCATGAGGCGGCCTACGCTGCCGGGCGCGAGCTGCGCGGAAGGCGGAGGGATGACCGGTAGTGGATCCACTCCATAACGCCAACTGCCGAGAGAAATGCCGGTGCCTGTGACGACATCGGTGGGAGACGTTAAGCTGAGCACAGTTTGAAAGACGGTGGGATTGCTCATCTGCTCCATAAACAGCGGAATGTTCTGGAACACATTTCCGAAATAGAGCCCGAATCCGCCGCGCAGGACATGTTGGCCTGTGCCGGCTACATCCCAGGCGAAGCCCACACGCGGACTGAAATCTTTGTTGTCGTCGTGCGGCAGCCTGCTGACGTACGGATTGGAGATGGGGCTGTTGAGCGCGACCAGTTCCTGATAAGTCCGGCTGTTCTTGACGTCCGAGGCCCCGATCATATTGTAATCCTTGTCCCAGCGCAGGCCGAGGTTCAGCGTCAGGCGAGGCGTTACTTTCCAATCGTCTTGGAAGTACAGACCAAGTTGCTTGGTGGCGACGAGGAAGTATGGGTCGCCATTCGCTTGTGTCATAGCGTTCACAGCACCGGGTGTGGCAAAACCCTGCGGGTAAAGCGTGTGATTTCCGAGGATTGTGCTTGGGTCGTCTGAAAAGTCGATCTCAAGCGTCGAGCTGAACTCGAAGAAGCCGCCCTCGACAGGGTTCCAGATATAATCCCCGCCCGCCTTCAGGGTGTGTTTGCCGATGGTCTTCGAGATATCATCCCGGAACTGCCATTTGCGCTGGAACGACTGCTGCGGGACGTTGGTGTTTGTGCCGAAGGATGCGCTCGGGAAGACAACAAGCGGCGCGCTGATGTTGCTGGCGATTACATTGTTCCAATACTGGTAGCCCGCCGTGAACTGATTGACGGTGTTGCTCGAAAGTACCGAATTGAGAGTGAAATTCGCGAGTTGCAAGTGATTCGCGGTGTAATTGCCGTTCGTCAGATCGCCGGTACCGTCCGACTGGTCATTGAGGCTGTTATTGGCCTGTGAATTGTAGCTCACGTAGGCGCTGTTTCTATCGTTGATGGTCCAGTCGAGGCGGCCATTGTAGCGGGTCTCGTAGAAGGGGCGCGGGATAACCGCGGCGGGCTGCGCCGCAAGCCCCGCCTGCTTGGCAAGGGTAAGCTCCTGGAGGGACGTTCCGGTTTCAGCAAGGCCCTGATTTTCACGTTCTCGCTCCAGGGCGAAAAAGCCGAAGAGCTTCTCCTTCACAAATGGGCCGCCAACCGATCCGCCAAACTGCTGGCGGCTGTAGTCGGGGTGGGCCGGAGTCTGACCGCCGGTGCCGTCAGGAACTTTCTCGTCGGTATCCAGCGTCCCGTCACGGAAGTAGCCGAACACGGACCCGTGATAATCGTTCGTGCCTGACTTCGTAATCATGTTGATGGCAGCACCTTCCGAACGGCCGTTTTCGGCGGAGAAGCGCTGCGTGCTGATGTGGAATTCCTGCACGGCTTCGAGGGGAAGCTGCATGACCGGTCCTCCCACGGTGTTGTCCTTGTTGTCCACACCATTCACCGTGACGTTCACATTTCGGCCATTGGCGCCATTGACAGAGAGGATGGCATAACGATTCTTGGTTGGATCGTATGAGTCTGCGGCCTTCACACCGGGAGCCAGATAGGCGAGGTTGGCCACATCGCGTCCAATCATGGGCAGGTTTTCAACTTCCTGCGGCGTCACTGCTGTGCCAACGTCCGTTTGCTCCGTGTTGATGAGCGGCGATGATCCCTCGACCGTGACCGTCTGAGTCTGCTGGCCTACGGCTAGGGATGCATTGTTCGTGGTGGTTTGACCGACCGCGAGAACAACCCTCTCCATGACGTGAGTCTCGAATCCTGCCATGGAAATGGTGACCTTGTACGTTCCGGCAGGCACCAGGTCGAATCGGTACTCACCCGCTGCATTGGTTGAGGTTTGGCGGGTGGCTCCCGTCGCCGCACTTTCAAGCTTGACGCTTGCGCCGGCGACCACCGCGCCGCTGCTGTCTTTGATGACGCCTGCTAAGCTGGCGTCCGCGGTAAGTTGGGCAAAGAGATTGCTGCTGCAAAATGTAAATGCAAGCAGCAAGAGAATTGATGGGATCCAAAGGCGCTTTAACATAGATTCCCCCCTACTGGGTTTCGCGTCACAGGCGCGAGCCGAAGTTTTCTACTAAGACGATCGACTAGGAGCACTTACTGGCAGAAACGTCCGCACGGTGACCTTGAATAGTTACGCTAGTATCTTGCGGGTAAAGAAAAATGTCAAGTTAGACGTTCCGTTACCCTCCCGTAAGCTAACGCGTAGGGTTCCGAAAGGCACAGGCTTCCGCAGGTCTACTTCTGGCTGAACGCTATTTGCGGACGTAACCGGCGCTGCGCTTGCCGCCTTGTCCATGTGCTTCATCCGAGAGAGCGTGGACGCCGGAAGCATCGACCCAGCGGTTGTAGAAGTTGAACAGCGCGCAAACCGTTATGGCGTAATAGATCGCTTCGTCAGTCCAACCGTGTTCGTACAACGCCTTCATGTCTTCTTCCGTTATGTCGGCGGAGTGATGGTTCACCTTGCTGATAAAACGAAACAGCGCCTTCTCGTTTTCCGGGAGGGCTGAAGCTTCGAGATCGCGCAGGACGTCCCACACGAGTTGTTCGCTTCCCAATAATTCCGCCGCAACTGCGGCGTGGGACTTCACTCAAAACGGGCAGTGATTCTCATATGAGGTATACGCGGCAATCAACTCGCGGAGTCCGGGGCTGAGCGGGGCGGGTTCGCGCATGATCTCCTGAGTGAAACGCGCTAGATGCTCGGTAGCACGCGGCAGAAAGGCAAACATATGCCAGATTTGCGGATATTCCGGTCCGGCGGCTTGCATCGTTCGGATGGCATCGAGATAGGGACCCGGTTGAGGGTTGTTCTCAATGCCAGGGAGGAACATGGGCTTCATCGCATCAATCATCTCACCAGGACGATCTTGCCAATGTGTTTACCGCTCTCCATACGTTCATGGGCGAGCCGGGCATCGACGAGCGGGAATGTCGAATCGATGATCGGACGGATGATGTCTCTAGCGGGCAGCATGGGCCAGACATCGCGCAATAAGCAGCGAGCGATTTCACCTTTCTCTTCAGGCGTTCGGCTGCGTAGAGTCGAGCCCATAATCTTGCCGCGCTTCGCCATGAGCTTGCCAATATCGAGCTGTGCAGTTCGGCCGCCCTGCGTAGCGACTATAGCCAAGCGTCCATCGAGCGCGAGCACGTCCACGTTTCTAGCGAGGTAGGAGCCTCCCACCATATCGAGGAGGACGTCTACGCCGCGTGACGCGGTGATTCGATGCGCTTCCGCGACAAAATCCGTCTCGTGATAATTGATGGCGTGTTCGGCGCCGAGGGTCAAGCAAGCCTCGCATTTTTCCTGAGTGCCCGCGGTCGCTGTGGGGATTGCCCCCCAGGCACGGCTCAGCATGATAGCCGTGCTGCCGATGCCGCTGGTCCCGCCGTGGATCAACGCAATCTCACCGCGCTTGAGGCCGGCACGGGTGATGAGGTTGTCGTACACGGTGAAGATATTTTCCGGGAGTGTGGCGGCTTCAACGGCGCTCCAGCCTTCCGGAATAGGGAGGACTTGGGCGGAGGGCGCGGCACAGAATTCAGCGTAGCCGCCTCCGGTCAAGATGGCGCAGACGCGATCTCCAACCTTCCAGTCACGAACGTTCGCGCCGACTGAATCGATGGTACCGGCAACATCCAGCCCGGGGATGTCGGAGGCACCCGGAGGCGGTGGGTATTTGCCTTGGCGCTGCATAAGATCGGCACGAGCGACGCCGGCAGCTTCGACGCGGATCAAGACTTCGTTGTCCTTCGGAACGGGTTTGGGTTGTTCGACGGGTTTCAAGACGTCCGGCGGGCCGAAGGAAGAGATTTCAATGGCGATCATTTGGTTGGGTTCCGTGTCAGAGAGGCCAGCGTATCATCGGGGGGCGATGGGCTGGCTTCGCATTCCGGGTCAGAACGGAAGCGCGTACTCGAAACCCGCACCAGCGCTTAATCGCGCGCTGAAGGGCCCCGGGTTGACCGACCAATCTGGCGGATAGCTCCTAAATGATACGCGACGCGGGCTACGCTCGCCACGACGCCAGCGACTCAGCAACTCCAACCGATAGCGCAAATGGTCCACATGATGAGGCGGGGATCCTTAGGATGGAGGACGCGCAAGCTGCCTCGAGTGCGGAGCCATCGATCAACTCGTCCAGTACGTTCAACGGCGCGTTGACAACCTCGGACTCAGCCCACCGGCACCAAAAACGGAGAAGGACGGCCCCAAGTGATATCGACAACACACTGCACCTGCGGATTTAGAAATGGGAAGAACGCTAGCACAGCAAGCGCTTGTTGCCCAAGTTTTGGCCGTAATTTAAGGAACGAAACGGACGAGATGAGAAAATCTCTTATCCACACCAGGATAGGAGACCAAAACATGAAGAGGAAATATCCATGGACGGTAAAGCGGAGCCTCTGGCTGGCCGCGCTGCTGGCGTTATTCACTGCGGGCAGCGCTTTTGCCCAACATCAGGCCATCGGCTTTAAGAAGGGAATGCCTTTCAGTGAGGGATACGTCGCGGGCAACACGCTTTACGTTGCCGGTCAGCAAGGACCTGATTCGCACGGCAAAGTCACCGCTACTGACATCACTCTACAAACTACGAACGCTATCAGCGCCGTAGAAAAGATTGTTAAAGAAGCGGGCTTTCAGATGACGAACATCGTTTCCGTGATCGTGTATGTCACCGACCTGAATGATGTCCCGAAAATGAATGAGGTCTATAAAAAGCTCATGCCAGATCCCAAACCCGCGCGCGCCACGGTGCAGGTATCGGGCTTAATCGGCGGAGCTAAAATCGAAATTTCGGCAGTTGCGGTAAAACAGTAGTCCTCACTCCGTGCCCTGCGTGTCGCTTTTGAGAGCTGCGGCACTTGGAGCGAAGAAAGGGAGAAACAGCTTGCGGCGAGAGGCATCCAATAATCGGGAGGATAGAAGATGGCTGTTGAAGATTTACGGCAAAGCGCGATGATGTCGCATCTGCTGGATGCGCTTGATCGGGGTGAGGACATCGGTCATTACGGACGGTTGGTATTTGCGATGGTAGCCCGTCATTTCCTGAGCGAGGAAGAGGTGATCGAGCAGCTCATGAAGGATCGCGATTGTGACGAGGAGAAGGCGCGCGGGTTAGTGAAACAAGTGGAAGCGCGCGGATATAATCCACCTAAGCGACAACGCATTCTGGAATGGATGGAACAGCAAGATTTCCCAATTTGTGAAAGCACGAATGACGGCGAGGCGTGCAACGTTTACAAAAGTCTGAATTTTCCGCGCGAGGTTTACGAAAAGATTTCGGGGTATTACGAAAAAGAGCAGACAGTAGGTTCAGAAACGCGTGGTAATTAGGACGTGACTGGGAGCGCGGCCTCAAGCTCCTGGCGGAGCCATGCGACCATCTTCTGTTTGTAGGCGGTTGCCAATTTAGGCGAAGACTCCCACCAGCGCATGCCATGACCGCCGCCCACCACTGGGTACAGCTCGCAACTGGCACCGGCCTGCTGCATACGGTCACACATTTCGCGCGATTGGGAAAACGGAACCATTGAATCGGCTGTACCGTGGATCAGCAGGAAGGGCGGCATCCCCGGGCGAACACTGTTAATGGGCGACAGCTGTGCTAGTCCGGCTAAGACAAGGGCTTCCCACGGCGTTCCGTGAATCGAGTTGCGCAGCGCTGCAGGGATGTATGTGGAATTTTTGGCGAGACTGACGAGGTCGCTTGGCGTGTATAAGGCAACCACCGCTTTGACGGAAGTATCGGGTTCGCCGCGAAGAACCGCCATAGCGGCGAGTTGTCCACCGGCAGACTCGCCGACGAGTGCGATCTTATCCGGATCAATATTGTAATCGGCCGCATGCGATTTCACAAAGCGGATAGCCTTCCGCACGTCGCCAACAGCGGCGCCAAATTGGGAAATATCGGTGGCCAAGCGATAGCTGATCGAGAACCAGGCGAAACCTGCGTCCGTTAGCGGCTGGAATAGCGGCTGAACGTTCAATCGACGGTCGCCCGCGACCCAGGCTCCGCCATGGACAATGATCACGGCCGGAGATTTCTTCGTGGCTGCCGGGATGCTGGCATCCATCCGCAAACTGATGCCGTTGTTGACGCGGGCGTACTCAATATCGGTTTCAAAACGCGTTTCGTGCAATGCAGCAGGGAATGCTTCCGCGCCGACTGTACTAAATCCACTAATCATGAGTAAAAAAGCGAGGGGAAGAGCCCAAATGCGGGCAGGCATGCTAATCCTCTGATGTTTGGCGAACCCACTGGGTTGCGACCAGGTTCTGAACGGCGCTCGAACTGCCGGCGTCAGATTATGCGGCCGCGGAAGTTCCCGTCTGCGCGGCACTGGCGACAGAAGTAATCCTCGATTCCTTGAAAAAGACCAGGTGCTCCAGCTCGGGAGCAGAGTCTACTACCACCCAATCCCCGCTTTGGACTTGGCCGCTCGCGAGCAGATTCGAGATTGGCTGAACCAGGTACTGCTCTACCGCACGCTTTAGATGACGTGCTCCGTATCGCTCATCGAAGCCGTGGCGCAAGAGAAGATTCTTGGCCGAATCGGTCACAGTAAAGAGGAACGAGTTCGCCCCGCTTGCACGGAGGATGCGCTCGCGCACGAACTGCAGCTCGAGCTCCAGGACGCGTTGCAGTTCAGCCTCGCCGAGCCGTTTGAAAACCACGATTTTGTCCAGGCGGTTGATGAACTCCGGACTGAATTTGCGCCTCGCGGCTTCGAGAGCGCTGTTTGAGGCGCGCCGTTCGACCATGTTGCCTGCAGGCTTTGTCGCGGCGGCAAATCCAAGCTTTGGCTGGACGATGGCGCTCATCTCGGCGGCTCCCAAATTACTGGTGAGGAAAATCATCGCAGAGGAGAAATCCACCTTCCGGTTGTCACCAAGTGTCAGCGTTGCTTTGTCCAAAATTCCCAGCAGCAGATTCCAAAGCGCATCGCTGGCCTTCTCGATCTCATCGAACAGAACGAAGCTGAGCTTCATCTTGTCAGTGTGAAATTGGGTAAGAGCCTCCTGACTTAACGCGGAATGGGTCTCGCGATGGCCTAAGTATCCGGGAGGCGATCCAATCAGCTTGGCTATCTCGTGACTATGCTGAAACTCTGCGCAATCGATCTTGATGACGGCTGCGGCGGTACCGACCAGACTTTCGGCGGTTGCCTCAACAATGCGCGTCTTGCCCGAGCCAGTGGGACCGAGGAAAAGAAAATTCCCGATTGGACGTCCGGGCGCCCGCAGACCCGTGAGGAACATCTGGTAGGCGCTGGCAATTTGCCGAATCGCTTCGTCTTGCCCGATAATGCACTTTCGCAGACTGCCCTCGAGTGTTTGTGCTTGCCATCCGGTTTTGGTGGCATCCAACATTCGCTTTACCTGAAGCATTTTGATGTGGCCCTTCTGCTCGCTTGGACGCATGGCGATAGAAGAAGGTCCATCTATCGTGTAAAGTTTTTTACATCATTTGGTGAACCATTTAGCGACGCGAGACCAGCCGGACGTGGTCCGAGATTGAAAAGGATTCATGCTGGCTCGGGCTATCGCAGCCCGGCTGTCTGCAGAGCGGCGATGAATTCGTTCTCTCCGCGGCTTCCTACAAGGTGCTTCGCAATGATCCCATCTTTTCGTATTACAAAAACTGACGGAATTGCGGTGGCTCTATACGCTTGATGACTTTGTCGTTCTTGTCTTCCAGCGTGACGAATGTGTAATTATTTTTCTTGTTGAAGCTTTTGACCGTTCCTGCGCCTTCGTCATTGATTCCGAGGAACACGACGTCCTTGTCCTTAAACTGTTTTGCCAGCTTATTGAAGGTCGGCAACTCGTCGCGGCAAGGCGGACACCAAGTCGCCCAGAAGTTGAGGACGACGATTTTGCCGCGAAAATCGCTCAAGCGAACAGGCTCACCGTCCAGGTTTTTTAGCCCGAAGTCGGCTGCGAACTTGCCGACAAAGGTCGGATTACTACCAGGTATGTTCAGCTCGTCCACTAACTTTGCGGGCTTATCGGGAACAAACGTGAATGCAGTGAGAGCAGGCGGCTCCACGTCGAAGCGCTTGATAGAGATTTTCATGTGCGTCGCGATTCCTTCCTGCTCGAAGGTGCTCTCGGCTCGCAACACGAGATAACGCTGCTGATCAACCCATAAGTTTTCCGTATGGCCCGATACATTGGTTTGTAGGATCCAGCAGCGAACTCTGCCGTCGGCTGTCTTGATAACCTCTTCACCGGCCAATTCAGATCGCGATGGACTTTTATCGAGGCTCGCATAACGGCGCACAGCCATCGAGTAAACACTCAGGGCAATGTTGTCATTGTGGCTGCCATCTTCTCCTTCGTCTCCCGTGTCCGCGATAGCTGACGCTTGTACTTTGGTATATGCCTTGTCATGCGGCATGTAGGTCCAGATGGTTGAACCATCTGTGATCAAAACTATGGAGAACGAAGGATTTTGGTACTCGATGTGAAGCTTGGTGGTTTTCTCGGCCGCCTCGATAAGGAATTTGGCTCCCGTCGACATGTTTCCCTGGCCGGCAGCGCGATACAGATCAATGCCACCTTCGACGCGGTATCCTTCCAACGCTCTGTTTCGCTCGGCTATTTTCTTGATGATGGAAGCGGCGTCCTGACAGTTTGGCGCCAGAGCAAGCGCGAAACAGAGGAATGGGGGAATGAGACGGTTCATGGGGCAGATCGAGGAGAGTTTAAGGATAAAGGATAAGTTAAAGAGTGCGGCCGAACCGAAATAGCGCTCTCACTATTTTCCTGGTTGCGACAGGAATGGGTTCACTTCATGCTGTCGCGTCAGACTGGGGCTATTATGGCGGCGACCCGGGTGGAACTCGATTCTCGCGTCTCCGTTTAATTAACGCAACTAACGTCGGCCGCCTAAAAAAAATCTGGGAATATCACACGGGTGCGCTCCAGCCTGAGACGGACGCGAATCACAAGGCAGCATTTGAAGGCACGCCGATTCTGGTGGACGGGACGTTGTACGTAACGACTCCGTTCAACCAGATCATTGCGCTCAATCCGGCCACAGGCGCGGAAAAGTGGAAATATGATCCGCACGTCGATCGACGACAAAATTATTCGGAAATAACCTCACGCGGAGTCGCGGCCTGGACGGATGCCAATGCGCGGGTGGGCAGCGGATGCCGGACGCGATTGTTTGAGGGCACGATCGATGCGCGCCTGATCGCAGTGGATGCTACGACCGGCCGGTCATGCGATACCTTCGGAAATCAGGGTCAGGTAGACCTCACGAAAAATGTGAGGTTGCGCGATCGCGGCGATTATCAAGTGACCTCCGCGCCCACGGTGGTCGGAGACATCGTGATTACCGGATCATCGATCGGCGATAACCGGGCGTTTGATGTCGAGCGGGGCGTTGTGCGTGGATACGATACTCGGACCGGAGCATTGAAATGGAGTTGGGATCCTATTCCATGGAGTGCTGATCACCATGCCCAAACAGGCGCGGCGAACACTTGGGCTACAATTTCGGCGGATCCAGAACGCGATCTGATCTTCGTTCCAACAGGAAGCGCCAGTCCAGATTTCTACGGCGGCATGCGGCCGGGTAACGATGCATATGCAGATTCCGTAACTGCGCTGCGGGCGTCCACAGGAGAGATGGTGTGGAGCTATCAGGTTGTGCATCACGATCTGTGGGATTACGATGTAGCAGCACAACCGGCGTTGATCAATTTTCGCGGGCGCTTGGCCGTGGCTGTACCGACGAAGATGGGGTTGCTGTTCGTGCTCGATCGTGAAACGGGGAAGCCGCTGCATGAGGTAGTGGAACGAGCAGTGCCGAAGAGCGATGTAAAGGGCGAGAATGCTTCTCCGACGCAGCCGATTCCGGCGTGGGATTCACTCGTGCCGCTGGGACTCAAGCAGGAGGAAGCGTGGGGACCGACGGCGGAAACTCGCAAATGGTGCAGCGACGCCATGGCGAAATTGCGAAACGAGGGATTCTATACGCCGCCCAGCCTACAAGGCACGTTAGTTTTTCCCGGCAATGCGGGCGGCGTGAACTGGGGCAGCGTGGCCGTCGACAGTGAACGCGGCGTGCTGTATGCGAATACAAATCGCCTGGCGGGAATGGTGCGGCTGATTCCCCGAAACGAGTACGTCAGTGCGCGCGAGAAGGCAGAGAAGAATCGTTTTCTGGGCGAGTTTGGACCGCAATCCGGAACGCCTTATGCGATGTACCGAGAGTGGTTGATTTCACCTCAACGGACTCTGTGCAACACGCCGCCGTGGGGAGCGTTGGTTGCCTTCGATCTGAATACCGGAAAGCGGAAGTGGGAAGCGCCGTTGGGAAGCATGGTTTCGGGAATGCAGACGGGAACCCCGAACCTGGGCGGGCCAATGTTGACAGCGGGCGGCCTTGTCTTCTCCGCGGCTGCCATGGACACTTACCTGCGCGCTTTCGATGCTCAAACCGGGAAAGAATTGTGGAAAGCCGAATTGCCTGCGAGCGCACAATCGACGCCCATGACGTATCGCGCCGGCAATCAGCAGTACGTGGTGATCTGTGCAGGTGGTCATGGCAAACTCGGGACAAAGATGGGAGACTCTGTCGTCGCGTTTGCGTTGGAGTAATCTGGCAAACGCCAAGGTGCGATGACGCTTTAGGCAGGTGTTCGGTAAAGCTCAGGACGCTCTGGTTGATAATTGTTGTTTTGGATGCACCAACCCGCCCCGCTGCCGGCATTTCCCGGACAAGTGATAGAAGATCGTTGAGGACTGCTCGACACAGATTGCGGGCGACGTCTTAGGAGAGAAGTATGTGGATCGTTCGCCTGGCATTGCGGCGACCGTACACCTTTGTTGTTTTATCGCTGTTGCTGTTCATTCTGGCGCCTGTGGTCATTATGCGGACGCCGACTGACATCTTCCCGAACATCGATATACCGGTAGTCAGTGTGGTCTGGCAGTACTCGGGCCTATCGGCGGAGGAAATGTCGGACCGAATCGCTTTCATCACGGAGCGCGCACTAACTACCACGGTCAATAACATCGAGCATATTGAATCGCAATCGATGGATGGCAGATCGGTTGTGAAGATTTTTTTCCAACCGCACTCCGATATTGCGTTTGCCATCGCCCAGGTGACTGCGATTTCCCAGACGCAACTCAGGCAATTGCCGGAGGGGACCACCCCACCGCTGGTGATCGCTTATAGCGCCTCTACAGTACCGATCCTGCAGCTCGCTCTATCCGGGCAGGGGCTCACGGAACAACAATTGAACGACTTCGGCCAGAATTTCATTCGCACGCAGCTCGTCACCATACCGGGAACCGCCATTCCTTTTTCATACGGTGGGAAACAGCGCCAGGTGATGGTTGACCTGAACACTCAGGCTCTGCAGGCGAAAGGACTGGGTCCGTCTGATGTGGTGAATGCGATCGGCAATCAGAATTTGATTCTTCCAGGCGGGACCTCGAAGATCGGACCACTCGAATATGACGTACAAATAAACGGCAGCCCGGGGAATGTCGCCGAGTTGAATAAACTGCCTATCAAAACGTTGAATGGAGCCACCATTTACGTTGGCGATGTGGCGCACGTGCGGGACGGCTACCCGCCACAGACGAATATTGTGAGATCTGATGGCCGACGTGGCTCTCTGATGACGGTACTGAAGTCGGGGGACGTCTCGACTCTGGACATTGTTGCGGGCATCCGCAAGATGTTACCCGCGATTTCCGCCACTCTTCCGCCGCAGCTTAAGATCACTCCAATCGGGGATCAGTCGATCTTCGTGCGTGCTTCGATCAGCAGCGTCGTGCGTGAGGCGGTAATCGCAGCCTGTCTCACGGCAATCATGATTCTGGTGTTTCTCGGCAGTTGGCGGAGCACAGTGATCATCGCCGTTTCAATTCCGCTGTCGATTTTGTGCTCTCTGTTCGTGCTGAGCGCGCTTGGCGAGACGATCAACATTATGACGCTGGGCGGGTTTGCGCTGGCGGTCGGCATTCTGGTAGATGACGCGACGGTTGAAATTGAAAACATAAATCGAAATTTCGAGATGGGGAAGGAAATCGAGCAAGCCATTCTCGATGGGGCCGCCCAGATCGCCGTTCCCGCTTTCGTGTCCACGCTTAGCATCTGCATCGTCTTCGTTCCGATGTTTTTCCTAACGGGAGTGGCGCGTTACCTGTTCGTCCCTCTGGCCGAGGCGATCTCGTTCGCCATGCTCGCCTCGTATCTGCTCTCGCGCACGATCGTTCCCACCATGGCGAAGTATCTCTTAAAAGGGCATTCGCATCACGACGCGATGGGGCGCGCCGGTGCGCGCAACCTTTTCGTTCGATTACAAACGGCGTTTGAGACAGGATTCGAAAAGGTCCGCTCGAATTATCGGTCGCTCCTTGAGGTATGTATCAGGCATAGCCGGGTATTCGCTATCTGCTTCTTCGCCGCATGCATGGCTTCCTTCGGTCTATTCCCCTGGCTGGGTCAGGATTTTTTTCCAGCGGTCGACAGCGGACAATTCCGGCTTCATGTCCGTGCCCGAACAGGGACCCGCATTGAGGAAACGGCGAAACTGTGCGATTTCATCGAGAACAGCATCCGCAAGGCGATTCCGCAGAACGAACTGACGAACATCCTTGACAACATCGGCCTTCCCTATAGCGGGATCAACACTTCGTACAGCAACTCCGGTGTCATCGGACCAGCGGATGCCGACATCCAGGTATCGCTTGCCGAGAAGCACCGGCCGACGGCCGAATATCTCGCAACATTGCGATCAACACTTCAGGAGAAATTTCCCGGCATTACGTTTTATTTTTTGCCTTCCGATATGGTGAGCCAGATTCTAAACTTTGGAGTTCCCGCACCAATCGATGTTCAGATTGTAGGCGCCAACCTAGAGCGCGATCGGGAGTTCGCGGACAGGCTTTTGCAGCAGATGAAGCACATTCCGGGTGCCACCGATCTTCGGATTCAGCAGCCATTCAATCAGCCGAAGTTGTTCGTGGATATCGATCGCACGAAATCGCAACAGGTGGGATACAGCGCGCGTGATATCGCCGGCAATCTTCTGGTGTCGTTGAGTGGCAGTTTTCAGACATCTCCCACGTTCTGGCTCAATCCCCGCAACGGGGTAAGTTACAACGTCGTGGCTCAATCCCCGCAGTACGAAATGGATTCTCTACAGGACCTGAGGAACGTTCCCGTCAGTGGGAACGGCAACGCTCCGCAAATCCTGGCTAGCTTGGCCTCTATCAACCGAGGGACAGGTATCGCTACGGTTTCGCACTACAACATTGCGCCGGTCATAGATATATTTGGAGCGGTGCAGGGCACGGATCTTGGGGGCGTGTCGCGGGAGCTGGACGAAGTGATAAAGAGAGAGACCAGAACTCTTCCGCGAGGCTCCAAGGTCGTTGTCCGCGGTCAAATCGACACCATGCGCTCCTCCTTTCGCGGCCTGATAGCGGGACTGCTCTTCTCCATCGTTCTTGTCTACATGCTGATTGTGATCAATTTTCAGTCCTGGCTGGATCCCTTCATCATCATTTCCGCGCTGCCGGCGGCCTTAGCGGGAATCGTGTGGCTCTTGTTTGTGACACACACGACGGTCAGCGTGCCGGCGCTTACGGGATCCATCATGTGTATGGGCGTCGCCACGGCGAATAGCATTCTGGTTGTAAGTTTCGCGAAAGAGCAGCTTCCCGACGTCGAGACTTCCGCTGAAGCAGCGATTCTTGCTGGGTTCACGCGATTCCGACCCGTGCTGATGACTGCGCTGGCCATGATCATCGGTATGCTGCCGATGGCTCTTGGCCTCGGCGAAGGCGCTGAGCAGAATGCGCCGCTCGGGCGTGCGGTAATCGGCGGACTTTTATTCGCAACCATCGCCACCTTGTTCTTCGTTCCCGTATTCTTCAGTATTTTGCACGGCGAGCGGAAACGCGCATGAAGTCGAATCGGAGGACATCGCGTTTGCGCGCCTTCTTCATCTTCGCCGTTGTACTTGCGGTCGTGGTGGTTCTGGTCCTATTAGGCATCCTTCCAAGAGTGCGGGCGCGCCAGGCCCTGCGTGAAGAAACAGACCGTTTAGCCGCTCCAGTTGTTACGGTGGTCCATCCCCGGCGCGAGGCGCCTTCTGAAGAGGTGGTTCTGCCTGGAAACATTCAAGCATTCATCGATGCGCCGATCTATGCACGCACAAGCGGGTACCTCAGGAAGTGGTATGCGGATATCGGCACGCACGTAAAAGAAGGCCAGTTGCTTGCCGATATCGAAACACCGGAAGTCGAGCAGCAACTTCAGCAGGCGCGCGCAGACCTGGCTATCGGCGAAGCGAACCTGAAACTTTCGCACATTACAGCGGATCGATATCAGACTCTTTTCAAAACCGATTCAGTTGCCAAGCAGGACGTCGATAACGCAGTCCAGGATGCGGCCGCCAAGAACGCGACCGTCAAATCCGAGCAGGCTAATGTCAGACGCCTCGAACAACTGGTTGCGTTCCAGAAAATCTATGCGCCCTTCGACGGCGTGATCACAGCGCGCAACACCGATATCGGGCAATTGATCGATTCCGGCTCATCCGGCGGCGCCACTCGTGAGCTTTTCCATGTTGCGTCAGTTCGGAAACTCCGCGTGTTTGTAAACGTGCCGCAAATCTACTCGCACCACACCAATCCAGGCATAAAAGCCGATTTAACCGTTCCGGAGCTGCCGGGCCGCCGCTTTCAAGGCACGCTGGTCCGCAACGCGGATGCGATGGATCCGACCACGCGGACATTGCTGGTCGAGGTGGATGTAGTGAATTCGACGGGATTACTTTTCCCGGGTGCCTATACCGAGGTGCATTTCAAAATCAAAAGCGAGGGCTCGACACTGCTCCTTCCCGCCACTTCGCTGATATTTCGCTCCGAAGGGCTGCGGGTGGGAATCATTAAGGACGGCAATCATGTCGCACTCATACCCATTGTGTTAGGCCGGGATTTTGGCAACGAGGTGGAGGTGGTTTCTGGCCTTCCCGATAATGCATCCGTCATGCTTACCCCTCCCGATTCGATTGTGGATGGGCAGGTCGTGCACGTTGTCGACCAGAACTCGACCGGTGAATCTGAGACAGCGCAGCCTGGGTCCGGCTCGACTGCTAGCCCCCGTTAATGTCCCTTGGTAAGCGGCTAACGCTGTACGGCCGGAGCGGCATGCCCACCGCTGATGTAGCGCTCCAGGTGGTCGATCGTCTCATGCTGAGAAGTAAGTATCCAGTTCACCAGATCACCGATTGATAGAACTCCGACCACGTGTCCTTCAGCATCCAGCACGGGCAAATGCCGTATGCGATTTGTCGTCATAATGCGCATCGCTTCATCGACAGAGGTTTCGAGACCGATGGTGATGGGTGATTCCGTCATGATGTCCCGGACCAGTGTGTCCCGGGAGGATCTTCCCTTCAAGATCACTTTGCGAGCGTAGTCGCGCTCAGAGATGACACCCAGAAGGCGATCATCCTCCATGACGAGCAGAGCACCAACCTGTTTCTCGGCCATCATTTCGATTGCGGAATATACGGATGCGTCGGAGCGGATCGAAATTACCGCGTTGCCTTTTTGCCGAAGAATCATCGAAATGCGATCAAGGACTTGCATATCATCCTCCTGGTATCGGAGCTAGATTCACGATATCAGACCTTGGGGGCCGGTGGCGTGGGCGAATTTCAGCTCAATCGCTGGCCGATTACCGGATCGGTGTGGCTGTGAGCTCGACCTGCATTTTGTGAGTTGATGTTGGGTCATCAGAGGAGAAGATTACGGTAGGCTTTCTGAGCGGCAGAATCAAATCCGAACTCCACGAGTTTTGGCGGAGTAATGGCGGCACTCCGGCACTTAGCGCCGCTGACCCCGGAGCCAAATTACTTACGTCAGCGGTCACCCACAGCCACAGCTGATTGTCTACTTCGCGCGCCGAACGGCAATCGACTTTCACACCCACATCCAGGTAATCATAGTTGGAAGCCGGGCCCGTTTGAAATGGCACTTTGTTACCAGTCCGAATCGAACCTGGGTGCGCCCCCGTCGAAATCATGGTCGAATAACTTCGGGTGTTAATTACTTTTGCATCTGCAACCTCTTTTACTACGAAGTCGAGACGATAGAATTTTTGCGGCTCATCTTTGCTCTTTTCACTTTGGGCCAAGCAAGTTCCGGCCATCAGAGCAGCAGCCAGAAAGGCCGCGCTAAATTTTCTTTTGTCGAGCATTATCTCTCCTCTATTGGCCACTGCTTTGCAATGGCTCTATGTGTACCTCTTTGATCTCGATCGGCTCTGCACTTCGGCTCCTCGCGTCGGCCAAAACTTCTTGCGCCTGTTTGGGCAAGCGGCCGACAAAGGCCAGCAAAGCACGCTCTTCGGCGGTTAGCGGCGTCGGCGTCGGGAATTGTTCGCGTTTCGGCAACCGCAAACGCAAGTGCTTGGCGCTCGGCCTGCTACCTGCAACTCTAGCGCCGTGTGTCTGAGGTCTGTTTACCGCTCCCTGACGGTCACGGTTCTGAAAAGCGGCGTGTCCACGGATTTCGGTTGAAGCTCTGAATGTGCTGCGTGCCGGTTTCGACGAGTCCGAAATCCAAAATACGAGCAGCAGGAAAGATGCGAACACCGGAATCGCGACCATCCAGCGCAACCATGCTAACCTGCGTACTTCTCCCGCCGCGCGAATTCGATTTAAGACTCGACCGTCCAGCCCTGGCCGCGGTTCCTCTTGCGAGTAACTTGCGAGCGCACTATCTAAGATTTTGTCGAGTTCTTCACTTCCCATAACGGCCTTCCATTACCGCAGCTAATTTTTGCTTCAGAATTTGGCGTGCACGCATCAAGCGGGTACGCACCGTTCCTTCGGCGACTCCCATAACTTCGGCGATCTCTCGCGAATTCAATTCCTCTACTGTCGACAGTGCAAGCGGCTGCCTCAATTCCTCGGGCAGCGCATCTACAAAGCGGTGGACGATCTGCGTCCAATTTGTCGCGATTGCACCCTGCTCTGGAGTCGCCTCACTTGACGGCATCTCGAGATCAAGAACCTCATTTCGCTTCTTGGGCAGCTTCTCTACAGCTACCCGCCAAGCCGTACGCGCAAGGAATGCCTTTTCGTCTTTGATGCTGTCCCAAGCGCCTGCTCGATAGATCTTCAGAAACGTTTCCTGAACTACATCCTCGGCATCGTAAGCGTTCCGAAGCAGCGCATAAGCGACGCGAAACACGAACCTCGACTGCCGTTCGACAAACGCCGCAAAACGCGCCTCCCGGTCCGCCGCGTCTTGCTGGTTTGCCAAGAGATTCGGCTCCTGAATCTCGATCTGCGCTGAAAACTGCTTCATGCATGACGCGCGTTCATCAGCTAAGACCAGCCATGTAGCCTCGGTGTTCACATTTTTTAAAAATTTCTTCACGCGCCAAAGTCGTTCTTGCTTAGCGATTTAGGGGGCATTAACCGAATGATCTGCTACTCTAGTAAAGAGAGGCACTTCCGCTCCCTCTTCCGGTCATCTGGACTAAGTCGGATGATCTGAACGATTTCCTCTTAGCCAACGGTTGCGTCAAAAAAGGTGAACAATGCACTTCGTCTATGAAGGGTTTACGCACGACGGTGGTACGAGACGTTTTAGTTTCCGTGGCATTGAAGAACGACGCCAGGCAAGTGTATTTTCGATAGAGGTTCCGCTTCCTCTGTTCGCGGAAAATCGGATATCCGTGCAGGAAGGGCCGGCGTTTTGCTTGCAGCTTCTCACGAGCGCATCTCTTGGCGATCCGAGTCAGCTGGCCCGATTCCAGCATTACAAGGTAGTCGGCGAGGATTTTCGGCCGCTGTTGAAAGAACGTGAAAGACGCGCGGCGGAGAAGGCACTCAAGAAGTCTCCCCGACGGCCTTTTCGAAAACCGCCAATTTCATCGAATCTGCGAGGTCTGGGAAGACCCTCACAGCAGCATTAGCACTGGCTCATACTTCCCCGCGTCGAAAGCTCTCAACCAGGTGATCGCACGCACGCACAGTAATTGCCATCATTGTGAGTGTCGGATTTTGGCATCCCGATGACACAAAGCAGGCGCCGTCCATTACACAGACGTTCTTAATGTCGTGCAACCGACTGTATGCATCGGTAACGGATTTCTTGGGGTCTGCACCCATCCGCGCGGTGCCTAGCTCGTGAATAGCCATTCCGGGTTCGGCCAGCGTTGACCGGACTCGAATGTTTTTTGCGCCCGCCGCTTCGAGCATCTCCGCCGCCGTCACGGCCGCGTCTTCGTGCAGAGCCTTTTCGTTATCGCCGTGAGTCATTGAAATATGGAGCGCGGGAATGCCCCAGGCGTCCTTCAGCTCCGGATCGATCGCGACATAGTTGTCGTTGCGGGCCAGCGACTCTCCGAATGCGCCAAGCCTGATCCCGTACGAGCCAATTTTCACCGCCTGCTTGAATTCGGCGCCGTATCCTGGCGCTTCGAAGTTGAATTCCGATGTAGCGCCGCCTTGAAAGCCGTAGCCACGAATGAAGCCCGGATGCTGCGGCCCTTTAGCCACGTTGCGAAAACGGATCACGTAAATGCCATTCGCGCGGTGCGGCCCACTGTACGGAGTCGGCTTCGCGTCAAAGCCTGGCAGGTCACCCGCTGCTCCGGCCCCGGTCGAGTGATCCATTAGACCGCGTCCTAACAAGCCGCTCGAGTTGCCGAGCCCGGTGGTGTGTTCGCGGGTGGACGAGTTCAGAAGAATCCGCGTAGACTCGAGAGCTTGAGCGCACAAAATGACCGACTTGCCGCGGACACTTTTCGTCTGCCGCGTGACACCGTCCACAAACGTTACCCCGGTTGCACGATTGGTGCCGGGGTCCATATTGACGCGGGCCACGACAGCGTTTGTGATGAGCGTGCATTTGCCTGTCTTGAGGGCGTCCTTAATCGTCGTGAAAGGGCTACTGAAGTAAGAGAACGTGCTGCAGCCGCGCTCACACGGGCCGCAGTAATGACACGCCAGACGGCCGTTGTGATTCTTCGTAAGGATCGCTGTGCGGCCGATGGTTACGGTACGCCCAAACTGCTTTTGGACGCGCTCTCTCATATGAACTTCACCACAGGTCATCTTCATCGGGGGTAGAAAGTGACCGTCCGGCAGCGCGTCATTTCCTTCCGCTGCTCCGCTGATGCCGACGTAGTCCTCCACGATGTCGTAAAAAGGCGCAATGTCCTTGTAAGAGATCGGCCAGTCATCCCCGTAGCCGTCGTGACTTGCAGCCTTGAAATCCAAGTCGCTCAAGCGATAGCTTTGGCGGCCCCACACAAGCGTCCTGCCACCAACAATTCGCAGCCGCTGCCATGTAAAAGGCTTGCCGGACGGCGTACTGTAAGGGTTCTGGAGGTCGTCGACAAACCAGTCATAGTTGTATTCCATGCAGGCGTAGCACTGCCGCTGTATGGGGCGCGACTTGAGCCAGTCGAGCGAGACATTCCTGTACTTGAGATGGAACGCCGGCATGTGCTCAGTAAATTCTTTCGGCGAGATATCGCGGCCCGCTTCGAGAACCGCGACGCTAAGCCCGGCCTCGGAAAGACGTTTTGCCGCCCATCCACCCGTGGCACCCGATCCGACCACAACTGCATCATAGGTTTTGCTAAGGGGATCCTGGAACATAACCGTTACCTATTTAGAAAACCCTTCATTTTTAGAGGAGTCTTCCGTGTGCTCGTTGCCGGAATGATCGCAGCCGGGAAACATGCCATGTGGAAACGTGCCGTTCCATCCAAGCTCTTTCAAGCCGATAGGCGAGCTGTAGTAAGCGCCCACAACCCACCTCTTCAGTTTCTGGAAATGCGTGTGACCGGGGAACTCGGCTTGCCCTTCGCCCCATGTTTCGAGCGAATGGGGATAAGCAATAAGGGTCAGGAATTCGAGTTGCTGGGCCCGGGGAGCATAGATGAAAGCAGTGTTGTAACGCCGCATGGACTCACCATCGATGTAGGCGAGAGCGGTGATAAAGGCGCCTTGTGTTTCGGCTGTTTCCGCGCTCATCAAGAGATCCAAAAACCGATTTACGAGGGCTTCCTTCGCGCCCGGAGTGTCGCCGGCCGGGATAATCAAATCGCTCAAAAGAGTTAGTGTTTCGTTCTGATGGGCATCGAGAAAAAGCGGCTTCCAATCGGGACGCTCCAGCTCTTTCGAGGCGTCAAGATCAGGAGGAAATTCGCGAGCGGCGGCCGGAGGAGTGGTTGTGCCCGCGCCAAAGGCTCCGAGTACGGTAACACGTAGGAGATCGCGGCGGTTCATAATAGTGCCGCATCTATTGTATGTAAGCCGAGATTAGATCAATCGACGACGTAGCTAGGGACCGGCCATTTCCCGGGCCGTGCAGCTCGGTCCGAGGCCAGGATTGCCGGGCTCGTAATAGTATCCGTGCCACAATAACGTCCCGTCGAGCGGGTTCCCGGACCATACCGTCAAGTGGATACCATTACTGCCGCTGCATGCGCGGAACGTTTTCATCTTGCCATTCTGATCGAGATCCGCTTGTACACTGTTGTTCGGTGCCATGGAAAAGGGGGCCGAAGCGCCGAGCACCGCGAGGAGAGGCGTCAATTTCGGAACGGATCCCTGCGGAAGGTGGATGTCGTAGTTCGAAACCGTCGGGTCCACATCTTTGCTTATCGGACAAGCGCCCTGAGATGGCCCTGCAGTTTCGGCCTGAATGAATGTCTGAGGCGGCATAGGCGACACCAAAGTGACGGGCGCACTAGGAGCAATATTGGCGTTGTGGATGGCGAAACAAGTTCTGCCGTTTGTACTGACGGCGATTCCGATTCGCGGCGTGTAAGTAGCGGGAGCGGCGGATGTGCCCGCAGTTTCGGTGGATCCGGCTCCAGTTTCCGCTGGCTTGCGCGGATTGCACGAAATGAGAAGAAGTAAGAACGCAGTTGCGATAATTTGCCTCAATCAGATTTCCTCTGTAGATAGATGCACTCGCCCGCAGAATAAGACACGACAGAATGCTTTCAACGCCTACCCGAGTGCGCCTCCGCAACTGGAACCCGCGCCAGCTGTACAGCCGAAGCAATGGTGCGCTGTTGCAATGGGTTTGAATCTCGTCGCATCGAATGATTCGATGTCCCAGACAGTGACTGGATTCGATACCGGCATGTCCAACATTTGATTGAAGTCGCAATCGTAGAGCTGGCCATCCCATCCGATACTCACGAGAGACCGGCACATGAGGTGTTCGAGCGTCCCTTCATTAAACCGATCGAAGAGCAACCTCATGTAAGTTTCCTGCTGGCCGGTCCGCATCAGTAAATCGGCAAAACGCCGGATGGGCATGTTGGTGATTGTGAACAGGTGGTTGAACCGGATCCCGAACTCCTCCTGTAAATGCTGCTTGTAATCTGCTTCGAGAGCATCCTCAGGCGGAGGTAGAGACGCACCGAGTGGATTGTAGACCAGGTTTAACGCTAATGCCGGATCGATTCCGTATCCAAGCTGGTTCAGCAACTGGAGAGCTTCGATGCTTTTGTCAAATACTCCCCGGCCACGTTGCGCGTCAACGTTGTCGCGCGTATAACATGGCAGGCTGGCAGTCACTTCCACCTGGTTGCGAGCGAGAAACCTCGGGAGGTCCTCAAATCCTGGCTCAAGGAGAATTGTCAGATTACACCTGTCAATGACGTGGAGGCCTTGCGCTCGACTTTCCTCAACGAGTCGCCGAAAATTGGGATTCAGTTCGGGAGCACCACCGGTGATATCGACTGTGTTGACGCCAGGGCTGGATTTCAGAAGAGAAAGAACTCGCTCGGCGGTTCGCAATGACATGCTTTCGGTCCGCTTTGGACCGGCTTCAACGTGGCAATGCTGGCAGGCTTGGTTGCAAATTTTTCCCACATTGACTTGAACACTAGTGATTTCAGCTTTTGTTAGAACTGGAAATCCGCGCTGTTCAAGCGTCGACTCAAAGCTCGGAATTGCGGTGATCATCGCTTTCCTTAGCTTAGGCCGGTGGCCTTTTACGACATGATCGTCCCGGGACTAGACTCAGGTCGCACTATGAAGCTTTCGATGCGTTCTGCTCAACCCAGAGATGGTTGTGTTCATCGATAAAGGTGCGCAGGCGGGAGTGGCCTAGGCGCTCGGTCCAAGTCTTGATGTCGGTGAACTCGGGCATTACGAATATTGTCATGCGGCTACGTTGTAGAGCAAGAATCAATATGCAGAAAAGTTTTCGGAACCTGTCGATTTTGCTGCCCTGGTTCGAGGTGAAAGTAGGGCCTCGGTTCAGCCCTTAAAGGCAGTTCGGAAGCCCTGCTCAGAATCAGACAAATATGACGACGTTACTTACACGACACGCAACGGCCAGTTCTTCAGAGCTGGCCAGGGGACTTGAATTACTGCTGCTCTTCGGTATGTTCGATCGCGTGCTGCCCTTGTTGCTGCAACCGCAACTCTTCTCTGGAGGGCTCTACAACGGCTACGCCTAAGCGTCTCCCTTGTTCAAAGATCTCAGTTAAGATCTCGCGATCCCCGTACCGGTTAAAAACTGATTCCGAGTGGTTAGGCATGCTGGGCGCGTCCGCCTCTCTTACAAGGAACTCGTGGGCGATATTGCCATCCGCACTCTTTACGCCCATGGCGCTCATGTCGCTGCCCTGCAAGATCCGGAAGGTATACTGCCCGGGAGGAAGAGTTGTGTTATCAATCGTGAACTTATGGTTAATATGAGCCTCGATTGGATTGGTGATCTGGGCGCTTGATAGTTGAGCGCCGAACATCATCAGAAAAGAGCTTGATAGTGCAAGCAAGTGTATTCTAGGTTTAATTTGCATCGTAAGTGCCTCCATTTAATGAGTGTTGGACTCACTTTTTGGACGTCACTTACTAACACTTGTTAGGCGGACGCGCTGAAAAAGTATGTTTTCTTTAGACATCAAGCAGCTTACGAACAACGACAGTTTCTCGAGATGCGACGTTTCCAGAGTCAGTCTCGAATACAATCCTTTGCATGGATTACACTCGAACCATTGCGCGAGTGGGCTGGCCCGGTCAAATCGTAGGCGGCTTGCCGCTCCTTCACGGTTCCGGCTCTGAAGCTGTACAGAACCGCGCGCGTAAGCAGCCCACTAGGGCATGAGGAGCACTCAATGAACACGGTAGCAAAACCGAACAACTTGAAACGGAACATATGGGCGGTGAGGATACTAACTACCTTGGTGATTTTGGCTTTTGGGCCGAGCGCGATTTTGAAATTAATGCACGCGCCTGTGGTAGTTCAGGGGTTTACACATGCGAGTATACCGGAAGCGGCCATTTTGCCTCTTGGGCTTATCGAGCTGTTTTGCCTGGCTGTTTACCTGATCCCACAAACCGTGGTTTTGGGGACTCTTCTTCTCACCGGGTATTTGGGAGGAGCCATCGTAACCAACATCGTGAATCGAACCGATTTCATCCACGCTCTGGTGGTCGGGCTGTTCGTCTGGGCGGGCGCCTGGTTTCGGGTCGCCGAACTCCAGACACTAATCCCCACACGTAAGGCGCAAAGAAACGTGGGCCAGCCATAACGACCGGCCGGATACCTCAGAGGATTTTCTGATGCGGGTTCGCATCTGGCCGTTTGTCAGCATTTCGTTTGCCGGTCTGTTGTTGTTAGTGCCGCTCTTCGGTTGGATTGTGTCTCGAAAGGCAGTCCAGATTGACAGAAACGCCAGCCGTGCCCATCGACTGTATGTGCAGGCAGATGACGCGATTAGCGACATTCGAGCCGATGTCAACAGCACCGCGCTGCTTCTTCGAGACGCGATGTCGCCGCAACAGAGTGCCGGTATTCGCGAAAGGATTACAAAGCTTCGTTCTTCCAACGACTTTCATTTCAAGGCCCTTCGGTCGCTGCTTCCTGCAACTCAACCGCCTAAACTGGAGCGTTTAGAGAACCAGCTCAGGGGCTATTGGACATCCGTCGCGCAGACGGTGAACGAAGTAGAGCGCGGAGATACCTCGACATCAGCGTACTTAAAGAAGAGGAACGATCAGCAGGAGGCGGCTCTCAAAGTTGCTGAAGAATTAGATGCGTTGAACATGGCGAATCTCTCCTTGGAGGAGCGGGAGATTGAGGATCAGCAGTTTGCGTTGAGGCGATTTGCGGCGGGGGCGACGGGAGCCCTGCTCGTCCTTGGTTTTCTGATCGCCGGTGGTAGCACGGTGTACCTAGCACGGCTCGAGCGCATTTCTGAGAAACAGAAGCGCCGCTCGGAGCAAGCCGAGGTCGAGCTGCGGCGCTTATCCAACAAGTTGGTACGAGTGCAGGAGGACGAGCGAAAGACGATATCGCGGGAACTACATGACGAAGTCGGGCAGATCCTTACCGGGTTGCGGATGGAATTGGGTAGTTTATCGCGCGGGGAGACGGACGAGACCTTTCGGGAGCGGCTGGATAGCGTCAAGGCGCTTGCGGAAGATTCGCTTCGGGCTGTGCGCAACTTGGCTCTCTTGCTTCGACCGTCGATGCTAGACGACCTGGGGCTCGGACCGGCCTTGCGCTGGCAGGCAAAAGAGATTTCACGCCGTAGCGGAATTCCCGTTTCTATCGATATCCGGGGTGACTTAGACGGGTTGCCGGAAACGTATCGCATATGCCTGTATCGCGCGATCCAAGAAGCGTTAACAAACTGCACGAAGCATTCACAAGCAACTCGAGTCGGGATCACAGTGACGCAAGAAGAAGATCTGGTATGGGCAGCCATTCGGGACAATGGCAGAGGCTTTCCGGAGGATAGCGTTCGTACGCGCGGTTTGGGGCTGGTGGGGTTGGAGGAGCGCGTGCGAGCGCTGCAGGGTAAGCTGACGATTTCATCCCAAGACGGGGCAGGAACACTGATCAGGGTTGATCTGCCGGTGGCGCGAGAAAATCAGGGCAAAGTAGCGATTTGAGCTTATAGCGCGCGGCTTGCGCGTCGATTGTCTCCTGAGTTTTTAGTCGGGATACTCCTGCTTTCAAGGGATGGGTTGTTGGGCCGTTTCGCCCGTAGATTGAAACCATGAAGCTACGAGTTGGCCGCCATTTGCTGGCAGTAGCAAGTGTGTTGATGGCGGCCAATGTGGGCCGGGTACTTGCAAGCACGACAACCGAACGTCTCGAGGAATCGGGCGTGGTGTTGAAAGAGATACTGACCGCCCCGGACGAGAGCATTCCGCAAGATCTTCTGGATCAGGCACACTGCGTGGTTATCGTTCCAAGCCTGAAGAAGGGAGCATTCGTGCTTGGGGCGAAGTACGGCCGGGGATTCACGGTATGCCGGCATGAGGACGGTCGCGGCTGGGGTGCGCCGGCTGCGGTTCGGGTGGAGGGAGGCAGCTTCGGTTTTCAGATCGGCGCCTCGGAGACCGACCTTGTCCTGTTGGTCATGAACAAACGGGGGATGGATAAATTACTCGAGAGCAAGTTCACTCTAGGCGGCGCTGCTGAAGTGGCTGCGGGACCTGTAGGCAGAGGGAGCACAGCGCAAACAGACGCGAAGATGACGGCCAAGATTCTTTCCTATTCGCGGTCACGGGGCGTATTTGCCGGAATATCGCTGCAGGGCGCGACGCTTCGCGAAGACCTGGATCAGAATGAGCAGTTGTACGGACACAAATATACAAACCGAAGCATACTTGCGGATGACGTCCCGGCGCCGGCAATGGAATCAGAGCTGGTCTCCGTGCTGAACAGATACTCGCGTCACGAGATCAGAGACTGAGACGGCATGAAGCTGAGGGTGTTGATCGCGGACGACCACGGAGTCGTTCGAAAGGGATTGCGTCTGCTGCTGGAACAATATCCAGAGATTGAAGTGATTGGGGAAGCGGCGAACGGGCGGGAGGTCATACGGCTAGCGACGGAGTTAAACCCCAACGTAATTCTAATGGACGTAGCCATGCCCCTGCTGAATGGTATCGATGCCGCCGAGCAAATCCGTAGAACCAACGACCAGATCGGCGTAATCATGCTTACAATGCATGCCGACGAAGGATATCTGTTGCGAGCGCTGCATGCAGGTGTTCGAGGTTATCTGCTAAAAGAGTCGGCCGAAGGGGATTTGTTGCGAGCCGTGCAGGCGGTATCACAAGGGAAGCCATTCTTTAGTCCCGCCATCACTCACACGCTTTTGGAGGATTATATGCGCGTGCTGAAGGAGGAAGGCCTGTCGGATAGTTTTGAGCTATTGACGGCGCGGGAAAGAGAAGTACTTCAGCTTCTCGCGGAAGGCAAAACCAATAAAGAAGTGGCTTCTATTCTTGAGATCAGCCTGTATACGGTCGAGAGTCACCGGACAAATTTCATGCAAAAGCTCAATCTACACAACACGGCGGAAATCGTGCTTTATGCGGTACGCAAGAATCTCGTTCGGTAGAACGGCTAAACATTCTGGAGTTCACGCAAAAAAAAGCAGCGAAAATGATGAAGTTGAAATCCATGCCGTCCGAAATAGATTGCTTGCTCAGGCTATCCGCGCGGATCGGCCGCGATCGACTGCTGACGCAGGCCAGTAATGGCAACACTTCCATAAAGCTGGATCAGGTTTTATGGATTAAGGCCTCAGCTAAATGGCTTTCCAACGCGCTGCAGGAAGATATTCTGGTTCCTATCGATCTCGCGCTGGCGAAGAATTACTTACGGCAAAACAAAGATCTTAGGAGCGTTCAGGCGAATTCGTCGGGGCGCGACCTAAGACCGTCGATAGAGACCGCAATGCACGTGGTTCTGGGGCATCGTGTGGTCGTCCACGTACACTCGGTCAACAGCATTGCCCTCGGTATACGATCAGACGCGCGACAGCATTTGCGACGGCGGCTCGAGGGGCTGCGATGGGAATGGCTGCCCTATGTACCTTCAGGGTTGCCGCTAGGTGAGGCCGTTGAGCGAGTGGTGCGAGATTCGCCGTCGACCGACGTAATCGTGCTTGGCAATCATGGCCTGATCGTCTGCGGCCGCTATTGTGATTCGGTCGAGGAATTACTTGATGAAGTAGAAAGGCGGTTAGCACTGAATCCACGGCGCGCGCCTGATTTCGACAGCGACTTTCTGCGCAGGCTGGCACGGGAGGGTTCGGGGTGGCGATTACCCGAGCACACGGCGCTGCATGCTCTGGCAACGGATGCAATTTCTCGAAAGATACTTTCGGGAGGAGTGCTCTATCCGTGCCAAGCCATTTTTCTGGGTGGCAGCGATGCATGGAAGTGTTTCTACTCGGGGCTTTATTCTGAGGCGGCGAAGAAATTGAAAAGCCAGAGCGAAGGACAGCCATTCGCGATACTGGAAGGCAGAGGAGTTCTTATCAGCGATAACATCACGAGCGCCGAACTGGAGACACTGCTCGGTTTGGTTGAAGTGGTTCAGCGGGTTGACGACCCAGCATCAATTCGCTATCTTACAAGCGGTCAGCTGCAAGCTGTGTCAAAGCTCGGGGGCTATCGCATAACAAGCGCCAGCTTCGAGAGACCCGTTTTGTCCGCATGAAGACCGCTGCAGGTGAACTCGCCCGGCGTTTTTGCTTTGATTCTCCCGGTTTGAGGGGATTCAACGGAAGGGGGAACAAGCGTACTTTGGAACAAGCCCGCGGTCGAGGCGCGCAAGCGGTAAAGAGATTGCGGCCGAATGAGGCCCTTTCCACTCTGGGTTGGAGATAGCGTAGAGGCCGCGGGCACAGGTTACGACGGTTCGAGAGGATCAGGTGTTTTGCAGACTTCAGAGGTGTTGAGGGCATGGAACAAGATTTTGAAAGGCGAGCAACCCTCGCTCTCGGTCGAGATCACTCGTGAATGCCCGCTCCGGTGTCCCGGTTGCTATGCCTACGATGACGCGCATCTGGGCGGCGGAAAGACGTTGCGAGAGCTGAATGATCGTAAGGGCCAAGCGCTGGTAGATGGTGTCCTGGAGTTAACGGATCGTCTCAAACCGCTACATCTCTCGATCGTGGGCGGCGATCCGCTAGTCCGGTATCGCGAACTCGAGCAGATGATTCCGCTATTGATCGCGCGCGGAATTTACGTGCAGGTGGTTACAAGCGCGTTCCGGCCGATGGCGTTGGAATGGGGGACACAGCCGCATCTGAATATCGTGGTCTCGATCGACGGACTTCAGCCGGAACACGATCTTAGACGAGCGCCTGCGACGTACGAACGGATCCTGACGAACATTCGGTGCCAGAGGATTACAATCCATTGCACGATCACGGGGCAGATGATGAAACGCCCTGACTATCTGAATGAATTTCTAAGATTCTGGACACCGAAGGCTGAGATCAAGAAAGTGTGGTTCAGTCTGTTTACTCCCCAGATTGGCGATGATTTACCAGAAATGTTGACTGCCGAAGAGCGCCAACGGGCAATTATGGAGATGGCTGAATTACGAAAGGCATATCCGAAGCTGGACATGGCTGACGGATTGATTCGGCAGTTTTCTGCGCCACCGGAAAGCCCGAAGGAGTGCGTCTTTGCGCTCACAACAAGAACGATATCCGCGGATTTAAAGACGGAGATTACTCCCTGCCAGTTTGGCGGAACCCCTGACTGCGCGTCGTGCGGGTGCGTTGCATCAATGGGCCTTGCCGCTGTGGCCGCGCACAAACTGGGCGGCGTGGTTCCGGTCGGCGCGATTTTTAGAGCTTCGATCAAAATTGGGCGGGCGAGGGCCAAGCGTAACGTACCGCCGCAAATCGAACCGCACTTTCCGATTCTGCAATAGATCCGGCGGGCGATAGTTGGGGCAGATGCGTTTCTGGTGAAAGTCCCGTTATCGCCCACTGGAAGCTTGCGCGACCCGTGGGCAAAGTGCATCTCCCCGGGAGCGGATTTCGGGAACCTCAACGATCCGCACCCCCTGCGCGGGATCTTCCGTTACGGAGACAATTGCATTGACCATCTGGTCCAATGAGACGAAGCCGAGGCGCGCGGCGGCCTCTCGAGTTGCTGGGAAGCTTTCTGCTAACCGGTAGAGCGGCGTTAATACAACGGGCCAACGATGGCCTGGCCCGAGAACATACCACGGCCGCAGAATGGTCGCACTGAGACCCGCCTCGTGTAGCGCAGTTTCGCAGGAGCGGCGCACCCGAATGTAAGACTTCATCACCGGAGCCGGATGTGCAACACTCACGTACACGAAGTGCGGTATGCCTATCTGTTGGGCAACTCGAATCGCCTCGCTGCCGGCCCTCAGATCAATTTCGACGAATTGGCGGGCGTTTGAAGGCGAAGGATGCGGTACGCCGACAAGGTAAATGAACGTGTCGAAGGTAGAGACATGCTTTGCGTAGGAATCGCCGTCGAGCGCGTCTCCAACGCGGAGATTGCAGTCACTCGCGAGCTTGTGCTGGGAGCCATTCCGGACGAGAGCAGTCACTCCATGGCCGCGCTTCCGCAACAACGGGATGAGGCATCTACCGATATAGCCAGTGTTTCCCGTTAAGGAACACGTTGCAAGGCCCGGCAGGCATGTTCACTAGAATACGAAAATTTTTCGGGAGCGGATGCGAAGTCTGATAGCTCAACGAAGGGCATACCGAAGCGCAGCGGAGGCATGCGTGCAACTACACTCAAAACATGAGCTTCTGGCCCTACAGCTCCGCTGCATTACTTCTCGCAACCACTGCACTGGCGAGGTTGCCGCCAATTCCCGACAACTTGTCGGATCAGGATATCGCGGTCATTCAGGAGTTGTATCACCTGTGGTCCACGAAATCTGAGAGCATCTGGCCCGGAGCATCAAAGGTGCAGATTCCCATTCTGTACATAAAGAGCAACACCGAGTACGCCATTGGATTCCCAGGCCATGTCACCGGGTTTGCGCCCGCTAGGACGCCCAGTGAATTACAGGGGAGCGTGCAGGTGCGAAAACGGACTTTAGCTACAAATCTCTCTGCATCTTTTCCCGTGGAAGGCACCGCAACAGTCGTGATAGGGTGTCCTGACCTTCTGAAAAAATCTCCTGAAGAATGGGTGATCACAGCATCTCATGAGATGTTCCATGTCTTCCAAGCTGCAAACGGCAGTTACGCCAAAATTTCCACTCTGGGGATCAGCTCTCGAGGAATTGCTTCATGGCAGCTTACGTTTCCGTTCCCATACAGCAACGCCGATGTAATGAGGCTGATCCATCTACAGGGGTACACGTTGTGGTTGGCGGCAACGAGCAAAGACGATAGCGACGTGAAATACAACATCGGAACAGCTATAGAGATTGCTGATATCTATCGAACCTTTCTGGACAGACTTGCAAAACCGCAAGATCATCTCTATTCAGAGTTTCAGGAATGGAACGAAGGCGTGGCCGCCTATACGGAGTATCGCTTTGCAGAAGCGGCTGCCATAAATGATTACATGCCGGCCTCGTCGTTTAGAAGATTACTAGGCTTTCACGGTTACGACCGCTTATGGAAAGGCACGTATCAGAATTGGCCTTATCTGGTCAAGCATGCTGGTCGAGCCGCGCGAGACAGAAACGCTTTTTATCACCTCGGAATGGGCAAAGCCCTCGCTCTCGACAGAGTTGATCCGGGTTGGAAAAGGCAGTACTTTGCTTCGGGAGTGTGGCTCGACGATCTTCTAAACATCTCAATGAGCGGCATGAAGTGATCACCTCACATTTCAGCTTGTTTATCGAGGTTGGCTAGCCTGGCGTTCTAGAGACGAACGATATCTCGGACCTTCAAGCTTCACATGATGACGCCGACCAGCTAGTGTCGTGACGCAAATCCAGCTAATGAGCCGGCGTTACGGTTTTGACCTGAAGGGTCTCTGTGCCTTCGTCATAACTTCCGATGATCCGAACTCGTTGGCCGGCGTATTCGCGAACCTTCTTGTCGTTGTCAATGACGTACACTTTCTTTGAGTCCGCATCAAATAGCACAAATTTATCGCCATTCTTCACACACGCGAGTGCACACTCTTTAGCATCCTTGGCCCCTTCGGCCTTCATCATGTTCTCGTGCGAGCCCATCTGCGCGCACTGCTTGTCCATGATTTCTCCAGTAAAGGTATGCCCGTTATTTTGACCAAAAGCGAAAGGCGCTACCACGAGCAGAATGGCGGTTGGTATGGTTTGTTTCATATCTCCTCTTCACGTCCGGGACATTCGTCCGGCCCAATCCCTTAGAGGCGGACGGAGCATCAGGAGTATCAACCAACGATGTAAAAGATCGAGCAAGTATGTAAAAGAATTGTGAACATGGCAGGCTCCCAAAGTGGTCGTCGGATCCATGATCGAAATATCATTGGAACAATGTCAACTGCAGCGTTGCGGGTTTTGATTCCGTCCGAGCAGATACAAGCGCGTGTGCGCGTGCTCGGAGAACAGATAGACGCCGATTATCCGGAGGGGCCGATCTATCTGATCTCGATTTTGAAGGGTTCGTTCATTTTTTTGGCCGATCTGGCGCGAACGCTCAAGAGACATTCTGTACGCATCGAGTTCATGGGGATCTCAAGTTACGGCGGCGAGAAGACCAGCTCGGGGCAAGTGAAGGTGACGAGAGACTTGGATGCAAATATCGAGGGGCATCATGTCTTGATCGTCGAGGATATTGTCGATAGTGGATTCACGCTGAGCTACTTGACCAGACTTTTGGAACAGCGGAAGCCGAAGTCGCTGGAAGCGGTAACGCTGCTCGATAAGCCGGAACGGCGCGTACAGCCAGTGAAAGTGAAATATTCCGGGTTTAAGATACCCGATGAGTTCGTGGTGGGATATGGGCTCGATTACGCGGAAGATTATCGAAATTTAAGAGACATCTGCGTGATCAGCGAGTAGCAGGAGCGAGCCCGAGCGCAGAATCTTTCTTTCCGGACCATCGCCTGGTGAGCCGGGCAGTAAGGAAGAGAGCCGAAATCGTAGCGGCCAAGAGAAGCAGTTGCTCCCACCACGGCAGTTGCGGGTCGGCGTCTTTGCTGAGAGCGTGCCCGGCCATGCAAAACAAGACATGGACAGAAAACACTTCGATAGATGTCTGGCCGAGAGAAGCAAGCGGCTTTATGAACGGCAATGTAGCAATGCGGGCACCGAAGCGCGTGAGGATGATAGCGATGGCGCTAAAGTTAATGACGCGCGCGGCACCGAGATGCCATTTATCGATGAGCCAGCCGTACACGTCAGGGTCGAGCCAACGATCTATGGGGCAGTAGCGCAAGATCAAGAACACACCGGCAACAAGAAAGCTGAGTCTGAGGAGCCAGCGAGGAATGCCCATCCCGGTTTCAGTTTCATTCGTTTGTGTTGAACCTGCGATGCTGTCGGCGTATATGCTGCCTAAGGCGAGTCCCGCCATCCAGAGAAGCTGCCAACCAAAAAGGTCAAATGCGCCAGTCGAGTTTTCGGGAACGGAGAGGCCGAAGAGATTGCCTCGCGTGTACAGCCAATGCCGAAAGCCAAATTGAGCGGCTGCCCAAACTACGAAACTGACAAAAATGACAGGATCCCAACTCCATCGATTCGCTATGGCGCGCGCGAGTGGCGTGAGCAACATGAAAACGATGTACATGGGCAAGATGTCGAGCAGCGAGGGGCGGTACTCAAGAAGCACTGCGGCGATTGTGGCTTGCTTGGGGTGCTCCAGATAGAACGAAAGGAGATTCTGAAGAGCGAGGCTGTGGAAGGAAATTCCCAGTTTGGCAATCAGCGTAAATGCGATTGCAAGCAGGGCGCAGTGGTAGACGTAAATCTTCGAGGTGCGCTTAGAGATGTCCAGAAGAGTGGCGAACTGACCTCGCTTCTGCTGGACGCGATGCTCGATCTGCCCGACCATGAAGGCGGCGAGAAAAATAAATCCTTCCGCTCCAGAAACGAAGCCGAAGGTTTGGTTGGAGATAACGCTGGCCTTGGTGGGGAGATGGGTGAGCGTCATCCAGAGCAGAAGGAAACCGCGCAGGACGTCCAACGCAATGAGGCGGACACGCGGTTTCTCGCTCGGCACGGCATTTCAGGAAAGAAACGTTATAGTTTCGGCTGGGGCGGTAGAAGATCACGAGCCTTGCACTGCGAAGAGAAGCCTTGACGCCCGTGTGAACCATCGCAAAAGGGCTTATTTTCGGCCATTCCGCAACGGCAAAGCGAAATGACGGAGCGGCCGGCCAGACCAAACGAATTACCCTCCGAATCGTGAATGGTAAATTCACCTTCGATTCGAATAGGTCCGTTGTTAATGATAGTGACTTTCGCGGCCATGCTCCACCGATGTTACCAGAGGGATACCGATTCCTTTCTATAATTGTCGTGGCAGAGGGTTCACGTGATTCAATTCATTTACGAGTCGGACAAAGAGCTGTTTGAACACGCAATTGGCTTCGCACAGAAGCAAGTAAAGCGGCTTGTTGAGAGCTATCCGGATTTTTACCCGATGTACACGGAAGGGGGTAAGTGGAAGCACGAAGGTCCCGCATGGACGCACTGGTGCGATGGTTTTTTGCCCGGGATGATGTGGATTTTTTACAAGCATTTGGGGCCCGACAAGCCGGAATCGAAATTCTGGCTGGAGAAAGCCATCCATTACAGCAAGCCTCTGGAGGAGCGCAAGATGGACCGCGATGTGCACGATCTCGGGTTCATCTTTCTTTCGACATACTACCGCTGGTATCAGATCACGCGGGAGAATGCAGTTCGCGAAGTAGTGCTGCAGGCTGGACGCACACTCGCGCACCGGTATAACGAAACAGGTCAATATTTGCGCTCGTTTGTAGCGGACGATTCAATTTTCATTGACATCATGATGAATGTCGGCATTATCTTCTACACGGCGCGAGAATGCAACGATAAGAGGCTGCGAGACATCGCGGTCAGGCACTGCATTACGACGCGGCGTTTTCTGGTTCGGGGCGATGGATCGACCGCGCACGAGGGCATTTTCGATCTCGAAACGGGAGAGTTTTTGCGCCAGACGACGCAGCAAGGCTATCGAGGCGATTCTTGCTGGTCGCGGGGTCTGGCTTGGGGATTGTACGGCTTCTGTACGTCTTACGAATACAGCCGTGATCCCCGGTTCTTGCATACGGCGGAAGCGTGCGCGGACTACTACATCACGCATACGCCAGCCGATGGCGTGCCGCCGTGGGATTACAACGCGCCCCCGGAGAACCGGTCTTTGGTGGATTCATCAGCTGCTGCGATTACCGCAGCAGGCATGCTGCGGCTGTGCCGGCAAATTGCCGATCCAATGAAGGGCCACTTTTACTGGTCGACAGCGATCCATATCCTGCGGACTTTGTGCACTAAGTATCTGGCGAGTGCCGATCCGAAGTGGGAGGGAGTGCTGAAAGGGGGCGTCTATCACATTCATAAAGGTTTGGGTGTAGACGAATCGGTGATGTGGGGCGAGTATTTCTTCGCCGAAGCGCTGGAAGAAGCGCTACGGGTGATGTCGAGAGGGCTGGGCTCGGGTGCCGTGGTGAGTCATGGGGAACAGTTTAGTTATGGGGCATGACAACGTGCGGTTCCTCAAGCGTAGTTCTTCACCCGGGCGTTGACATCGATCTGGGTTGACACGGAAACGTCCGCTTTCAACATGCATTTCATCTGTTCCATGGCGACATTGTGCTCGTGCGCGTTGCACGCTGCGGAGCAGTCGTTAGGGACGATCAGTTCAAGGTCGCGCATATAAGCGTCGCCGGCTGTGAACAAAACACAGCTGTTGGTGGAGACACCGGTGAGAATCAGGCGCTCCGCTCCAAGATGCTTCAGAAGCAGGTCGAGCGGAGTCTGATAAAAGGCGGAGTGCTTCGGCTTCAGGACGAAGTAATCGCTTTCGGGGTCCGGCTTGAGTTGCTCGATGAAGGGCCGGCCTCGAACTCCGTCGTGAAGGCAATGTTTTACGAGTTGATCAAAGTTCGATTGCCAGCGTCCGAAGTTATCGTTCACGTAGACGGCGGGAATGCCGACTGCTCGCGCCCGTCTCTTCAATTCCGCGATATTCGGGGCAATCGGGAGCGCTTGACCGAACAGTTCGTCGCCGCGGGGGAATTCAAAATCATTGATCACATCAATTAAGAGCAACGCGGTGTGATGATTGTCAGGGGCACTGCCATGGAGATCCCCCTGCTTGCCGGGTTGTGTCGTCACGCTATCACTTTACAGACAAAGCTAAGCAGTGCTGGCAAGTTCGGTCGAATAGCTGCGCGTGAGAGGAGAACGGACCGTGCTGATCCATGCAGCCAAGTAAAACAAGCCACCGATCACGAGAGTTATTTGCAGTCCCAGGTAAATGGCCAGGAACATAGCCGCAGCCGATCCCATAACGCTTGATGCGGCGTTGATGGCCCAAGCCCAGCGAATTGAAGCGGGCATAACTCTTTCGAGCAGCGTTAATCCAGTGGGGAACGGCATGCCCATGGCGAATCCTACAGGACTGATCAGAGCGACCGATACCAAGATTTTGAGAGGGAAAGACAGACTGACCCCGGCTTCGGTAATCGGCGGAAGGATGGCTGAGAGTACGAGCACGGCAGCGAGGATGAACATCAGAAGACTTCGCAGTCTCCCGTTATCCGCGCGGACCAGTCGCTTGCTGGCGAAGCTTCCCAGGCCGCTGGACAAAAGCATCGAGAAGATTACAACAGTGAGCGCGTAGGTGGGATGGCCAAGGAATAGAACTAGCTTCTGAATGAGAGCGACTTCGATCAAAATGTAACCGGCTCCGATGAACAGAAAGAAAAGCAGAGGACGGATGCTGCCTGTTGCAGCCGGGAGGCGATGACGAAGCAGGAGCGGGGGCAAAGCAAGGATTAGGAGAGTGGCAAGGATGCTGATACCGACCAGCCCGAAGAGAACCGGAAGCGCGCTGTTGATTTTATAGTCTTCAGTTTCGTGCGATGCATGTGTGATAAAGCGCCAGAAATCCCGCGGCTGAACGGTGAAGAAGAAGAAGGGCCGGTCATCGCTAACGGGCGTGACGTCGAACTTGTAGGCGCTGTAAAAGTCGCTGAGATCGTGGGAAAGCAAAAGTTGGCGGAAAGGACTGTCGAGGGTTGTTCCGGGCACATAGATTACCTGCACGTTCGCGGTTGCTGCTGCTTCTTGAACACGGTTGATATCAGCGGCGCTGAACGGATAGCGGCCAATCAGAAGAGTGTCCTTGGCTCCCCAGCCTTGCAAGGCTTTACTGTTTTCCCGGAGGACAATGATGCTGCGAGCCGGATCTTGCTGCCCGAGCTGCTTAAGCGCCGCATAGGCGAGGGAGACGAGTCGAAGGGATTCACGCGGCGGGTCGAAGCCCCAGCGGGTGAAAGCCAGGAGGCCATCGCTTGTTAAGTGAGAGAGATAGTCGACAAAAGCGTTCGTCGTATAGAGATTGTTTTCAGATAGGGCGAACGCTCCAGCAGCGGTCGAGGCCCAAGTGTCTACGAGTGTTGCTTGGAGCACCTGATAACGATCGTTCGAGCGGCGAATAAAAGAGCGGCCATCTTCAACAACAATCTTGACCTCGGGACGGAAATAGAGATTGTTGCTGTATTGCGGAAATTTCTTCCGCATGATGACTGTGGCAATGATCGGATTGATTTCGACACCGGTAATATCTTTGCTTCCGGAAGCGAGCGCACGCGAGATGTCCCAACCGCCTCCGGGACCAATCACGAGAGTTTTGGCGCCAGGGCGAAGCAGGTACGGAAATCCAGGTCCTTGATATGCAAGATCGATTTTTTGCTGCGGCGAGAGATGCTCGAAGTCGAAGCGAGGGATTCCGGTCGCCGCGTCAGCATCGATAACGATACTCTTCAAGCCGCTGCCTGGCTCGGGCTTCAGAGCGATGCGGGAAAAACTATTCCATTGAACGAACTCCTCGTTCTGGAGCGGTTGGCCTTTAGCGAATTTCACATCGATGAGGAAGTATTTCGCGTTATAAGTGATGAGCGCAACTAGAAGCAGGCCCAGAAGAACGGCCGCAACCCGGCCGCGAGGCGAATGTGCGAGATGAAACCAAATGGCGGATGAGACGGCGAAAAGGACGGCAGCCACGAGAATCGTGTTTGGGCCGCCGACCCAGTTGAGTATTGGAACCAGGACAGCGCAGCCGACAGCCGCGCCTGCAAGATCGAAGAAGTAGACTCGGTCAACGCGTTCGATGGCGTCCGAAATTGCGAGAGAAAGGATGGTGCCGGAGAGCAGGAAAGGAATCGCAGCAATGAAGTAGGCAGCGATCAAGTCCGCAGGTTGCATGTTGCCGGTTTGATCCAGCAGGAAGGATAGGCAGAGAATGATGGCAACCGCATTTAGAGCAGCGAGAACGCCTAATTTGCCATGAAGCGACCCGCGCCAGCCCGCCACGATGTACGAGAACACCCCACCTGCACCGAGGCCAAATAGAGCGATCGAAATTGCAAAAAAGGCGAAGTGATAGAAGTACACGACCGAGAACACTCGGGTGAGTGCGAGTTCAAGCAGCAGTGTTGCAAGGGAGGTTGATCCCACGCCAAAGTAGATCTGCGGCCAATGCCTTCGACCCAGAGATGGCGCGGCCTCGTGGCCTAGCGAATCGAGGAGTGACAACTTTTATTATTTTAGTGGACCGCGCGTATCAGGCCGGGTGGAGGTAGGAAAAGATGCGGTTGGCGATGCGACCGCTGGCCTTACCGTCGCCATATGGGTTGTGGAGACGAGCCATTCGCTCGTACTCGGCGGGGTCGTCGAGAAGGCGGGTTGCCTCGCTGATGATGGCGTCTCGATTTGTTCCAACCAGCTTTACCGTGCCGGCGCTAACCGCTTCCGGACGCTCAGTCTTCTCGCGCAGCACGAGGATCGGCTTTCCGAGCGAGGGACCTTCCTCTTGCACGCCGCCCGAGTCTGTGATGAGGAGATAGGCTCTACGCATGAGGTCAACGAAGGGCAGGTAATCGACCGGCTCGACCAGAAGGACGTTTGAGTGGCGGGCGAGGATTCTATGCACGGTGTCCTGAACGTTGGGGTTGCGGTGGACGGGCCACACCACCTGTACGTCGTTGCGCTCGGCAAGCGTAGATATGGCTTCGCAGATGCGCACGAAGGCTTCTCCGAAACTCTCTCTACGGTGAGCCGTAACCACGATCAGCTTCTTGCGTGTGTCTATAGGGAGAGAAAGTCCCGAGAGTCTTCCCCGCTCGATGCCCTCGTAAATCGATAGGACAGCATCAATGCCGGTATTTCCAGTTACTTGAATCGATTCAGGCTTGATGCCTTCGCGCAAGAGATTATCGGCTGCCCAATCGGTAGCGGCGAAATGCAGGTCGGCCAAGCGCGACGCGACCACGCGATTCATTTCTTCGGGGAATGGCGCGCGCATGTCGAACGTGCGCAGACCCGCCTCGACGTGAGCCACAGGGGTGCCTGCATAAAACGCGGCCAGCGCAGCGCACAGTGTGGTTGTCGTATCACCCTGCACGACGACTAGCGATGGCTTCACTGTGATGAGCACAGATTCGAGTCCCGCGAGCACTCGCGAGGTTAAGGCGATCAGGGTCTGGCCTGAACGCATCAGATCGAGATCGTAATCGGGAGTGATCTCAAATGCCGCAAGCACCTGATCGAGCATTTGACGGTGCTGGGCAGTAACGCACACGATCGTCTCTAAGCTGCAGCAGAAAGGTTCCTGGCGCAAAGCGGAAACCAGCGGGCAGAGCTTGATGGCTTCCGGACGCGTGCCGAAAACTACGAGTACGCGCTTGCTGGGATGGGAGGGAGAGGAAGGTGTGTTACTTGTGCCGGTAGGTGATTCGTCCCTTGGTGAGGTCATAGGGAGACATCTCGAGGGTGACACGATCGCCGGCTAGCACGCGGATGCGGTTACGCCTAAGTTTTCCCGCCAAGTGAGCGAGAACGGTTCGGTCCTGATCCAGTTGAACGCTGAATAGCCCGCTCGGAAACTTTTCTACCACTGTTCCAGTTACTTCAATGCTGTCTTCTTTACTCATTCGCCTCTTGGAATTGATATGCGAAGCGCACAAGATACGTGCGGCGTGCTACGGAAAGTATAGCGCAAAATCGTTAAATTCGAGGGGAATTGACCAGAATTAAGGTCGCAATATGGACAGCGTACGTGCGAACAGTTTGCGTATGTTCTACCCTTTAGTCGGGGCCGCTCTCCGTGTTCATGGCGAAGGCGGCTCAGGTGAACGTGGCGACGCCTACCAACGAGTTCAAAAACAAAAATATTATGGTTACGGGCGGAGGCCGGGGCATTGGGAAGCGATTGGCTCTGGGCTTCGCGCGCTTAGGGGCGAGGATTGCGCTGGTTGGCCGAAGTAAGGCCGAGATCGATCTGGCACAGATTGAGATTGAACACGCGGGCGGCAACGCACTTCAAATTCGCGCGGACGTGACCGATGCAGAGCGGCTGGCGGTGGCGGTAGACCGCGCGCGTGTCACGTTCGGCAGCCCTATCGACGTTTTGATTTGCGCGGCGGCTATTACAGGGCCGCTGAACTCGTTTTTACAAAGCCAGCTCCAGGACTGGGCAGAAACGATCCAAATCAATTTACTCGGAGTTGCACATTCCTGCCGCGCTGTGCTGCCGAGCATGATGGAGAAACGGTCCGGCAAAATCATTGCGCTGGTTTGCGATCAAACTCCTAACCTTAATTTCTCCGCGTATTCGACGTCCAAGACAGCCGTGGTTCGATTTGTAGAGACGTTAGCGGCTGAGGTGGCGGACCACAATATTCAAATAAATTCTTTCGATCCGGGGCCTACGTACACAAGCGTTACGGACGAAATTATTCGGGCAGAGAGCAAACTCGAACCGAAAGTGGTAGCCGCTGCGAAGGAGACCAGGCGAACTGGTGGAATGTCTCCCGAACTGCAGTTAGAGCATGCGATGTTCCTCGCATCGGAAAGATCCAATCACATTTCGGGCAAAATGATTGACGTAACCGACGACTGGAAGAAATTGAAAAACGCAACCCTGCGCGACGACGCACTTACGCTGCGGCGGGTACAGCGATAGAAGAAGGCCGCGACGGCTATTCGGTCGAGAAGCGGAAAACGGTCGTTTGACGAAACTGTTCACCGGGCCGCAGCACGGCGCTTGGAAAGTTCGGGTGATTCGGTGAATCAGGGAAGTGCTGGGTCTCTAAACAAAGCGCAGATCGGAAATTGTATGCGCCTCCTATCCCGTGAACGCTTCCATCTAGAAAATTGCCGGAATAGAACTGAATACCGGGCTGGGTTGTAAGAACTTCAAGTACCCGGCCGGAATGCGGTTCCTCGACCTTTGCGGCTAGGCTAAGCTCGTGTCCCGAGTGATTCAGAACAAAATTATGGTCGTAGCCCTTGGCGAATTTCAGCTGCGGATCATCCTGATTGATGCGGAATCCGATTGCCGTGGGCTTTCGGAAATCGAGAGGCGTGCCAGCCACGCTCTGGATGGCGCCGGTCGGGATAAGCGTTTGATCGATTGGCGTGAACCGGTCTGCTTGGAGCGTCAGTTTGTGGTTCAGGATGTCGCCGCTCCCAGGCCCAGCCAGGTTGAAGTAAGAGTGGTTTGTCAAATTGAGCACTGTGTCCTTGTCCGTGGTGGCGGAGTAATCGATGCGAAGATCATTCTCGGCATTTAGCGAGTAGCGGACCGTCACGGATAAATTCCCGGGGAACCCTTCTTCGCCATCGCGGCTCAGATAATGCAACTCGAGCTCAGGAGCCCGGGGCGTGGACACATCCTTCGCATCCCACACGCGTTTATCAAAACCTCGCAGTCCGCCGTGCAGCGAGTTCGGGCCATCGTTGGTAGGTATGTGATATTGATGGCCGTCCAGAACGAAGGTGCCATGCGCTATGCGGTTCGCATACCGGCCTACGATGGCTCCGAAGTAGGATTTGTTGGTCTTCGAAATGTAGCCGTCCAGATTTTCAAAGCCAAGCACAACGTCACCAAACTTCCCGTGGCGATCCTTCACTTTGATGGACGTGATGGTACCGCCGTAATTGGTGATTTTGACCTCCATACCTGATTTATTCTTCAGTGTGTAGAGGGACACTTCGTGACCATCAGAAGTTTTGCCGAAAGGCTGCATATTCATATTGTTAGCCGATTGCGCTTTCCCGCCGGCCGCAAACGAAGCTAATAGGGCCGTAAAGACTAGCGCATGAGAGCACATCTGGCTCATAGAAACTGGCGTCTTAGAGAGATTTAGCATCATCTCAATGTATAATTCTCTCCCTGTGAAAAATCACTGCGGCAAACTGCGGGTGGTCTTTCGTCCCGGTGATCTTGATGGGCAGCACGAAGCCCGCACCTTCCTTTCGAAAAAAAGGATCGAAGGGCTTCAGGAGCCAGTGCTTGATTCCGGATTGAGTTCGCGAGAGGGTCGCCTTCATGCGGAACGTGCCTTGCATGTTGATGATGCCTGAGCGCAGTGAGTAGGTGCCTGCGAGGTTGACCAAGGCGCCTGGAACCGTGAATGAAAGACGCGAGAACGAAGCGATTCCGTTAACAAGTTTGAAGCGGCCGCGGAAGTTTGAGGCCACAGTCTCGGGCGATTCCTTTTCAGCGTTCGCCGTGATCCCCTGCGCCCGTTCGCTAAGCGTCTGGAGGCGTTCCGTCACTTTTGCATCCGTAAATTCCGCGGAAGCGATCCCGAACTGGCCGTCGAGTTTCAATTTATTTAACACGTCCTCACGGCCGGGCGGGATCACGATTTTTGTTTTGAAGTCGACGGCGCCCGTCAGAAACGGCCTCTTACTTTTGATCAAGAGCCTCAGTATATCCTCGATGCGACCGCGCTTTGTGGCGGCTTCGAGCGAGACCGTTTTGCCATTCGCGCCAGGCTCATGAACTACGTCTCCTTTGCAGATGAATTCGGAGCGGAGAAAGCGTGCGTCAACCGGATCAAGTATCGTATCTCCGTCACTCCCGTTCACAATCGAATGGAAATTTGTGATTAGGTGCACCGCTTGCCCCCCGCGTTTCAGCGCGAATTTGGGAGTGTCAGTAGTCCCATCCACTTCGATGTGTTGCAGAACGCCATGATAGCTGCCGTCCGAGGAGAGAGTTCCAGTAATCCCTTTGAAGACGCTGGTATCAGCGTTCTGAAAGGTGTAGTTGCCGGAGACGGGGGTACTGCGGGGATCGTCACGCTGCCAGGGGCCGAATTCGCCCGTGCTGTCGATCAAGCCTGGCGGCTTGGCATTCGTAAGCGTGGTCTTAAAGGCCATGGGCTGTCCCGGGCCGGCGGAATGCAGCGTGAGCTTTTGGATATCAAAACGAAGCGGCAGTTTTCCTTGAATTTTGGGCTGGATTTCAAGTTGAGCTCCATCAGCAATGATGGTTCCAATGAGAAAGCGGAAACGAGTGGTATCGTGCCCCGGTTCGGCGCTCGCGATTTCAGGCTGATCGCCAATTCCTTGCTGGCGCGTACTACGCCCCCGGGGAGCGAGATGGATTTTGAGTCCTTCCAGCCGGACAAGCTCAACGTTATTGGCGCGGCCGATTAACGTGAAGAAATCACTGCTTGCGCTAAAGCGGCGAATGTAAATTTCTGGAGACGGATCGTTCCAGTTCTTGTGGCGAATCGATAGGCCTTCGCCGACCAGGTTGGGGTGAGGGAAAAACGAAAGATGAAGGGACGTAACATCGATATCCGCGTCGAAGCGTTCTTGTAGGGCCTGAATGACACGGTCGCGAGCTCGAGGGGTTAGGCTCTTTCCATAAAAATATGTCGCTATCGTCCCACCGATTAATATAAGCGCCAAGACGGATAGTCCATAACGAAGCGACATTCGCATGTCAGTCAGATATCATTCAGCCATTCTCACCAGTAACCCCGTTCTCACTAGCATACCTGTCGTTCAGGCATTCGCAAGATGGCGTTTCGAATTGAGAACAGAAGTAATCGGAGCGACATTGTACTGGTAGTACTCGAACGATTCGGCAGAATGAGTGACCTTTTTTTGAATTTACCGGATGGCGGCCATTTCGAGAGGACTACTCACGATAGATCCGCTGGGCAACCTTCTGTCGATCACATAGTAGAGAACCCGGCCCGAAACAGCAGGGACATTGATGATGCAGCCGCTGCTACATGACATCCAATTTTGCGATTCACTCGCAAAAGCGTACGGATCGCTGTTGGCCGTAGCTGTACTGCAATCTTCCTGCCGGTTCGAAGAGCAGAATAGCGGCTGGGCATTGGCATCGCTTCCGTATTCCGCGTAGCCAAACCGGATGCGCACGGAAGACCCGGATTGCCCGCCCAAGCTGACCGGCATCTGCACGAATGTGTTGCGAATAATCGAGTCATTGTTTGGTAGAGGCGGCAATCTTACTCCGAATACATCGCTGCGTCTGCCGTCACCCCATGCAATGGTCGTGACACCCCAATCGCCATTGGTAAGGGCGTGCATGTTAGCGTAGTTGTTCGTCCGGGCAGGCCCATTAAATGCCATGGTGAGCACTCTCCCTTTCAGCCCAAGAGGATCAGGCCCGGAAATATCGTGCTGGGTGTACGCGGCCACCTCCGGCGCAACTTGTACCGCGCACGGCGTGTTGATCGTCATGTCTATCGCACAATACCCGAGAGAAGTGGTGGCCTGCGGCACGACTTCGTAGATGTCTCCTGCGTGGCTGGCCGGGTAACACTCGCCGCTCGCATAAGCGGCACAGCCTTGCCAGGGAGTCGAGTCACTGACTCGAGCTGTAGGACTGCTGATGTTCTGAATCAGATGTTGACCCGCGAACAGGCGCAGAGCTTTGTTCTTGAAGTCCAACGTGTTTCCACCGGGCAGATCAAGTTTGTAGACGCTCTGCGTGCCCGGCATGAGGACATAGTTATGGTTCCACAGTTGCCCGGATCCTCCGCCAGGCCCTCCCAGCGGGCGTCCGTCGACGATCCACTGACAACTCGGACAGCCGGAAGCGAGACCACCTGCGTGAGTCTGAATGTAATTGATCCCGAGACTATTGAAATTCTGATTGAATGGAAAGAGCGACTGCACCCCCCAGCTCACACCTTGGCCCCACACATCCGGAATGGTGCCGATCCTCACTCCATAACCGGTTCCGTAACCCCCGAGATCGTTAGCAAAATCGACTACGTAGGGACCGCTCAAGATGAACTTGTTATCGATGGGCCACTGAATGATGTGCCCGGCATTTACCGTGGTGTTGTCAACCTTCCCACGAGAGAGATTCCCGTTCGGATAGAGGATGAATGCGGCTCCAGAGCAGGTCCATGGTTGAGTCTCGGTAAGAAAGAACCCGGCACTGTGCGCGATTGAACCGGTGGATGCACACTGGCCAAAGGGATTGAAATACCGGGAGAGGACAACGTGCGCGGTGGCGTTCGGATTTCCGCTGATAGGCGTGATCGCTGCCACGACAAAGAGCTCACGCGATCCCGACTGGCTGTCATCGATCAGCATATCGCCGGCTGCAATAGGTTCGAGGAATGACCAGCAGTTGGCGGTGCCGCCGTCTCCACCGCAGGTTGTGGAGTTATGCGGCCAGGGTGCGGGTCGCGAGCCGGCTGGAAAATTGCCAAGTGCCTGCATGTCCTTCGAGGCCGGGGCCGTAGCGACTGGATCCTGAACGTCCATTTGTACGCAGTTGTGCCCGGTTGCGCCGAGTGCGATCCAACGGGAATTGGTAACCCCGAGTTGCTCGCACGTCTGAGGATCTGTAAACGTCGCACTCAGAGCCGTGGATCCACCGTTGCTGTAGATCTGGTTAATTGGGATGTCCCAGCGCTCACTACCACCCACCCCAGGACCGTTCAATCCGACGATTGCGTATTCATCCGAGTAGCCGGTCGAATACGCGCTTGTATTGCTGATGAAATATTCAAACCCATGGACACCTGCGAAACGGGACGGGTAAGTATCCCAACTGTTATGACAGGACAGGACCTGTGAAGCCTCAGCCGGTTTAGAAATATCGAGATCACAAAACCAAGCCATCGCTCCTTGTGCCGGCCTCATCATGAACTTCGCAAGCGGATACTCCACGTCCGTTAAGTTGGGAACCCCGAAATAGCCAAAGTCGATTTGCGGGTAAGCAGCACCAATTTCCTGCTGAACCGTATAACTCGTCTGCGGATTTGTGCAAGCAATTGCGGAATTTATCAGCGAGCCGTTTCGGTTGTCTCCAGGCTGCAAACTTCTGATGAGCGGCATTCGAGGGATTGTCGTTATACACGCACGATTGCATGTACCCGGACGATGGATTGTATCCCCACCCAGTGAGCGGGGTGGCGTTATTAACGATCGCGCCATTGTTCAGATTTGACAGTTTCCTTGTTTCTCCGGTGCTTGGGATGAGGAGATAAAGGTATATGTCACCTCCCGCGTTAACGAAAAAATTATCTACGAATGTACACGTGTAGCCCTGTGTTGGAGCGATCGGCGTAACACCATCTGCGGCATACGAAACGGTCACGTAATTTCCGTTGCATCCAGTTGACCCGGTTCCCTGGTACTCGGTAAAGAACATGTTCGAAACCGCCCAATTTGCGAGCGCCGAGTTCAAATAGATGGTTCCCTTCCCCGTGGCTTTCCAAAGCTTGACCCCGAAATTCACAAATCCGTAGGCATTCTGACCCATTTGAGTTCCGCTCGAGTGCGAGTGATTGATTCCGCTGCAACCGGAGAACGTGTTGCCGGTCAGAGCCGTGCATGAAACCGAGTCGACGTTTGCCCTCGTATCGATGGTCAGCGCGTAGGACTGGGCTCTGTTAGGCCATGGATCGACGACAAAGCCGGTTGAAGCTCCGACCGTAAACGTATCCGCCCCGGCCGCAACGGCACTTGTCAGTGTCGTGAACAGGGGTGTCCAGCTGGGCAGGCTTTCCTGGATCGCGAGATGTTGCTCGTCTTGAACAGATGCGATTGTGCATTGATTTTGCAGACACACTGGCGCGCTTCCGCTGATCGCAATTTTCATCCCGGGTTTGAGTACGGTGACGGGGAAGTACACCGCGTTGCCAAACGAAGATTGACCGCCCCATGTTATAGCCGATCCGTTAACGGCCGACAAGGTCCCGAAAAAGCTGTTTGTCAACATGTCGTTCGTAACATGAGGACTTCCCCATCCAGAAAGAATTGGGGCTGCGAAAGTTGAAGGCTGCCAAACGGTAGATGCAGTAGCGTTCGGGAACACCAACTGTACGGAGTTATTGCTGACGCAGGTTGCGCCAAAATCGGCGGAGATACAGCCGTTTACTGTTCTATCTGCCACGCTCGATTGATCGCCGTATCCATTCAGGCCCAACTGCAAGTCATCGAGCGAAAAAAACTCAGTTCCCGTGAACGAAGGCCGAAAAATACCTGAGGGTCCCCATACAAAAAGAGCATTGCTCGGTCCACCCGGCCCTGAGTAACTGGCGTAACCACTCGAAGCGAGAATATTGCTCGGATTGGTCCAGACATTGTTTGGATCAGAGACACCGTACCAAAATGATGGCGTCGTGATGCCACCTCCATCTCCAGGACCCGTCCAGCGGACAAGCTGCACGCCGGTCAACGGATCTATGTAGGAATTGGCCTGGGGATCTGATGTTCGGGCGGTGTAATTGATGGTCGGCCATCCGTAGTTCCCGAAATTCGCCGGATTGAAAGGAATGTAGTCAGGCGCGGTATTGCCTAAAGGAGGATTCTGCGTTTGAAACGTGTAAGTGCCGATGTATGATCCGCCATTGCAAGAGATCTTCAGGTAATGTGTAACGGCGGCCTGGAGTGCACGCGAATATGTTTTTCCATCTGAAGCCATCGCGGTTCCCCGAAAGCCGATGACGATGTGCCGATACGGTCCATTGACGATGTTTCCGGCTCTGGTGTCCAAATTGCTGCCGGGAAACAGTGTGGGATCGACATCATGATCGACAGTCGCGAACGCAGGATCCGTGCTTTCTCGAACTATGCACGGCGCGGCATCGGGAGCTGAGTATGTGAATGTCGCCTGTGGCGCGATAGCTCCCTGGAAGGTGATCGGCAAATTGGTTTGTCCGAACAGGACGCTGGTCATCAGGAGCAGGCAAAGCTGTGACGGTAACGCTGTTGCAGATCTAGTAAGCATTGAAAAGTTGACGATCTCGCCCGATCCGAGAATTCCATTGGTGGGGCATCGGCCGGCACGGCTTAACGTAAATGGCTGAGCTATCTATGGAAAGAAATTGTTTCACTGGCTGTGAACGCCGGTAGTGTTCGTCACATTCTAAAAGTTCGCAAGCGCAAGGCGCTTCCACGTGTTCGGAGCCGTGCAGACGTAGTAATAATTGCTGTCGTATGAAAATTGACCCGTCGAGCAAGTATCGTGAGATGTTTTTGGCGGCGCTAAAACATGCAAGCTGACCAGCGTGGGATCAATTGACACGGCCTCAGCCCCTGGTTTGCCTGTGATCAGCACTCCCGTGCCACTGACAATTCCGGTTGTCGAAAAGATAGCCCGGAGATCGATACAGCCTGTCGGCTGAAAAGCGCCAGCAACAACGGTGCATGTGAACAGCGGAATCGAATCGGGCGGGAATTGGGTCACGCCTGGTGAATAGGCGCAGCCCTGACACGTGAGATTCACCTTGCTGCCAGCCATCAGATTGCTGGAGCCATCCAGATAAACGAAGACTGAACCCGATGTCGAACTGGAAGGCCTAATCGCAGCAGGCGCCTTGAAACTGCGCACGAAATTTCCGGATCGCGCATTGCAAGGGGTGCGTTCAGAGCAATCAGTCCCTACTTTGAGCGTTCCATCGACCAGCGCCGCTGAAAACTCGGCTGCACGCCTCTCCAAATTGGCATCACTTTGGCCGCGAGCCAGGCCGATCAGCGCCGTAAGGAGAAGAAATGGAAGCCGCTTCAACATTGGTTAGTGGGTGTACTCAAATCCAGTCGCCACCATACCCCGGAAGCTCTCATTATTTTTAGGACTTTAGCCCAATGCTAGATCGCCCGATAAGGTATAACCCGATAATTCGATGATTGTTACTGAAACGCATACAGCTGAGATTGCGCGCGGTGAGCGATTCGCGTTCGGTGATAATTGGCGGCGCTTCCTTGAGCATCTGACTGCGGAACGCATCGCAACCGCCGAACAGAGCTTGCGCAATATGCTCGATGTTTCGGATCT
>JBPCJX010000022.1:0-4228 GCA_051004875.1 Bryobacteraceae bacterium
TCGTAGAATTGATCGTTTTCATTTTGTGTCTTGTGAGCGTCGCGCGCTTCAAAACCCATTTCGAAAGTACTCGGATGCGACCCGATACTATAGCTCCGCGCTAGATTTACCCATCCCTCAAAGTCGAGCTCCGTACTGCGGTAATTAGGGATTCCCGTGCTCGCGATGGAGTACGCTGCAGGATTGTAGATCTGCGTGCTATCGAGCGGGCTCAATTTCGGGCGATAGGGGTCACTCTCGTCCAAACCAAACGGCACATTGGAAGGTCCGTTAAAGTATGTGGTCGCGAAGTCCTGTCCACCAAAGTTATGACCTCGGGAAACCGCCAACTGATAATTGATCACGGTGGTTGAAATGGCATGCGTGGCGCCAGTCGCGAAACTGAAAACCTGCTGATCCGGTCGTCGAATATACTCGCGGTATTGCATGTTGCCCGTATTATCGAACGTGGTCAGAGCGCCACTGTTGGACACGATGGCTCCCGCATTGGGCGTATACACATACGTGCTGCCGTAGTCGTGAAAATCGGAAAACAGCCCTCTCACATAGATGCTTGTTCCGGGGGTGAGACTGTAATCTGCGCCACCGGCGAAGCCGTAGCGGCTGCGATCGTACTTGTAGGTCCGCAGGTCTTCGCTGTTGATGAACGCGAAATTGCGGCCGTTCAAATTTCCGATGGCCTGAGTGGGCTCGAGGTCGTCGATGCCCCGGTTATTGTGATCGAAACTGCCACCGAGTGAAATTCCAAGCTTCTTGTCTTTGAAAAAGCGCTGCCCTACGGTCCCGCTGAATGCGTCCAGCGTTCTGCCTTCTTGAATTGGGGTGTACCCACCCTGCGCAGCGAAGCTGTAAACGGGCTTTTCGCCGGGTGTCCTCGTCACCAGGTTGACCGAACCGCCGATCGCGTCAGCGTCCTGATTGGCTGAAAGTGTCTTGTTCACTTCGATCCGATCCACCAGATCTGAAGGAATAACGTCGAGCTTGATGTTACGAACACTCGCTTCCGGAGAGGGCACATGTACACCGTTGATGGTCACATTGCTGAGCCGAGGCTCGGTACCGCGAATCTGCACATACTTGCCTTCTCCTTCGTCGCGCTCAAGCGTGACGCTAGGCAGCCGTCCAACCGCATCGGCGATGTTGGTATTGGGCAAACTGGTGATTACCTTAGATGGCAGGATCTGTACGATGTTATCCGCCGTGCGCTCGATATTGACGGCCTCGGCTTCGCCTTGGGCCCGCTCCGCGGTGACAAGGACTTCATCCTTCCTAGAAGCGACCTGCAGGACGGCATCGATGCTTGCCACTTCGCCGCCTTCCACTTTGACGGTCTTCGTGAATTGCGCAAAGCCCACATACGATACGGTTACAGTGTAATCACCGGGCGGCACGTCCGTCATTCGGAATTCCCCCTGGCTGTCGGTCACAGCTTGCCTGGCCAGCGGATCGAGTTTCACGAGTGCACTCTGCAAAGCTGAACCAGCGGAATCCTTTGCCGTTCCAGTGATCGTGCCGCTGGAGGACTGGGCGATCGCAGATGGCAGCCAAAGCAAATTGCCCAAGAGTGTTCCAAGAATTATCAATCGAGGAAGGTTGCGCACCGGTTAATCCTTTTTAGAGCAAATCAAGACTTACGGACGATGGCGTCATGCTCCGCGTGTCGTTCGCGTGCAAACACACATCTAGAGTTGCCGAATCAGCCATTCGGGCGATACGAGGTTCGGCTCGTCTCAGATTAGGCCACAATCTTGAATTTTTAGTGACAATCACGTCAAGGCACGGTGAATTCGTGTCCCAACACTCGCGCGGGCTGGATCGCAAGCTGATCCGGACACTCGCCAGCAGCGAATGGAGGGCGTCTCGATCGCTGAGGTGGCACGGGGGGTAGAGGTTAACCCGAACGTGCTGCACCGCTGGCGGCGCGAATTACGGGAAGCGCCAGGCAATCTCGTTCACCACTCGGACCGCGGTTCGCAGTACGCCAGCGGCGACTACACCGACTTACTCAAAGCAAACGGAATCGGCGTGAGCATGTCGCGCAAAGGTAATCCGTGGGACAACGCAGCATGCGAAATCGTTCATGGAGACACTGAAGTACGAAGAGGTTTTTCGTAGCGAATACCGGGACCTGCAGGAGGCGCATCTGTCGCTTCGCGAGTTTCTGGAGAAAATCTACAACGAAAGGCGGCTTCACTCCGCGCTCGGCATGTGCCGCCAACGGAGTTCGAAGCCAATCTCGCGGCACAACAAAGGGAGGCCGCTGCGCGGCGTCTTTCTGCATGAGTTTTCACAGGCATCGGGAAATCTACCCATCCGATGAGGACGCCAGTATGACCAGCGTCCCCGCTCATCGTGTGGATGAGTTTCCGGTTGGCTATTCCTTGGCGGGTTGCGCTCCCGCATTGCCCGCCTCCGCTTCGCCAACCGCTTCCGAGTCTGCCGTAAAGTCGCCTTGCCAGTCGATTATTTTTCATCGAACGGTCAACAGTGTCTTAACTGTTTGTCTCACCCCAAGGGGCAGGTCCAGCATAAAAAAGAAAGCTCGATCATCATCCGCAGAATAGTCGAAGGCTGTCAGGGCCATCCTATTTTTGTTGGCATGCCGAAGCAGGGCCACTCTCAAGCACGCTCGGCCGCGTTCCACCCTGTTCCAGCACACTGCTTCGCGACTTCCGTATTACCGACCAACCGAGGAGTATCAGTAAACAGATCGCCGTGAGGATCTATCCCAGTTTCCGATAACGGTGTTTTGCAAGTAGAACGATCCGCACTGTCCGGTTTGCCGACCTGATCATCCGACAGCGGAGTTGACGCGGGGACTGCCGCTTTTCAGAAGCAAGTTACCGGAGAGATGCGGTTTCCAAACGCGAGCTTGACAGCTCCGGCCGAATAAGTCTACATATATAGATATAATCAATGTCCAGACGTAGACGACGTGCATCAGACCAAACCCTGCTCATTGTCGAATCGCTCCTGAGTGATCGACAGGCTTGGAAATACGGTTATAGCCTCAGTCAGCAGACCGGCCTTCCTTCTGGCACGTTGTATCCCATCCTCATGCGCCTGGCGGACAGCGGATTTCTGGATACGAAATGGACGGACCCTGAACGTGAAGGGCGGCCACCGCGGCATGTGTACCGATTGTCCGTATCGGGCGCTTGCTGGGCACGAGAGGCATTAACGAACCGGACGATTCTTGCCTCAAAACTGAACCCGGCCTTGGATAGTGGGCGATGAGAGGTCATCGGGTTTCGCGCTCTTCGTCTGCCCTACTGTTTCGTATTGCTGAAATGTTAGCCCCGCCTAAAACTCAGGATTGTATTGCGGCGATTCGGGCTGAATCTAATGTTGTCCCCGACGATTCATCGCAAGTACGGTGGGCAGTCAGCGGTCTGTTTACGGCCGTGCGGGCCAACGTCATTGATGATTGTGGCGGTTTTGTGTTATTAGCTCTGATGTTTGGCATTTCGGCTGCCTACATTGATCTTCAGACTGTCACGCGAGTTCCTTTGCAGGTTATTTTGACCGTTTGCGCCTTGCTGATCAGTCTCTTCGGGCCAAGCCGAGCGCTGCTGGCTATCCCCGCTCTCCTCGCCGGTCGATCGCTCTTGATCATCTGTCTGAGTTTCCCGGAGCCGTATTCCGTTGATCAGACGGACGTCCTCTACAGCGTAGTGCCAATTGCCATCGGGGCGTGTGCTGGTCTGGCGGGCAGAGCGCTCTTCTTTCGCGGCCGCTGGAGCTGGTGCCGCTTCCGACTGCTTCAGAAAGTCCGAGAACGGCGTCGGTGCCGGGGTCTCCGCAGGCTGCGCCTTTAGGAAATCGGAGAACGGTGTGGGCGAAGTACTCACGCGGCGTGCTCGTTCGTCAGTTCAGGACGTGCTTCGTGGAGTCTGTCGCATTTGCTTGGGCTGCCCTCTTTCACAGAAGTCGCGCTCGGGTGTTCGCGCCACTGAACATCGAGCGACGCCCCGCACTGGGGACATCGCATATCAGCATTGGCCGGCATCTTCACCGTGGCGTCGCACGCATAGCAATCGAGCGTGTACGTTTCGTGAGCTCTCACGCGTGCTCCTTAGAGCCTGGTCTGACTTTCGATTCAGGAAATTGTCGTAACCCAGCAAGCGCTGCATAACGCGCCTCACTTGCTCCCTGATGAGTGTCTTCACCCTTTCGCTTGATCTCTTCCGGAAGGTGTTGATAAATGCGGTTAAGGGCATCAAACGTC